>NZ_JBICUT010000006.1:0-315902 GCF_043198445.1 Spirillospora sp. NPDC048823 | reverse complement strand
ACCCTCCTCACCCCCGCCCCCGCGGGAGGTGGGGGGGTTGGCCGCCGCCCCCCCCTCCCAACACAAACCCCCCCCCCCGCCGCCCCCCCCCCCCCCCAAACCCCCCCCCCCCCCCCCCCCCCCCCCACGCCGCGCCGCCGCGGCGTGCCGGAAACAGGCGGTGCCGATTACGCCCGGTCACGGCAGGAAGGCGACTTCGCCGCCAGTACCGGTTCAAGGGCCGCGCCGGATTCACGGGCCGCGCCGGAATTGTCATCGGCGGACTTCTCGGTATATCTTTGTCGACCGAATGCAGTTTGCTCAAGCCGAAAGGGTCTGTCCCCATGGCACAGAAGGTTCAGGTGCTTCTCGTCGACGACCTCGACGGTGGCGAGGCGGACGAGACCGTAGCGTTCTCGATCGACGGCGCCTCCTACGAGATCGACCTGAGTGGCGCCAACGCAGCGAAGCTGCGGGATTCTCTTCAGCCGTTCGTGGAGAAGTCGCGCAAGGCGGGAACTTCCACGCGCAGGCGCCGGCAGCGCGGCGCGTCCAGCCGCGAGCGCAGTGCTGAGATCCGCGCCTGGGCCAAGAACAATGGCATCAAGGTCAATGAGCGCGGCCGGATCCCGGCCCATGTGATCGAACAGTACGAAGCGGCGACCTGACCGGTTCGCCCGTCGGCGGCCCGTCCTCGTTCGCGAGACGGGCCGTTCGCTTTCGGCGTAGAGGTCGCGCGGTTCGCGGTCCACGCCGGGAGGTACACAGGCCGCGCGGGTGGAACTCCACCCCCATTCGGCACTCTCGGCCCGCGCCTTGACCGACCTGCGAAAAGGCCCCCGTTCGCTTGGGGCGTAGCGGGAACATGACGCACCGACGCGGTAGTTGGATGAGACTGAACAGCGCATAGCTGGGGAACGTCTCCTGGTGGGAGTGCACCGGGTGGCCTCCTCGGGGCGGGCTAGCATGCGGAAGGACAGTTCCGGACGTTCCGGACTCTGCCCAACCGCTCTGTGAGGAGCGACGAGATGTTCGAGAGGTTCACCGACCGCGCGCGGCGCGTTGTCGTCCTGGCTCAGGAAGAGGCCAGGATGCTCAACCACAACTACATCGGCACCGAGCACATCCTCCTGGGTCTGATCCACGAGGGTGAGGGTGTCGCTGCCAAGGCTCTGGAGAGCCTCGGGATCAGCCTTGAAGCGGTGCGCCAGCAGGTCGAAGAGATCATCGGCCAGGGCCAGCAGGCGCCGTCGGGCCACATCCCGTTCACTCCGCGCGCCAAGAAGGTCCTTGAGCTGTCACTGCGCGAGGCGCTACAGCTCGGCCACAACTACATCGGCACCGAGCACATCCTGCTCGGATTGATCCGTGAGGGCGAGGGCGTCGCCGCCCAGGTCCTTGTGAAGCTCGGCGCCGACCTGAACCGTGTGCGCCAGCAGGTCATCCAGTTGCTGCACGGTTACCAGGGCAAGGAGCCGGCCGCCTCCGGCGGTCCCTCGGAGTCGGCTCCGTCCACCTCCCTTGTGCTCGACCAGTTCGGCCGCAACCTGACGCAGGCCGCACGTGAGGGCAAGCTCGACCCGGTCATCGGCCGGGACAAGGAGATCGAGCGGGTCATGCAGGTGCTGTCCCGCCGCACCAAGAACAACCCCGTCCTCGTGGGCGAGCCCGGCGTCGGCAAGACCGCCGTCGTCGAGGGCCTCGCGCAGAAGATCGTCAAGGGCGAGGTGCCCGAGACGCTGAAGGACAAGCAGCTCTACACCCTCGACCTGGGCGCGCTGGTCGCCGGCTCCCGGTACCGCGGTGACTTCGAAGAGCGCCTGAAGAAGGTGCTCAAGGAGATCCGCACCCGCGGCGACATCATCCTGTTCATCGACGAGCTGCACACGCTGGTCGGCGCGGGCGCCGCCGAGGGCGCGATCGACGCCGCCAGCATCCTCAAGCCGATGCTGGCCCGCGGCGAACTGCAGACCATCGGCGCCACGACGCTGGACGAGTACCGCAAGCACCTGGAGAAGGACGCCGCGCTCGAGCGCCGCTTCCAGCCGATCCAGGTCGCCGAGCCGTCGCTGTCGCACACGATCGAGATCCTCAAGGGCCTGCGGGACCGCTACGAGGCGCACCACCGTGTGTCGATCACCGACAGCGCGCTCGTCGCCGCGGCGCAGCTCGCCGACCGCTACATCAGCGACCGGTTCCTGCCCGACAAGGCGATCGACCTGATCGACGAGGCCGGTTCGCGGATGCGCATCCGCCGGATGACCGCCCCGCCGGACCTGCGCGAGTACGACGAGAAGATCGCCGACGTGCGTCGCGACAAGGAGTCCGCGATCGACGCGCAGGACTTCGAGAAGGCCGCCGCGCTGCGCGACTCCGAGAAGCAGCTCCTCGGCCAGAAGGCCCAGCGGGAGAAGGAGTGGAAGGCCGGCGACATGGACGTCGTCGCCGAGGTCACCGACGAGCTGATCGCCGAGGTCCTCGCCACCGCCACCGGCATCCCGGTCTTCAAGCTGACCGAGGAGGAGAGTACCCGCCTCCTCAACATGGAGGACGAGCTCCACAAGCGGGTCATCGGCCAGGAGGACGCCATAAGGGCCCTCTCGCAGTCGATCCGGCGTACCCGCGCCGGCCTGAAGGACCCCAAGCGTCCCGGCGGCTCGTTCATCTTCGCCGGCCCGTCCGGCGTCGGTAAGACCGAGCTGTCCAAGACGCTCGCGGAGTTCCTGTTCGGCGACGAGGACGCGCTGATCCAGCTCGACATGTCCGAGTTCATGGAGAAGCACACCGTGTCGCGGCTGTTCGGCTCCCCGCCCGGCTACGTCGGGTACGAGGAGGGCGGCCAGCTCACCGAGAAGGTCCGCCGCAAGCCGTTCTCGGTCGTCCTGTTCGACGAGATCGAGAAGGCCCACCAGGACATCTTCAACTCGCTGCTGCAGATCCTGGAGGACGGCCGCCTCACCGACGCGCAGGGCCGTGTCGTGGACTTCAAGAACACCGTCATCATCATGACGACGAACCTGGGGTCCAAGGACATCTCCAAGGGCGTCTCGATGGGCTTCGCCCGTCAGAACGACGAGCAGGGCTCGTACGACCGGATGAAGGCCAAGGTGTCGGAGGAGCTCAAGCAGCACTTCCGCCCCGAGTTCCTCAACCGCGTCGACGACACCGTCGTCTTCCACCAGCTCACCCCGCGGGAGATCATCCAGATCGTCGACCTGATGATCGCCAAGGTGGACGAGCGGCTGAAGGACCGCGACATGGGCATCGAGCTGCGGCAGGAGGCCAAGGACCTGCTGGCGCTGAAGGGCTACGACCCCGTCCTCGGCGCCCGGCCGCTGCGCCGTACGATCCAGCGGGAGATCGAGGACAGCCTGTCCGAGAAGATCCTGTTCAGCGAGCTCAAGCCCGGTCAGATCGTGATCGTGGGCACCGAGGGCTTCGACCTTGAGAACAAGGAGGGCACGGCGGAGACCGCCAAGTTCACTTTCAAGGGCGTCCCGAAGCCGGACACGGTCCCCGACAGCCCGCCGCCCATCGAGGGCGCGGTCAACTTCAACAAGGACTGACCACCGTAAGGGCCCGCACCGGATTCGTTCCGGTGCGGGCCCTTCCGCATGGGTGCCCTGGCCAGTTATCCACAGGGTGCGGTTTTTGGCTCACCGTCGTACCCGGCTCGTAGTATTCGAACATGCGATCGAACATGGTGGCTTCGGCGGCGCGGTTCGAGCGGCGCGCGATGCGTGCCCCGGCGGGCGAGGAACATGTCGGCGACGCATTTCTGCGGGACGTGCGGTCCCGCGCACCCGCGCCTCTCCCGATCTTCCGCTCATACCTGCAGGGCCGGCTGCTCGCGCGCCTCCTGCTCGGCCCGGAACGCGAGGTGTCGATGCTCGACCTCGCCGTGATGCTCCGCACGGACCTCGCGTCCGTGATGCGCGAAGTGGAGCGGCTCGCGCGGGCGGACGTTCTTCTCCTGCGCCGCACCCTGGCCGGCCGCCTGGTCACCCGCAACACCGCAAGCCCCATGTACGACCCGCTCGCCCGGCTGCTGATGCTGACGTTCGGCCCCGCGGCGGTGGTGGCGGAGCAGTTCGGGCGCCTCCGGGCGGACGTGTACCTGTTCGGTGCCTGGGCGGCCCGCTACGACGGCGTCCCCGGCGACCAGCCGGCCGACGTCGAGGTCCTGGTCATCGGCGAGATCGCCCGCGATGTGGCCCATGACGCCGCGCAGGAGGCCGCCGCCCGGCTCGGCCTCCCCGTCCACCCGGTCGTCCGCACACCGGCCCAATGGCGCGACGACTCCGACCCCTTCCTCCGCGAGATCCGCGCCGGCCCCCTGACCGAACTCTGAGGTTGACGCGTTCGCGGGGCGGTTGGGCGCCGGGGTGAATGGCCGGGGGTCAGGAAGGCCGGCCCAGCCAGGCGTTGATCTCGCGGTGGAGGCGGGTCCTGGTTTCGGTGGGGGCGAAGGATGCGTCGACGCCGGAGTGGGCCAGGTCGGCGAGGACGGTGTCGTCGTAGCCGAAGGCATCGCGGACGCGGGCGTACTCGGTGGCGAGCGGCGTGCCGATGAGGGCGGGGATGTCGGTGTTGAGGGTCACGATCAGGCCCGCGTCGCGGAGGTGGGGGAGGGGGTGGTCGTCGAGGGAGGCGGCGAAGCCCAGGGCGACGTTCGAGGACGGGCACACTTCGAGGGGGATCCTGCGTTCGCGGACCTCGGCGACGAGGTCGGGGTCGTCCAGGATCCGGATGCCGTGACCGAGTCGTTCGGCGCGGCCGGGGCCGAGCGCCTGCCGGATGCTGGCCGGGCCCTCGCCCTCGCCCGCGTGGTGGACGACGTGCAGACCCGCGTCGCGGGCGGCGGCGAACACGTCGTTGAACGGGTCGCCGGGGTGGGCCTCGTCGCCCGCGAGGCCGATCGCGACCACGCCGTCATGGCGGCGCGCGAGGTCGAGCGTCCGCCAGGCGCGTTCGACGGAGCGGCGGCGGGAGTGGTCGAGGAGCAGTCGGCAGTCGATCCCGAACGCCTCCTGCCCGGCCTCCAGGCCCTCCAGGACGGCCGCCAGCGGCATGTCGAGGTCGCCCAGCCGCTCGCCGTGGGCGGCGGCCGTGAACGACACCTCGGCGTACCGGGTGCCCTGTGCGGCCTCGTCCTCGCAGAATTCGTAGGCGACCCTCCGGAAGTCGCCGGGACGGCGCAGGCAGGCGCGGACGAGGTCGTTCTGCTCGAAGAACGCGGCGAAACTCCCGAACGCGGCCATGTCATCGGGTACCTCAACGCCATTGGCCGCGCCTATCTCGCGGAGCGTGGCCCACCGGGCGGCGCTCTCCAGGTGGACGTGGAGATGGGTCTTGGGCAGGCTCAGCAGATCGCGCACGGCGGCACGGTACCGATCGGAACGGTCCCGGTGCCTCCCATTTTCCGGCGGCCGGCGGCAATAACTATTCACTCAGTACATACATTGAGTGTATAGTCGTCCGCATGTCGACTCCGCAGATCCTGCTGGCCCTGCTCGCCGAGCGGCCGAGGCACGGGTACGAGCTCAAGCGCGAGCACGACGAGCGGCTGCCGGGGGCCAAGCCGCTGCCGTACGGGCAGGTCTACTCGACGCTGCAGCGTCTGGAACGCGACGGGTTCGTGGCCGTCGCCGAGGTCGTCCGGGAGGGCGGGCCTGAACGCACGCTGTACGAGCTGACCCCGAAGGGCGGCGAGAAGATGCGGGCGTGGCTCGCGGAGACGGAACCGCCCCTGCCCTACGCCGGCGGCATCCTGTTCGCCCGGGTGATCATGGCGCTGGTGGCCGGCGGCGACGCGCGCGCCGGCCTGGATCGCCAGCGCGCCGCACACCTGGAGCGGATGCGTGAGCTGACCCGCGCCAAGACGGCCCCCGGCGCGTCGGCCGCCGCCGTTCTGGCCGCCGACTACGCCCTGTTCCACCTGGACGCCGACCTGCGGTGGATGGAGTTGGCCGTGGACCGCCTGGCCGACCTGACCGAGGAGATCAGCCGATGAGCCCTTTGCTTCAAGCGCGGGATGTCAGCAAGACGTTCGGCCGGACGCGGGCGCTGCGCGGCGCGTCCCTGACGGTCGGCGCCGGAGAGATCGTGGCGGTGTCCGGCCCGAGCGGCTCGGGCAAGAGCACGCTGCTGCACTGCCTGGCCGGGATCGTCGTCCCCGACGAGGGCGAGATCCGCTACGGCGAGACCCGCCTCGACGAGCTCGACGAGGACACCCGGACCCGCCTGCGGCGCGAGACGTTCGGCATCGTCTTCCAGTTCGGCGGGCTGGTGCCGGAGCTGACCGCCGCGGAGAACGTGGCCGTCTCGCTGATGTTCGGCGGGCTCGGCCGCGCGGACGCGTCCGCCGCCGCGCTGGACTGGCTGGGCCGCCTCGGCGTGGACGACTGCGCACCCCTGCGGCCCGGCGACATGTCCGGCGGCCAGGCGCAGCGGGTCGCCCTCGCCCGGGCGCTCGCCCACGGACCCAAGGTGATCTTCGCCGACGAGCCCACCGGCGCGCTCGACAGCCTCGCGGGTGAGGCGGTGCTCGGCCTGCTGCTCGCGACGGCCCGGGAGCGCGGCACCACCGTGGTCCTGGTGACCCACGATAACCGGATCGCGGCCTTCGCCGACCGCGAGGTCGTGGTCCGTGACGGCATCGTGGCCGAGGTCCCGGCGGTGACCCGATGACCGCGCGCGTCCTGTTCGCCGTCGCCGCGATGCTGGCCCGCGGAACGTCCCGGGCCGAGCGGCGCCGGCGCCGGCTGCTGGTCTCCGGCGCCGCGCTGGCCACGTTCTTCCTGCTCGGTGCGGTGAACCTGCTGCTGATACAGGGCACGACCCAGACCCGGTGGGCGGGTCTGGTCAGCGAGGAGGGCCTGCGGCCGGGCACCGCGCTGGCGCTGGCGCTGCTCGTCGTCCCGGTGCTGGCGCTGCTGTACCAGGCCGGGCGGGTCGCGCAGGCCACCCAGGAGCGGCGGCTCGCGGCGCTGCGGCTGGCCGGTGCCACACCGAGGGAGGTGCGGCTGCTCGGCGTGGCCGAGGCCCTCCGCGTCGGCACCGCGGGGGCGGTCGTCGGGGGCATCGCCTACGTGTCCGGGCAGCGGTTGGCGATGGCCGCCCTCGGGGTGCGCGATACCGAGCGGTACGCGATCCCGTCCTGGCCGGTCCCGCTCGTACCGGCCCTGGTGGTGGCCGCCGCGGTGATGGTCAGCCTGCTGGTGTCCCGCCATGTCGTCGTCTCGCCGCTGAGCGTCGCCCGGCGTGCGTCGCGTCCCCGGCCGTCCGCGTTCACGGTTCTCCCGCTCGCCGCCGGCATGCCGCTGATGGTCGCGGGCGGGTTCACCCAGGACGTGGACAAGGTCGGGGTGCCGCTGTTCTTCCTCGGCGCCGTCGTCACCATCCTCGGCGTGCTGGCGGGGGCCAGCCGCGTGGTCCTGGAGTCGGCCCGGCTGGCCGGCCGCTGGGCGCGTACACCCGAGACGCTTCTGGCGGCGCGTGCCCTGGAGGCCGATCCCCGCGCCGGGGGACGCGCCATGGCGGTCGTCGGCCTTGTCGTCGCCTTCGGCACGGGCACCGGTGTCGTCGAGTGGGACGTGGTCCGGTACGCCACCACCGAGGACACGTCCATCGAGCGGTTCTGGCTGGTCAGCTTCGGCCTGACCTATCTCGCGCTGCTGTTCGCCCTGTTCGTGGCGGTCACCGCGCTCGTGGTGCACCGGGCCGAAACGCTGCTGGAGGCCGGCCGCTCGATGGCGGCGCTGGCCGCGATCGGGGCACCGGTGGCGTCGCTGCGCCGGTCGGCCCTGCGCCAGACGCTCATCGCGGCGACTCCGGTGTGCGCGATCGCGGCCCTCGCCGCGCTGATCGGCATGACGCCGGGCATCTTCGGGGAACCGGACCTGCCACTGCTCGCCTGGATGGCCGGCCGAGCCCTGCTGATGGTCGCTCTCGCGGTGGCGGCCGCGGCCGCCGTCACGGCCCTGTCGGGCCGCCTCCTCGCCCGCGCCGCCGCCCCCACCCGCCTCCGCGCCGAATGACCGGGTTCGCTGAACGACCGGGTTCAGCGGCTCAGCGCCTTGACGTCGATGTCCATCGGGAACGGAACATCCAGCTTGAGCCGCTCACGCTCGATCGCGGTCTCCACGTAGGCACCGGTCGTGCCGAGTTCCATCACGTGGATCACGGGCTTCCCGCTCTCGTTCTCCACGAGCCAGAAGTGCTGGATCCCCGCCTTGGCATACTTCATGCGTTTGGTCTCGCGATCGCGCTCCTCGGATTCCGGGGATACGACCTCGATGACGAGGACCACCTCTTCCGGCTGGTAGTAGGTCCGGCTACGTTCTGGGTCGGCCATCTGCGGGCGGAAAGCGATGATGTCGGGTTCTGGCCGTTGCCGTCTCGCGAGCTTCACGGTCATCTCAGTCTCTACACCGACGGTGTCCGGCGCCGCCTCCTCCAGCGCGTTGGCCAGTCGCCGGACCACTCGGCTATGGAAACTCGTCTGGGGGGACATCATGATGAGCGCTCCGTCGATCATTTCCATGCGTGGCGCGTTGGGGGGGAGCTCATCCAGGTGCTCGGCGGTCCAGCCTTCGGGTGGGGGGCGCAGCCACGGGGGAATGAACTCGGCTTCGCTAGCCATGACATCCTCCTACGTCGTCACACCGATCATATGGTGACACGCCGTGTTCACGTCATGTGTCCGGCGCGCCTGATCAGGTGGGCAGGGCGTAGCGACCGTCGTCCAGGGGGTCGATCAGGCCGTCGGCGATGAGGGCGTCCAGGGCGCGTTCGCGTTGGAGGGCGTCCGGCCAGACGACGTCGAGGGCCGGTTTCGTCACCGGGCCCTCGGCGTCCCGGAGGACGGCGAGGATGCGGCCCCGGCACTGGCGGTCGGTTCCCGCGTACGTCTGGCCTCGGCGCGGCGGCCCGTCATAGGCGGGACGGCCGGCCAGCCGCCACGCGCACTTGCCGGACACCGGGCAGTCGGCGCAGCGGGGTGTGCGGGCGGTGCAGACGAGCGCGCCCAGTTCCATGACGGCGACGGCCCACCGGGCGGCGGTCGGGGGATCGACCGGGAGGAGGTCCTCCGCGCGTTTCACCTCCGCCTTCGTTTGCGACTTCGGCGGATACTCCTCGCCGGAGAGGAGCCGGGCCAGGACGCGCCGCACGTTGGTGTCGAGGACGGCGTGGCGCTGCCCGAACGCGAAACTGGCGACGGCCGCCGCGGTGTAGGCGCCGATGCCGGGGAGCGCCAGGAGGTCCTCGTGCGACGAGGGGACCTCGCCGCCGTGACGTTCGGTGATCGCGCGGGCGCTCTCGTGCAGGCGCAGCGCGCGGCGCGGGTAGCCGAGCCGCCCCCACGCACGGACGGCCTCGCCGGACGGTTCGCCGGCCAGCGCGGCAGGCGTGGGCCAGCGGGCCATCCAGGCGTCCCAGACGGGCAGGACGCGGGAGACCGGGGTCTGCTGAAGCATGATCTCGCTGACCAGGACGCCCCAGGGAGTCGCATCCGGCGCCCGCCAGGGGAGGTCACGGGCGTTCGCCTCGTACCAGTCGAGGATCGGGGCGGTGTAGGCCGTGATGGGCGGCGTCCGGAGGATGGGATTCATGGCGCGCGCCATTGTGGCACGCGGCGGGTCGTCCCCTCTTTCGGGATCGCTGAATGCATACTGACCGCATGGGGGCGAGTACTGAACGTGACTCGGACGATTCTGGACTCGATCGGTACTGGCGGCGCCGTGCGGTCGCGCTGGCGGGGGTGCTCGGCGTCGTCGGCATGCTGGCCTGGGCCTGCACCGGCAACGCGGACGAACCGGTCCGGAACGCGAACGCGGTCGCGGTCTCGGGCAAGAGTCCGCCTCCGCCGCCGACCGTGATGCCGACGGTGACCGTCACCGTGACGACCACCCCGGAGCCGGAACCGGTGGACGACGGCGGCCCCTGCGACAGCGAGAACCTCGTCTTCACGTTGTCGGCCTCCGAAACCGCCTACGCGGGTTCCGAGCGGCCGGAGTTCCGGATCACCGTCGTGAACGCGGGGAAGGGCTCCTGCACGTTCGACACGGGTTCGCTGGACGTCCGCATCACGTCCGGCTCGGACGGCATCTGGTCGTCCGCCGAATGCCGCCCCGGCGGCTCGCCCAAGGCGACCCTCAAGCGCGGCATCCCCTACGTCGACACCGTCACCTGGGACCGCAAGCGCGGCTGCGACGGCGGAACCTCCGCCCGCCCCGGCACCTACGTGGCCGGCCTCAAGGGCCAGAAGGCCAAGAAGCAGATCTTCCACCTGCGCTGATCCCGCCCACGTCGACGCGCCCGCCGTCACCACGGTGATCGCATGGCCGCCGGACGATCCGGGCTATACGTAACGTTCCAGAATCGAGGATTCGGCCAGGCGGGAGAGGCCCTCGCGGACGCTGCGGGCCCGGGATTCGCCGACGCCGCCGACGGCCTGGAGGTCGTCGATGCTGGCGGCCAGGAGCTTCTGCAGGTTGCCGAAGTGCTCGACGAGGCGTTCGATGACCATGCTCGGCAGCCGGGGGACCTTGGCGAGGAGCCGGAAGCCCTTGGGGCTGACGGGCAGGTCGAGGGCGTCCGGGCCGGAGAAGCCCATCACCTCGGCGACGGTGGACAGGTCGAGCAGCTCGTTGGCCGACAGCGTGTCCAGGGCGGACAGTATGGCGGCGACGCCGCGGGCGCGGGTGTCGTCGGACGGGTAGTCCCGGACGATCAGCTCCCGGTCGACGTCGACGCCGGAGACGAGTTCGTCGAGCTGCAGGGACAGCAGCCGGCCGTCCGTCCCGAGCTCGACGACGTAGCCCTCGATCTCGTCGGCGATGCGGCGCACCATCTCCAGCCGCTGGACGACGGCGCTGACGTCCCGGACGGTGACGAGGTCCTCGATCTCCAGCGCGGAGAGCGTCCCGGACACCTCGTCCAGGCGCAGCTTGTACCGCTCAAGGGTGGCGAGGGCCTGGTTGGCCTTGGAGAGGATGGCCGCGGAGTCTTCGAGGACGTAGCGGATGCCGTCGAGGTACAGCGCGATGATGTGCATCGACTGGCTGACCGAGATGACCGGGTAGACGGTCTGGCGGGCGACGCGCTCCGCGGTGCGGTGGCGGGTGCCCGACTCCTCGGTGGGGATGGTCGAGTCCGGCACGAGGTGGACGGCGGCGCGGACGATCCGGCTGTGGCTGCCGTCGAGGACGATCGCGCCGTCCATCTTGGCGAGCTCGCGCAGCCGGGTGGCGGAGAACTCGACGTCGAGTTCGAAGCCGCCCGAGCACACTTCCTCGACCGTCTTGTCGTAGCCGAGCACGATCAGGCCGCCGGTGTGGCCCCGTAGGATCCGCTCGAGTCCGTCGCGGATCTGGGTGCCCGGGGCCACCGCGGCCAATGTGGCGCGGCGTCGTTCGTCATGACCCTTGTCGTGTGATGGCACCTGACCCCCGGAGGTCGCTGGACGGCGTCAGTTTACCGAGGAGGGCCGCGCGCTGGTTCCTCCCCAGGTCGCAAGCGCGGGTCCCGTGGAGTAATACTCTGGCGTGACTCGTGTTACGGCGCCGTAAAGGAGACTTGGAGGGCCTGTTTCAGGCTGTCGACCTCCATGACCTTCATGCCCTCATAGCTGCTGAGCTGCGGGTCTGCGCGTTTCAGCGGGGATCCGTCGGCGAGTTCGAGGGAGCCGCGGGGGACGACGGCGTGCTTGAACCCCAGCCGGGCGGCCTCGGCGAGCCGCCGCTGGACGCCGGGCACGACGCGGACCTCGCCCGCGAGCCCGACCTCGCCGAGCGCGATCAGGCTGGTCGACAGCGCCTGCTCGACGGAGGCGCCCGCGACGGCGAGCGCGAGGGCCAGGTCGACGGACGTCTCGGTGAGCCGCACGCCGCCGACCGTGGAGACGTAGACGTCCTGCTCGTGCATGGAGATCTTGCAGCGCTGGGCGAGGACGGCGAGGACCATCGCGACGCGGGAGGTGTCCAACCCGGACGTGGCGCGCCGCGGCGCCGGCAGGTGCGATTTCGCGACGAGCGACTGCACCTCGGCGACCAGGGGGCGCCGGCCTTCCAGGGTGACGGTCACGCAGGTGCCGGGGACGGCCTCGTCCCGCCGGGTGAGGAACAGCCCGCTCGGGTCGGGCAGGCCGACGATGCCGACCTCGGACAGGTCGAAGCAGCCGAGTTCGTCGGTCGGCCCGTAGCGGTTCTTCACGGCGCGGATCATGCGGAGCCGCGAGTGCCGGTCGCCTTCGAAGTACAGGACGACGTCGACGAGGTGTTCCAGGAGACGCGGCCCGGCGATCGCGCCCTCCTTGGTGACGTGGCCGACGAGCACGACGGTGATGCCGCGTTCCTTGGCGACGCGGATGAGGTTGGCGGCGACCTCCCGGATCTGGGTGACGCCGCCGGGGGCCCCGTCCGCCTCGGACGTGCCGATCGTCTGGATGGAGTCGACCACCAGCAGCCCCGGCTTCACCGTGTCGATGTGGCCGAGAATGGCGGACAGTTCCGACTCCGCCGCCAAGTAGAGCTTGTCGGTGATCGCCCCGACGCGGTCGGCGCGCAGCCGCACCTGCTCCGCCGACTCCTCGCCCGTGACGTAGAGCACGTTCCCGTTGTCCGGCTTGGCGGCCCGACCCGACTGCGCCTGATTCGACTGCGCCTGATCCGACTGCGCCTGATCCGACTCGGCCGGCTCGCGCGGTGTGGGAACGCCCGACTGCGTCGACGCCAGTGCGGCGACCTCCAGCAGCAGCGTCGACTTGCCGATGCCCGGCTCGCCCGCCAGCAGCAGCACGGCCCCGGGTACGATGCCGCCGCCGAGGACCCGGTCGAGCTCGTCCAGGCCGGTGGGCCTCGTCTGCGCGGACCGCACGTCCACCTGCCCGATCGGACGCGCCGGCGCGCTGACCGGCCCGGCCGCCACGACCCGCGCCGGCGTCGCGGACGCCGCCTCGGTGACCGTCCCCCACGTCTGGCACTCGCCGCAGCGCCCCACCCATTTGGACGTCTGCCAGCCGCACTCGGAGCAGCGGTAGGTCGCCTTCGCAGTCTTAGCCTTCGCCATGCGCCGAAAGCGTAGAGGTCACGTGTGACAGCCGCGGTCAGGAGGCGAGCGACTTGCGGGCGCGTTCGATCAGGTCGCCGAGGTGGTCGGAGACGCTGCTGGGACGCTCCATCATCGCCATGTGGCCGGCGGACGGGACGACCTCCAGCCGGGAGCCGGGGACACAACCGGCGATCTTGAGGCTGTGCTCGACGGGGGTGAGCATGTCGTTCTCCGCGCCGATGACCAGGTTGTCGGCGCCGGTGAGCGACGAGCAGTCGCTGATCAGGTCGAGGGTGATCATCGAGCGGAGGTAGTCGGCGAAGGCGTCCATCCGGGTCTCGGCCATCATCTGCTCGGCGAACGCGACGGCCGCCGGGCTGGCGTCGGGGCCGAACGCGACCCGGTCCTCGATGAGGGTGGCGGAGTCCCGGCTGAGGTGGCGCACCTTCTCGATGGCGCCGGAGCCCGCGCCGAGCGCGCCGAGGGCGCGGGGGACGAGGCGGTGGCCGGTGCGCGCCAGCAGCGCCGGCATGCCGAGCGTGACCTCGCCGAGGCCGCCGGACGACGTGCACAGCAGCCCGGTGGCGACGATCTTGCGTCCGGCCAGGCCGGGGTTCTCGTCGGCGTAGCGCAGGATGGTCATGCCGCCCATGGAGTGGCCGACGAGGACGACGGGCGTGTCCGCGGGGACGGTCGCGTCGATCACGGCGGCGAGGTCGGAGGCCAGCCGGGGGATCGCGTAGCCCTCGCGGGCGCCGCCGTCGGAGCGGCCGTGGCCGCGGTGGTCCCAGAAGACGAGGCGGCCGAGGCCGCGCAGGGCCTTGCGCTGGAAATGCCACGAGTCCTGGGTGAGCGTCCAGCCGTGGCAGAACACGACGGCGAGGTCGGTGCGGTCGTCGCCGTCGATCTCGGCGTACAGGCGGGTGCCGTCGTCGGCGCGGACGGGGACGGGACGGCCGCGCAGCGACCCGAACGGCTCACCGGCGAAGGGGTCGGGGCGCAGTTGCAGGCGGCGCATCGCACGGCGCTGGACGGCCAGTCCGGCTCCGGCGCCGGCCGCGCCGAGCGCGGCGGCGGCCAGAAGGCCGCGGAGGCTCCCATGGGCGGCGCCCCGGCTCCGGGAGGTCGTCCCTTCGAGAGCGACACGGCTCATCCTGGTGGCACGGCCCATGGTCCGCTCCTCCCGTTGCTGCAATGACCGACCAGTCAGTAACTTCAGGGGCAACGCCACCACAAATTAACGGCATAGTCCACCTCAAGCGGCGCCGCCCTTCCGTCCTGCTCGCGCAGGCAGGCGTCGGCGACGTCGGGTGGGAACTCGATCCGCAGGACGGCCGCGAGATCGTCCCGGCTTTCGAACGACCACCGGATCATCAGCGGCTCGCGGGCGAAGCCGCGCCGCGTCCAGAAGCGCTCCACGGCCTCGGGGTCGTACTCCGGCAGGCTCCCCCGGAACCAGCGGCCGAACGTGGACCGCGTGGCGTCGTTGTCGATGATGAACACCGCGCCGCCGCGCCGGACGACCCGGTCGAGTTCGGCGAGGCCCGGCTCGCAGCCCGGGCCGAAGAAGTACGCCCAGCGGACGTGGACGACGTCGACCGAGGCGTCCGGAATCGGCAGCGACTGGGCGGCGCCGACACGAACGGTGACGTTGGGCAGATCCCGTGTCCGGCGCGCGGCCGCCGAGGCCAGGCCCGCGTGCGGCTCCACGCCGATCACCCGGTTCGCGTCCCCGGCGAAGAACGGCAGGTGGTAGCCGGTGCCGCAGCCGAGGTCCAGGACGTCGGCCCCCTTCCACGGACGGATGGCGCGCATCGCCTCCGCGAGGACGCCGTCGGGATCGACGGCACGGTTCTCCAACTCGTAGATCTGGGGAGAGTTCCAGATGTTGGGGCTCGGCACGGCGCCCCGGGCGATCTCGGCCACGGAAACCGAGGGTAGCCACCCGGCTCGGAGAGCAAGCAGGATCACGTGGGGCGAGGGTTTCATCACCGGCGTGGCCGCATAGGCTTTCCTTGCGTACATCGCCCCTGTGAACGTCACCTACGACCATCACCTAGCGACCATTCCTGGCGAGGAAGCCTTGACTCCGCAGCACAACGGCGTCTCATCACCGGCCCTCCGCGTACCGGACGCGCCGATCACACTCTCCACCGCCTCGGTGTACCCGGAGAAGGTACCGAGCGCGTTCGAGATCGCCGCGCTGCTGGGTTACGACGGCATCGAGGTCATGGTCTCCATGGACGCCTCGTCCCAGGACCTGAACGTCCTGCGCCGGCTGTCGGACTACCACCAGGTGCCCATCAAGTCGATTCACGCGCCCTGCCTGCTGCTCACCCAGCGGGTCTGGGGACGTGAGCCCTGGGGCAAGCTGGTCCGCTCCAAGGAGGTCGCCGAGGAACTGGGCGCGGAGGTCGTCGTCGTCCACCCGCCGTTCCGGTGGCAGCGCGACTACGCCAAGGAGTTCGTTGAGGGCCTCGCCCGCATGCAGGACGAGACGGACGTGCTGTTCGCGGTCGAGAACATGTTTCCGCTCAAGGCGCGGGGCGCCGAAGCGGGCATGTACCTGCCCGACTGGAATCCCGTCGACCAGGACTTCCCGTACGTGACGATCGACCTGTCCCACACCGCCGTCTCCGGTTCCGACGCCCTCGACATGACGGGAAGCCTCGGCGACCGGCTGCGGCACATCCACCTCGCCGACGGCATAGGCATCACCAACAAGGACGAGCATCTCGTGCCCGGCCGGGGCAACCAGCCGTGCGGGGCGCTGCTGGAGAACCTCGCCGAGGACGGCTTCCGCGGGCACATCGTCCTGGAGATCAACACGCGCCGCGCGTCCAGCCGCGTCGAGCGGGTGGAGGACCTCGCCGAGGCGCTGGCGTTCGCCCGCCTGCATCTCGCCGCGGCTCCCCACACCTGGGAGGTCACCTCGGCCGGAGAGGTCACCCGCCGGGGCGTCAGGTGACCGCTCCGGGTGTGTCGCGGGGCCCGGGGAGGCGTCCCGGCCCGACCGAGACCCGCGAGAAGATCATCGCCGAGGCGCGCGACCTGTTCGCCGAGAAGGGCTACGACGGCGTCTCGCTGCGCGCCATCGCCCGCGCCGCCGGGGTCGACCCCGCCCTCGTCCACCATTTCTTCGGAAACAAGGAGGGCGTGTTCGTCGAGGCGATGCGCTTCCCGATGGACCCGTCCGTCCTGCTGCCGCGCATCATGTCCTACCCGAGGGAGCGGCTCGGCGAGGCGATGGTCCACACGTTCCTCGACGTGTGGCACGACGAGGAGCGCCGCGCGCCGCTGCTCGCCATGCTCCGTTCGGCGATGACGAACGAGCGCGCGGCGGCGCTGATGCGCGAGTTCATCGCGTCCGCCCTGTTCGGGCGGGCCAAGCAGGCCACGGATGCGCCCTGGCTGGCCATCCAGGCGGCGGCCGGCCAGATGATCGGCATCATGATCCTGCGTTACGTGCTGCGGATCGAGCCGATGGCCTCCGCGTCGGAGGAGGAACTGGTCGGGCTGGTCGCCCCCACCCTGCAGCGCTACCTCTCCTCCTGAGCCGAGGAATCCCCGCTATCCAGAACCCGCGATCCCCTTGACCGCACCTTTGTGTCCGCATAAATTCAACACATGATGAGTTCCAGTCCGGCGGTGACCGTGCGGGACCTGCGGGTCGTCCGCGGCGGCCGCGAGGTGCTGCACGGGGTCACCTTCGACGTGCCGCGCGGCTCGGTCGTGGGACTGCTCGGCCCGAGCGGCTGCGGGAAGACCACCCTGATGAGGGCCTTGGTCGGCGTCCAGATCGTCGAAAGCGGAGCGGTGACAGTCCTCGGCGAGGACGCCGGATCGGCCGGCCTGCGGCGGCGCGTCGGATACGCGACGCAGACACCGGCCGTGTACGCAGACCTGACCGTCGCCGAGAACCTGCGCTACTTCGCGTCCGTCCTGGGCGCGCCGCGCACCGACGTGGCCCGCGTCATCGACGAGGTCGGGCTCGGGTCGAGCCGCGACCAGATCGCGGCGACGCTGTCCGGCGGGCAGCTCAGCCGCACCAACCTCGCCGTCGCGCTGCTCGGCGCCCCCGAAGTGCTCGTCCTGGACGAGCCGACCGTGGGCCTCGACCCGGTGCTGCGCCAGGAGCTGTGGGAGATGTTCCGCGAACTGGCCGACGACGGCGCCACGCTCGTCGTGTCCAGCCACGTCATGGACGAGGCCGGCCGCACCGACCGGCTCCTCCTGATGCGCGAGGGCCGCATCCTCGCCGACGGCACACCGGACGGCCTGCGCTCCCGCACCGGCACGTCCGATCTCGAAAAAGCCTTCCTCCACCTCATCGCCGAGAAGGCGGGGAGCCCGACATGAGCCTCGCGATCACGCTCGCCACGATGCGGCGCATCCTGGCGCAGCTCAAGCACGACCACCGCACCCTCGCGCTGCTGATCGGCGTGCCGGCCCTGCTGATGATCCTGCTGCGGTACGTGTTCGACGAGCCGATGCTCTTCGACCGGATCGGGCCGATGCTGCTCGGCCTGTTCCCGTTCACCGTCATGTTCGTCGTGACCAGCGTCGCCACGCTCCGCGAGCGGGCGAGCGGCACCCTGGAACGGCTGATGACCATGCCGCTCGGCAAGCTCGACCTGCTGCTCGGCTACGCCCTGGCGTTCGGCCTGATCGCGCTGGTGCAGGTCGGCGTCGTGCTGGTGATCTCGCTGACCTGGCTCGGCCTCGACCTGAACGGCTCGCTCGGCTCGCTGATCCTGGTCTCCGTGCTGGACGCGCTCCTCGGCATGGCGCTCGGCCTGCTCGCCAGCGCGTTCGCCCGGACGGAATTCCAGGCCGTCCAGTTCATGCCGGCGTTCGTCCTGCCGCAGCTGCTGCTGTGCGGGCTGATCATGCCCCGCGAGGACATGGCGTCCTGGCTGCAGGCGATCTCCGATGTCCTGCCGCTCTCCTACGCGGTCGAAGGCATGCAGGAGATCAGCTTCAGTGCCGAGTTCACCGGCACGCTCACCCTGGACGTCACCGTGATCGCCGCATTCACGGTGGTGGCCCTCGTCCTGGGCGCCGTGACCCTCCGCCGCCGGACTCCGTGACCGGGGACCCGCGGGGGCGGGCCGGGGTTTACCTGCCGGGCGGGGTCGCCTGAATCGGACACCTGGGGTGAAGCGGGCCGTCTCGCTTCGGGTCGGCTGGTAGCTTCGGCGCCATGACCGCCCGAGATCTTCCCGGACCGCCCGCGTCGCAGCAGCCCGATGAGGCAGGCCCGGGCGGTGCCGGGGGGACGCCGGAGGATTCGGCGTTCTGGGGGGAAGGCAGCGGTACCGGTCCGCGCAAGCGGCGGTGGCCCAGGGTCCTGATCGCGGTCGGGGTTTTCGTGGCGCTGGTCGTGGCGGGCCTCGGCGGCCTGGTGTGGCAGCGGCAGTCGTCCTACAACGGCAACATCGACCGCATCGAAGGCGTGATGCCGGACGACGGGGCGAACAGGCCCGGCCCGAACGTGGAGGGGACGGAGAACTGGCTGCTCGTCGGGTCGGACTCCCGGGCCCAGAACGCGACCACCGGCGAGGGCAACGACGTCTGGAAGCCCGGTCAGCAGCGCACCGACACGATCATGCTGCTGCATCTGCCGGCGGACCGGAAGAAGGCCTACATCGTTTCGTTCCCGCGCGACTCGTGGGTCGAGGTCCCCGGCTACGGCAACCAGAAGATCAACGCCGCGTTCTCGTACGGCGGACCCAAACTGCTGATCGAGACCGTCGAGAACCTCATCGGCATCCGGATCGACCACTACGGCGCGATCGACTTCGAGGGGTTCAAGGCGATGACGGACGCGCTCGGCGGCGTCACCGTCAACATCAAGCAGAGCGTGTACGACCCGGCCCGCAAGAAGCGGTGGACGGCGGGAAAGCAGAAGCTGAACGGGGAGGAGGCGCTGCTGTTCGTCCGGCAGCGCTACAACCTGCCGAACGGCGACTTCGACCGGATCAAACGGCAGCAGGCGTTCCTCGGCGCCCTCGCCAAGCAGGCCGCGGACCGCGGGACGCTCACCAACCCGCTGAAGCTCGACCGGTTCCTGTCGGCGCTCACCAAGTCGATCAGCGTGGACGCGGGGGTGTCGGCGGGCGACCTGCGGTCACTGGCGGTGAGCATGCGGGACGTGCGGGCGTCCGATGTGATGTTCATGACGACGCCGCACAAGGGCACCGGCAGACGCGGCAAGCAGAGCGTCGTGTTCCTGAACGCGGCGAAGGCGAAAGCGCTGTTCGAAGCGGTCAAGACGGCCAGGATGCCCGAATACGTCAAGCAGCACGGCGGCGGCAACAGCCTCGGCACCGTCTCGTGATCGTGAGTCTCGACCGGGCATAACCTGGTCGGAGGCGTCAGGATCGGGGACATCAGGGTCGGCAAAGGGTCGGCAAGGGGCGACAAGGGGTTCGCACAGTGCTTCGTCAGGCGTTGCTCGTCGCGTCGCGCAGCGGCGGCGTGCGCTGGGTCGTGAAGACCGCGCCGTTCAGCGGTGATGTCGTCCGCCGGTTCATCGCCGGTGAGACGATCGAGGACGCGGCGCACGTCACCGGTGAGCTGACCGGTGAGGGGTTGCTCGTCACCTTGGACGTCCTGGGTGAGGACACCGGCGACAAGGAACGGGCCGAGGCGAACGTCCAGCACTACATCGAGCTTCTGCAGCGGCTCGGTGCCGCCGGTCTCGGTGCAAGGGCGGAGGTGTCCGTGAAGCTCTCCGCCATCGGCCAGACCTTCGACGATGACCTGGCGCTGAGCAATGCGCGCCGGATCTGCACGGCCGCCCGTTCCGCCGGCACGACGGTCACTCTCGACATGGAGGAGCACACCGCGGTCGACTCGACCCTCGGGGTCGTTCACGAACTGCGGCGCGACTTCCCCGATGTGGGGGCCGTCATCCAGTCGTATCTGCGCCGGGCAGAGGAGCATTGCGCGGAACTCGCCTACGAGGGCTCGCGGGTCAGGCTGTGCAAGGGCGCGTACGCCGCGCCCACGGCGGTGGCCTTCACCGACAAGGAAGAGATCGACAGGTCGTACGTGCGGTGCATGAAGGTGCTGATGGCCGGCGGGGGCTACCCGATGCTGGCCACGCACGACCCGCGGCTCATCGAGATCGCGGGCGCGCTGGCCGTCCTGCACGAAAGGGACGCCGGGTCGTTCGAGTACCAGATGCTCTACGGGATCCGTCCGCAGGAGCAGCGGCGGCTCGCGGCGCATGGCGCGCAGGTCCGCGTGTACGTCGCCTACGGCCGCGAGTGGTACCCGTACTTCATGCGGCGCCTGGCGGAGCGGCCCGCCAACCTGCGCTTCCTCATGCGCTCCCTGGCCGGGCGATCCTGACCCCGGCCCGGCTATAGGCTGGACCGGTCGTTGAAACCCCACGTCAAGGTATGCCGATGATCGCGATTCTGGGTGCCGGGAAGATGGGCGAGGCGCTGCTGTCCGGGGTTCTCCGGGCCGGCCGCCGCCCGTCCGAGCTGATGGCGACCGTGCGCCGTGAGGAGCGCGGGGTGCTGCTGCGCGAGCGGTACGGCATCGAGATCGTGCCGAACGCGGAGGCGGCGGCCAAGGCGGAGACGCTGATCCTGGCGGTCAAACCGCAGGACATGGGCGTCCTGCTGGACGAGGTCGGGCCGCACGTCCCGCCCGGTCGGCTGGTGATCTCGATGGCGGCGGGCATCACGACGGGGTTCGTCGAGGACCGGCTGCCGGACGGCGTCCCCGTCGTCCGCGTCATGTCGAACACGCCCGTCCTCGTGGACCAGGCGATGAGCGTGATCTCGGCCGGGTCGCACGCGGGGGAGGAGCACCTCAAGCTGGCCGAGGAGATGCTGACCCCGGTCGGGAAGGTGCTGCGCATTCCCGAGTCGCTCCAGGACGGCGCGACGGCCCTGTCCGGCAGCGGCCCCGCCTACTTCTACTACCTGGTGGAGGCGATGGTGGACGCGGGCATCCTGCTCGGCATGCCCCGCGCCGCCGCGCTGGAGATGGTCATCCAGTCGGCGGTGGGCGCCGCGGTGATGCTCCGCGACTCCGGTGAGCATCCGGTGCTGCTGCGCGAGGCCGTCACGTCCCCCGGCGGGACGACGATCTCGGCGATCCGGGAACTGGAGCGGCACGGCGTCCGCGCCGCGGTGCTGGAGGCCATCGAGGCCGCCCGCAACCGCGGCCGTGAACTGGCGAGCGGCTGAACCCCGAAAAGTTCATCTTTGAACATTGAGCCGATCGGGGGGTTTCCCCCGTGTTAGGAAGTATGGGACTCATACTCCGCCTGCTCGTCGCCGCCGGACTGGCGGCGGACGCCTACGTGCACTGGGTGTTCGCGCCCGACATGGCCTTCGTGGAGGGCGGCGCCATCGGCGGCGACCTGCTCTTCCGCATCCAGGCCGCGGTCGCCGGAGTCGTCGCCGTGGTGATCCTCACGTATGCGACCCGCTGGGCGTACGCGCTGGCGTTCCTCGTCGCGGCCAGTGCGGTCGGCGCACTCGTGTTCTACTACTACGTCGACGTGGGCGCTCTCGGCCCGCTGCCCGCCATGTACGAGCCGGTCTGGTACGCCGAGAAGACGATCAGCCTGGTCGGTGAGGGCGTCGCGGCTCTCGCCGCCCTGGCCGGGTTCCTTTTCGCGGGACGAGGGAAACGCGAGTCCCAAGAGGTCCTGGAACGCGAACCGGCGGGTCACGTCTGACCCGCCTGACCCACTGGCAGGATGTGCCCCACCCGGCAAGAACTGGCCCACCGGCACGATTGGCCTCATTGGGCCTATAACGGGCAAGTCACCCCGGTTCGGCCGGTGCCGCCCTTACGATGCCTGGGCGGCCTCCCGCCTCCGCCCACGCGGCGGACATCACGTCCCCGTGCTGGTGGCGGGCGCCCTGCTCGCGGGCGGTCTCAGCGCGTGCTGGTGGTCCCCGTCGGTCGCGTTCGCCGTCTCCGCCGCCGTCGGCATCTTCTTCGGCGTCTTCCCCGCCCGCCGCGCCGGACGCCTCGACCCCGTCGTCGCCCTGCGCACGGAGTGAGACGTTCAGGCGGCTTCGGCCCCGGACCGTTCCGCGGCGGGGGGCGCCGTGACCGTGCGGATGAAGCGGCCCGCGTCGCGCATCGCGGCGGCGGACTCCGGCAGGACGCGGTTCAGGATCTGGAAGACGTGCATCTGCCCCTCCCAGACCTGGAGTTCGCAGTCCGCCCCGGCGCTCGTCAGGGCGTCCGCGAGGGCCTCGGCCTCGGGGCGCAGAACCTCGTCGCCGCCGACCTGGATGAGGACGGGCGGCGTGTCCGTCCACGCGCAGGTGAGCAGGGCCAGCCGCGGGTCGTCGAATCCGGCCGGCCCCACTACGAGGCGGGCGACCCGGCGCGCCGAGACGGCGCTGATGTACGGGTCGCGGGCGCGCTGCTGTGCGCGAAGGGAGATCTCGCAGGTCAGGTCGACCCAGGGGGAGAACAGGACGAGCCCGGCGGGGCCCGGCAGCCCGAGGCGGCAGATCTCGCCGGCCAGCGCCGCGGCGAGGTGCCCGCCGGCCGAGTCGCCCGCGAGGACGATGCCGGACGCGGTGACGCCGCGCGCGAGGAGCCACCGGTAGGCGGCGACGGCGTCCTCCAGCGGCGCGGGGAACGGGTGCTCGGGCGCGAGGCGGTACCGGGGGACCAGGACCGGCAGGCCCGTGTCGAGAGCGAGCCGCGACGTGATCGGACGGTGCGTGCGCGGCGAGCACACCACGTAGCCGCCGCCGTGAAGGTACAGGACGGCGCCCCCGGCAGCGCCTCCGGCGGCGTCCTCGGCATCGCGGGAAACGGCCCGCTCGCCGGAGTCGGCCCGCTCGCGGGAAACGATCCACTCGCCGGTGATGGGACGCTCGTCCCGGCCGGTTCCGAGTTGCGGGTCGTTCAGCGGCAGGACGCGGACCCGGGAGCCCGTCCGCATCAGCAGCGCCGCGGCGTCGACCGTCGAGCGGGCGGTGCGGATGCCGACGGCGTGGCCGGGGACGCGGTGAATGATGGGGCGGACGCCCATGCGGAGCGCGCTGCTGATCGCGCGGCTGCGAACGCTCGGCCCCATCTACGTCCCATCTGTAGGTAAATGACGTGCTATCGGTATGCCCATATTCGGTGTGTAATTCACGTCACAAGTTCGTCGCGGAAGGCCGCTCCCCACGGATCCTTGTGGACCAGGTCACGTGACGAAGGCGATACCGTGAGGTCATGAGCAGCGCCGCATCGTCCCCGCCCTCCACGCCCGAGGGCTGCGGGCTTGAGATCTTCTGGGACGAGCGGCTCATCTCCTACGACTTCGGTCCCGGGCATCCCATGAACCCCGTGCGCGTCGAGCTGACGATGGCGCTGGCCCGGGAACTCGGCGTCCTGGCCCGTCCCAACGTGCGGGTGTCGGAGTTCGAAGCGGCGAGCGACAAACTGCTCCGGCTCGTCCACGAGGAGCCTTACATCGCCGCGGTCAAGCACGCGGGCGCGACCGGGCTCCCCGAGATCCGGTACGGCATCGGCACTCCCGACAACCCCGTGTTCCTCGGCATGCACGACGCGTCCGCCCTCGTCGCGGGCGCCTCCGTCGCCGCCGCCGAGGCGGTGTGGACGGGACGCGCCGAGCACGCCGTCAACATCTCCGGCGGGCTGCACCATGCGCTGAGCGGCGCCGCGAGCGGGTTCTGCGTCTACAACGACCCGGCCATCGCGATCGCGTGGCTGCTGGAGAACGGCGCCGGGCGCGTCGCCTACGTCGACATCGACGTCCACCACGGCGACGGTGTCCAGGCCGCCTTCTACGACGACCCGCGCGTCCTCACGATCAGCCTGCACGAGACGCCCCGGACGCTGTTCCCCGGCACCGGTTTCCCCAACGAGACGGGAGCCGAGGGCACGTCCGTCAACATCTCGCTGCCGCCCGGCACGGGCGACCGGCCGTGGCTGCGCGCGTTCGACGCGATCGTCCCGCCGCTGCTGCGCCGGTTCCGCCCGGAGGTCCTCGTCACCCAGCACGGCGCCGACGGCCACGCGCTCGACCCGCTCGCGCACCTCACGCTCAGCGTGGACGGGCAGCGCACCGCCTACGGCATGCTGCACGGGCTCGCGCACGAGACCGCGGGCGGCCGCTGGATCGCCACCGGCGGCGGCGGCTACGAACTGGTCCAGGTCGTGCCGAGGGCGTGGACGCACCTTCTGGCCGAGGCGGCGGGCGGGCCGATCCCGCCGGACACGCCGACGCCGGAGGACTGGCGCGCGTTCGCCCGGCAGCGGACCGAGGAGATCGCCCCCCGCCGGATGACGGACGGGACGGACGTTGTGGAGGTCAGCAGGTGGGGGAATGGCTACGACCCGGCCAATCCGATCGACCAGGCGGTGCTGGCGACGCGTCGGGCGGTGTTCCCCGAGCACGGACTCGACCCGATGACGGACGAATGACGGCCACCGGGACACCGCGGGCGGCCGCACCGAAGCCGGCGCCGAGCAGGGACGAACTGCGCGCCCACCTCGTCCGGACGATGATCGCCGGTGGTGTGGCGACGCCGCGGCAGAACAACCTGCTGCACTACCGGCGGATGGCGGCCGGCCACCCGTACTACCAGTTCGGCCTGGATCTGAAGCCGTCGTGGACGGAGCAGACCGTGCTGGAGATGATGGTCGAACGCTGCGGCGTCGACCCCGATCCCCGGCACATCTACGGGGACGACACCATCGACCCCGAGATAACGCTCGACACCCTTGAGGCGATGGGCGAGCGCATCGGCCTCGCGGCACGCCGCCGGGAGAACGTGGTGATCGCGACGGGGCATCCGGCGACGCTGACGCCGCTGTACCAGGCGGTCGCGCAGGTGCTGGCGGACGCGGGCTGCCGGGTGCTGACGCCCGCGGCGGGCTGGACGTACGAGATCGACGTCGGCTACGGCGGCCTGGAACTGCGGCGCATCGTCCACGCCGAGCCCGGGGTGGCGATGCTGGAGGGCGACGACCGGCGGACGCACCACACGCACGACCCGCACCCGATGCAGGCCATGCTCCGCGAGCTGACCGTTGGCGAGCTGCCCAATACTGCTTCTGGGGGCGACGCGGAAGCTAAACCTGATATTTGGCCGGATCTGGCCATCGCCGATCACGGCTGGGCGGGGGCCGCCGGGCAGGCGGGCATCGACACCGTCGGGTTCGCTGACTGTAATGATCCGGCGCTGTTCGCGGGCGCCGCCGAAGGCAAGATCGACGTCGTCGTCCCGCTCGACGACGGCATCGCTCCGCACCACTATGCGCCTCTGACCGCGTACATCCTTGATCACGCGGGTCTGTACGCGCCCCGCTGACCCCGCTCGCCCCCACGCGTCCGTCCGCCCCGGCCGGCGTCGTACCGCCGAATGCGGCCCAGATGCCGTCCCGGGGGTCACTGCGTGTGACAGGGCGGCCGTAACGTGACTGATGGGCTTGCGGGACGCCATCGGGGACAGCGGAACCGCAGGTCAGCGCGGGGTCCCGGTTGACAACCGTTCGCTGGGCCACTCCTTGCGCCACTCCCTGTGTGGTCGCGTCCACGCTCTGTACGGAATCAGCACTGTGGCCCTTCGGTGAGGTCCGGATACGGAAATGTGCGGAACTCCCCTCTTGCGACTGCCGATACGCGATTTACGCTGGAGGAAGTACACGTGCGTGATCAAAGTCACCCAAAGGGCCGGTGCGCGGCACGTGTGGAAGAGGGCGTCCGATGACCTCAGGCGAGCGACCTCTGAGCGAGGTCAGGTTCCTGACCGTGGCCGAAGTGGCCTCGGTGATGCGGGTGTCCAAGATGACCGTCTATCGCCTAGTCCACTCCGGCGAGCTGCCCGCGATCCGCGTGGGCCGTTCGTTCCGGGTTCCCGAGCAGGCCGTTCACGACTACCTGCGCGACGCGTACATCGAAGCCGGATAACGGGTAAGGGCGGGGCATGAGCCACAACCCCGCCGCATACTCCACACCCGGCCGCGCAGGGGGCATCGGGACGGACCCCCGGGAACGTCCCGAAGCTGGGGAAGCAGGACGAGGACCGGCAGAACGGTCCGGACACCGAACGGGACGGGCGGTGGCCACCACCCGGTGGCCACCCGCCATGCCCGCCCGTGCGGAACGGTACCCGGCGCCGCGCGACGCGCGGTGCCGGCCTCCGTGTGCCCGCACACGCGGGCCGGGCAGCGCGCCGCGGCCCGGGGCACGGCGTGATCTCCCCCTGTACAGCGGTAGTCTTGGGCCGCGGACCGTGCGCGCGCCTCGAGTGACGCTCGCCAGCGGCACGCCCGTCTCCTGCACTACACCCGATACGCCGAGCGAGGTCTCGTGGGCTCTGTCATCAAAAAGCGACGCAAGCGGATGGCCAAGAAGAAGCACCGCAAGCTGCTGAAGAAGACGCGCATCCAGCGTCGCAACAAGAAGTAGTAGTCACGCCGGCCAGTAAGCCGTAAGGGGTGGGGCGCACAGTGTCCTCGATGCCCGCCGCCGCGGCCCGTGTCGTCCTCGTCACGGGCGTGTCCCGTTTCCTGGGGGCGCGGGTCGCGAACACCCTGCAAGCCGAACCGGGCATCGAGCGTGTCATCGGCGTGGACACGGTGCCGCCCGAGCCGACGCCCGGAATGTCGCTCGGCCGTACCGAGTTCGTCCGCGTCGACATACGCACGCCCAGCATCGCGAACATCATCGCGTCGGCCGGGGTCGACACGGTGGTGCACCTCAACCTGGTGACCTCCTCGTCCGTCCCGCGGGCGAAGGCGAAAGAGTTCAACGTCATCGGCACGATGCAGCTGCTCGCGGCCTGCCAGCGCTCGCCCGACATGCGCAAGCTCGTCGTGCGGTCCTCGGCCGCCGTGTACGGCTCGTCGCCGATGGACCCCGCCGTGTTCACCGAGCGGGACGAGCCCGTCGAGGCGCCCACGTCCGGTTACGCCAAGGACGCGGTCGAGGTCGAGGGCTACGTCCGGGGGCTGATGCGGCGCCGGTCCGATCTCACCGTGTCGGTGCTGCGGTTCGCGAACTTCCTCGGCCCCGGCGTCGACTCCCCGCTCACCCGGTACATGCACCTGCCGGTCGTCCCGACGGTGCTGGGCTTCGACCCGCGGCTGCAGTTCGTCCACGAGGACGACGGCGTCGAGGTGCTGCGCCGCATGACCGTCGAGGACCATCCCGGTTGCTACAACGTCGCCGGAGACGGCGTCCTGCTGCTGTCCCAGGCGCTCCGCCGCGCCGGACGTCCCTACCTGCCCGTCCCGTCGCCGTCCATCTCGGTGCTCGGCGATGTGGGACGGCGGTTCGCGGGGCTGTCCGGGTTCTCGCCGGAGCTCCTGCGCTGGCTAACCTACGGCCGGGTCATCGACACCACCGCCCTGCAGGACGAACTGTCGTGGCGTCCCAAGTACGGCTCGGAGGCGGCCTTCGCCGACTTCGCCGACGCCCAGGGCTTCGGCCACGGCCGCCTGACCTCCCTGTTCGGACGTCCATGAAGGGGAGCCCGGGATGATGAACGCCCACCGCAAGGACGACGACGGCAACGACGACGGCGCGCGGGTCATCCGCCTGGCCTCGGCCCGCCGCGACGACGAGCCGCCGGGACGCTCCGAACACGGGCCTTCCGAACACGGGCCGTTCGAGCGCGGCATCGCGTCCGGCCTGGCGTTCCTGCGCCGCCGCCTGTCCGGCGAGTACGAGGTCGACGAGTTCGGCTTCGACCCGGAGTTCAACTCCACCGTCCTGCTGCCCCTCGCCCGCGCCCTCTACGAGCACTGGTTCCGCGTCGAACTCGCCGGTGTGGACAACATCCCGGACGGCGCCGCCCTCCTCGTCGCCAACCACTCCGGCACCGTCCCCCTCGACGCGCTCATGCTGTCGGTCGCCCTGCACGACCACGCCGACCGGCAGGTCCGCCTGCTCGGCGCCGACCTCGTGTACCAGATCCCGCTGCTCGGGCACCTGTCCCGCAAGGCCGGGCACACCCTCGCCTGCCAGGCCGACGCCGCCCGCCTGC
The DNA here is from genome assembly GCF_043198445.1 of Spirillospora sp. NPDC048823. Taxonomy (NCBI): domain Bacteria; kingdom Bacillati; phylum Actinomycetota; class Actinomycetes; order Streptosporangiales; family Thermomonosporaceae; genus Spirillospora; species Spirillospora sp. NPDC048823. The sequence continues at coordinate 287,868 of NZ_JBICUT010000006.1, read as the reverse complement.
TCGGCAAGGGCGAACTCGTCGGCGTCTTCCCCGAGGGCTTCAAGGGCGTCGGCAAACCCTTCTCCGACCGCTACAAGCTCCAGCGCTTCGGGCGCGGCGGCTTCGTCGGAACCGCCCTGCGCTCCGGCGTCCCCATCGTCCCGTGCGCCATCGTGGGCGCCGAGGAGATCTACCCCAAGATCGCCGACCTGCGCCCGCTGGCCCGCCTCCTCGGCCTCCCGTACTTCCCGGTCACCCCGACGTTCCCGCTCCTCGGCCCGGCCGGGCTCGTCCCGCTCCCGTCCAAATGGATGATCCAGTTCGGCGAGCCCATGACCCTGGACGAGTACGACGCCGACGCCGCCGACGACCCCATGACGGTCTTCAACATCACCGACCACGTCCGCGAGAACGTCCAGCAGATGCTCTACGACACCCTCCTCCGCCGAGGGCCCGCCTTCCTCTGACCGGCCTCTGGTGCCACCTCGGCCGTTCGCGTCGCCGGGCCGGTGGCGGGCCGTGCGTTCACGCCTCGGCTTGGTCCTTGCCGTGGGTGGGGACGATGTCGAGTTCGTCCATGCGGCGGGTGGCCCATTCCCCCAGGGCACCGAGCGCCGCGTAGAGCGCAACGCCCTGGTCCGTCAGCTCGTACTCGACCCGGGGCGGGGTCTCCTCGAACACGGTCCGCCGGACGATTTCGTCCGCTTCAAGCGCGCGTAGCTGCTGGGTGAGCACCTTTTCACTGACGCCGGGGAGGCTGCGGCGCAACTCGCCGAACCGGTGGAGCCGCTCGTCCAGCGCCCACAGGATCAGCGCTTTCCACTTCCCCCCGACGACGTCCATCGCGGCGTCAAGGGCACAGATGTAACGCACTTCGAAGTGCGTGGTTACTCAAAAGTCAGTCACGTGACCAGCGTCGATCATGCCGCCATGCATGGGGAGACATGACCAGACCGATCAGAAATCGAGAAGCACGGGAACCGGGTCGCGCCTAGCGTGACCGCCATGGCTTCCATCGAATCCATCACTCTCGAAGTGGACGACCACGTGGCCGCCGAGCGGTTCTACGCCACTGCCTTCGGTTTGGGCGCCCAGCTGCGCCTGCGGGCCTCGGACGCACCGACGACCGGCTTCCGCGGGTTCGCGGTGTCGCTCATCGTGGCCCAGCCCGCCGATGCCGACGCCCTTGTCGACGCCGCCCTCGACGCCGGCGCCACGTCGCTGAAGTCGGCCAAGAAGTCGCTCTGGGGCTACGGCGGCGTCGTCCAGGCCCCGGACGGGACCATCTGGACGGTCGCGTCGTCGGCGAAGAAGGACACCGGCCCGGCCTCCCGGCAGATTGACGAGATCGTCCTCCAGCTGGGAGTCGCGGACGTGGCCGAGAGCAAGCGGTTCTACGTCAACCGCGGCCTTGCCGTGACGAAGAGCTATGGCCGCAAGTACGTCGAGTTCGCCGCCCCGTCGAGTCCCGTCAAGCTGTCGCTGAACAAGCGCGGCGCCCTCGCCAAGGTCGCCGGCGTCGCTCCCGAAGGCACCGGATCGCACCGCCTCGTGATCGGCGGCGATGCCGGGCCCTTCACCGACCCGGACGGCTTCGTGTGGCGCCGACCGTGAGCGGGCATTCGTGGAGAACGTATGAGAGCCCGCGTGAAACCGGCGTGAAAGCGGGCTGAAAGCGCAGGCGCGCACGCTTCGGTCATGAACACAGGACCACGGCAGACGGCCATTCATGCGGCCGGGCTTCGGAAGGCGTTCGGGGAGAAGGTCGTCCTCGACGGAATCGATATGGACGTAGCGCGCGGGACGGTCTTCTCGCTGCTCGGGCCGAACGGGGCGGGGAAGACCACGGCGGTGCGAATCCTGTCCACGTTGATTCGTGCGGACGGAGGCGAGGCGCGGGTCGCGGGACGGGACATCGCGAGGGATCCCGACGGGGTGCGCAGGGCGATCGGTGTCACCGGGCAGTACTCGGCGGTGGACGGGCTGCTGACCGGGCGGGAGAACCTGATCCTGATGGCGGACCTGCACCGGCTGGGCAAGGCCCCGGGACGCAGGGCGGCCGACGAGTTGCTGGAGCGGCTCGGTCTGGTGGAGGCGGCGAACAGGACGGCCGCCACGTACTCGGGCGGGATGCGGCGGCGGCTCGACCTTGCGATGACGCTGATCGGCGACCCCCAGATCATCTTTCTGGACGAGCCGACGACCGGGCTCGACCCGCGGAGCCGGCGGACGATGTGGGAGATCGTCCGCGGCCTCGTCCGGCGCGGCGTGACGATCTTCCTGACGACGCAGTACCTGGAGGAGGCGGACCACCTCGCCGACAGGATCGCGGTCCTGGACGGCGGGCGGCTGGTCGCCGAGGGCACGTCGGACGAGCTGAAGCGGCTGGTTCCGGGCGGGCACGTCCGGCTGCGGTTCGGGGATCCGGTGGCGCTGGACGCGGCCGCCCGGCTCCTCGGCGTGGTCGCGCGGGACGATGACGCCCTCGCGTTGCAGGTGCCGGGCGACGGCGGTGTCCGGTCGCTGCGGGCGCTGCTCGGGCGGCTGGAGGACGCGTCGATCGACGTCGGGGAGCTGTCCGTGCACACCCCCGACCTGGACGACGTGTTCCTGGCGCTCACCGGGCGCCCCCAGAACGAGACGGCATGCCACCGGAAGGAAACGGGACGCCCTCAGATCGAGGCCGGGCGCCCCCGGAGCGGGAAGGCGAACACGCGGTGACGACCCTCACGCACGCGGCGACGGACTCCGCGACGATGCTGCGCCGCAACCTGCGGCACGCGCTGCGCTACCCGTCCCTGTCGATCGCCGGGATGATGACGCCGATCTTCATCATGATGCTGTTCGTCGGCGTGTTCGGGAACGCGCTCGGCGAGGGCGTCGGCGGGCCGGCGAAGGGCGACTACATCACCTATGTCGCGCCGGGGATCATCCTGATGGCCGTCGCGTCCGGATGCCTGACGACGTCGGTGTCGGTGTCCCTGGACATGACCGAGGGCATCGTCGACAGGTTCCGGACGATGGCGATCGCGCGGGTGTCGCTGCTCACCGGGCATGTCGTCGGCAGCATGATCCAGACGGTGATCAGCACGGCCGCGGTCATCGGGGTCGCGGTCGCGATGGGGTTCCGGACGGACGGGAGCCTCCTCGACTGGCTCGCCGCGATCGGGCTGCTGGTCCTGCTCATATTCGCGCTGACGTGGGTGGCGGTCGCGCTGGGGCTGCTGGCGAAGACCCCGGAGGGCGCGAGCAACTCGCCGCTGATCATCCAGTTCCTGCCGTTCGTGGGCAGCGCGATCGTCCCGCCGGAGTCGATGCCGGCCGGGGTGCGGTGGTTCGCCGAGTACCAGCCGTTCACCCCGATCATCGAGACGCTCCGGGGGCTGCTGGTCGGCACGCCGGACGCCCAGGACGCGGTGGTCTCCGTCGCGTGGTGTGCGGGACTCGCCGCGGGCGGCTACGTGCTGTCGAAGGTGCTGTTCGACCGCAAGGCCCCCCGCTAATCCCCGTTAGCCGCGCCGGCCGCGAGTTCGCGGACGGCGTTGCGCAGCTCGGCGCCGCCCAGGCCGGCGTACCTCGACACGGCGTCGAGGTACGCCGGCGCGTCGGCGTCCTCGGCGGCGCGGCGGGCCGCCGACGCGGACATGGTCGGCTGGAAGTTCCGGACGAAGTGCAGCCGCTCCGCCAGCGCGATCGTGCGGGCGGCCCGCGTCCGGACGTCCGGCGGCGCTTCGGCGGGGCCGCCGGCGCGGGCGAGGTCGGCCAGGGCGAGGGCCAGCAGGATGCCGCCGCAGAGGGGCAGGTCCATGAAGAAGGCCGGCAGCGTGGCGGGTGCGTGGGCGAGCAGTCCCGTCAGTTTGCCGGGCAGCCCGGCCGCGATGTCGCCGACCAGGTCGAGGCGCCCGTGCCGCGCGTGGGCGACGACGGTGACGCAGTGGCCTTCGAGCTCCCACGGGTCCAGGCCGGGCGCCGACATGGGGTTCTCTTCGTCCGCCAGCCGCTGCACCGCCTGCCGCCAGAGCCGCAGGCCGGTTTCGGTGTCGCCGCGGCTGAAGGCGATCTCCGCGCGGGCGCCGAGGTTGAACGTGGCGGTGCCGAACGTCTCGTCCGGGCCGGACACGAGCGACTGGTCGAGCCAGTGTTCCGCCCGGTCGACGTTGCCGAGGCTGATGTCGGCGGCCGCGAGCGCCCACAGGAGCCCGAACATGTCGGAACCTCCGTGCTCTTTGAGCAGGTCCAGGGACACGTGCAGGTGGTGCGCGGCCCGCTCGCCCCGGTCGAGCTGCAGCAGCAGTTCGCTGAGCCGCGAGTGGGCGAGCAGCCTGAGCCATGGAGTGTGCTGATCGCCGGACGCGGGCAGCATCGCCTCGGTGGCCGCGAGCGCGCCGGTCAGGTCGCCGTCACGTTCCCGGATGTAGCCGGCGACGCAGTTCGCGAGGGCGGCCAGAAGCGGCTCGCCGCTCGCGCGCATCCGGTCGAGGACGGCCGCGCCGCCGTCCGGGTCGAGGATCTCCGGCCCGGCGGCCATCAGGATCGCCATGGCCCGGATGAGGCTGGTCGGCGCCGCCGGCGGCAGGCGGCGCAGCGCGACGAGGGTGCGCGTCGGCCGCGGTCCTTTCAGCAGGAGCGACGTCAGGGTGCTGACGGTGAGGGCCGTCCGGGTCGTCTCGACGTCTTCGGACCCGGGGCGGAAGCGGCTCAGCAGCCCGGCGGTCTCCTCGGCCATGACGATCAGCCGGTCGTACGCGGACTCCAGCATCCACATGCCGCCCAGGACCGCGGTCACCGCCGCGACGGCCGGGCCGTCCCCGCGGGCGAGCCCATGGCGGAGCGCCTGCAGCAGGTTGTCCTGCTCGACCCGGACGCGCGCCAAGGGCTCGGACCCGAACAGGGCCTCCTGATGCGCGGCGCCGTACTCCCGCGCCCAGGCGAGCAGCCCGTCGATCGCGCGGTCCGTCCCGCCTTCGGCCCCCTCCCCCTCGCGGTGGGCCGCGCTGAACTCCCGGACGCTCTCCAGCATCCGGAATCGCGTCCCGGAGCCGCTCTCGGTCATTTCGAGCAGCGACTGGCCGACGAGGTCTTCCAGGGTGTCGAGGGTTCTCAGGGTGTCGCCGCCCAGGAAATGGCGCGCCGCGTCCGCGGTGAAACCGGCGGAGAAGATCGACAGCGACCGCATGGCGTCCCGCCCGGACGGGCTGAGGAGGTTCCAGCTCCAGTCGACGACGGCATGCATGGTGCGGTGCCTGGACGGCGCGTCGCGCGCGTTGCCGCGCAGCAGCGCGAACCGGTCGTCCAGCCCGCGGGTGATTTCGGGCACCGACATGACGCGGACGCGCGCCGCCGCCAGCTCGACGGCGAGCGGCAGCCCGTCCAGGTGCCGGCACAGCTCCTCCACCGCGTCCGCCGGGAGGTCGGCGTCCGGCCGGGCCGCGTGCGCGCGCTGCCGGAACAGCTCCACGGCGGTCGGCAGGTCCAGCGCGGGCAGCGGGTACACCGACTCCGACGACAGGCCGAGCGGCGCGCGGCTCGTGGTGAGGACACGCAGGTCCCGCGTCATCGACACCAGGCCGCCGACCAGGGCGGCGGCGCCGTCGGCGACGTGCTCGCAGTTGTCCAGGACGAGCAGTGCCGGGCCCTGCCCGAGCGTCTCCGCGATCCCGCCGAGCCGGTCCGCCGCCCCGCCGAGGCGGCCGGGGGCGGCCCGGCGCGGGTCGCCGACGCCGAGGACGGACGCCACCTCGGCCGCCACGTCCTCGTTCCGGGCGACGCCGGCGAGCGCGACGACGTGCACGGCCGGCTGCGGGGCGTCGCGCGCCACGGCGTTCGCGAGCCGGGTCTTGCCGAGCCCGCCCGGCCCGACGATCGAGGTGACGCGTGAGGTGCGCAGCAGATCCCGCACGGCGGCAAGGGCGCCGGCGCGGCCGAGCAGCGGGTTCGGCTCGTGCGCGACGCCTCGCCGTACGGCGGGTGCCTCGTCCCGCAGCAGCCCCTGCTGGACGGCCTTGAGCGCGGCCCCCGGGTCGGTGCCGAGTTCGTCGCGCAGCGAGCGCCGGTAGGACTCGTACCGGGTCAGCGCGGCGGACGGGCCGGCGGTCGCCGCCTCGCAGCGCAGAAGTTCGGCGAGGACCTCCTCGTCCCGGGGGGACGCGCGGGCGACGGCGGTGAGCGCGTCGAACCCCTCCGCGTGCCGGTCGAGCCGCGCCAGCGCCAGCGCACGGGCACGCACCAGCGCCCGGTACGTCGAGGCCCTCTTCGTGCGCAGCACGGACAGCGGATCGGACAACAGCGGATCGGACAGCGGATCGTCTCCGTCGTCCGGCTCCGGAGGTGCGTCCCACAGCGCGAGGCCCTCCACGGCGTGTGTGAGCGCGCCCGCCTGGTCGCCGTCGCGAGAGCACCGGGCGCTCGCGGACGCGGCGAGCAGCACGGCCGACGCGTCCACTTCGGGCTCGTCCAGCCCCAGCCGGTACCCGGACGGGGTGCTCACGATGACGTCCGCGCCGAGCTGTGACCGCGCCCGTGAGACGACGACCTGGAGCGCCTTGGACGGGTTCTCCGGACGCTCGTCCGGCCACAGCCCCTCGACCAGGCGGACGACGGGCACGCCCGCCCGCGGCTCCTCCGCGAGCAGCGCGAGCAGGCCGCGCAGCCGGGGGCTCGTGACATCCCGCCCACGGCAGGCGACGCGGGACAACAACGCCAGTTCGACGCTCACGCGAAAAGGCTAAGCCCCGTCGCCCACGTTCACTTGCGGCATGTCGTGGTTACCGGGCGGGTCAGCTGCGGTAGTGGCGGCGGAGAGCCACGCCCGCCGCCACGCTGCCCGCTATCGCGCCGGCGCCCGCCGCGGCGGGCAGCGCGATCATCGTGACCTTGCGGCCGGTGCGGAAGTCGTGGATCGGCCAGCCGTGGTCCCTGGCGTGCTCGCGCAGTTCGGCGTCGGGGTTCACGGCGTGCGGATGGCCGACGGCGGTCAGCATCGGCAGGTCGTTGATCGAGTCGCTGTAGGCGGCGCAGCGCGCCAGGTCCAGGCCCTCGCGCTGCGCGAGGGCGCGGACGGCCTCGGCCTTCGCGGGGCCGTGCAGCAGGTTCCCGACGAGCCGTCCCGTGTAGACGCCGTCGCGCGTCTCCGCGACGGTGCCGAGCGCGCCGGTGAGGCCGAGGCGGTGCGCGATCGTCCGGGCGACCTCGACGGGCGTGGCGGTGACGAGCCAGACCTGCTGGCCGGCGTCGAGGTGCTGGAGGGCGAGGGTGCGGGTGCCGTGCCAGATCCGGTCGGCCATCACCTCGTCGTAGATCTCCTCGCTGAGCTTGACGATCCCGTTGACCTTCTGCCCGGCGACGAACGAGAGCGCGGCCTCCTTGGCGCTGCCGATGTGCTCGGAGTTCTCGGTGCCGCGGAGCCGGAACGCGGCCTGCCCCCAGGCGAACATGGCGAGGTCGCGCATGGTGAACAGCTTGCGGGAGGCGAGGCCCCGCGCGAAGTAGTAGATGGACGCGCCGCGCATCATCGTGTTGTCGACGTCGAAGAACGCCGCCGCGGCGGGGTCGGGCTCGGGAAGCGGCTCGGGTTCGGTCGCGGCCGCGGCGGCCACCTCCCCGGCGCTCTTGTGATCTTCATCCTTGCCGCGTTGCCAGAATCGCCGCATGGAGGTGAGCCTAGTCAACCCCCTTGCCCGAGCCGTCCGCGCGCCCGTGATTGCGACGGTTGTCACTCCGGTCGCTCGCCGCCGCGACGAGCCGCTCGCGCAGCGCCGCGCGGAAGCGCGGGTCCGGCCCCGCGTCGCTCGCCCGCAACCGGGCCAGCGCGTTCCCATGTTCGGCGATCTTTCCTCGCCCGGTTCTCAACTGGCCGCTCCCTCGCGGAATCCAGGCGCGAACGCGCTCCTGCCCGCAAAACGATCGGGTGGCGCGGCCGGTTACGGCCCGACAGTTAATTAATAAACTATCTAATAATGCGTTGATGCCGCCGGACGCCTGGGCACTGTCAGCCGAGTACAGATCCGCCGAGTACAGGTCGGCCGGAGTACGAGTCGGCCGGAGTACGAGTCGGCCGGAGTACGAGTCGGCCGGAGTGCAGGTCGGCCGTATTGCGGGTCGGGGGCTAGTGGCACAGGTCGGGTGGGAGCATGCGCGCCAGCGACCGGACGGCCCGGTACTGCAGCGCCTTGATCGCGCCCGGCTTCTTGTCCATGACCAGCGCGGTCTCGGCGACCGACAGCCCGTGCAGGAACCGCAGGACGACGCATTCCTGCTGCTCGGACCCCAGCCGGCGGACGGCCGCCAGCAGGGTCCGGTTCGTCATCGAGTCCAGGACGGCCCGCTCGGGCCCCTCCTGTGGCCGGTCCGGTTCGACGAGCTCGGCGGTGCAGACCTCCAGCCGGTAGCGGCCGGACTTGAAATGGTCGGCGACCAGGTTCCGGGCGATCGTCACCAGCCAGGCCCCGAAGTCCTTGCCCTGCCAGTGGAAGTCGCAGATCCGGCGGAGCGCGCGGAGGAACGTCTCGCTGGTGAGGTCCTCGGTGAGCGAGTGCGTCCCGACCCGGTAGTAGACGTAGCGGTAGACCAGTTCGACGTAGTGGTCGTAGAGGGAGCCGAACGCGTCGGCGTCGCCGTCCCGTGCCCGCAGGACCAGGGCCTTGAGCAGCTCCGCCCGGTCGGCAGGGCCGGAAGTGCGGTCGGCGCCGCCTCGGATCGACCGGGGAAGTGGGAGGACCCCGGCATCGAGGGTCAAGCTGCTCATGCAGATCTCCTCGGGGCGTACGCGACCTCCGGCGTGATTTGCCACTCTAGATACCGATAGGTACGCCAGGCAATGGTGTGTGTGCACGGGCACATGCACGTGCGTTCTCGGGAGCGGTTACCCGTCAGCCCCCGGCATCGGGCACCATGGGGCGCGATGGTCTCTGCTCTCCTCGCGCTCGTGGCGACCCTTGGTGCCTTACTGGTCACCGGGTTGCTGATTCAGCGCGCCTACCAAGACCGGCTGCTCTACCTCATCGCCTGGTCGTTCACCCAGGTCGGGCTTTCGCTCGCCCTGCTGTCGATGGGCGTCGGGTTCCTGGCCGGATTCAACGGCGTGTTCTTCCGCGTCATGGAGCTCGGGGCGGCCCTGATCGGGCCGCTCTGGCTCGCGCTCGGCATGATCGAGCTGATCGCCCGGTACGTGCAGGTGCGGTTCGCCGCCTGGCTGTTCGCGATCTCCTACACGTTCGTCGCGATCGTCATCCTGCTCCTGGACCCGCTCAAGGGCTCGCTGTCCAAGGACCTGCCCAAACCCGGCTCCACCTACGACGCCCTGCCGCTGCTGCTGATCGACGGCGCGCACGTCGTCGCCGTGCTCGCGTTGGCGGCGTGCACCGGGGTCACCGCCTGGCTGGCGAGCAAGCGGGACGAGGAGGCCGGCGAGCTGCTGATCCCGATCGCCCTGGTCGCCCTGGCGGGCGTCCTGGTGGTGAGCGGCACCCGCGGGTTCCTGCCCGCGCCGCTCGCGGTGATCGCCCTGGGCGCCGCCGCCGGCCTCGTCTGGTACGGCGCGATGCGCACGATCCCGGTGTACGACGACGAAGAGGGCTATGACGGCTACAGGGACGACCACGGAAATGAGCCGATGACCGGGTACGAAGAGCAGGGGTACCCGCGCTCGCGGGCCGAGTCCGTCCGGCCCGACCCCGTCCCGGCGCCGACCCCGTCGCCCGACCCGAGGCGCGGGGAACTGCGCTTCCCCGAGCCGGCCCCCGCCGAACCGCTGCGCTTCCCTCCGGACAACCCCGCGGGCCCCACCGCCGTGGACGGTGCCGGCGGCCGTGCCGGTGCCGCCGGCATGGGAGTCGCCGGGCTGCCCGAGCAGAACCGGCACGCCGGGCCGTCCAGGGGCGCGTTCGGCGGCGAGCTGGCCGGGGCATGCGGCCAGATCACCGTCTACACGCTGCTGGACGGACGCGAGGACGCCTTCGACCGGCTCGCCACCGACCTCGTGAAGGCGGCCCTCGCGGTCGAGCCCGACACGATGATCTTCGCCTGCCACGAGGTGGTGGGCGGCCCCACGCAGCGGATCTTCTACCAGCTCTTCCGGGACGAGGCGGCGTTCGCCGCGCACCGGCAGCAGCCGCACCTGCAGCGCTTCCTGGCGGAGTCCCGCACGCACGTGCTGGCCACCAACGTGATCGAGCTGCGCCTCGGCGCCGCCAAGGTGCCGCTCCCCGCACCGGAGTACCCCGGGAGGTGACATGACGGCCAGCGAGAAGGCGAGTATCACGATCACGCTGCTCGGCAAGCCCGGCTGCCATCTGTGCGACGACGCCCGTGCGGTGATCGAGCGGGTCGCCCGCGATCTGGGCGTGCCGTGGGAAGAGCGTGACATCACCAGGTCCGAGGAGCTCACCGAGCAGTACTGGGAGCAGATCCCGGTCACGCTCGTCAACGGCGTCCAGCACGACTTCTGGCGCGTCGACGAGGCCCGCCTGCGCGCCGCCATCGCGAAGCTGCGCGAACCGGCCTGACACCCGTGCCGAGCCGGGCCCTTCCGGCCGCCGCGCGTCTCCGGGCCGCCGTGCGTCTCCGGGTCGTACCGACGGATATGTCTGGTCGGTCACATCCGGCGGCGGCCGGGCGGGTGCCGCGTACCCTGAAAAGTTGCTGCTGGACGGCGCTTTCGCGGTCGCGCGCGAGCGTCCGGAGTCCGCTATCCGGGGGGGTGACTTTGTGCGCGTGTTCACAAAGGCTTAACCTGGTGGACAGCCCCGGGGCGGTCAGGTCGCGGCCGTGAGCCGCTGCCCGCCCCCGCGAGAACCGGAGCCAGGGGTCGGCGTGACCCCGTACCCAGCGTCGAGCCCGAAGAGCAGGCCGTGACACCTCGACAGAACCGACAACGCGACCGTGCAGGGCGCGGCATCCCCGAAGCCACCGTGGCGCGGCTGCCGGTGTACCTGCGGGCGCTGACCGCGCTGCAGGAGCGCGGCATCACGACCGTGTCCTCGGAGGAACTGGCCGCGGCCGCCGGCGTCAACTCGGCCAAACTCCGCAAGGACCTGTCCCACCTGGGCTCGTATGGGACGCGCGGCGTCGGGTACGAGGTGGAGTACCTCGTCTACCAGATCTCCCGTGAACTCGGGCTCACCCAGGACTGGGTGGTCGCCATCATCGGGGTCGGTAACCTGGGCCGTGCGTTGGCCGGCTACGGCGGTTTCGCGTCCCGCGGTTTCCGCGTGGCCGGCCTGCTCGACGCGGACGAGTCCATCGTCGGCCAGGAGATCTCCGGGATGACGGTGCAGAACATCGACCTGCTGGAGGACATCATCGCGGGCCACGGCGTGTCCATCGCCGTGATCGCCACCCCCGCGGGCGCGGCCCAGGGGGTGTGCGATCGTGTGGTGGCCGCGGGTGTGACGAGCGTCCTGAACTTCGCGCCGGTGGTGCTCTCGGTACCCGAAGGAGTCGATGTGCGGAAGGTCGACCTGTCGATCGAGCTGCAGATCCTCGCGTTCCACGAGCAGCGCAAGGCCGGGGGGCCGGACGGTCTCGCCCCCCTCGCCGCGGGTGACGCGCCTCCCGGCACGACCCATTACGTAGAGACTGTCGAGGCATGATCGGGACAGTGTGATCGGGACGGCATGATCGGGGCGGTCCGACCGGGAGACGCGGGAAACCAGGGAGACGCGGGAGAGGCCATATGAGCATTCTGGTCGTGGGGCTCAGTCACCGGAGCGCGCCCGTGGCGGTGCTGGAACGGGCGGCGGTGGCCGGGGACGACCTGGTCAAGCTGCTGCACGCGGTGCACGAGTCCGCGAACGTCGCCCAGGCCGCCATCGTCTCGACGTGCAACCGCGTCGAGATCTACGCGGTGGTGGACAAGTTCCACGGGGGCGTCTCGGCGATCTCCGAGCTGCTGGCCCTGCACTCCGGCATCCCGATGGACGACCTGTCGCGGCACCTGTACGTCCACTATGAGGAGCGGGCCGTCCAGCACGTGTTCGCGGTGGCGTGCGGCCTGGAGTCGATGGTCGTCGGCGAGGGCCAGATCCTCGGGCAGATCCGGCAGGCGTTCCGGCTCGCCCAGGAGGAGGGCACGCTCGGCCGCGACCTGCACGACGTCCTGCAGCAGTCGCTGCGGGTGGGCAAGCGCGCCCACCACGAGACCGGCATCGACAAGGCGGGCGCGTCGCTGGTCAGCGTGGGCCTGGAGGTCGCCGCCCGGCATCTCGGGCCGCTGGACGAGGTACGGGCGCTGGTCGTCGGCGCCGGCTCGATGAGCTCGCTGGCGGCGGCGACGCTGAGCCGGTCCGGAGTCCGCGAGGTCGTCGTCGCGAACCGCACCCACGACCGGGCGGTGCGGCTGGCGGAGTCGCTGGAGGTGCCGTCCCGGGCCATCGAGCTTTCGGTGCTGGACGCCGCGATCACCGAGGCCGACCTGGTGGTGTCGTGCACCGGCGCGGCCGGGCTGGTCATGACGGCGGCGCGGCTCGCCGCGCGGGGCGTCGGCTCCGACGGACGCAGGCGGTTCTTCCTCGACCTGGCGCTGCCGCACGACATCGACCGCGACGCGGGCGACCTGCCGGGCGTCGAACTGGCCGGGCTGGACGATCTGCGGACCGCGCAGGAGGCGGCGAAGGCCATCGGCCCTGAGGCCGTCGACGCCGTCCGGCGGATCGTGTGCGAGGAGGTCGAGGCGTTCCTGTCCGCGGTCCGCGCCGCCGCCGTCGCCCCGACGGTCGTCGCGCTGCGCAGCAAGGCGGCGGAGGTCGTCGAGGCGGAGCTGAACCGGCTCGCCGGGCGGCTGCCCGAGATGGACGACCGGGCCCGCAAGGAGATCGACCAGACCGTCCGGCGCGTGGTGGACAAGCTGCTCCACGCGCCGACCGTCCGGGTGAAGGAGCTGGCGGCGGCGCCGGGCGGCGACTCCTACGCCGACGCGCTGCGCGAGCTGTTCGACCTGGACCCGAAGGCCCCCGAGGCGGTGGCCCGCGCCGACATGCGCGAGGACGAGCCGGGCGCCTCGGCCGTGTGGAACGGTTCGACCCCCGCGGTTGACCCGGACTGCGCCGAGGCCGACTGCGTGAGTATCCCGTCGCCCGCCGAGGGCGCACGGGGCATCGAACTGAACGAGGCCGGCGTGAACGAGGCCGGCGTGAACACGGCCGGCCTGCACGAGGTCAGTTTGCAGGACGTCAAGGCGCACGAGACACAGAGCACGGATGTGCTGGGCGTGCCCGCGGAGACGGTGAACGCGCAGGCCGCGAGCGTCCGGGCGGTCAGCGCCCGCGATGCCGTGGCGGCGCGCGAAGGAGACGTGACGTGAGCGCGGGCGGCCCGCCGGCCGTCCGCCGGAAGTCGAGCGGAGCAGGGGATTGAGCAGGGGATTGAGCACTCCAGGCGGGGGGCCGCTGCGGCTCGGTACCCGCAAGAGCCTGATGGCGACGACCCAGTCGCAGCGCGTCGCGGACGCGTTGACGCAGCTGACGGGGCATGCCGTCGAGCTGGTCGGGGTAACCACGCAGGGTGATGTTTCCAAGGCCCTGCTCGCCCAGATCGGCGGGACGGGGGTCTTCGTCAATGCGCTTCGCGACAAGATCCTGTCCGGCGAGGTGGATTTCGCCGTGCACTCGCTGAAGGACCTGCCGACGTCCGAGACGCCGGGGATCGCCCTCGCCGCGACACCCCTGCGCGATGACCCCCGCGACGCCCTGTGCGGCCCGGCGAAGCTCGCCGACCTGCCGCGCGGGGCGCGCATCGGCACCGGCTCCCCACGCCGGGTCGCACAGCTGCGCGCGCTGCGGCCCGACCTGGAGATCGTCCCGATCCGCGGCAACGCCGACACCCGGCTCCGCAAGGTCACCGACGGTGAACTCGACGCCGTCGTGCTCGCCCACGCGGGCCTGAAGCGGATCGACCGGCTGGCGGCGGTCGGCGAGGTCTTCGACCCCGACCAGATGCTGCCGGCCCCCGGGCAGGGGGCGCTCGCGCTGGAATGCCGCGCCGACAGGGCCGACCTCCGCGAACTTCTTGGAATGGTCGACGACGCCGCGACCAGGAGGTCCGTCACCGCCGAGCGGACCGTGCTGGCCGTCCTGGAGGCGGGTTGTTCCGCGCCCGTGGGAACATACGCTGCCGAAGTAGATGAAAAGCTGCATCTGACGGCGACCGTCGCGGCGATCGACGGGAGCCGCCAGATCAGGCTGTCCGCAAGCGGCCACCCGGATGCCGCCGAGCAGATCGGACGCGACCTCGCGGACCGGCTGCTCGCGCAGGGGGCCGACCAGTTGATGGGGGAGCGCGATTGAGCCCCGCCGCGAAGAGCAGCGCCGCCGAGAATACGAAGAGCACGCCCGCCCGGCCTCCAGAGGCCGAGCAGGCGGCCAGGGGGAGCACGGCCAAGGGGAGTGAGGGGACCGCGGCCGGAGGCACCGGCGTCGGCACCGTCTCGATCGTCGGGATGGGGCCGGGCGATCCGGGCCTGCTGACCCTGCGCGCCGCCGCCGAACTGGAACGCGCCGACACGGTGATCGTGAGCCGGGCCCACTGCCCGGAGGAGATCCTGTCCCACTGCCGGCCCGATGTGGAGATCATCGACTCGGCGGAGGGTGACCCCGTCCGGCTCGCCGCCCGCGCCGCGCAGGCGGGCCGGCGGGTCGTCCGGCTGCTGAGCGGCGACCCCGGCGTGATGTGCGGGCTGGCCGCCGAGGGCGGCGCCCTCGCCAAGGCCGGTGTGCCGTTCGAGGTCGTGCCGGGCGTGTCCGCGGTGACGGGCGTGCCCGGGTACGCGGGCATCCCGCTGACCGACGCCGAGCACCGCGAGGTCCGGGTCGTGGACGCCTCGCAGGCCGGCGTCGACTGGGAGCGGTTCGCCGCCCCGGACACCACCCTGGTGATCATCGGCGCGGAGGGCGCCGTGGCGGAGGTCTGCAAGGGCCTGGTCGCCGCGGGACGTCCCGACTCCACCCCCGCCGCGATGACGAGCCTCGGCACGACCACCGAGCAGGAGACCGTCGTGTCGACACTGCAGAAACTGGCGTCCGCGACCAAGGGCATGGAGGCGCCCGCCCTGATCATCGTCGGGGACGTGGTCGGCTGGCGCGACAGGCTGTCCTGGTTCGAGACGAAGGCGCTGTTCGGGTGGCGGGTCCTCGTGCCGCGCACGAAGGAGCAGGCCGCGTCGCTGTCGGAACAGCTGCGCGGGTACGGCGCCGTCCCCGACGAGGTCCCGACGATCTCCGTGGAGCCGCCGCGCACCCCGCAGCAGATGGACCGTGCCGTCAAGGGCCTGGTCACCGGACGGTACGAGTGGGTGGTGTTCACCTCCACCAACGCCGTCAAGGCCGTCCGGGAGAAGTTCGTCGACTACGGCCTCGACGCCCGCGCGTTCGCCGGGCTGAAGGTCGCCGCCGTCGGCGAGCAGACCGCCGCCGCGCTGGTCGAGTTCGGCATCCAGCCCGACCTGACGCCGTCCGGCGAGCAGTCCGGGGAGGGCCTGGCGCGCGAGTGGCCGCCCTACGACGAGGACCTCGACCCGATCAACCGGGTGCTGCTGCCGCGCGCCGACATCGCCACCGACGTGCTCATCGCCAGGCTGACCGAGCTGGGCTGGGAGTGCGAGGACGTCACCGCCTACCGGACGGTCCGGGCCGCGCCGCCGCCCGCGCCGATCCGTGAGGCGATCAAGGGCGGCGGGTTCGACGCCGTGCTGTTCACCTCGTCGTCCACGGTGAAGAACCTGATCGGGATCGCCGGCAAGCCGCACAATGTGACGGTGATCGCCGTGATCGGCCCGCAGACGGCGAAGACGGCGCAGGAGTACGGGCTGCGCGTCGACGTCATGGCGGACAAGCCCTCGGCATCGGCCCTCGCGGAGGCGCTCGCGGAGTACGGCGCCAAGCGGAGGGCGGCCCAGATCGAGGCGGGAGACCCGCTCCGCAAGCCCAGCCAGATGCGCCGGGGGGCCCGGCGCCGCAGGTGAAGCCGCCGCCGGCACGGCTCACCGGGGGCCGTGTTCGCGTGGCGTAGACCGACCCGGAAAGAAGGATCATGTCCGCACAGTTCCCCGTTGCCCGGCCGCGGCGGCTGCGCCGCACGCCCGCCCTGCGCCGGATGGTGGCCGAGACACGGCTCAGCCCGGCCGAACTGGTCCTGCCGATGTTCGTGAAGGAGGGCATCGCCGAGCCGCAGCCCGTCTCGTCCATGCCGGGCGTGTTCCAGCACACCCGCGACAGCCTCCGCAAGGCCGCGCACGAGGCGGTCGAGGCCGGGGTCGGCGGCATCATCCTGTTCGGCGTCCCCGCGGTCAAGGACGGCGTCGGCTCCGGCGCCGACGACCCGGACGGCATCGTCCAGCTCGCGCTGCGCGACCTGAACGCCGACCTGGGCGACTCGACCGTGATCATGACGGACCTCTGCCTCGACGAGTACACCGACCACGGGCACTGCGGCGTCCTCACCGGCTCCGGCGAGTCCGGCGGGGAGATGGACAACGACGCGACGCTGGAGCGGTACGCCTCGATCGCGGTCGCGCAGGCCGAGGCGGGCTCGGCGGTCGTCGGCCCGAGCGGCATGATGGACGGCCAGGTCGCCGCGATCCGCGCGGCCCTCGACGGCGCCGGCCACCCGGACATCGCGATCATGGCGTATTCGGCGAAGTACGCCTCGGCGTACTACGGCCCGTTCCGCGAAGCCGCCGAGTGCGCCCCGCGGTTCGGCGACCGCTCCACCCACCAGCAGGACCCGGCGAACTCCGACGAGTCGCTGCGCGAGGTGTTCCTCGACCTCGACGAGGGCGCCGACATGGTCATGGTGAAGCCCGCGGGCGCCTACCTCGACGTCGTCCGCCGCGTCCGCGACGCCGTCGACGTCCCCGTCGTCGCCTACCAGGTGAGCGGCGAGTACGCGATGATCGAGGCCGCCGCGGAGAAGGGCTGGATCGACCGCGAGCGGACGATCATGGAGTCGCTGCTGTCCATCCGCCGCGCCGGCGCCGACATCGCGCTGACGTACTGGGCCACCGAGGTCGCCCGCCGCCTGTCCTAGGACATCACCGGCCGGACATCACCGGCCGGACATCATCATCACCGGCCGGTCCGCCACCCGGGCGTCGTCCGCCCTGCTCGGGCACCTCTCATAACGGGAGAAATCCCGGAATCTCCCTCCCTCCACGGAGGGGGTAGTCAATTGGGGTTGTTTCTGGGGGTAGCCGTGTCCGGGTGTTTGCGTGCCGGGCATCATCGTTAGTCAAGAACCCACGTTCGACCTTGGGTAATTGGGGGCGGAGATGCTGGTGGTGTCGGGGAGCAAGCGGCAGAAGGCGGCACGCGACAGGATGGCCTCGGCGGCGCGGCAATACGCCGGCCTCGGCTGGCCGTGCTTTCCCGGCGCGCATCCGCCCGGCGGCGGTGACCGGGCCTGTTCGTGCGACCGCATCGGGTGCCCCGACCCGGGCGCGCATCCGGTATCGGCGGCCTGGGCGCACCAGGCCAGCGTGGACGCCGACACCATCGGACGCTGGTGGTCCGAACGTCCCCTGGCCAACATCATCCTGCCGACCGGCCGGGTGTTCGACGTGTTCGACGTCCCGGCCGCCGCGGGCACCGTCGCGCTCGACCGGATCGCCTCCGGCGACCTGCCCGTCGGGCCGGTCGCGTCCGTCGGCGGCGACCGGCACCTGTTCTTCGTCGCGACCCGCGGCGCGCCCGTCGACGAGGACGAATGGTGGTCCTGCCACCTTGACACCCTGCCGGAGGACGTCGCCGAGACGCCCGGCATGCGGTGGCACTGCCGCGACAGCTACGTCGTCGCGCCGCCGTCCGTCCTCCCGTACGACGGCGGCGAGGTCAGCTGGCTGAGGCCGCCCGCCGGCGGCCCCCTGCCCGACCCCCTGCGCCTCCTGGAAGTCCTCGCCGACAGCTGCGAGGACGCCTAGTCAAGCCGTCCGCGGGGCTTTGATGGCGGCCTTGGGTCCCCACTTGGTGTACGAGCCGCTGATCTTCTGGTTGCGGCCGTCCTCCGTGCCGGCGCGGACCCAGAACTTCGTGGGCCGGTGGCCGGCGTCGAGTTTGATGGCGAAGGTGATCTGCTGCACGCCGGTCGCCTGGGACATCTGCGCGTACATGGGGCCGATGCCGGGCACCTGCGCCAGCTTCGCGGCCGGGGCCTCGCCCTCGTAGATCGTTCCCGACTCGGTCGGCGGCGACTTGGTCAGCTTCGTCGCCGACTGCAGCAGCGCCGTCAGGTTCGTGACGGAACTGCCCTGGCGCACCTGGCCGGCCGCCGCCGGGTAGCCGCTTCCGCCGAGCGCCGACGCCTTCCACCGCTTGCCGACGCGCATGTAGAACCGGTCCTGGACGATGACGGCACGCACCGGTTTACGGGTCGAGCCCGTTCCCGCCAGCGTCAGCGAGTAGGACGGCTGCCCGCCCTGCACCAGGCCGAACGTCCCCTTGGCGCTCGCGGGGAAGCCGCAGCAGCCCGACTGCCGGTAGCTGAACACGGCGCCGGGCGCCTTGGCGATGGCCTGGTCGATCTGCGCGACGAGCGGCCTCGGGTCGACGCCACCGGCGGGCAGCGTGGGCTGCGGGGTGCTGCTCTGCGCCGGCGCCGGGTCGGGCGGCGGCGTCTCGTCCCCCTTCAGCAGCGTCATGGCGCTCGCGCCGGCGCCGGCGACCACGAGGACGGCGACGGCGGCGAGGACCCAGCGGGTCCGCCCGCCGCGGCCCCCGGCCTGCTTGCCGGCGACGATCGGGTTAAGGCCGCTGCTGCGGGACGCCTTCGGCTTCGGCGGCTCGGGATACCGCGCGGCCTGCGCGGCGAGTTCGGTGAGCCGCCCGCGGCCCTGCGCCTCCCAGGACGGGCCGTACGCGGAGACGGCCGCGTCCTCCAGGGCGGCGAGGTAGTCGACGACGGACTGCGGCCGCTGGGCCGGGTCCTTCGCGAGGCCCTGGTGGATCAGATTGCGCAGCGGCCCCGGCACCTCGTCGGCGGGGATCGGCGCCTCGCGGTGCAGCCGCGCCATGTTCCGTCCCGCGTACGGGGGCCGCCCGGTGAGGCACTCGTAGAAGATCGCGGTGGCGGCGTACAGGTCGGTGGCGACGGTGGCGGGCACACCGTCCCACAGTTCGGGCGCCGCGTACGGCGGGCCGGACTGCGCCTCGGTCCCCGTGGAGGACGTCGCGAAGTCGGTGAGCCGCGCGTTGCCGTCCCCGTCCACCAGGATGTTCGCCGGGCGCATCGCGCCGTGAACGATGCCGTGCTCGTGCGCCGCCGCGAGGCCGAGGAGCGTCCCGCCGAGCATCGACAGCGCCGCCAGCGGGCCGGTGGGGCCCTGCGCGGCCAGCACCCGCCGCAGGCTGACGCCCTCGGCGTACTGCATGACGATCGCGGCGCCCTCCGGGGTCTCCACGAAGTCGTACAGGTCGACCACGTTGGGATCCTCGAGCTGCGACAGGCGCCGCGCGGTGGCGCGGAACCGCGCCAGAAAGGCCTCGTCGGCGCCGAGCGCCCCGGCGAGGTACTTGATCGCGACCTTGGTGCTGGTCATGTCGTCGGTCGCCAGCATCACCCGGCCCGAGGCGCCGCCGCCCAGTTCCCGGTCGTGGGTGAAGCCCGGGACCGTCCAGCCGTCAACCACGTTGAAAGCCATCCCTCCGATACGGCCTGTCAATGAGTTCGGCCGGTGAGTACAGCCGGTGAGTCAGTGAGGCGCCGCTGGACCACGTGCGAGAACCTGTGAGTGCCAGGGTGCCGATGTCGTACTTCCGATGTCGTACTTGGTGGAATATCGGCCCGTACCGTGCGAGGTCAAGGTAAGTCGCCGAACTGCAACTGAGAGACTGCTTCCGTGACTGGTATCGATCACTCCCAGCAGTTGTTCGACCGTGCCGCCGCGATCGTCCCCGGGGGCGTGAACTCGCCGGTCCGGGCGTTCGGGGCCGTCGGCGGGACGCCCCGTTTCATGGTGTCGGGGCGCGGGCCGTACCTGACGGACGCCGACGGCAACGAGTACGTCGACCTGGTGTGCTCGTGGGGGCCGATGATCCTCGGGCACGCGCATCCGGCCGTCGTCGAGGCGGTGCGGGACGCGGCGGGCCGCGGCACGTCCTACGGGGCGCCGACGCCGGGAGAGGTGGAACTCGCCGGGGAACTCGTGTCCCGGACGCCGGCGGAGAAGGTCCGGCTCGTCAACTCGGGGACCGAGGCGACGATGTCGGCGATCCGGCTGGCGCGCGGCTTCACCGGACGTCCCAAGATCGTGAAGTTCGCGGGCTGCTACCACGGGCACGTCGACTCGCTGCTCGCCGCGGCGGGGTCGGGCGTCGCCACGTTCGGCCTGCCCGACACCCCGGGCGTGACCGGCGCGACCACCGCCGACACGCTGATCCTGCCGTACAACGACGTCACGGCGCTGGAGACGGCGTTCGACGAGCACGGCACCGACATAGCGTGCGTCATCACCGAGGCGGTGCCGTGCAACATGGGCGTGGTGCCGCCGCTGTCCGGCTTCAACGCGCTGCTGAAGCGGCTGTGCGAGCGGTACGGTGCGCTGCTGGTCATCGACGAGGTCCTCACCGGGTTCCGGGCGTCCGCGTCCGGCTGGTTCGGGATCGAGGGTGTGGCGGGCGACCTGATGACGTTCGGGAAGGTGATGGGCGGGGGGCTGCCCGCCGCCGCGTTCGGGGGACGCGCCGACGTCATGGACCATCTCGCCCCGGCCGGTCCCGTCTACCAGGCGGGCACGCTGTCGGGGAACCCGCTCGCCACCGCCGCCGGCATCGCCACGCTGCGGAACGCCACCGCCGAGGTGTACGCGACGATCGACCGCTCGGCGGAGATCGTGTCGAGGGCCGCGTCCGAGGCCCTGGAGCGCGAGGGCGTCCCCCACTCGGTGCAGAACGCCGGCAACCTGTTCTCGGTGTTCTTCAGTGAGGGGCGGGTGGGTGACTTCGCCACCGCGCAGCGCCAGGACGCCAAGGCGTACGCCGCGTTCTTCCACGCCGCCCTGGAACGAGGCGTGTATCTGCCTCCGTCGGCGTACGAGGTGTGGTTCCTGTCGTCCGCGCATGACGAGGAGGCTCTGGGACGCATTCTGGACGCCCTTCCGCATGCCGCCCGAGCCGCGGCCCAGGCGTAGCCCAAGAAGCGCTCTGGCGTCGTTCTACAGGCTTGGACGGGCAGGCCCGGACGGGCCGGGCGGCTTACGCGGGCAGGGCGCGATAGGCGGCGAGGGCCGCGGCGACCGACTCGGGACGCGGTGCTTGCAGCGGAGCGCGCACCGCGGGCTCGTCGATCAGTCCCTCCTCCGCGAGGCACGCCTTGAGGACGGCGGGTGCCGGTTCGCTGAACAGCGCCTCCGTCATCGGGAACAGCGCGTTGTGGAGCTTCAGCCCGCGTGCCGCGTCGCCGTCGCGTGCCGCGCCCGCCATCGCGGCGTAGGCGGCGGGCGCGAGGCACGCACACGCGGCGACGCCTCCGGACGCGCCGAGCTGGAGCATCGGGTAGATGTACGCGTCGTCCCCGCTCAGGACCGCTTTTCCGGTGCCCGCCGCCAGCATGCCGAGGGTGTCGTGGTCGATGGCGCCCGCGCAGTGCTTCATGCCGGCGACGCAATCGAGGGAGAGCAGCCGCACGAGGGTGCCGGCGGACAGGTGCTTCCCCGTCCGGTACGGGATGTTGTACGGGAGGAGCGGGACGTCCACGGCGGCGCCGATCGCGGCGAAGTGGTCGATGACGGCGTCGTCCGACGGGCGCAGGTAGTACGGGACGACGACGAGCAGCGCGTCGGCGAGCGGGGCGCGTTCGCGGGCCTGCCGGATGGAGTCCGCGGTGCCCATCGTCCCGGCGCCGACGGTCAGCGGTGTCCGGCGGTCGTCGGAGACGGCACGGCACACCTCCAGCACCGTCCGCTGCTCGCCAGGGCTCAGCAGGGCGGCCTCGCCGGTCGTGCCCAGCGCGACGAGCCCGTCCGCGCCGTTGTCCAGGCAGTGGACCGCGAGCCGTTCGAGCGACTTGGCGTCCACGTCCCCGGAGCGGGTGAACGGCGTCACGAGAGAGGCGTGGATTCCGTGCATGGTCTCACCTGGTTTCGGCGGGCCGGATTTCGGCAGGGCGGATTTCGGCGGAGTGGTTGTCGGCGGGGCGGATGTCCGTGGGGCGGATGTCCGCGGGGCGGATGTCGGTGCGGGCGGGCGGAGTGAGGCCGATGCGCGACCGCAGGCGGACGCTGCCGGCGGCGACGCCCGCGATGACCAGCGCGGCGCCGGTGAGGCGGGTCGCGTCCACGTGCTCGCCCAGCAGGAGGCCGGCCGAGGCGAGTCCGAACGGCGGGACGAGCAGCGAGTACATGGCGACGGTGCTGGCCTCGTACCGGCGCATCAGCCACCCCCACGCGCCGAAGCAGCACAGGGTCGAGACGTAGGCGATGAACGCCATCGACGCGACCCCGGCGAACGACAGGTTGCGCGCCGCTTCCGGGACGGCCCCCGGCCCCTCGAAGATCAGCGAGAGGGCGAGCAGCGGGAGCGGCGGCACCAGGGACACCCACACCATGAACCCGAACGCGTCGACCGGCCCGCGGGCGGCCTGGTTCATCCGCCGCATCGCCACGTTCGCCAGCCCCCAGCTCGCCGCGGCGAGCAGGCAGATCAGGAACGCCCCGACCGGGCTCCCGCCTTCGGCCTGGGCCACGCCGATGAGCGTGACACCGGTGAACGCGACGACCATGCCCGCGATCTGCCGGACGGTGAGGCGCTCGCGCAGCAGCAGGCCCGCGAACAGCGCCGTGAAGATCGCCTGCACCTGCAGGACGACCGACGCCAGGCCGGCGGGCATCCCCATGTGCATGCCGAGGAACAGCAGGCCGAACTGCCCCACGCCGAGCGGGACGCCGACCAGCACGAGCCAGCGCGCCGGCACCGGCGGCCGGCGGACGAAGAACACGGCCGGGAGCGCCGCGGCCGCGAACCGCAGCGAGGCCATCAGCAGCGGCGGGAAGTCGTCCAGCGCCACCCGGATCGGGACGAAGTTGAACCCCCACAGCGCGGCGATCAAGGTGGCCAGCGCGACGTGGCGTGATCTCATTCCCCGATCGTCGTCACCCACTTGTTTTAGGACAAGCGAGAACTTCTTGAAACTTCGTTTTAGTATTGCTTCATGCTTGATCTCGAACGGCTGCGGGCGCTGCACTCGGTCGCGACCTACGGCTCGGTCAGCGCCGCCGCGGACGTCCTGCATGTGACGACCTCGGCCGTCTCCCAGCAGCTGGCCAAGCTGGAGCGGGAGACCGGCCAGAAGCTCCTCGAACGCAACGGCCGCGGCGTCCGGCTCACCGACGCCGCCGTACTCCTCGTCGCCCACGCCGAGCGGATCCTGTCCCTCGTTGAGCAGGCGCAGGCCGACCTGGAGGCGCACCGCGGCTCCGTCGTCGGGCAGCTCTCCGTCGCCGCGTTCCCCACCGCGATCCGCGGGCTCATGCCGGCCGCCCTGCGCGCGCTCCGCGCGGACCACCCCGACCTGCGCGTCCAGCTCAGCGAGGAGGACCCGATGCGCAGCATGCCGCTCCTGTCGCGCGGCGACCTCGACATGGCCGTCGTCCAGGACTGGAACAACGAGCCGCTTCCCCTGCCCGAGGGCCTGTGCAAGGGCGTCATCTGCGACGACGTCGCCGACGTGGCGCTGCCGGAGAGCCACGCCCTCGCGGGCCGCGACACGATCGACCTCAAGGAGCTGGCGGGCGACCCGTGGATCAGCTCGTCGCCGGACAGCATCTGCTGCGGCTGGCTCCTGCGCACGCTCCGCGCCATCGACAGCGAACCCGAGATCGCCCACATGGCCTACGAGTTCGCCACGCAGCTGTCCCTCGTCGCCGCCGGGCTCGGCAACACGATCCTGCCGCGCCTCGGCCGCTGCGACGTGCCGCCCGGTGTGGCGGTCGTCCCGCTGGACGCCCCGCTGTCGCGCCGCGTCTACGCGGTATGGCGCGAGGAGGCCGCCCGCCGTCCCGCGATCCGCGCCGCCGTCACCGCGCTGCGCACCGCCGTCCCCGCCGACGCCCGCGTGCTCACCCCGGCCCCGGCCTGAGCGCCGCCGCGGCCGTCCCCTCCGTCGCCTCCGCCCGCCGCTGAGCCGCGCCCCAGGGGGCGGCCGGTGGGCGGGGGCGCGGGGGGACGAAGGTAATCTGACCTCGCAATGACTGAAAAGACGATCGTTCACCTGTTGCGGCACGGTGAGGTGCACAACCCCGACGGCATCCTGTACGGCCGGCTGCCCGGGTACCGCCTCAGCGAGGACGGTGTCCTCATGGCGAAGGCCGCCGCCAAATGGTTCGCCGACCGGGACGTCACCGCGCTCTTCTCCTCGCCGATGCAGCGGGCGCTGGAGACGGCCGCACCGCTCGCCGACGCGTTCGACCTGCCCGTCACGGTGGACGATCGTCTGATCGAGGCCGACAACCACTTCGAGGGGCTGACGTTCGGGGCGGGCGCCGGTTCGCTGCGCCGCCCGGAGCACTGGTACCACCTGCGCAACCCGTTCCGGCCGTCCTGGGGGGAGCCGTACCGGGCGCTCGCCGCCCGGATGCGCGCCGCCGTCATCAGGGCGCGGGAGGCGGCGCGGGGCCACGAGGCCGTGTGCGTCAGCCACCAGCTGCCCGTCTGGATCCTGCGGCTGCACGCCGAGCGGCGCCGCCTCTGGCATCTGCCGCACCAGCGCGAGTGCACCCTGGCCAGCGTGACGAGCCTGACCTTCGACGGCAGCCGGCTGGTGGACGTCGTCTACAACGAGCCCGCGGCCGGGATGGCGAAGGGGCCCAGTGTCGCGGGTGCCTGACCGCACCGGTACGTTGTGTACTACGTCTTGTAGTAGGAGGGTCCGTTGAGCCCCCGAATCTCCCCTCTGCGCGCCGCCGCCGCTGCCGTCGCGCTCTGCGGGCTGCTGGCCGGCTGCGCCGGAACCAGCGCCTCGGAGAACGGGCAGGGCGGCGACGCCAACCGGTTCATCTCGGGAGACGGCAATGTCACCGAGTACAAGTCCGCCGAGCGCCCGAGCGTCCAGGGCGTCACCGGCCGGCTCCTGGACGGCAAGCCGTTCAAGCTCGCCGACCTCAAGGGCAAGGTCGTGGTCGTGAACTTCTGGGCGTCCTGGTGTGCGCCCTGCCGCGGCGAGGCCCCGTCGCTGCAGCACGTCTACACCGAGAACAAGGACAAGGGCGTCGAGTTCCTCGGCGTCAACTTCAAGGACTCCAAGGCCAACGCCGAGGCGTTCGAGCGCAAGTTCAAGATCACCTACCCGAGCCTGTCCGACGCCGACGGCCAGGTCACGCTGGCCTTCCGCGAGGTGCCGCCCAGCGCGATCCCGAGCACGCTCGTCCTCGACCGGCAGGGCCGCGTCGCCGCCCGCATCATCGGCGCGACGACCTACTCCAAGCTCAACCCCCTGGTCGCCGAGATCTCCTCAGAAAAGTGAGCTCACTCAACGAGACGGTCGTCAGCGGGTCGCTGGTGGCGGCGGCGCCGCTGGCGGCGCTCGCCGGGCTCGTCTCGTTCGCCTCGCCGTGCGTCCTGCCGCTGGTACCGGGCTACCTGTCGTACGTGACGGGCATGTCCGGCGCCGACATGGCCGAGCAGCGGCGGGGACGGCTGCTCGCCGGCGTCCTGCTGTTCGTCGCGGGCTTCAGCGTCGTGTTCGTGAGCTACGGCGTCGTGTTCGGGGGGCTGGGACGGTGGCTGCTGGAGTACCAGGACCCGATCACCCGCGTCCTCGGCGTCATCACGATCCTGTTCGGCCTCGCGTTCATGGGGTTCATCCCCGGCCTGCAGCGCACCTTGAAGTCGGGACGGCTGCCGGCGGCCGGTCTCGCGGGCGCGCCGCTCCTCGGCGTCCTGTTCGGGCTCGGCTGGACGCCGTGCATCGGCCCGACGCTCGGCGCCGTGCAGAGCCTCGCCGTCACGGAGGCGAGCGCCGGGCGCGGCGCGCTACTGTCGCTGGCGTACTGCCTGGGCCTCGGGCTGCCGTTCGTGGCCGCGGCGATCGCCTACCGCCGGGCGCTCGGCGCGTTCGACGCCGTGAAGCGCCACTACCCCCTGGTCATGCGGATCGGCGGGGGGATGCTCGTCCTCATCGGGGTGCTGCTGGTCAGCGGCCTGTGGGGTGACCTGAACATCCAGCTCAAGTCGTGGATCAGCGGCTTCCAACCGGTGATTTGAGATGACTGACATCCAGGACGACGTGCAGGACGACGCGCAGGCCGCGGAGGCCGCGGAGTCGGGGACCCTGGCGCCCGCCGCGCGGCAGGCGCCGGGGGAGGCCCCCGGCCCGGCCGGTCTCGGCCCGATCGGCTGGCTGCGGTGGGGCTGGCGCCAGCTCACCACGATGCGCACCGCGCTGATCCTGCTGTTCCTGGTCGCGCTCGGCGCGGTGCCCGGGTCGATCCTGCCGCAGCGCGGGCAGGCGCCGGAGAAGGTCGCGGCCTACCTTGAGGAGCACACGACGCTCGGGCCGTGGCTGGACAGGGCGTCGATGTTCGACGTGTTCGCCGCGCCCTGGTTCGCGGCGATCTACATCCTGCTGTTCGTCTCGCTGGCCGGCTGCGTCATCCCCCGCGCGGTCAAGCACTACCGGTCGATGCGGGCGCGGCCGCCGGCGGCGCCCCGGAACCTGGCGCGGCTCCCGCAGTCCGCGAAGTACGAGACGGACACGTCCCCGGAGGACGTCCTCGCCGAGGCGCGCGAGGTACTGCGCGGGCGCCGGTTCCGCGTGGACGTCGCCGGCGGCGCCGCGTCCGCCGAGAAGGGCTATCTCGGCGAGACCGGGAACCTGCTCTTTCACCTGGCGCTGCTGGCGCTGCTGTTCGCGCTCGGCCTCGGGAACCTGTTCGGCTACCAGGGGAACGTGCTGCTGGCCGAGGGCAACACGTTCGCCAACTCGCTGAGCCGGTACGACAAGTTCTCGCCGGGGCGCATGTTCGGCGACGGGGACCTCGCCCCGTTCACCGTCACCCTGGACGACTTCAAAGCCGAGTACCAGACCGAAGGCGACAAACGCGGCCAGGCCACCGACTTCAACGCCGACATCCGCTACCGGTCCGCCCCGGACGCCGCGGAGAAGCCGTACGACCTGAGGATGAACCATCCGCTCAGCGTCGGCGGAGCGAAGGTGTACCTGCTCGGCCACGGCTACGCGCCGGTCTTCACCGTCCGGGACGCCAACGGTGACGTCGCGTTCAAGGACTCGGTGCCGTTCCTGGAGATGCAGCAGGCGAACCTGACGTCCGAGGGCGTCATCAAGGTCCCCGACGCCCAGCCCGACCAGCTCGCCTTCTACGCGATCCTGTGGCCCACGGCGATGGCCAGCGAGGACGGCAAGCAGATCGTCTCGGGGTTCCCGGCTCCGCTCCGCCCGGTCGTCACGATCACCGCGTTCAAGGGCGACATCGGCCTGGACTCCGGGACACCCCAGTCGGTCTACAAGCTGGAAGGCGTCGGCGAGACGCTCCACCCCGTCAAGGACGGCCAGAAGCTGCTGGAGCCGGGGGAGACGTTCGAACTGCCCGGCGGCGCAGGGTCGGTCACGTTCGACGGGCTGGAGGAGTACGTCACCCTGTCGGTCAACCACGACCCGGGACGCGTCCCCGCGCTGATCGCCGCCATCCTCGCGGTGCTGGGCGTGGCGGCGTCGTTCATGGTCCGGCGGCGCAGGGTGTGGGTCCGTGCGAGCGCCGCGGAGGGCGGGCGTACGGTTGTCGAGGTCGGTGGTCTCACGCTGGGGAGCCCGACCGCGGAGTTCGACGAGATCGTGACCGCGTTGCGCGGTCCGGAGGACAGGCCCGACGTCGAGGCTTCCGAGGGTAAGGAGCCCGAGGCCGAGGAGCCCGAGGACACGGAGTCCGAGGCCGAGGGGCCTGAAAGCGAGCCCGCCGCCGACCCGGAATCCGGGTCGGCGACCGAATCGAAGGAGTGACGCGGTGAGCGACGCCGACCTCGCGAACCTGAGCGACAAGCTCATGCTGACCACCGTGGTGATGTACGTCATCGCGCTGGCCGCCTACGCCATCGACCTCGGCTTCGGCCGCCGCGCCGCACCGGAGACGGTTTCAGAGAAGGCGGAGGCGAAGGTCCTGGTGGGCGCCGGCGCCCACGCCGAGGACGCCGGCCCGGCCGCGGACGCGTCCGCCGCCGCGGACACCGAGGACGGAGGCGAGCGTCCCCAGCTCGACTGGGTCCGCCTCGCGGTCCTGCTCAACGTGCTGGGCTGGGGCGCGCACCTCGGCGTCATGGTCACCCGCGGGCTGTCCGCGGGCCGGTGGCCGTGGGGGAACATGTACGAGTTCCTCACCGCCATCGCGTTCGCCGCCGTCACCGCGTTCATGGTCGTGATGTACCGCTACAAGGCGCGTTTCCTCGGTGCGTTCGTCATGGCCGCCGCGGTCGTCGCGCTGGGCGTGGCGAACATCTGGCTGTACGACTCGGTCGGCCCGGTCACCCCGGCGCTGAACTCGTACTGGATCGCCATCCACGTGACCGCGGCGATCATCGCGACGGGCGCGTTCACCGTCGCGGGCGCCGCAACGGTCCTGTACCTGGTGAAGGACCGCGTGGAGGCGCGCCGTGGAGTCGCGGACGGCGGCGTCCTGTCCCGCATGCCGTCGGCCGAGAGCCTGGACCGCCTCGCGATGCGGGTCACGATGTTCGCGTTCCCGATCTGGACGGCCGCCATCATCATGGGCGCCATCTGGGCCGACCAGGCGTGGGGCCGGTACTGGGGCTGGGACCCGAAGGAGGTCTGGTCCTTCGTCACCTGGATCATCTACGCCGCCTACCTGCACGCTCGCGCGACGGCCGGCTGGAAGGGCCGCAAGGCCGCGATCCTCGCGCTGCTCGCGTTCGCCGCGCTGATGTTCAACTTCTTCGGCGTGAACTACCTGTTCTCCGGCCTGCACTCCTACGCGTAAGGAGACCGCGTGTAGGACGGACGCTCGCGCGAGCGTCCGTCAGGCTCCCTCGTCGCGGAGCCGGCGTTCCAGATCACGCAGGAACGCCGGGTCGTCGTCCGGGCCGATCGGCCCGGCGGCGGCCATCCGGGAGCCGAAGGCCGCCGCGCCGTGGCGGGGCCGGCCGTCCAGCAGCCACAGCATCGAGCCGATGAGGAAGCCGAAGAAGGCGATCGCGAACCAGCCCCGCCTGGACAGGTGCCGCAACTCGGATGCGTCGGTCCGGAGGACGTCCAGGAGGCAGTAGAGCCAGATCCCGAGCAAAACCAGCGTAACCAGCACGTTTGTCACGGCTAAAGGGTATCCGTGACTCGTGGGGATGACGCCAAGTCGGGTTCCGGCTTACCCTTTCTGCGGGGCCCTGTCCGTCACCGGACCCGATGAGCGTTGCTTGTGAACCCCCATGGGCCCGTCGACAGAGGAGCCTGATGCGCTTCAAAGGCGTCCATCGCAAGCCCCGGGAGCTGCGGAGCCGGGAGTCGCTCCGTGGTGGGCAGAGCCGCAGGAACGATGCCGCGTACTCCCCGTCGCCGCCCGACTCGGGGCAGGTGCGGCCGCGCAGCAACCAGCCGCGCGACCGGTTCGGGCGGTTCCGCAAGGCCGGCCGTGACGACGACTACGCGCTCGGGCCCGGCGCGGACCGTCCCGGCGCGAACGGCGGAGTGGACGGCGGCGACGCGGTGGCCGGGCTCACCGGCAGGTTCGGGCGGCGCAGGCACGGGCGGCCCCGGTCCGGCGACTACTCGTGGAGCGACTTCGAGCTGGAGGACGACCGGCTCCGCGTGGAGCCGCACCCGCCGGGCATGCCGCACGCCGCCGACGGCCGCCGCAACTGCGGTGCCCTGGAAGGCATCCTCTACCGGCAGTGGGACGTCCGGGGAGGGCCGCCGACACCAGAGGTGATCGGGGCCGTGGACAGCCTGGCATCGCTGCCCGAGCCGCTGAAGGAGAAGCTCGCGGGCGGGCTCGACGGCATCTACGTGGGGCCCGGAGGCGTCCCGCAGCTCGACGACATGGGCCATCTGCGCGACCGGCCGCTCCCGTCCGGCCGCGCCACCTGGGACATCTGCGCCGGCGCGTACGGCGACCGCAAGATCGTCGTGGGGGACCGGCCGTCCCCGACGCCGGACGTGATGCTGCACGAGGTCGGGCACGCGCTCGACGACATCGACGGCGACGACGGCGAGTGGACGTCCGACAGCCCCGCCTTCCGCAAGCTGTACGAGGAGTGCAGGCCGCATCTCGCGAGCGACTTCCACCGCCAGCCCGACGCGCTCGGCCGCCGCGAGTTCTTCGCGGACGCGTTCGCCGCGATCTCCTCCCGGCAGCGCCCGGCCCTCGTCGATATGCTCGCCGGCAACATCCGGACCGCCCTGGAGGTCATGCTCTTCTTCAACCGCAGGTACGGGATCTAGGGGAGGGTGATCGAGGATGTACGTGATCCGGCTCCCCGATGGCACGCTCCGGGTCCCGCACAGCGTTCTCGCCGAACCCGCCGAGGCGGGCGAAGGACGGATCATCGCCGACGCCTATGTCGAGATCGGGCCGGACGACCCCGACTACGACCGGCTTCTCCGCGAGTCGCTCACGGAGGAGGAACTGGAGGAGCGGCGGCGCCGCTGGCGGGACGAGGACGCTGACCTGCTCCGCCGGTTCGAGGAGTGGAAGGCGGGCGACGCCGGAGACCAGGCGTAGAACCGGAGGCAAGGCGTGGGAGAGTGAACCGAGCCCCGGAGTCGGCGCCCGAGTACGGGCGGGGAGATGTGCCGGCGGGGAGTGAGAAGGCCCCGGCCGCCCGGGCGAGGGATTCCTGCGAGGGGACTACCACGGCGCGGCGGTCCGGGCGGCTGAGGCCAGGTCAGCGGGCCGAATGCTCGGCGACGGGCTCCTCGCCGCGCAGCAGCGCGTGCACCTCGGACTCGCGGAAGCGGCGGTGGCCTCCGGGAGTGCGGATGCTGCTGATCCGGCCCGCGGCGGCCCACCGGGTGACCGTCTTCGGGTCGACCCGGAAGAGGGCGGCGACCTCTCCTGGTGTCAGCAGGCGCTCGCTCGTGCTCTCCACGTTTTCTCTCCCCCTTTGTCCCGCTCTCGGCGCGGGTGGACTGTTTAACAGTGTGGCGGGTCAAGACCGATTTCTCCCTTGTTTTCGGAAAAGATCACGGTCCGTAGTTCGCCGAACAGGAGCGATCACCGTCGGTGCCCGCACCGTGAGTGACGCAGATCACATTGACCCCGTTTGACCTGCCATGTCACGTCCGAAACGGGCCGCGGGCAGCCCCTGCCCACCGCGCGAAGTAGTCTCCCAGAACATGTCCGACCTTGTATCGCTACCGGAGATGGAGGCGGCCGCCGAGCGCATCGCGGGCGTCGCCCTCCGGACACCGCTCGTCCGGTTCCCCCACGACCCCGCCCCGGCGGCCGCCGGGGAGCCGTCGTTGCTCGTGAAGGCCGAGTCGCTGCAGCCGATCGGAGCGTTCAAGGTGCGCGGCGCGTACGCCGCCATCTCGTCCCTGACCCCGGACGAACGCCGGCGCGGTGTGGTGACGCACTCCAGCGGCAACCACGCGCAGGCCGTCGCCTACGCGGCGCGCACCTTCGGCGTCAAGGCCGTCCTGGTCATGCCGCACAACACCCCGGGCGTCAAGGTCGACGCGTGCATCGCGCTCGGCGCCGAGATCGTCTATGTCGAGCCGACGTCGCAGGCCCGCGCCGAGACCGCCGGCAAGCTCGCCGGCGCGCACGGCTTCGCGATGATCCCGCCCTACGACGACGCCCGGGTCATCGCCGGTCAGGGCACCGTCGGGATGGAGATCGTCCAGGACCGCCCGGACGTGGACGTCGTGCTCGTCCCCGTCAGCGGCGGCGGCCTGATCGCCGGAGTGTCCGCCGCCGTCAAGGCGCTGCGGCCCGAGGCCAGGGTCATCGGCGTCGAACCGGAACTCGCCGCCGACGCCCGCGACTCGATGGCCGCGGGACGTCCCGTCGCCTGGGACGCCGAGGAGACCGGCCGCACCATCGCCGACGCCCTGCGCGTACAGCGGGTCGGCGACCTCCCCTTCGCGCATATGCGCGCCCACGTGGACGGCATCGTCACCGTCACCGAGGACGAGATCAGGGCGTCGATGCGCCGCCTCGCCCGCGAGGCCCGCCTCCTCGCCGAACCCGCCGGCGCCGTCGCCACCGCCGCCTACCTCTACCGCCGCGCCGAACTCCCGGCCGGACGCACCTACGTCTCGATCCTCTCCGGCGGCAACGCGGACCCGTCACTGCTCTTGGACGTCCTGAGGTGACCCGGCGCAGAGGTCACGGGGTGTGGAGGTAGCCTCGAAGGGTCATGCGTTCCATCATCTTCTACACCGCCGCACGGGTCGTGATCTTTCTGGCGACCGCGGGCGTGCTGGCGCTGATCGGCGCCCGCGGTGCCCTGCTCCTGCTCCTGGCGCTGGTGATCAGCGGCGTCGTCAGCTACGTGCTGCTGTCCGGTCAGCGTGACCGGATGTCCGCCGCGGTCGTCTCCGGTGCCCGCTCCCAGCGGGCGAAGTTCCAGAAGTCCGTAACCAAGGAAGACGGCTAGAAGGAAGACGCCGGCGGGAGGCCCCGCGGGGACCGACCCGCGATGCGTGTGCGCCGTGCCACTGCTTCTAGGGTGGGGGGCATGAGCCGCGCCTCTCTTGACAAGAAGCCCGCCGACGTCGCGGCGATGTTCGACGGCACCGCCGAGCGGTACGACCTGCTGAACACGCTGATGACCGGCGGGCAGGACCGGCGGTGGCGCCGGGAGGTGGTGCGGGCGGTGGACGCGAAGCCCGGTGAGCGGGTCCTCGACCTCGCGGCGGGTACCGGGACGTCCGCGGTGCCGTTCGCCGAGGCGGGCGCCGAAACGGTGGCGTGCGACTTCTCGCTCGGCATGCTGCGGGTCGGCGTGCGGCGGCACGGCCGGGGCCGGACGACGCGCGCGCGGCGGCTGGGTTTCGTCGCGGGGGACGCGCTGCGGCTGCCGTTCGCGGACGGGTCGTTCGACGCCGTCACGATCTCGTTCGGGCTCCGCAACGTGGCCGACACGGGGCTGGCGCTGCGCGAGCTGCGGCGTGTCGCGAAGCCCGGCGGGCGGCTGCTGATCTGCGAGGTGAGCCACCCTCCGAACGGGCTGCTGGCGTTCGGCCACAAGGCGCATCTCCGGTACGGGCTGCCGCTGCTGGCGCGGGTCAGCTCCAACCCCGACTCCTACAGGTACCTGGCCGAGTCGACGCTCGCCTGGCCGGACCAGGCGGCGCTGGCGCGGCTGGTCCAGGACGCGGGCTGGGACGGGGTGCACTGGCGCGATCTCACGTTCGGGGTGGCCGCGCTGCACCGCGCGGTCAACCCGGGATGACCCGCGGGCGGCCGCCGGTCCGGACCGATCCAAACCTGGACCGGCCCAGAAGTACGCACCAGTCGTGATAAAGGAATAGACTCCCCATCGGATCCTTGTGAAGTGCTTCACAAGCGAACGAGCTAAAGAGGACCGCAGTGACCGACTCCGCCCGACACGCAGATGTCATCGTCGTCGGGGCAGGCCCCGCCGGATCGTCGACCGCGTACTGGCTGGCGCAGGCCGGCCTTGAGGTGTTCCTGCTGGAGAAGACCAGGTTCCCGCGCGACAAGATCTGCGGCGACGGCCTCACGCCGCGCGCCGTCCGCGCCCTCATCGGGATGGGCGTCGACGTCAGCGACCCGGGCTGGGGACGCAACAAGGGGCTGCGCATCTACGGCGGCGGCGTCAAGGTGGAGCTGCCGTGGCCGGAGCTCGCGAGCTTCCCCGACTTCGGGCTCGTCCGCAAGCGCACCGACTTCGACCAGCTCCTCGCCGAGCACGCCGCGAAGGCCGGCGCCCGGCTGCTGCAGGGCTGCACCGTGACCGGCCCGATCCTGGACGAGCGCACCGACCGCATCACCGGCGTCACCGCCGACTACGAGGGCGAGGAGGTCGAGTTCCACGCGCCGCTGGTCGTCGCGGCCGACGGCAACTCGACCAGGCTGTCGCTCGCCATGGGCCTGCGGCGGCGCGAGGACCGCCCGATGGGCGTCGCGGTCCGCCGCTACTTCCAGACGCCCCGCCACGACGACGACTACATGGAGGCGTGGCTGGAGCTGTGGGACGGCGAGCGCCTCCTGCCCGGCTACGGCTGGGTCTTCGGCGTCGGGGACGGCACGTCCAACGTCGGGCTCGGGCTCCTCAACACCAGCAAGGCGTTCCAGAGCGTCGACTACCGCGGCATGCTGAAGCGCTGGTGCGCGCAGATGCCGGAGGACTGGCAGTTCGACGAGGACCACGCGACCTCGAAGATCCGCGGCGCGGCGCTGCCGATGGGCTTCAACCGGCAGCCGCACTACACCCGAGGGATGCTGCTCGTCGGCGACGCCGGCGGCATGATCAACCCGTTCAACGGGGAGGGCATCGACTACGCGCTCGAGTCCGGCCGGCTGGCCGCCGACATCATGGTGCAGGCACTCGCCCGCCGCACCCCCGCCCAGCGGGAGCGGACGCTGTACGAGTACCCGCGCATCCTGAAGGAGGACCACGGCGGCTACTTCACTCTGGCCCGGGTGTTCGTCCAGGCCATCGGCGATCCGCGCATCATGAAGTTCCTCACCGCGCACGGGTTGCCCCACCCCACGCTGATGCGGTTCACGCTCAAGCTGCTCGCGAACCTGACCGACCCCAAGGGCGGGGACGCGATGGACCGCGTCATCAACGCGATGCAGAAGGTGGCGCCGGCGGCATGAGCGATGGCGTGACCGATCGTGTGAGCGGCGCCGTGAGCGAGCGCATGCGATTCAAGCTTCCGCAGGTGAGCGGACTAAAGTGCATGACCCGACCCCCTGAGGGGAGCGATATTGATCACCTTGGCTAGGGTGGCGGCCCGCGGCGGAGCCGTCCGGTACAGCGTTGTACGTTCCGAGGAGAGGCCGTAGGGGCATGGATCTCTATATTCCGCTCATCGTCCTGGGGGTGCTCGGCTTCGGCTTCGCCGCCTTCTCGGTGGTGATGGCCTCGTTCACGGGGCCGAAGCGGTGGAACCGCGCGCGGCTCGACGCCTACGAGTGCGGTATCGAACCGACCCCGCAGCCGGTGGGCGGCGGACGTTTTCCGATCAAGTACTACCTGACGGCGATGCTGTTCATCGTCTTCGACATTGAGATCATCTTCCTTTACCCCTGGGCGGTCGCGTTCGACCGGATGGGGCTCTTCGCCCTTGTCGAGATGGTCCTTTTCATCGTCGCCGTTCTCGTGGCGTACGCCTACATCTGGCGGCGCGGCGGTCTGGAGTGGGACTGATATGGGTGTTGAGGAGAAGCTTCCCAGCGGCTTCCTGCTGACCACGGTCGAGCAGGTCGCGGGGTGGGCGCGCAAGAGCTCGGTGTGGCCGGCGACGTTCGGCCTTGCCTGCTGCGCGATCGAGATGATGGCGGCCGGCGACCCCAGGCACGACTTTTCCCGGTGGGGAATGGAACGCGCCTCGGCGACGCCGCGGCAGGCCGACCTGATGATCGTCGCGGGCCGGGTGAGCCAGAAGATGGCCCCGGTGCTGCGGCAGATCTACGACCAGATGACCGAGCCGAAGTGGGTCATCGCGATGGGCGTGTGCGCCTCGTCCGGCGGCATGTTCAACAACTACGCGATCGTGCAGGGCGTCGACCACATCGTCCCGGTGGACATCTACCTGCCCGGCTGCCCGCCGCGCCCGGAGATGCTGCTGGACGCGATCGTCAAGCTGCACGACCAGATCCAGAACACCAAGCTCGGCCCGCAGCGCCAGAAGCAGATCGCCGAGCTGGAAGAGGCCAAGCGCCGCCGGCTGCCGCTGCTCGGACAGGGGGCCTGATGAGTTCCGAACATCCCGAGCAGAAGGCCGAGCAGAGCGCCGACCAGCTGCCCGCGCACACCGAGGAGGAGCGCCGGGAGCAGCCGATCGTCCGCAAGGGCATGTTCGGCGCGAAGACGACCGGCGACACGTCCGGGTACGGCGGGCTGGTCATCCGGCAGAGCCCGAAGGTGTCCGCGACCCGCCCGTACGGCGGGCCGGGCGGCGCCGCCGAGCCCGGCGAGTTCGACGTGATCGCCGACGAGCTGGAGCGCGCACTGCGGGGTCCGGGGTCGTCCCCGGAGAAGGCGGGGCCCGATTTCGGTGACGCGATCGAGCGGGTCGTCGTCGACCGCGGTGAGCTGACGTTCTTCGTCAGGCGCGAGCACCTGCGTGAGGTGGCGCGCACCATGCGGGACGACCCGTCGCTGCGCTTCGAGCTGTGCTCGGGCGTGTCGGGCGTCCACTACCCGAAGGACGAGGGCGCGGAGCTGCACTCCGTCGTGCACCTGCTGTCGATCACGCACAACCGGCGCGTCCGGCTGGAGGCGACCTGCCCGGACGCCGACCCGCACATCCCGTCCCTGGCACCGGTCTACCCGACGAGCGACTGGCACGAGCGCGAGACCTACGACTTCTTCGGGATCGTCTACGACGGCCACCCCGCGCTCACGCGCATCGAGATGCCCGACGACTGGGTCGGCCACCCGCAGCGCAAGGACTACCCTCTCGGCGGCATCCCCGTCGAGTACCGAGGTGCGGAGATCCCCCCGCCGGACGAAAGGCGGTCGTACGTATGAGCTCGACCAAGTACACCGAGTACGACGCCTACGCCGCCGAGGAGGCGGCCGAAGGCCGCGTGTTCGACGTCGGCGGGCAGGACTGGGACCAGGTCGTCGCCGGCGCCGAGGAGGCCGGTGACGAGCGGCTCGTCGTCAACATGGGCCCGCAGCACCCGTCGACGCACGGCGTGCTCCGGCTGATCCTCACGCTCGACGGTGAGACGGTGACCGAGGCCCGGGTGAACATCGGGTACCTGCACACCGGCATTGAGAAGAACATGGAGTTCCGTACCTGGACGCAGGGCACCACGTTCTGCACCCGGATGGACTACCTCGCGCCGCTGTTCAACGAGGCGGCGTACTGCCTGAGTGTGGAGAGGCTCCTCGGCATCACCGACCAGGTGCCGGAGCGGGCGCAGATCATCCGCGTGATGATGATGGAGCTGAACCGGATCTCCTCGCATCTGGTGGCGATCGCGACGTTCGGCCTCGAACTCGGCGCGACCACGGTGATGCTCAACGGGTTCATCGAGCGCGAGTACACCCTCGACCTGTTCGAGGAGATCACCGGGCTGCGCATGAACCACGCCTACATCCGCCCCGGCGGGGTGGCGCAGGATCTGCCGAGCGGTGCGACCAGCAAGATCCGCGACTATCTCGACCGGATGCCGAAGCGGATCGAGGCGCTGCGCAAGCTCCTGGACGCGAACCCGGTGTTCCTGGCGCGGACGAAGGACGTCGCGTACCTGGACCTGACCGGCTGCATGGCCCTCGGCGTCACCGGCCCGGTGCTGCGCGCGACCGGGCTGCCGTGGGACCTGCGCAAGTCGCAGCCGTACTGCGGCTACGAGAACTACGATTTCGAGGTCGCGACGCAGGACACGTCCGACGTGTACGGGCGCTACCTCGTCCGGATGGACGAGATGGAGCAGTCGCTGAAGATCGTCGGGCAGTGCCTGGACCGGCTGCAGGCCGCCAAGGGCCCCGTGATGATCGAGGACAAGAAGATCGGCTGGCCGGCGCAGCTGGCGATGGGCGCCGACGGCCTGGGCAACTCGCCCCGGCACATCGCGCACATCATGGGCACCTCGATGGAGGCGCTGATCCACCACTTCAAGCTGGTGACCGAGGGCTTCCGGGTACCGGCCGGGCAGGCGTACGTGCCGATCGAGTCGCCGCGCGGCGAGCTGGCCGCGCATGTGGTGAGCGACGGCGGCACCCGCCCGTTCCGCGCCCACTTCCGCGACCCGTCCTTCGTCAACCTGCAGGCCGTACCGGCGATGGCGGAGGGCGGCATGATCGCCGACATCATCGCCGCGGTGGCCAGTCTCGACCCGGTCATGGGAGGTGTGGACCGATGACATACGAGCCGGAGGTTCGTGAACGGCTGGAAAAGGACGCCAAGCTGATCATCGGCCGTTATCCGCGGCCGCGGTCGGCGCTGCTGCCGATGCTGCACCTGGTGCAGTCGGTGGAGGGGCACGTCACACAGGACGGCATCGAGTTCTGCGCGGAGCAGCTCGGGATCACGCCGGCGCAGGTGACGGGCGTCGTGACGTTCTACACGCAGTACAAGCAGGCGCCGGTCGGGGAGTACCACGTCGGCGTGTGCACCAACACGCTGTGCGCGATCATGGGCGGCGACCAGATCTGGGACGAGCTGAGCGAGCACGCCGGGGTCGGGCACGACGAGTCCACCCCGGACGGCAAGGTCAGCCTTGAGCGGATCGAGTGCAACGCGGCCTGCGACTTCGCGCCGGTGATGATGGTCAACTGGGAGTTCTTCGACAACATGACTCCCGAGAAGGCCAAGAAGCTCGTCGACGACCTGCGGTCGGGCGAGCGGGTCCTGCCCTCGCGCGGCGCGGAGCACCTGGCCACGTGGCGGGAGGCGTCCCGGGTGCTGGCGGGGTTCCCCGACGGACGCGCCGGCGAGGGCGTCCAGGCGGGGCCGGAGTCGCTGCGCGGCCTCAAGCTCGCGCGGGAGCGCGGGTGGGCCGCCCCCCCGAGTGCAGTTGCCGGGGGGTCGTCCCCCACGAATGACGCGGACGCCGACCGTGAGCGGCCGGACGAGCCGGTGAAGCCGGAGCAGATCGCCGAACCGCCGCACGAGCCCGGCGAGCCGATCCCGGGTGAGGCGAAGCCCGGCAGCCAGGAGGGGCGGAACACGTGACCACGCTGACCCCGATCCTCACCAGGAACTGGGACCAGGCCGACTCGTTCACCCGCGAGGGCTACGAGCGTGAGGGCGGCTACAAGGCGCTGCGCAAGGCGTTCGGGATGGAGCCGGACGACATCGTCCAGGCGGTCAAGGACTCCGGCCTCCGCGGCCGCGGAGGCGCCGGCTTCCCCACCGGAATGAAATGGGGGTTCCTGCCGCCGAGCAGCCCGAACCCCCGCTACCTGGTGGTCAACGCCGACGAGTCCGAGCCGGGCACGTGCAAGGACATCCCGCTGATGATGGCCAACCCGCACGTGCTCATCGAGGGTGTCGTCATCAGCTCGTTCGCGATCAAGTCGAACCTCGCGTTCATCTACGTGCGCGGCGAGGTCCTGCACGTGATCCGCCGGCTGCACCAGGCGGTCGCGGAGGCGTACGAGGCCGGTTACCTCGGCAAGGACATCCTCGGGTCCGGTTACGACCTCGACGTCGTCGTGCACAGCGGCGCCGGGGCCTACATCTGCGGCGAGGAGACGGCGCTGCTGGACTCCCTTGAGGGGTTCCGCGGCCAGCCCAGGCTGAAGCCCCCCTTCCCGGCGGTCGCGGGCCTGTACGGCGGGCCCACCGTCATCAACAACGTCGAGTCGATCGCGTCGGTTCCCTCGATCATCGGCAACGGCCCGGAGTGGTTCGCCGCGATGGGCACCGAGAAGTCCCAGGGTTTCGGGATCTTCTCGCTGTCCGGGCATGTCACGCGTCCCGGCCAGTACGAGGCGCCGCTCGGGATCACGCTGCGGGAGCTGCTCGACATGGCGGGCGGCGTCCGCGAGGGGCACCGGCTGAAGTTCTGGACGCCCGGCGGGTCGTCCACGCCGATCTTCACCGACGAGCACCTGGACGTGCCGCTGGACTTCGAGTCCGTCGGCGCCGCCGGGTCGATGCTCGGCACCCGGGCGCTGCAGATCTTCGACGAGACGACGTGTGTCGTCCGGGCGGTGCTGCGCTGGTCGGAGTTCTACGCGCACGAGTCGTGCGGCAAGTGCACGCCGTGCCGTGAGGGCACCTACTGGTACAAGCTGATGATCAAGCGGCTGGAGGCCGGGCAGGGCACCGAAGAGGACCTGGAGACCCTGCTCGACATCTCCGACAACATCCTCGGCCGGGCGTTCTGCGCCCTCGGCGACGGCGCCACCAGCCCCGTCGTGTCGTCGATCAAGCTGTTCCGGGACGAGTACCTCCAGCACTTCGAGCAGGGCGGCTGCCCGTTCGACCCGGCCAAGTCCACCCTCTGGGGAGGTGCCAAGTGACCGTCACCGACGACAAGTCGGAGGTGGAGAAGGTGGAGATGGTGTCCTGCACCATCGACGGCTTCGAGATCGAGGTGCCGAAGGGCACGCTGATCATCCGGGCCGCCGAGCTGCTCGGCATCCAGATCCCGCGGTTCTGCGAGCATCCGCTGCTCGACCCGATCGGGGCGTGCCGGCAGTGCCTGGTGGAGATTCCCGACGCCGGCAACGGCCGCGGGATGCCGAAGCCGCAGGCGTCCTGCACCACCCCCGTGATGCCGGGCATGGTCGTCCAGACCCAGCTCACCTCGCCGGTGGCCGACAAGGCCCAGCACGGCATCATGGAGTTCCTGCTCATCAACCACCCGCTGGACTGCCCCGTCTGCGACAAGGGCGGCGAGTGCCCCCTGCAGAACCAGGCGATGTCCCACGGGCGCGGCGAGACGCGGTTCCTGGAGACCAAGCGGACGTGGCCGAAGCCGCTCCCGCTGTCCAGCCAGGTGCTGCTCGACCGGGAGCGCTGCATCCAGTGCACGCGCTGCACCCGGTTCTCCGAGCAGATCGCCGGCGACGCGTTCATCGACCTGTTCGAGCGCGGCGCCAAGGAAGAGGTCGGGATCGCCGAGGACCGGCCGTTCCAGTCCTACTTCTCCGGCAACACCGTGCAGATCTGCCCCGTGGGAGCGCTCACCGGCACCGCGTACCGGTTCCGGTCCCGGCCGTTCGACCTGGTGTCGACGCCGAGCGTCTGCGAGCACTGCGCGTCCGGCTGCGCGATCCGGACCGACCACCGGCGCGGCAAGGTGACGCGGCGGCTGGCCGGCGACGACCCGCACGTCAACGAGGAGTGGAACTGCGACAAGGGCCGCTGGGCGTTCACGTACGGGACGCGGCCGGAACGGCTCACGCATCCGCTCGTCCGCAACGAGGACGGCGAACTGGAGACGGCGTCGTGGCCGGAGGCGCTCACCATCGCGGCGGAGGGCCTCGCGGCGGCGCACGGCCGCGCCGGCGTCCTGACCGGCGGGCGCGTCACCCTTGAGGACGCCTACGCCTACGCCAAGTTCGCCCGGATCGCGCTCGGCACCAACGACGTCGACTTCCGGGCCCGGCCGCTGTCGGACGAGGAGTCGCGGTTCCTCGCCTCGTCGGTCGCGGGACGCTCCATCGAGGTGTCCTACGCCGACCTGGAGAAGGCGGGGGCAGTGCTCCTGGCCGGCTTCGAGCCGGAGGAGGAGTCGCCGATCGTGTTCCTGCGGCTCCGCAAGGCGTTCCGCAAGAACCGGCTGAAGGTGTACGCCGTCGCCCCCTTCGCGACCCGCGGGCTGGACAAGGTCGGCGGGACGCTGCTGCCGACGGCGCCCGGTGCGGAGGCGGAGACGCTCGGCTCGCTGATCGGTGACGACGACCGGTCCGACATCCGGACGCTGATGGAGACGCCCGGCGCCGTGATCCTGGTCGGTGAGCGGCTCGCGGGCAGCCCCGGCGCGCTGACCGCGGCGGCCCGGCTGGCGCAGTTCACCGGCGCCCGGCTGGCGTGGGTGCCGCGCCGGGCCGGGGAGCGCGGCGCGGTCGAGGCCGGGGCGCTGCCCGGGCTGCTGCCGATCGGACGTCCGGTGACCGACCCGGCGGCGCGGGCGGAGGTCGCCCGCGTCTGGGGCGTCGCCGAACTGCCCTCCGGGGCGGGCGAGGACGCCGCCGGGATCATCGCGGCGGCGGCCGGGGGGCGGCGCGGGGCGCTGCTCGTCGGCGGCGTCGACCCCTACGACCTGCCCGACCCGGACGCGATGCTGCGGGCCCTGGACGCCGCCGACTTCGTGGTGAGCCTGGAGCAGCGGCCGAGCGCCGTCACCGACCGCGCCGACGTCGTCTTCCCGGTCGCGGCCGTCGCGGAGAAGTCCGGCACGTTCGTCGACTGGGAGGGCCGCGGCCGCCAGTTCGACGTCGTGCTCAGGTCGTCGGGGCGGATGTCGGACCTGCGGGTGCTGGACGCCATCGCCGACGAGATGGACGTCCATCTCGGGCTGCCCGGCCCGGAGGCGGCGCGCCGCGAGCTGACCGAACTCGGCGCCTACCGGGGTCAGCGTCCGGACGCACCGGACGTGGCGCAGGAGCTGCCGCCGCACCCGGGGCAGGGTGAGGCGCTGGTGGCGACGTGGCGGCTGCTGCTGGACCGCGGCCGGCTGCAGGACGGCGAGCCGTTCCTCGCGGGCACCGCGAAGGCCGCGGTCGCCCGGCTGTCGCCCGCGACGGCCGCGGAGATCGGTGCGACCGGCGCGGTGACGGTGTCGGCGGCGCGCGGCGAGGTCACGCTCCCGCTGGAGGTGACCGCCGACCTGCCCGACCGGGTGGTGTGGCTGCCGACCAACTCGGCCGGCTGCGCGCTGTACCGGGACCTGGGCGCGGCGGCCGGCGGCATCGTCAAGATCGCGAGCGGGGTGCTCGCGGGCGCGACGGCGGCGCAGGCTCCTGACGAGAACGCTGGAGGCAGCAAATGAGCCCGCTCGCGGCGGCGCCGGCCGCGGATCCGACGCTGAAGGACTTCGGCTCGGATCCGTGGTGGCTGATCGGCGGCAAGGTCGTCGCCATCTTCGCGTTCCTGGTCGTGACCGTGCTGATGACGATGTGGTTCGAGCGGCGCCTCATCGGCCGGATGCAGCTGCGCGTCGGCCCGAACCGCGCGGGCCCGTTCGGCCTGCTGCAGGGCCTCGCCGACGGCATCAAGCTGGCGCTGAAGGAGGACATCGTCCCCCGCCAGGTCGACAAGGTCGTGTTCGTCCTCGCTCCGGTCATGGCGGCGGTGCCGGCGTTCATCTCGTTCGCCATCATCCCGTTCGGGCCGACGGTGTCGGTCTTCGGGCACCAGACGCCGCTGCAGGGCACCGACCTCCCGGTCGCGGTGCTGCTGGTGCTGGCGATGGCGTCGATGGGCGTGTACGGGATCGTGCTGGCCGGCTGGTCGTCGATGTCGCCGTACTCGCTGCTCGGCGGGCTCCGCTCGTCCGCGCAGGTGATCTCCTACGAGATCGCGATGGCGCTGTCGTTCGTGGCGGTGTTCATGTTCGCCGGCTCGATGTCCACCTCGGAGATCGTCGCCGCGCAGCAGGACAAGTGGTTCGCGATCCTGCTGGCGCCGTCCTTCATCGTGTACGTGATCACGATGATGGGGGAGTCGAACCGCATCCCGTTCGACCTGCCGGAGGGTGAGGGCGAGCTGGTCGGCGGCTTCCACACCGAGTACTCGTCGCTGAAGTTCGCGATGTTCTTCCTCGCGGAGTACATCAACCTGGCGACGCTGTCGGCGCTGGCCACCACGCTGTTCCTCGGCGGCTGGCGCGCTCCCGCGCCGATCTCCACGGTGTGGGCGGGCGCCAACTCCGGCTGGTGGCCGGTGCTGTGGTTCCTGGCCAAGGTGCTCATGTTCATCTGCTTCTTCATCTGGCTGCGCGGCACGCTGCCCCGCGTCCGCTACGACCAGCTGATGAAGCTCGGCTGGAAGGTGCTGACGCCCTTCTCGCTCGGCTGGATCCTGCTGGTCGGCACCATCCGCGCGCTGCGCAACGACGGCTACGACATGCGGCAGATCGTGATCGTCGCCGCGGTCGCGGCCGCGGTGGTGCTGGTGGCCACGGTGCTCTGGGAGATGGTCCGGGGCGGCGAGGACGAGAAGGAGATCGTGCCGGGCGCGGGCGCGGGCAAGGACGGCGGGCCCGACCCGGCCGCCGGCGGGTTCCCGGTGCCGCCGATGGACGCGCCCCACTACCGCGGCGGCCCGGCCGGGGCTTCCACGTTGAAAACCCCTCCTGAGGAGGTCACCAGTGGGACTCACTGATTTCCTGAACCCGGTGAAGGGGTTCGGGGTCTCGTTCCACCAGATTTTCATGAAGAGCGAGACCGTTCAGTACCCCGAGGTGAAGAAGCCGACGGCTCCGCGCTTCCACGGCCGGCACCAGCTCAACCGGTGGCCGGACGGTCTGGAGAAGTGCATCGGCTGCGAGCTGTGCGCCTGGGCC
Source organism: Spirillospora sp. NPDC048823 (assembly GCF_043198445.1). Taxonomy (NCBI): domain Bacteria; kingdom Bacillati; phylum Actinomycetota; class Actinomycetes; order Streptosporangiales; family Thermomonosporaceae; genus Spirillospora; species Spirillospora sp. NPDC048823. The sequence continues at coordinate 243,842 of NZ_JBICUT010000006.1, read as the reverse complement.
TGTCCCGCCGACGCGATCTTCGTCGAGGGCGCCGACAACACCGCCGACGAGCGTTATTCGCCCGGTGAGCGGTACGGCCGCACCTACCAGATCAACTATCTGCGCTGCATCCTGTGCGGGCTGTGCATCGAGGCGTGCCCGACCCGGGCGCTCACGATGACCAACGAGTACGAACTCGCCGACGACAGCCGCGAGAGCCTGATCTACACCAAGGAGATGCTGCTGGCGCCGCTGCGCGAGGGCATGGAGACGCCGCCGCACGAGATGCGGCTCGGCGACACCGAGGAGGACTACTACCGCCTCGGCCTCCAGCCCGAGGAGCCGGCGCCGACCGTCCCGTCCGAGGGCGGCGGCCGGGCGAGCGTCGACCAGGCGGTCGAGAAGGAGCGGGCCGTCAAGGACGAGAAGGCGGGCAAGGACGAGAAGGCCGTCAAGGACGAGAAGGCGGGCAAGCGCGAGAAGGCCCGTAAGCGGGGTGAGGGCAAGTGAACGCCTCGTTCTCGGGTGCGCACGTCCTCGCGGCGGAGGTCGCCGACAAGCAGTCCGGTGAGCCGTTCTTCTTCTGGCTGCTTGCCGTCGTGTCCGTCGGCGCCGCAATCGGCATGATCTTCATGCGGAAGGCGGTGCACTCGGCGCTGCTGCTGGCCACCGTGATGCTGTCCCTCGCCGCGCTGTACGCGATCCAGAACGCCCCGTTCCTGGCGTTCGTCCAGGTGATCGTCTACACCGGCGCGGTGCTGATGCTGTTCCTGTTCGTGATGATGCTCGTCGGGGTGAGCTCCACGGACTCACTGGTCGAGACGATCCGGGGCCAGCGTTTCTGGGCGGTGGTCGCCGCGGTCGGGTTCATCGCCCTGGTGGGCGCAGGTCTCGCGAACGCGGCGCTCGGCGGCTCGGCGGGCCTGAACCAGGCCAACGCCGAAGGCAACGTCGTCGGCCTGGCCCGGCTGCTGTTCTCCAAGTACGTGTTCGCGTTCGAGGCGACCAGCGCCCTGCTGATCACCGCGGCGCTGGGCGCGATGGTGCTGGCGCACCGGGAACGCACCGAGCCGAAGCCGACGCAGAAGGACCTGTCCAAGGGACGGTTCCTGTCCGGCGACCATCCGGGCCCGCTGCCGGGCCCCGGCACCTACGCCCGGCACAACGCCGTCGACATGCCGGCGCTGCTGCCCGACGGGACACCGTCGGAGCTGTCGGTCAATCCGGTCATCGCCGCCCGCGTCGACTCGTCGGAGCGGCACGCCGATCTGCACGGCGCGTCCCCGGAAGAGGCGGTCGAGCGGAACGTCCGGGACGTCAAGGCCGTCACCGATGAAGCCGAGGACGCGGACGCCGAGTCGCGCGTCGTCAAGTCCGGGACGCGGGCCGCCGGCGGCAGTGCCGGCGGCCGGGCGGGCGGCAACGAACGTGAAGGCGAGGCTGGTCAATGAGTCCGGGGCACTACCTGGCGCTCTCGGCGATCCTGTTCACCATCGGCGCTCTCGGCGTGCTCGTGCGCCGCAACGCGATCGTGGTGTTCATGTGCATCGAGCTGATGCTGAACGCGACGAACCTGGCGTTCGTCTCGTTCTCCCGCATGCACGGCAACCTGGACGGTCAGATCATCGCCTTCTTCGTGATGGTGGTGGCCGCCGCGGAGGTCGTGGTGGGCCTGGCGATCATCATGACCGTCTTCCGGACCCGCAGGTCCTCGTCGGTGGACGACGTGAACCTGCTGAAGTACTGAGAGGCTGGGATGAAAGCGGAAGGCATCCAGGCCGCGTCCTGGCTCCTCATCGCGCTCCCGCTCGCGGGCGCCGCGATCCTCCTGATCGGGGGGAGGCGCACCGACAAGTGGGGGCACCTGCTCGGCGTCGCGATGTCGGTCGCGTCGTTCGCGCTCGGCGTCGCGATGTTCGTCCAGATGCTCGGATACGGCGCCGAGGAGCGGCGCCGCAGCCGGCACCTGTGGGACTTCATCGACGTCGGCGCGTTCAAGGTCGGCATGGACCTGCTGGTGGACCCGTTGTCCATCAGCTTCGTGCTGCTGATCACCGGGGTGGGCTCGCTCATCCACATCTACTCCGTTGGCTACATGGCCGACGACCCCGAGCGGCGCAAGTTCTTCGCCTACCTGAACCTGTTCGTCGCGGCGATGCTGCTGCTGGTGCTCGGTGACAACTTCCTGATCATGTTCCTCGGCTGGGAGGGCGTGGGCCTCGCCTCCTACCTCCTGATCGGGTTCTGGCAGCACAAGCCGACCGCCGCGACCGCGGCGAAGAAGGCGTTCGTCGTCAACCGCGTCGGCGACATGGGGCTGATCATCGCGATCGCGCTGATCTTCGCCACCTTCGGCACCATCGACTACCAGCCGATCCTCGGCACGGGCGCCGAGCATGTCGGCATGGCGTCCCAGCTGAGCACCGGGACCGCCACCGCGATCGGGCTGCTGCTCCTCGTCGGCGCGTGCGGCAAGTCGGCGCAGCTGCCGCTGCAGTCCTGGCTGCTGGACGCGATGGAGGGCCCGACCCCCGTGTCGGCGCTCATCCACGCGGCGACGATGGTGACCGCCGGCGTGTACCTGATCGTCCGGGCGGGGCCGATCTTCGAGATGTCCGACACCGCGCAGCTGGTGGTGACGATCGTCGGTGCGGCCACGCTGCTCTTCGGTGCGATCATCGGGTGCGCCAAGGACGACATCAAGAAGGCGCTCGCCGGGTCGACGATGTCGCAGATCGGCTACATGACGCTCGCGGCGGGGCTCGGCAAGGCCGGCTACGTCTTCGCCATCGCGCACCTCATCGCGCACGGCTTCTTCAAGGCCGGCCTGTTCCTCGGCGCCGGGTCCGTCATGCACGGCATGAAGAACGACGTGAACATGCGCCACTACGGCGCGCTCCGTTCCATGATGGTCGTCACCTACGCCACGTTCGGGCTCGGCTACCTCGCGATCATCGGGTTCCCCGGGCTGTCCGGCTGGTTCACCAAGGACGGCATCATCGAGGCGGCGTTCAACGAGGGCGGCACGCACGGGAACATCCTCGGCGCGTGCGCGCTGCTCGGCGCCGGCATCACCGCGTACTACATGTCGCGCGTGATGTTCATGACGTTCTTCGGCGAGAAGCGCTGGGCGGACGACGCCCACCCGCACGAGTCGCCCAAGGTCATGACGGTGCCGCTGATCCTGCTGGCGGGCGGCTCGGTCGCCGCGGGCGGGTTCCTCATTCTCGGCGGGTTCGGCCACTTCCTGGAGCCGGTCGTCGGGGCGCCCGAGCACGAGCACGAGTTCGCCTGGATCACCGCACCCGGCATCGCGACCGTCGTGCTGATGGTCATCGGTGCGGCGATCGCCTGGCGGCAGTACGGCAGCCGGAAGGTGCCGCGTGAGGCGCCCAAGGGCTCGTTCGTCACCGTCGCGGCACGCAAGGACCTCTACGGCGACGCGCTCAACGAGTCGCTGCTGATGCGTCCCGGCCAGTGGCTGACCCGGCTCGCGGTCTGGTTCGACGGACGCGGCGTCGACGGCGCCGTGAACGGCACGGCCGCCGGCATCGGCGGCACCTCCGGCCGGCTCCGGCGCGTCCAGACCGGCTTCGCCCGTTCCTACGCACTCTCAATGACCTTCGGCGCTGCGCTCGTGGTGGCCGCGCTCCTGGTGGTGAACGTTTCATGAGCGACTTTCCCTGGCTGAGCGTCCTCATCGCGCTGCCACTGGCGGGCGCGGTGCTGCTCACCGTCATCCCGCGTGAGCGGGAGACGCTGGTCAAGCAGTTCGCGCTCGGCGTCTCCCTCGTCGTCGCGGTCCTCACCGGGATCATGGCCGCGGGCTTCGACGCGGGCGGGCCGCGCTTCCAGTTCGAAGAGAAGTACTGGTGGATCAGGGAGTTCGGGATCCACTGGGCGCTCGGCGTCGACGGGATCGCGCTGACGCTGATCCTGCTGTCGGTCATCCTCGTCCCGCTGGTCATCCTGGGCTCGTGGGGCGAGGCCGACCGGTCCGGTGGCGTGGACGTCCCGGTCCGGGGCGAGGCGGGGCCCGGCCACGCGGAGGGACCACAGCGGTCGGTGAAGGCCTACTTCGCGCTGCTGCTGTCCCTCGAAGCGACGATGATCGGTGTCTTCGCGGCGACCGACGTGTTCGTCTTCTACGTCTTCTTCGAGGCGCTGCTCATCCCGATGTACTTCATCATCGGGTACTACGGCGGCGCGCAGCGCTCCTACGCCGCGGTGAAGTTCCTGCTGTACTCGCTGCTCGGCGGGCTGCTGATGCTCGTCGCGGTCATCTGGCTGTACCCGCTGTCGGCCAGGCCCGTCGCCGAGGGCGGCGTCGGGCACGGCACGTTCATGTTCGACGAGCTGTCGAAGCTGAACATCGACCCGACGACGGCGAAGTGGCTGTTCCTCGGCTTCTTCATCGCGTTCGCGATCAAGGCGCCGATGGCGCCGGTGCACACCTGGCTGCCGGACGCGGCGCAGCAGTCCCCGGCGCCCGCGCTGGTCCTGCTCGTCGGCGTCCTGGACAAGGTCGGCACGTACGGGATGCTCCGGTTCTGCCTGGAGCTGTTCCCCGGCGCGGCCAGGTGGGCGACTCCCGTCGTGATCGTGTTCGCGGTCGTCAGCATCATCTACGGCGCGATCCTCGCGATCGGGCAGGTCGACATGAAGCGGCTGATCGCCTACACGTCGATCTCCCACTTCGGGTTCATCGTGCTCGGCATCTTCGCGATGACGTCCCAGGCCCAGTCGGGCGCGGCGCTGTACATGGTGAACCACGGGTTCTCCACCGGCGCGCTGTTCCTCGTCGTCGGGTTCATGATCGTCCGGCGGCGGTCGGCGCGGATCTCCGACTACGGCGGCATGCAGAAGGTGGCGCCCGTCCTCGCCGGGACGTTCCTCGTCGCCGGACTGTCGAGCCTGTCGCTGCCCGGCCTGTCGCCGTTCGTGTCGGAGTTCCTCGTCATCGTCGGCACGTTCAGCCGCTACCAGTGGGCCGCGATCGCCTCCGTCATCGCGATCGTGCTCGCCGCCATCTACATCCTGTGGATGTACCAGCGGACCATGGGCGGCCCCGCCGTGCCCGCCGTCGCGGGCCTGAAGGACCTGTCCGCCCGGGAGAAGTGGGTCATCGCCCCCATCCTCGCGATCATCGTGGCGATGGGCTTCTTCCCGCAGCCGGTGCTGGACGTGATCAACCCGTCGGTGAAGGAGACCATGGCCCGGGTCGACAAGCAGGACCCCGCGCCGGACATCACCGGTAACGTCGCCGAGAACGGAGCCCGTCCATGAGCACCAGCAGTCAGGTGAGCGCGGTCCTCGCGCAGGGGGGTGACATCCCCGCGCCGCACATCGAATACGGGCAGATCGCCCCGATGCTGCTGGTCTTCGGCGCCGCGATCATCGGCGTGCTCGTCGAGGCGTTCGTCGGCCGGCGCCGGCGCTGGACCACGCAGGTGCCGATCGCGTTCCTCGGCCTCGCCGCCGCCTTCGCCTGGACGATCGTGCTGGGGTGGCGCGAGAACCCGCACCACGTCGCCGCCGAAGGCGCGATCGGCGTGGACGGCCCCACCCTGTTCCTGCAGGGCACCATCCTGGTGCTGGCGCTGGTCAGCCTCCTGCTGATCGCCGAGCGCGGCGGCGCCCGGGCGGGCGGCGTCGAGGGGCACTTCGCCGCGCAGGCGTCCGCCCTGCCGGGCAGCGAGGCCGAGCAGCGCACCACCGAGGCGGGCGCCGTCCAGTCCGAGGTGTTCCCGCTGATGATGTTCGCCGTCGGCGGCATGGTCATGTTCCCGGCCGCGAACGACCTGCTCACGATGTTCGTGGCGCTGGAGGTGCTGTCGCTGCCGCTGTACCTGCTGTGCGGGCTCGCCCGCCGGCGGCGCCTCCTGTCCCAGGAGGCCGCGGTCAAGTACTTCCTGCTCGGCGCGTTCTCCTCGGCGTTCTTCCTGTACGGGGTGGCGCTGCTGTACGGGTACGCCGGGTCGGTGCGGCTGTCGGACATCTCCGCACAGATCGGCAAGGACGCCGGCAACGAGACCCTGCTCCTCGCGGGCGTCGCGCTGCTGTCGGTCGGGCTGCTGTTCAAGCTCGGCGGCGTCCCGTTCCACATGTGGAAGCCCGACGTCTACCAGGGCGCCCCCACCCCGATCACGGCGCTGATGGCGTCCTGCACGGTCGTCGCCGCGTTCGGCGCGATCGTCCGCGTCTACTACGTCGCGTTCGAGACCCTCGAATGGGACTGGCAGCCCTTCATGTGGGGTGTGGCCATTCTCACGATGGTCGCCGGGTCGATCATCGCGATCACGCAGACCGACATCAAGCGGATGCTGGCCTACTCGTCGGTCGCGCACGCGGGCTTCCTGCTCCTCGGCGTGATCGCCGCGTCCCCGAACGGACTGTCGAGCACCCTGTTCTACCTGCTCGCCTACGGCTTCGCCTCCGTCGGCGCGTTCGCCGTCGTCACGATGGTGCGGGACGCGGGCGGCGAGGCGGGCCACCTGTCGCGGTGGGCGGGGCTCGGCAAACGCTCCCCGGTCGTCGCCGGTGTGTTCGCCTTCTTCCTGCTGGCGTTCGCCGGCATCCCCCTCACCAGCGGCTTCACCGGGAAGTTCGCGGTGTTCAAGGCGGCCGTCGAGGAGGGCGCGACACCGCTGGTCGTCGTCGCCGTCATCGCCTCCGCCATCGCCGCGTTCTTCTACATCCGCGTGATCGTCGTCATGTTCTTCAGCGACCCCGACCCCGACGGGCCGGTCGTGGTGGCCGGGCCGGCGACCGCGGTCGCTGTCGCGGTAGGCGTGACGGCTACTGTTGTACTCGGCGTGCTCCCACAACCCATTCTGGACCTTGCGGGACAAGCCACGACCGACATGTTCGTCCGGTAGGGAGTCCTGGGTGAGCCACCCATTCGCTGAGAAGTCCGGCGGGCCGGCCGTAGAGGAGACCGGCCCGTTCGGGCTTCCCGTCGACGCCGCCCTCGCGGCCGACGCCAGGGGCCGCCTGGCCACCGTCGAGGAAATGCTCATGGACTGCGTCCGCGGCGAGGACGCGCTGCTCACCGAGGCCTCACAGCACCTCGTCGAAGCGGGCGGCAAGCGGTTCCGGCCGATGCTGGTGCTGCTCGCCTCCCACTTCGGCGACCCCGCCGCGCCCGGCGTCGTGCCCGCCGCCGTCGTCGTCGAACTCACCCACCTCGGCACCCTGTACCACGACGACGTCATGGACGAGGCGACCGTCCGCCGCGGCCAGGAGTCCGCCAACTCCCGCTGGACGAACACCGTCGCCATCCTCACCGGCGACTACCTGTTCGCCCGCGCGTCCGACCTGCTCGCCGACCTCGGACCCGAATCCGTCCGCGTTCAGGCCCGCGCGTTCGCCCGGCTCGTCCGCGGCCAGATCCAGGAGACCGTCGGCCCCGGCCCCGACGCCGACCCCCTCAAGCACTACCTCCAGGTCGCCGCCGACAAGACCGCGTCCCTCATCGCCGTCTCCGGCCATTTCGGCGCCCTGCTGTCCGGGGCCCCCTCGCACGCCGTCCACACCGTCACGTCGGCCTGCGAGAAGATCGGTATCGCGTTCCAGCTGTCCGACGACATCCTCGACATCGCGTCCGAGACGGAGGAGTCCGGCAAGACCCCCGGCACCGACCTCCGCGAAGGCATCCGCACCCTCCCGATGCACCACGTCCTCGCCGGCATCGGCTCCGGCCCGGACGACGCCCGCCTCCGCGAACTCCTCGTCCAGGACCTCTCCGACGACGCCCTCCACGCCGAGGCCCTCACCCTCCTGCGCGCCCACCCCGCCATGGACCGCGCCCGCGCCGACCTGCGCCGCTGGGCCGACGACGCCCGCACCGAACTCCTCACCCTCCCCGCCATCCCCGCCCGGGACGCCTTCACCGGCCTCTGCGACTACGTCGTCTCGCGTACCGGTTAGAGGCTCGTCGAGCGGCCGGTCGTGCCCGGACGCATCATCTGTCGCGCCGTTGGGTCGGCAGGAGGTCCGGCCAGACGAGCCGCCCCGCCACGCGCATCTCACCGATCACTGTCCGTGACCCGCACCGCGCCACGACCGGGTACGTGTCCGGCACGGCATCGCGCCGCACGGTGGCGGCGCCGCCCACGGCCCGCCCGGTGAACGCCTCGGACGTCGCCGGTCCCGGCGCGGCACACCCGGGAACGGAAACCTCCACCGTCTCCCCGGGCCGCGCCATTCCCGGCACGACCGTCACCTGATCGTGCCCCGGCCCGTTCCCGGCCCCCGGGGCCACCAACCCCACCGCGATGAGTGCCGTACCCGACATGGTGACGCTGACCAGACGCAACGAGGCTCCTCGACTCCGGCGAACAACGACCGGCACTGTAGCCCGTCCAGGCGGTCCCGGGCACAAGATCCAGCCGACCGGTGGCCGCCGCGAGCTAACCTGAGGACATGTTCGGCTTTGCGAAGACCCAGATGGTCTCTCCGGAGAAGGCACTCCCCGGCAGGGACGAACCCATCCCGGTGCCGCCGCGCCACGAGGTTCTCGACGCGCCCTTGGCCCCGCCCTACCCGGACGGCGCCGAGATCGCCGAATTCGCCCTCGGGTGCTTCTGGGGCGCCGAGCGCATGTTCTGGCAGGCCCCCGGCGTCATCTCCACCGCCTCCGGCTACGAGGGCGGCTACACCCCGAACCCCACCTACGAAGAAGTCTGCAGCGGCCAGACCGGCCACACCGAAACCGTCCGAGTCGTCTACGACCCGACCAAGGTCTCCTATGAAGACCTCCTCCGCACCTTCTGGGAGTCCCACGACCCCACCCAGGGCATGCGCCAGGGCAACGACATCGGCACCCAGTACCGCTCGGCCATCTTCCACAGGACCGACCTCCAGCAGAAGGCCGCCGAAGCCTCCCGCGACGCCTACCAGCAGGTCCTCACCAAGGCCGGCCACGGCCCCATAACCACTGAGATAAGCAAGGCCACCGACTTCTACTACGCCGAGCACTACCACCAGCAGTACCTCTCGGACAATAAAAACCCCGGAGGATATTGCGGCATCGGCGGAACGGGCGTGTCCTGCCCGGTCGGCGTTGCGCCCGCTGAGTGACCTTGCGCGGGGCGCGTCACGGCTCTGGTCCGCGCGGCCCAGGACAACGACTTCCGTGTGGTGATCAGTGCACTCACACCGATCGAAGCCCAGGACGTCCGGACCAAGCCGGACAGGCTTCGCTGGTACCTGTCCAGGCTCCGCATCGATCCGGTCGGTGTCGCCACGACCGAGTAGATGAAGCAGTGTTCAGACTCGGAGCCAGTCCACCGGTGAGGGGCGGTTCGCGCTGGCGTCCTTGCAGAGTGCGGGAATGTGGGAGCCGTCACTGGAAACGACCTTCGAGGGACCGGTGGCGCTGGCAGCGGTGGCCACCACCAAGGCGTCCACGACGCAGTCGTGGCCGGAGAGGCCGGTGGAGTTCAGCAGGGCGGCAGCCGCGTCCGCGAGTTCCTCGGTGACAGGAACGATGGTGAGCCTGGAACGCAACCATGCGAGCCGTCTTCCTGCCTGTCCGTCGCGACGCTGCTCGGCGATGGTGACGGCACTGATGACGGGCACGAATTCCTCCCGCACCGCCAGCTCCAGGCGTGCCGTCATGCGGCGGTCATCGTCGGCGAGGAGCGACAGGCCCTGCGCGTCCAACACGAATGCCGGACCGATCAGGGCAGCCGGCCTGGTCACTCGCCCCGCCATGCGGCCTCTGCCTCCGCCAGTTCCTCCTGTGTGAACTCTCCGTGGCGGGTGACGTGATCGTCCACGATCTCCTGAGCCTGGAGGAGGGCCAAGTGGCGCTCGGCTGCGGCATTCAAGAACTCGGAGAAACCGCGTGCTCCCGTGCGGGCCTCGATCTCTTCTACGACGGACTCGCGCAGCGTGACCGACTTCTTCACGGTCTTGCCATGGCTTTCGCCTGCACCCGCCCCCAACACCCGCTGCTCCGTCCCCGAGGAAGCAGGCGGACGACGTCTCCGCTTGCGCGGCTTGCCCTGGGGGGTGATCGCGCCGTCACGAGTATCGGCCATGATCTGACAGTACTACCAAGAGTAGGATAGTTGGATGGGGTGAAGGCACTCTGTGTCGTCGTCGTGGAGTTCGGGCCTGGGGTCAGGTGGGGTTCAGGGGGTCGTAGCAGTCGTAGTTGCGTTGGGTGAAAATCTTTCCGTCGCGGAATTCGAGGAAGGTCGCGATGTGGGCCCGCAGGGTGTGGCCTGCGGGGACGTCGCCCAGCTGGACCGCGGTCGTGCCGGTCCAGAGCACTTCCAGGGCGACCTGGTCGCCCATGGCCAGGGCGTTGAGCACCTCGAAGTTCTGCGCGCTCAGGCCCTTGCGGCCCGCTTCGGCCGCGGCGCGCAGGCCCGCCAGGTCGCGGACGTTGCCGTCGGGAAAGAGTGCGTTGGGCAGTTCGTGGTGGGTGGCGTCGGGGTGGAAGAACGCTGCGAGTTCCTCGCCGGTGGCAAAGCCGGAGACGGCGCGGTGGTAGTGGATCGCGGTGTCGATGTTGCGATGCATGTCTACAACCGTAGTTGTACAACCTTGGTTGTCAATGGTCGAATGGTCTCGTGGCATCCTCACTCGACCCGCGGTCGCTGGACACCGGAACGCTCGCCCTCTTCGCCGGCCAGGCCGCCGCGGCACTGGTGCAGGATCAGCTGGCCGACCAGGGCTTCGGTGATCTGCGGTTCTCGCACGGTTACGTCTTCCAGCACCTGATCGACGGTGAGCCCACGGTCGGTGAACTGGCCGCGCGACTCGCGATGACCCAGCAAGGTGCCTCGAAGGTCGTGGCGGAGCTCGAAAGGCTCGGTTACTGCGAGCGCACGCCCGATGCGAGCGATGCCCGGATACGGCGGGTTCGGCTGACCGTTCGGGGCCGGGACGCGGTGGACGCGGCGCGGGGTGCGCGCACAGCTCTGGATCGGCGGCTCGCCGAGCGTTTCGGCGAGAAGCGTCTGGCCGAGCATCGGGATCTGCTGGTCCGGCTCCTGGACGAGCTTGGGGGAACGCCCGCGGTGGAGCGCCGGGCCGTGCCGCCGCCTAGGTAGCGGTTGCCGGTTTGTGGATTCGGTAGCGCAGGTGCTGTACTCCTGGAGCGTCCATGGCACGGAGCAGTTCCAGTTCGATGTGGTCGGGCGGCATGTTGTCGAACAGGCGGCGGCCCTGGCCGAGCAGGACGGGCATCAGCTGCAGTTCCATCTCGTCCAGCAGGCCCGCGCGGAGGCACTCCTGGGCGGTCGCGGCGCCGTGCAGCAGGATGTCGCGGCCGTCGGCGGCCTCCTTGGCCTGCGCGACGCAGGATTCGATGCCGCCGGTGACGTAGCGCGCGTGTCCCGGCGCCGGGGGTCCGGCTCGCCTGGGCCGACCGTCCGGCGGCGAGCCTGAGCGACGTCACCGCGGGTGATCTCGACCTCAGCCTGCGCCAGCGGGAGATCCGCCGCCCCGGCGGCTTCTCCGACGAGTTGCGCGCGGTGCTCGGGGACGGCAGGTCGACATGGGGGCTGCTGACCGTGTTCCGGGAGGCGAAGCGCCCGTACTTCTCGCCGGCCGAGGTCGGGTTCGTCGCGTCGCTGGCCGGACTGATCGCCGACGGGGTGCGGCGGGGCCTCCTGCTCGACGGCGCACGGGACGGGGACGGTGACGTCGGCCTGCTCGTCCTCGACGCCGACGACGGCGTCAGCATGTCCAACCGGGCGGCGGACCGCCGGCTGGACGAGCTGGGCAGCGGTGACAGGGCCGGCGCCCGGCTGCCGCTGGTCGTGCCCGCCATCGCCCGCCAGACCCGCGCCCTTGCCGGTTCGGCGCCCGGTCCAGTGTCGGCCGGTGTCCGACCGGCCAGGGCCAGAGTGCGGACCCGGGTCGGTCACTGGCTGATCGTGCGGGGCTCGATGCTGGGGGACGGGCCGGAGGCGCCGGTCGCGGTCATGCTCGAAGCGGCCCGCCCTGCCGAAATGGCGCCTCTGATGGTCGACGCCTACGGATTCACCGACCGAGAGCGGCGAGTGACGGAGCTGGTGGCACAGGGCCTTTCCACCAGGCAGATCGCGGCCCGGCTGCACGTGTCGTCGTACACGGTGCAGGACCACCTGAAGTCGATCTTCGCGAAGTCGGGCACCGGTTCACGCGGCGACCTGGTCGCCCGGCTGTTCTTCGATCACTGCGCCGACTCCCTGACATCCGGGGCCGCGGCGCGGGCCACGGCGCCCTCGGGAGACCGCCTCTCCGAACGGCCGCTCGACGTGGCCGACGCCGATCAGCACGAACGCTGACGTGTACGCCGAAATGGTCCCGACCCCGGTCGCCGCGCCCCGCGATGCTCGCAACGACGGGCTGAGGAGGATGGGCGTATGGAACTGAAGAAGGGGTTGCGGGCCAAGACGTCCGTGGTGGTCGAGGAGGCGGACACGGCCGTCCGGCTCGGGAGCGGTGACGTTCCGGTGCTGGGTACGCCGCGGCTGCTGGCGCTGGCGGAGGCCGCGACGGCCAAGGCGGTCGAGGCCTGCCTGGACGAGGCCATGACCTCGGTCGGGACGCGGGTCGAGCTGGAGCATCGGGCGGCCAGTCCCGTCGGCGTGCGCGTGACGGTCGAGGCCGAGCTCACGGATGTCGACGGCGCGCGGCTCGTGTTCGCGTTCAGCGCCGCCGACGAGCGGGGCACGGTGGTGGGTGACGGCCGCGTCGAGCGGGTCGTCGTGGACCGGGAGAGGTTTCTCGCGCGGCTGGGCCGGTGAAACGCCGTCAGTACGGCAGGAGGCGGCCGGACGGCGTCCGCAGGTCGGGCGGGCTCGGTTGACGTGGGGGTTTGGGACGCTTGATGAGCTGCTGCCGTGCCATGGTGATCATCTCCCCCCATCGGGCGGGGCTTAACCCGTCGATCGAGCCGATGTCGCGTTGTACCTCCTACGACGTACCCGTAGCGTGCGAGGTTCGATGAGCTTATGCGACGGACACTGCCGGTTCGACCGATTTCAAGAAAGCGACTGTCGCGATATGTGTCCGAATGGATACTTTCTGCAATGACCGAGAGTGGTCGCAAGTTGCGGGCCCGGGGGCCGGGAGTACCTAGGAGACGATGTCGCGGGTGCGGAAGCGGCGGAATGCGATGGCGAACAAGACGACGGCGTAGGAGATGGAGAGGGCCGCGCCCTTGGCCATGCCCGTCCATTGGATCTCGGGTTGGAGGGCGTCCATCCAGGAGTACATCCAGTGCGTCGGGAGGAACTCGCGCCAGGTGCCGAGCGCGGTGACGGCGTCCAGGATGTTGCTCACGATGACGAGGCCGACGGCGCCGCCGACCGCACCGAGCGGCGAGTCGGTGGTGACGGACAGCAGGAAGGCCAGGGACGCGACGACGAGCTGGGAGACGAGGGCGTACCCGACGATGATCGCCATCCGGCTGAGCGCGGTGCCGGCCGGGACGGTTCCGCCGGTCGGGAGTTCGACGCCGCCCCAGCCGAACCCGGCCGTCCCCGCGATCAGCGACATCAGCGGCAGGCTGACGACGGCGAGGACCGCGTAGGAGAGCGCGACGACGAGCTTCTGCCGCAGGAGACGGGCGCGCGGTACCGGCGCGGCCAGCAGGTAGCGCAGCGACGACCAGCCCGCCTCGCTCGCGACGGTGTCGCCGCAGAACAGCGCCACGGCGACGACCAGCAGGAAACCCGTCGAGACGAACAGGGTGAAGAGGGCGAAGTTGAGGGCGCTGGACGTGGCGACGTCGACCAGGCTGGGCGCGCCGTCCGGTTCCGGGTCGCCGCCGAGCTTGAACGCGGCCACCAGCACCCACGGGAGGACGAGCAGGATCCCGAACGCGACCAGGGTGCGGCGCCGCCGGAACTGGCGGACGGCCTCCACCCGCAGCGGAAGGGTCCGGCGGACGTTGTAGGCGGTCATGAACGCTCCCCGATGATCTCCAGGAAGGCGTCCTCCAGGCGACGGCCGGAGGACCCGACGATGTCGGCGACGGGACCGGCGGCGACGCGGCGGCCACCGGCCATGACGACCGCGTGCGTGCAGGTCTGCTCGACCTCGGCGAGCAGGTGGCTGGAGACGATGACCGTCCGCCCGGCGGCGGCGTACCGGACGAGCACCTCCCGCATCTCGCGGATCTGCGGCGGGTCGAGGCCGTTGGTCGGTTCGTCCAGGACGAGGAGGTCGGGCAGCCCGAGCATGGCCTGGGCGATTGCGAGGCGCTGCCGCATCCCCTGCGAATACGTGCGGACGGCACGGTCGAGGGCGGACCCCAAGTCGGCTATTTGCAGCGCCTCGTCCAGGTGGGCTTCGTCCAGGGGGCGGCCTGTGGCGCGCCAGTAGAGGTCCAGGTTGTCGCGGCCGGAGAGGTGGGGCAGGAAACCGGGCCCTTCGACGAAGGAGCCGAGCCGGGCCAGGACGGCCGCACCGGGATGGACGTGATGACCGAAGATGCGGATCTCGCCTGCATCGGGATGGATCAACCCCATGAGCATGCGCAGCGTCGTTGTCTTCCCAGCACCGTTCGGGCCGAGCAGCCCCAGCACCTGGCCCTTCTCCACCCGGAACGACAGGTCGGCGACGGCCAGGTGGCCGTTCTTGTACGCCTTCGTAAGGCCCGTTATCTCCAGCGGGACGTCGCCGTCCTTGTCGGGGTCGTGCCGGCGGCGTCCGGGCACGGCGATGAGCAGGGCGAGAACGAGGGCCGCCGCCGGCAGCGCCCAGACCCACGCCGGTACGGGCGTCGGCGCGGTCGTCAGCGAGGGGACGGCCGGGACGGTCAGCGGCGACACCGCCCGCACCTTGTACGACGCCGGCGCGGCCGGGGTGGCGAAGCCCATGTCGGTGGTCGCGATGACGAGGCGGATCCGGTGGCCGCGGTCGAAGCGGTGGTCCATCGCGGGGAGCGTGACAGTGACCTCGCCGTCGCCGCCGGACACCCGGAAAGGTGCGGCCAGCCGCCGCGCGAGCGTCGCCGTCCCGCCGGGCGCGACGTCGTAGAGCTTCGCGAACAGCGGCCCGTCCCCGTCCACCTTGAGCCGGACGGTGGCCGCGCCCGTCAGCTGGACGGGACGCTCCAGCGGACGCGTGTCGAACGTCGCGGACTGACCGGGCATTTCGGCCGGCAGCCCGCCCCCGAGAGCGCTGAGAGAACCCGCCGAACCCAGCGAATCGAGTGAGCCGAGCCCGGGCAGCGCGGAGATCGACGCGGGGGACCCGCCGGCCGGATGGTGGATCGTCTGCTGCTCGCCGCTCAGCGGCAGATCCACGGGGCTGCCGGAGAGACCCGGATATGTACGGGTCGTCGCCTCCTCGATGACGACCTCCTGGGTGGACGAGTCGAGCCCGCCCGCCCGCGTCACCGTGAAACCGTCCGGCGACGGCGCGGCGGAGCGTTCGAGCCGCGCGTCGAAGAAGCCGAGGACCAGGTCCTCGATCCGCTCGGTCTCGGGGGCGCCGCCGTCATGGCCGCCCTGGAACCAGACCACCGACACCGGCGCGCCGTTCGCGGCGATCGCGCGGGCGTTGGCGTCGGCGTGGCCGAGCGGGAACAGCGAGTCGGACTGCCCCTGGACGAGCAGTGCCGGCACCTTGATCCGGTCGGCGACCGAGGCCGGGCTCGACCGCCGCAGCGTTTCGATCGCCGAGTCGGTGGGACGGCCCTTCTCCGCGACCTCCTGGTACATCTCGCACAGGGACGGCAGGAAACGGCCGCATGCCGTACGGCCCGCGCTGCCGGTGAAGAACAGGCCCGCCCACAGCTTCTTGAAGACGCCGTCCGAGGGCCCGGCTCCGGTCGCGTCCGGGAACAGCGCGTCCGGAAGGCTGTGCCACGTGATCATCGGCGCGATGGCGTCGACCCGCGCGTCGTGGGCGGCGGTCAGCAGCGCGATCGCGCCGCCGTACGACTGGCCCGCCATGCCGACGCGCGGGTCGCCGGGCCCGTCGAGCCGGACCTCCGGGCGCCGCGCCAGCCAGTCGATGAGCTGCCGGGTGTCCTTGACCTCATAGTCGGGGGAGTTGAGCGCGATCTCCCCGGTGGAGCCGCCGAATCCGCGTGCCGACCACGCCAGCACCGCGTATCCGGCGCGGGCGAGGCCGCGGGCCTCGTCCGCCACGTCCCGCTTGCTGCCGCCGAAGCCGTGCCCCAGCATGACCGCGGGGGCCTGGGCGCGGCCGACCGGCTTGTAGAACGTGGCGTCGATGGTGACGCGCTGGTCGTCGCCGGGGCCGTCGACCACGGCGATGCGCTGGTCGACGGTGTGGACGGGGGCCTCGCCGCCCGCCGTGAAGCCCCAGCCGGCGCCTCCGCCGGCGAGCACGATCGCCGCTCCGGCCGCGGTCCAGCGCGTGACCCGTCCCGTCCTGCCCCACCGCGCCCGGAGCGCCCCCAGCCTCATGGTCAGAACCCTATGTGCGCGGCGTCCCCGGGCCGGACGTCCGGCCGGGCGGGTCAGGAGGCGGGGAGCGGGGCGAGGGCGGCGGTGAACATGGCCGTCAGCCGGTCGGTGAGTTCGGCCGGGTCGGCGGCGCGCAGGTCGTTGAGGCCGAGCAGGCGCCGGACGGGCCCGCCGCCCATGATGATCGTGGACGCGAGCAGCGCGCGGGCGCGGGCGTCGGGCCCGTCGAGCTGGGCGACGATCGGCTCGACGATCACGTCCTCCAGGTAGTGGAGGAGGATCTCCTTGACCTCGGGCTGGCCGGCCGAGCGGTCCAGCATCCGCGACATCGCGGTGACGGGGCCCTGGTCGAGCAGCCGGACGAAGTGCTCGGCGAGCCGGCGGGGCAGGCCGGCGGGATCGCCCGCGATGACTCCGCGGATCACCGACTCGCCGGTCAGGACCTCCGCGAACAGCGCCGCCTTGGAGCCGAAGTACCGGTTGACCAGGGCCGTGTTCGCCTCGGCCCGCGCCGCGATCATGCGGACGGTGACGCCGTCGTAGCCGTGCTCGCCGAACAGGTCGCGGGCGGCGTTCAGGATGCGGCGCCGGGTCGCCTCACGGTCGCGCTTCGGCCGCCGCGCGGCGCCCTCGCCCCCGCCGCTGCCGGCGGACGGCGTGGTGCGTCCGGTCTCCTGCTCGACCTGCGTCATCACTCCCGCCCCCTTCGCGCTTCGGCCGCCTCACTCGCCGGCCGCCTCACTCGCCGGCCGCCTCACTCGCCGGCCGCCTCATCCGCCGGCCGCCGTCAGTGCCAGAATCTACCGAGGTTGCATGTAAACAAGCGTCTACATAACATACATGCACAGCACAGGTAATCAACTCGGTGGTCCGTCGGGCCGCCGGCATGGGGGCAGGGTGGCTCAGGCGAGCGTGGCGTCGCACGGTGCGGCGGCGGAACCGGCGAGACCGCACTACACGCACCGTCAGATCTTGAAGATCCTCTCCGGTCTGATGATGGCGATGCTGACCTCGATGCTCTCCACCTCGGTCATCGCCACCGCGCTGCCGACGATCGTCGGCGACCTCGGCGGCCAGGACCAGCTGTCCTGGGTGGCCAGTGCCGCGCTGCTGACCATGACGGCTTCGACCCCGCTGTGGGGCAAGCTGTCGGACATCGCCGGGCGCAAGCTGATGTTCCAGACCGCCCTGCTGATCTTCGTCATCGCCTCGGTGTGCGCCGGGCTGTCGCAGAACGTCGGCCAGCTCATCGCCGCCCGCGCCGTCCAGGGCCTCGGCGTCGGAGGGCTGTCCTCGCTCGCCCAGGTCATCCTCGGGGACGTCGTCGAGCCGCGGCAGCGCGGACGCTACGCCGGCTACATGGGCGCCGTCTTCGGCGTCTCCACCGTGGCCGGGCCGCTGCTCGGCGGGTTCATCGTGGACGCGGACGCCCTCGGCTGGCGCTGGTGCTTCTACGTGTGCGTCCCGCTCGCGGTCGTCGCCTTCCTGGTCATCCAGCGGGTCCTGAAAATGCCGAGGGTGCGCCGCGACACCCGCGTCGACGTGTTCGGCGCGTTCACCATCACCGGCAGCGCCGCCACACTGATGCTGCTGCTGTCCCTGGGCGGGACGGAGTTCGCGTGGAACTCCGCATGGACCTACATCCTGGCCGGGGCCACCGTCGTGCTGGTCGTGCTGGCGATCGTCGCCGAGCGCGGCGCCCGCGACCCGATCCTGCCGCCCCGGCTGTTCCGCAACCGCATGTTCGTGCTGACGTCGTTCGTCTCCGTCTGCATCGGCATGGCGATGTTCGGCGTGATGATCTACATGCCGCAGTATCTGCAGATCGTCAAGGGGATGAGCCCCACGGCGTCCGGCCTGATGACGCTGCCGCTGGTCATCGGCATGCTCGTCACCTCGACCGGATCCGGGCAGGTCGTCACCCGGACGGGCCGCTACAAGATCTTCCCGGTGCTCGGGCTGGCCTGCGTCGCCATCGGGATGTTCCTGCTGTCGCGGCTGCACACCGACTCCCCGACGGTGCTCATCGGCGTGGACCTCGCCGTCCTCGGCATCGGGATGGGCCTGACGCTGCAGATCCTGATCCTGGCCGCGCAGAACGCCGCCGCGTCCGCCGACCTGGCCTCGACGACGTCGGGTGTCTCGTTCTTCCGCAACCTCGGCGGCGCCATGGGCGTGGCCGCGTTCGGCGCGATCCTCACCAACCGGGTGGCGAGCGAGATCGCCTCCGGCCTCCGCGCGGCGGGCGTCCGCGGGACGCCCGGCGGCGGTGAACTCGGGTCGCCGGACGAGATCCAGCGGCTCCCCGAGCCGGTCAAGGGCATCGTGCAGGACGCGTTCTCCAACGCGCTCGAGACCGTCTTCCTGGTCGGCATCCCGGTGGCGCTGCTCGGATTCGCCGCGGTCCTCGCGCTGAAGGAACTGCCGCTGCGCGGATCGGCGAACCGCGGCAAGGCGGCACGCGCCGGCACCGGCGGCCACGGAAACGCCGGCGGCACCGACACCCGCGGCACCGACACCCGCGGTACCGGAAACACCGGCGGCCCGGGGGAGAACCCGGTGAAGGACGTCGCCGTCGGGCCGCTGTGAGCGGTCAGCGGCCCTTCAG
Organism: Spirillospora sp. NPDC048823; assembly: GCF_043198445.1. Classification (NCBI taxonomy): domain Bacteria; kingdom Bacillati; phylum Actinomycetota; class Actinomycetes; order Streptosporangiales; family Thermomonosporaceae; genus Spirillospora; species Spirillospora sp. NPDC048823. The sequence continues at coordinate 224,867 of NZ_JBICUT010000006.1, read as the reverse complement.
TTCCCGGACGAGCCTGGTCGCCGAGGTGCGGTCGGGCGGGCCGGTCACGACGACCTTCCCATCCAGGATCGCCATGTCGACGCGGGGAAGCGTGACGATGCGGTTCTTCACGACGAAGGCCAGGTCGCGGCCGACCGTCGCCCGCGTCAGTTCGGCGAACGCGTCCCGGTCGACCGGCCGCAGTGTGACCGCCACGTCATAGCCGCCCGGCTTCACCCGCGACTTCTGGACGCGCAGGTCGGCGACCTTGTGGATGGCGATCCCCTGGGCCATCCGGTAGCAGGCCGGGCCCGACCCGGTCTGTCCCGTGATGCCCTGCGTTCCCGTCGGGCACTGCCCGGGCGTCGTCTGCGTGACGGGATAGATGTGCAGGGGCGAGGCGAGCGTCACCGGCTGCGTCCGCATGGACGACGCGATCATCGCGCCGGTCACCGCCACCGCGGCGATCAGCAGCCCCAGTGTGAGCACCATGACCAGCATCGACGAACGGTGCTGGTCGGCGGCCCTGCCCGCGGGACTCACGTCCCGGTACGGCACGCCCCGCCGCCGCGCGGCGCGGCTCCGCTTCACCTCCGCCGCCATGCGCTGCCGCTCGGCCGCCCGCGCCCGCCGGCGTTGCGCGGCCTCCGAGCCCGCGACCGCCGGCAGCACCGCCGTGGTCGCCTCGGGCCCGCGCGACGTCCCGTCCCGGAAGCCCTCCTGCCCGAGCGCCTTCGCCGGATCGGCGCCGCGTTCCCCGTCCGGGTCCGGCTCCCCCTCCTCGGCGGCCGGAGGCGGCTGTTCGGAGAGGGGCGGTTCGAGGGTGGGCGGGGGCCGTTTCAGCCCGGTATCGGGGGTGGACGGGGACGCCGGAGGCTCTGGGGTCTGCGGGGCCTCGGAGGCGCCGGACGGGTCGCGGGGTGAGTCGGTGCGCGCGGGGTCCTCATCCTGCCGACGACTCTTGCTGCGGCGCGAAATGACCCGCATCGTCACCCTCCCGGCTCCATGATCTACTCAGCAGTCTTTCAGCATGAGACGCGGTACCGCACCGTGTCCCGGCCGAATTCGGCCTAGGGATCTCCCCGGGTGCTCACCATGTGATGAACCGTGCCCCGTTCCCCGGGTTTCAAAGTTCGCCGGGTTTCGATGCGCGAAAAAGCCCGGCCCCGGACGAACCGGGACCGGGCCTGCGGGGACGTGCGTCAGTCGATGCGCCAGGTGTCGCCGCTGCCGAGCAGCGCCGCCAGATCCCCCTTGCCCTGGGATTCGACGGCCTCGTCGAGCTGGGCCCGCATCAGCTCGTCGTAGGACGGCCGGTCGACGTCGCGGAAGATGCCGATCGGGGTGTGCTCGAACGCCGGCTGGTCCAGCCGCGACAGCGCGAACGCCTGTGACGGGTCCGGGTGGTGCGCGTCGTGCACGGCGATCTCCGAAACGCCCACGTCCGCGACGTTCACGACCTCGAACGACCCGGCCGCGTTGCGGCGCAGACCCTTGGAGCGGTCCGCGCCGAACACGATCGGCTCTCCGTGCTCCAGCCGGACGGTGACGTCGTCGCGGACCGACGCGTCCTTCAGCGGCTCGAACGCGTTGTCGTTGAAGATGTTGCAGTTCTGGTAGATCTCGACGAGCGCGGTGCCGCGGTGCTGCGCCGCCGCCCGCAGCACCGACTGCAGGTGCTTGCGGTCGGAGTCGATCGTCCGGGCGACGAACGTCCCCTCCGCGCCGATCGCCAGCGACAGCGGGTTGAACGGCGCGTCCAGCGACCCCATCGGCGTCGACTTGGTGATCTTGCCGAGTTCGGACGTCGGCGAGTACTGGCCCTTGGTCAGCCCGTAGATCCGGTTGTTGAACAGCAGGATCTTCAGGTTGACGTTGCGGCGCAGCGCGTGGATCAGGTGGTTGCCGCCGATGGACAGCGCGTCGCCGTCCCCGGTCACCACCCACACCGACAGGTCCGGGCGGGACGTGGCGAGGCCCGTCGCGATCGCCGGCGCACGACCGTGGATCGAGTGGAACCCGTAGGTGTTCAAGTAGTACGGGAACCGCGACGAGCACCCGATGCCGGAGATGAACGTGATGTTCTCCCGGCGCAGCCCGAGCTCCGGCAGGAAGGACTGGACGGCCGCGAGGATCGCGTAGTCACCGCACCCGGGGCACCAGCGCACCTCCTGGTCGGTCTTGAAGTCCTTCATCGTCTGCTTCTCGTCCGTCTTCGGGACGAGGGAGAGCAGCGACCGGCCGTTCCCGTTGGACGCGCCGCCGTTGCCGTTCACGGCGCCGTTCCCGTTGGCGCCGTTCCCGACGGCTCCGTTGTCACTCACTGTCGATCACATCCTGGATGACGCCCTGGAGCTCCTCGGCCTTGAAGGGCAGACCGCGGACCTGGTTGTAGCCGATCACGTCGATGAGCAGCCGGCCGCGCAGCAGCAGCGCGAGCTGGCCGAGGTTGATCTCCGGGACGATGACCTTGTCGTAGGAGCGCAGGACCTCCGGCAGGTTCGCCGGGAACGGGTTGAGATGCCGCAGATGCGCCTGCGCGATCTGCTTGCCCTCCGCGCGGACGAGGCGGACGGCGGCGGAGATCGCGCCGTAGGTGCCGCCCCAGCCCAGCACGAGCACCCGGGCGCTGCCGGACGGGTCGTCCACCGCCAGCGGCTCGATGTCGTTCGCGATCCCGTCGACCTTGGCCTGCCGGAGCCGGGTCATCTTGTCGTGGTTGGCCGGGTCGTAGGAGATGTTGCCGGAGCCGTCGGCCTTCTCCAGACCGCCGATCCGGTGCTCCAGACCCGGCGTCCCCGGGACCGCCCACGGGCGGGCGAGGGTGTCCGCGTCACGTGCGAACGGCTGGAAGTCGTCCTGCGACGGGGCCGCGAAGTTCGGTTCGATCACCGGCAGCGCCGACACGTCCGGCAGCCGCCACGGTTCGGAGCCGTTGGCGAGGTAGCCGTCCGACAGCAGGATCACCGGCGTGCGGTACTTCACCGCGATCCGGGCCGCCTCGATCGCCGCGTCGAAGCAGTCCGACGGGGACTGCGGCGCGACGATCGGGACGGGCGCCTCGCCGTTGCGGCCGTGCATGGCCTGCAGCAGGTCGGCCTGCTCGGTCTTGGTCGGCAGGCCGGTCGAGGGACCGGCCCGCTGCACGTCGATGACCAGCAGCGGAAGCTCGGTCGCGACACCCAGCCCGATCGTCTCGCTCTTCAGCGCGATGCCCGGACCGGACGTCGTGGTGACGCCGAGGGATCCGCCGAACGAGGCGCCGAGCGCCGCGCCGACCGCGGCGATCTCGTCCTCGGCCTGGAACGTGCGGACGCCGAACTTCTTGTGCTTGGAGATCTCGTGCAGGATGTCGGACGCCGGGGTGATCGGGTACGAGCCGAGGAAGATCGGCAGCCCGCTCTGCACGCCCGCGGCGACCAGCCCGTAGGCCAGCGCGAGGTTCCCGGTGATGTTGCGGTAGAGGCCCGGCTCGTGCTCGGCCGGCTTGATCTCGTACTGCGTCGAGAACGCCTCGGTCGTCTCGCCGTAGCTCCAGCCCGCCTGGAACGCCGCGATGTTCGCCTTCATGATCTCGGGCTTGGAGGCGAACTTGCGTTCCAGGAAGGAGACCGTCCCCTCGGTGGGACGGTGGTACAGCCACGACAGGAGCCCGAGCGCGAACATGTTCTTCGCGCGTTCGGCGTCCTTCTTGGAGATGTCGAAGTCGGCGAGCGCCGTCACCGTCATCGAGGTGAGCTGCAGCGCGTGCACCCGGAACTCGGCGAGCGAGTCGTCCTCGACGGGGTTCGTCTCGTAGCCGACCTTGGCGAGGTTGCGCTTGGAGAACTCGTCGGTGTTGACGATGAGGTCCGCCCCGCGGGGGAGATCCCCGAGGTTGGCCTTGAGGGCGGCGGGATTCATCGCGACCAGGACGTTGGGCGCGTCGCCCGGGGTGAGGATGTCGTGGTCGGCGAAGTGCAACTGGAAACTGGACACGCCGGGGAGGGTCCCGGCGGGGGCGCGGATTTCGGCCGGGAAGTTCGGCAGCGTCGACAAGTCGTTGCCGAACGCCGCCGTCTCCTGGGTGAAGCGGTCGCCGGTCAACTGCATGCCGTCGCCGGAGTCGCCGGCGAAACGGATGATGACGCGGTCGAGCTGCTGGACCTGTTTGGTCACAGAGGAAGACCTCCTCGACGCGCAGCACCCGTCCTGGGGGAGGCACCCAGGATCGTGATGCTACTTAGGCTTACCTTCATGGTATGTCCGGGGTGGGATGGTGTTCTCGGGGACGGGTCGAGACCGACCGGAACGCGGGCAGGGAACACCCGGCGCCGTCCGGTCTTCGGTGGCCGCAGGTCATGGGAGGCATGGACCGCGGCCGCCACTCCGCCCGTCATGTGACGTCCCGCTTCCAGGGAGGTCGCGAACCCCGTAACACAAGACGTATCACCTCGGTGCGGAGTTCACGCGGCTCTCCCGGATTCGGGCAGGTCCTATCCGGGGGTACGACCTGGACGGGTTCCCGAGTTCATCCCGAACACAGGCTGCTGCGCTGCCGGCACAGGTCGACGTGCAACCGCCTGACCAGCCGCGCGGGATTCGTCGAGGAGCCGCGGCTCCCCACCGGCGTGGAGTTCACAGCTCGAAGTGTAGACATCCCGAATAGCGTTCGGGGCCACCGCCCCTCGTCATGCGTGTCAGGGCCGCTCCGGCGACTGCGAAGTGGCGACCTCCGGCTGTCCCGACCGGTGAACCGACGGTTCCCCCGATTCGGACGGCCCCGGTGTGGACGGCCCCGGCGTCGACGGTGCCCGTTTCACCACGGCCTTGCGCTCCCGGTCGACCCGGGCGAGCAGCTTGCCGATGTCGTCGGCGTCCACCGCCTCCCCGACCACGTGCGCCGTCGCCTCGTACGGATAGGAGCCGGGGTTGTCGAGGGCGTTGCGCATCCAGCTGCGCCACCGCTTGCTCGTGACGGTGCAGCGCAGCACCAGCGCACGATCGGCCGGCACCGCATCCGACGCCGTGCACGAGCCGAGCGGCTCGCCCCGGGAGGTGATCGAGGCCCGCAGCGCCGCACGCGCGCCGTCCGGCACCCCGTCCGCCGGGGAGGTCAGCGTCGCGGGCACGCTCACGGTGCAGCCCGTGGTGTTCTTGTCGCAGTTGCTGAACGTCAGCGTCCCGGGCCGGAAACCCAGCCCCGGGTCGGCGGCGCCGCCGAGCTTGGCGACCCGGGGCCGCAGCTCCTTGAAGAGCGCAACCGGCGCCGCGACCGGCGTGGCCGTGAACCGCGGCGCGTTCTGCCCGGTGCCGCGCACCGACAGCAGCCGGTGCGGAGCCGCGGCCGCCACCAGATACACCGCCTTCGGCGTCTCGACCTTGAACGCGGGGACGCCGTTCACCTTCTCCTCGGGCGGTTCCGCCGGGGCCTCGGCGAGCATCCGTGCGATGGACTCCGGGCCGAGGACGTCCGGCACGTCGAAGCCGGGCATGGACGCGGGCGCCTTGGACCAGTGGCCCGCGTAGTACTCCAGGTGCGTGATCTCCCCGGCGTGGTCGCGCCAGAACTCCGGCCCCGCCTTGAGATAGGTGTCACCGCCGACCGCGATGACGTCCGCCTTCAGCAGGCCCGCCGTCAGCGTGCCGGTCGCCAGACCCGACGGGGTGACCCGCAGATGCGCCTGGACGGGCGTGCCGCCGACGGTCATGGTCCCGTCGTACCGCAGTCCCGTCCCCGACGTGAGCTGCCGCCCGGCCTCGATCGTCCACGCCGGCGGTGCGGCGGCCGCGGTCGGCTTGGTCCGCTTCTTGGGCGTCTCACTGTCACCGGTGAACGCGACGGCCGCCATGGCGCCCACGGCCACCACGACCGCCGCGGCCCCACCCGCGACCAGGGCCAGCCGCCACTTACCCGGCGCTCCCTGCCGCCCGCCCCTCCCCGGAGCCACGACCCCGCCCGGAGCCGCAGGACCGCCCGACGGCACGGACCCGCCCACGGCCGGGCGGCCACCCGGAGCCGCGGGCCCGCCCGGTGCGGAGAAACCACCGGGAGCCGCGGGGCCGTTCTGGGGGAACGGGTCGGCGGGAGGGCGCGGGAGTGGCGAACCGATGGGTGGAGCGGTCCCGCCCGCGACCCGGACGTCCGGCCGGACCGGCCTGGCGGGGGCGGGCGTGCCGTCCGGAAGGGCAGGCGCCGCCGGGTCTTGCGGCGGGGGTTGGGAGGAGGCCGTCGGTGACGGCTCGTCCTGTTCAGCGCTCACTCGGGGCTCACTCTGCTCACTTCGGGGGCCGGGTTCGGCCCGACCGTCAGGGACAAAGCAAGGGAACTGTGATGCCCTCCAGGGGATGCCGACGGGGCTGCAGACCATGCGGGGGGTGGCCGCCGGGCCCTGAGGGGCGTCCCCACAGAGCATAAAGGTGCCCGGCGGCGCTTCCCCCATGTTCGGGGGAGCGCCGCCGGGCACCCGGTGGCGGCCGGATCAGCGCGCGGGGCGCCTCACCTGCGGCCTCACTCGCTTTCGAGCCCGTTCTGCAGCGCCTGGACCTCTTCTTCCGTGGCGCCGATCACCTTGTAGTCGGCGTGCTTGTAGAACGTGCCGCCGGTGTCGTCGGCCCATCGCGTCCACGCGCTGCTGGTGACCCGGCAGCTCGCCCACTGCGGGGTCGAGCCGGTGATCGTGATGGTGGCCGTGCAGTTGCCGAGGTCCTTGCCGCTCAGCGAGCCGGCGGTGAGCCGGAACCGCACGTCGATCGTGACGGGCTTCTCCACGTCGTACGGCGGGCGGATCTTGGCCTCGACCGTGCAGCCGGAGTCGCTGTTGCAGCCGCCCTTCTTCCACTCGCTGACCCGCGGCTGGGCGGAGGCGTTGAAGGACTCCTTCAGCTCGCCCATGCTCGTGCGCATGTCCGAGATGATGGACGACGACGAGCTCTGCGGCTTGACGTTCACGCGGACGCGCGGGGTGGTCGACTCGTAGCGCAGCAGTTCCGCGTCGTCCTCGTCGGTGATGTAGATCGTGGAGGAGAAGGTGCTGAACTTCAGTGCCTTCTTGCCCTGCCAGGTGGTCTCGAGGGGCTTGACGCTCGACGTGCGCGCCGAGCGCACCTTGCTCGCCAGCGCCGACGGGGTCAGGTACCGCTTGAAGTCGATGTTGAGCTCGTCGTGGTCAAGCCGGCCCCACTGCTCGCCGCTCTTGAGGAAGAACGGGTCGTCGCCCGAGATCTCCCGCTCCCAGTAGGACTTGTCGGCCTTCACGAACAGCTTGCCGTCGGCCGAGAGCATGGTGACCCGGGAGCCGTTCCAGGTGACGGGCCCGGTCGCGCGCCCGCCCTTCGTGACGTTCAGCTCACCCTGCAGAGACCCGGCGCCGCCGAAGGTGCCGTCCAGCTCGACCGCGTCCGACGAGGAAAGGTCGGCGGCCGCGGCCGTCAGCTTCTCGTCCGGCGACTTGCCGCCGCCGACGGTCACCACGAAGACGACCACGCCGATGATCAGCAGGACGACGAGGCCGCCGCCGAGAATCGCCGCGATCACCGCGCCGCCGCCGCCGCGCTTCGGCGGGGGCATGCCGGGACCCATGGGGGCGCCGGGCGGCGGCGGGAAGAAGGGGGGAGGCGTTCCGGGGCCGCCGAAACCGCCGGGCGGGGGCGGCCCGGGGGGCCCTGGCATGCCGGGGCCGGGCCCAGGCCCGCCCGGGCCTGCGGGCGGCGGCGGAGGCGGCCAGGACGCGCCGCCCGGGGATTCCCAGCCCGGAGGAGGCGGGGGGTTGCTCATCTGGTCACGTCCTTCCAGGTCAAACTGACCTCAATGCCAAGCCTAGTGTGCAGTAAAACCATGACATTGTGAGCCTCCGGGGTGGAGGTACAAGGTCACAGTTCTCCGGGTCCCTGGTAGGGGGATACTGGATGAGACGCGCGCGAGGAGGATTTGGTGCATAACTATTTCGACACATACGTCGTCGTGGTCGTACTGCTCCTCGTGGGTGCCGGGATCGTCGGCGGTGGGCTCGCCGCCAACCGGATGCTTCGTCCGAACCGCCCCACCGCAGAGAAACTGACCACCTACGAGTGCGGCGTCGACCCCGTCGGTGAGGGCTGGGCGCACTCGCACGTGCGCTACTACGTCTTCGCCTACCTCTATGTCGTGTTCGCCGTGGACGCCGTATTCCTGTTCCCCTGGGCAACGATCTTCTCCGCCCCCGGTTATGGTGCCACGACGCTCGGCGAGATGTTCGTCTTCCTGGCGTTCCTCGCGACCGGGCTCGCGTACGCGGGCAAGAAGGGCGTCCTGTCCTGGGTCTGACCGTCCCGGGTCCGGGGGCGGAACCGGGCCCGATCGCGCGGCCGGGCCCCTGGCCAGATCCCGCGGGGCTGTAACAATGCTCCCGTGGGCACTATCGATCTACCGCCGCCGAGCGTCGGGCCGCTGTCGCGGCTCGCTCCCAAGCCGATCAAGTTCGTGCTCAACTGGGGCCGCCGCTACTCGCTGTGGGTCTTCAACTTCGGCCTGGCCTGCTGCGCCATCGAGTTCATCGCGACGTCGATGGCCCGGCACGACTTCATGCGGCTCGGCGTCATCCCGTTCGCGCCCGGCCCCCGGCAGGCCGACCTCATGGTCGTCTCGGGCACGGTCAGCGACAAGATGGCGCCCGCGGTGCGCCGCCTGTACGAGCAGATGCCCGAGCCGAAGTACGTCATCTCGTTCGGTGCCTGCTCCAACTGCGGCGGGCCGTACTGGGACTCCTACTGCGTGACGAAGGGCGTCGACCAGATCATCCCGGTGGACGTCTACGTCCCCGGCTGCCCGCCCCGTCCCGAGGCGCTGCTGCACGGCATCGTCCACCTGCAGGAGAAGATCGCCGCCGAGTCGCTCGGTGAGCGCTACAGCGGCGCGGAGCCGCTGACGCCGCCGCCCCCGCCGCGCCCGCTGACGGCGACGGTCCTGCGCCGCCCCCTCCAGCCGCCGCCCCCGCTGGACGAGGACGAGATGCTCGACGACTGGATGGACCCGGCGGACGAGGACGGCCGTCCCGAGGAGGACGCCGCGGCCGCCGGGACGGTTCACGAGGCGGGGCCGGAGGACGAGACGCGTCCCGTCCCGGTGGTCGGGGAGCCGCCCGTCGTCCATGCGGCCGACGATGTGACGCTGCCGGTCCCGGCCGTCGAGGACGAGGAGCCCACGCGCCCCGTCCCGACGGCCGGCGACGACGACGCCACGCGCCCCGCGCCGGCCGTCGGCGACGAGCTCGCACACGAGGACCCCGCGCCCGAGGACCCCGCACCGTCCCGCGGGCGTCGGCGAGGCGACCACGATCCGTCGATCATCCCGGGTCTGACCGACGACGGGCACGACGACGAGATCGGACGCGACCGGTGAGCGGTGAACCGGCGGGCGGCCGGGAACTGGCGGACGCCTGGACGGCCCGCTACGGCGACGAGATCAGCACCGAGGAGACGTTCGGCGGCCTCGCCGTCGGAGTGCCGCCGGAGCACTGGGTGGACGCGCTGACGTTCGCGCGCGACGAGCTGTCCTGCGGGTACTTCGACTGGCTGACCGGCGTGGACGAACTGGACGAGGGCTTCGCCGTCGTCGTCCACGTGTACTCCCTGGAACGCCGCCACCACCTGCTGGTCCGCACCCGCGTCCCGAGGCGGGCCCCCGTCCTGGCGACGGCCACGGGCGTGTACCGGGGAGCCGAGTGGCACGAGCGGGAAACGTCGGAGATGTTCGGCATCCTCTTCGAGGGCCACCCGAACCTGGTTCCGCTGCTGCTGCCGGACGGGTTCGAGGGGCATCCGCTCCGCAAGGACTTCGTGCTCGCCTCCCGCGTCGCGAAGCCCTGGCCGGGCGCCAAGGAACCGGGCGAGTCGGGCCACGGCGCGCCCAGCCGCCGCCGCGTCCGCCCGCCCGGGGTACCGGACGAGGGCGCTTGGGCGGCCGCGGCGGAGCGCCGGGGGAGCGAGGAGCGCCCAAGCGGCCCCTCACGGGGGCCTGGGCGGCGCCCCCCGGAAGGGCGGGGCCCCGATGCTTGAGATCGTCGTCAAGCTGGCGCTGGTCGCCGCCGCGTTCGCGCTGCTCCCGCTGCTGGTGGGCCAGGCCGAGCACAAGGTGATGGCGCACATGCAGGGCCGTCTCGGACCCATGTACGCGGGCGCCTTCCACGGTTGGGCGCAGCTCGTCGCGGACGGCGTGAAGTTCGCGCAGAAGGAGGACGTGGTCCCGCGCGACGCCGACCGGTGGGTGTTCAAGCTCGCCCCCGGCGTGGCGCTCGTCCCGTACCTGCTGGTCCTGCTGGTGATCCCGGTCGGGCCGGACGGGCAGGTCGCGCTCGACCTCGGGCCCGGGATCTTCTTCGCGCTCGCGGTGATGGGCGTCGGAGTGATCGGCGCGATCATGGCGGGCTGGGCGAGCGCGAACAAGTACTCGCTGCTCGGCGGGATGCGGGTCGCCGCGCAGCTGATGTCCTACGAGCTGCCGATGGTGTTCGCGGCGTCGTCGGTGGCGATGGCGGCGGGAACGCTGTCGCTGACGGGCATCGCGGAGGAGTGGCGCTGGTGGTGGCTGCCCTGGCAGGCGGTCGGCGGCGTGGTGTTCTTCGTCGCGGGACTCGCCGAACTGCGCCGTCCGCCCTTCGACATGCCGGTCGCCGACTCCGAGATCATCTTCGGCCCGTACACGGAGTACGGCGGGCTGCGGTTCGCGCTGTTCCTCCTGGCCGAGTACGCCGGGATCGTGGTGCTGTGCGCGCTGACGACCGTGCTGTTCCTGGGCGGCTGGAAGGGCCCGTTCCTCGACACGGAGCTGGGCTGGCTCTGGACGCTGCTCAAGGTGGGCGCACTGGCGTTCTGCGTCATCTGGCTGCGGGTCAGCTACCCGCGGATGCGCGAGGACCAGCTGCAGAAGCTCGCCTGGGCCTGGCTCGTCCCGCTGTCGCTGGCGCAGCTCGCGCTGACGGGCGTCCTCAAGGTCGCGCTGTAGGACGGCGTCAGGTCAGGAAGATCGTGTATTCGGCCATCTGCGGGAGGGCGTCCGGCGGGATGTCGGCGTCCACCGCCATCTCCTCGGCGGACATGAAGCCGCCCTGCTCGCCGCGGCGGCTGACGACGCGCTCCACCATCGCGGGCGTCATGCCGGGCAGTGCGGCGAGGATCTCCGGCGACGCGTGGTTGACGTCCACGAGACCGCCGTCGTCATAGGTGCGGGGCACGTCGGGACGGCCGATGCGCAACTCGCGGGCGAGCGCCGGGTCCTCGGCGGCGAGCGTGCGGGCCTCCTCGCGCAGCGTCCGCCGGTACTTGGCGACCTCGATGGCGTACTGGTTGCGGCGGTTGCGCGGGACCTCGCGGGGGAACACGGACGACCGGACGGCGAACGCGTGCCCGGTGCCCGCGATCCACAGCAAGATCGCCATGAACGTGCCGAGAACGGCGAAGACCGGGTTGCCGACCTGCAGCATGGACACGACGGCGGCGGTGCCAGCGCCGTATCCGGCGGCGGTGGCGCCGAGGCCCCATGACCCGCGCCGGATGGCCGCGTAGAGGAACGAGAACGGCGTCCCGTAGCCGAGGGTGACGAACGGCACGACCGCCCACAGGACGCCGCGTGTTGTCTCCGCCACAGGGAGGGGCGGCGGCGGGACGGGCGGCGGCGGGGCGGGGACGGGCGGAACCGGGGGACCGGGGTACGCGGGGCGCCAGCCGGGCGGCCCGTACGTCCGCGGTGAGGGCGTGTGGGGGCCGGGCGCCTGGACACCGGGCGGGTAGGCGCCGGGCCCGTTCCCGCCGGACGTGCCGCCGCCCGCCGGGTGGCCGGTCTGGGGGCCCTGATGGCGGCCGGGCTCGGAACCGTAAGGGCGATCACCGTGATGATTCACATGCCCTCCTTGCCGGCGAACGTGCCGTCGACCATGCCGCCGACCTCGCGGTCCACACCCTGTAGGACGGATACGGAGCCCGCTGCGTTCCCCCGGCGGCGTTCGTACGCAATCATGGGGCGCGTGGGACGGCTACCAGGAGGCGGGCTGGCCAAGGGGCTGGCGGTCACGTTGCGAACGATGACGCGGCGTTCCATAACGCGTCAATACCCCGAAGTGCAACCTGACCTGCCCCCGCGCAGCAGGGGCGTCATCGCGCTCTTCGAGGAGAACTGCACGGTCTGCATGCTGTGCGCCCGTGAATGCCCCGACTGGTGCATCTACATCGACTCGCACAAGGAGACCCTCCCTGCCGAGGGCGGCGGACGCCCCCGGACCCGCAACGTCCTCGACCGGTTCGCCATCGATTTCGCGCTGTGCATGTACTGCGGCATCTGCATCGAGGTCTGCCCGTTCGACGCGCTGTTCTGGACGCCCGAGTTCGAGTACGCCGAGTACGACATCGCGGAACTGACGCACGAAAAGGAGCGGCTCCGGGAGTGGATGTGGACGGTTCCGCCGCCGCAGGCCCACGACCCGTCCGCGGAGCCGCCGAAGGAAGTGGGCGCGGCGGAGAAGGCGGCGGAGCGGGCGGCCCGCACCTCGCGCACACCGCCGGGGCCGGGCGCATGAGCGGCCAGGAGATCGTGTTCACGCTGCTCGGCGTCGTCGCCGTCGGGTCCGCGGTCCTGGTGGTGACGACGCGGCGGCTCGTCCACGCGGCGCTGTGGCTGGTGGTGTCGTTCGGTGCGCTCGCCGGCGGCTACCTGGTCCTCACCGCGGAGTTCGTCGCCTGGGTGCAGGTGCTGATCTACGTCGGCGCGATCGTCGTGCTGCTGCTGTTCGGGATCATGCTGACCCGGGCGCCGATCGGGGAGTCCGCCGACCTGGACTCCGGCAACCGGTGGGCCGCGGCGGCCGTCGCCGTCGCCACCGCGGCCGTCCTCGTGACGGTGATGGTCATGGGGTTCGGCGACGAGCGCATGCCGCTGCGCGAGGGCGGCGGATCGGCGGAGGCGCTCGGCGCGAGCGTGTTCCAGACGTGGGTGCTGCCGTTCGAGATCCTGTCGGTGCTGCTGCTGGCGTCCCTGGTCGGCGCGATCGTCCTGTCGCGTTCGGACATCCGCGTACGTCCTGAGCCCGGGGCGCGGGACCGGGACGGGGCGGACCAGGCGGACGCCAAGGAGGACGGGATCTGATGCATCTCGCCTACCCGACGATCGTCGCCGCGCTGCTGTTCTCCGTCGGCGTGTACGGGGTGCTGGCCCGCCGCAACGCGATCCTCGTCCTGATGTCGGTCGAGCTGATGCTGAACGCGGTGAACCTGAACCTCGTCACGTTCGACGTCTGGTACCGGGACCGCCTGCACGGCGGGCAGGTCCTCACGCTGTTCACCATCGTGATCGCGGCGGCGGAGATCGGGCTGGGCCTGGCGATCGTCCTGCTGGTGTTCCGGAACCGGCAGAGCGTCGACGTCGACCGGCTCCGCGCCCTGTCGGAGCGCGAAACGAGCCCGGCCGAACCTGGCGCCGCGCCTGAGGAAGCCGCGCCCGGCAAGGCGGAGCGGGCCGGGGCGGTCGAGGAGGCCGCCCCGTGATCTGGCTCGCCTCGCTGGTGGCGCTGCTGCCGTTCCTCGCCGCGTTCGCCGGGATGCTGTTCGGCCCGTCCCTGACGCGCCTGCTCGGCGCACGCCCCGGCTCCCGGCCGGCGCCGCTCCGCAACGGGCCCGCGCTCATCGCGTGCGCGCCGATCGCGGTGTCGTTCGTCCTCTCGGCGATCGTCGCGTTCGCCGTGTGGCGCGACCCCGGCGAGCGGACGGGCATGCGCACGCTGATCGACACCGGTTCGGTGCCGATCCGGGTCGGGCTGCAGGTGGACGGGCTGTCCGCCGTCATCGCGCTCATGGTCTGCTGCGTGGCGCTCGCCGTCCAGGTGTACTCGATCGCCTACATGGACGGCGCCCATGGCGACGGGGACCGCCGGTACTCCTCCTACGCCGCGTTCATCTCCCTCTTCACGGCCGCGATGCTGCTGGTCGTCTACGCCGGCGACCTTCTCGTCCTGTACGCGGGCTGGGAGGTCATGGGCATCTGCTCGTACTTCCTGATCGGCCACCACTGGGAGGACCGGGCGAACTCGCGGGCGGCGGTCAAGGCGTTCCTCGTCACGCGGCTCGGCGACGTCGGCTTCCTGATCGGCGTGATCGTCCTCGGCGCCGGCGCCGGGACGTTCGACATCTCCGCGATCGTCGCGTCCGCGCCGGATCTGCCCGGCGCGACCGTCACGGCGGCGGCGCTGCTGCTGCTCGCCGGCGTCGCCGGCAAGAGCGCGCAGTTCCCGCTGCACACCTGGCTGCCGGACGCGATGGCGGGCCCCACGCCGATCAGCGCGCTGATCCACGCGGCCACGATGGTCGCGGCGGGCGTGTACGTCGTCGCCCGCCTGTACGGGGTGTTCGTCGCGGCCCCGAGCGCGCTCGCCGTCCTCGGCGTCATCGCGGTCGTCTCCATGATCGGCTCCGCGTGCGCGGCGCTCGCCCAGGACGACCTGAAACGCGTGCTCGCATACTCGACGATCAGCCAGCTCGCCGTGATGGCCGCCGGGCTCGCGGTCGGCGCGAAGTCCGCGGCGGTCTTCCACCTGCTCACGCACGGCGCGTTCAAGGCGCTGCTGTTCCTCGCCGCCGGATGCGTCATCGTGACGGCGGGGTCGACCATGCTGGCGCACTACGGCGGGCTCCGGCGCGGCATGCCGATCACGTTCCTGTCGATGACGGCCGGTCTGGCGGCGCTCGCGGGCGTCCCGCCGTTCAGCGGCTGGTTCAGCAAGGACTCCATCATCGAAGCCGCCCAGCATTCGGCGCTGCACGGCGGCGAGTCGGCCCCCTTCCCCGCGCCGAGCGCCGCCCACACCGTCGACGTGCCCATCGGCATCGCGTGGCTGGTCTATCTCGGGCTGCTGGTCACGGTCGCGCTGACGGCGGCCTATGCGATGCGCACGTGGTTGATGACCTTCTTCGGCGAGCCGCGCGGCACCTACGAGATCCGGGACCCGTCGCGTCTCATGTCGTGGACGGTCGCGTCCCTGGCCGTGCCAGCCGCGATCCTCGGCTTCTTCGGGCTCGGCGCCTCCGAACTGCGTCCGCACCCGGGCGCGTCGCTGCTGGGCGTCTTGCTGCTGGTGGTCGGGGCGGGGGTGGCCTTCCTGGTGTGGAACCGTGACCCGGCACTGGATCCTGCGCGCGCGCTCGGCCCGGCACGTCGCGTGTTCGCGCGCGCCTTCTTCGTGGACGAGCTGTACGCGATCGCCGTCGTCCGGCCCGTCAAGGCGCTGGCGCGTCACGTCGTCGCGTTCGACAAGGCGGGCGTGGACGCCGCCGTCATCGGGACCGGACGCGGTGCGCGGCGCCTCGCCGGGATCCTCCGCGTCCCGCAGAACGGCAACGCGCAGTCGTACCTGACCGGCCTCCTCGCCGGCGTCGTCGTCATCGTGGCCGGGGTGGTGATCTTCCTTTGATCTTCGTGCTGATGATGGCGATCCCGCTGCTCGGGGCGCTGACGATGCTCGTCCCGGCGAACCGGTTCCTGCGCACCGACCTCGCAGTCCGCGCCTTCGGGACCGCGGTGTCCGGCGCGACGCTGCTCGTGGCGATCTCCGCGATGACCGCCTTCGACTTCGGCGCCACGTCCCGGATGCAGCTCGAAACCGACCGGGAATGGGCGTCCGCGATCGGGCTGCGGTTCCACCTCGGCGTCGACGGGATCTCGCTGCCGCTGGTCGTGCTGACCGCGCTGCTGACGTTCCTGTGCTTCCTCTACACGCTGCGGCACCCGCCGGAAGGCGGCCGGATCCGGCTGCTCACCGCGCTCCTGCTCGTCCTCGAAATCGGGATGCTCGGCACGTTCACCGCCCTCGACCTCGTGCTGTTCTTCGTGTTCTTCGAGACCGTCCTGATCCCCATGTACGTGGTGATCATGCTGTGGGGCGGGACGGGACGCCGCGCCGCCGCCTACAAGTTCATCCTCTACACGCTGCTCGGCTCCGGGCTCCTCCTCGCCGGGATGCTCCTCGTCGGCGCCACCGCGGGCACCCTCGACATGACCGAACTGGCCGCCCGGCACGGGTCCGGCCTGACGCGCGGCATCCAGATCACGGCGTTCGCCCTGATGGGCATCGGTTTCGCGGTGAAGGCACCGATGTGGCCGCTGCACACCTGGCTGCCCGACGCGCACACCGAGGCCCCGACCGTCGGATCCGTCCTGCTCGCCGGGGTGCTGCTGAAGATGGGCACCTACGGCCTCATCCGCGTGGCATTGCCGCTTGCCCCCGAAGGCGCGGAGTTCTGGGCGCCGTGGCTCGGCCTCCTCGCCGTCATCGGCATCATCTACGGCGCGCTCGCCTGCCTCGCCCAGCGCGACCTCAAACGGATGATCGCGTACTCGTCCGTCGGGCACATGGGCTTCGTGCTGCTCGGCATCGCGACCCTCACCCCCGTCGGCGTCAACGCCGCGCTGTTCGGCAACATCGCCCACGGCCTGATCACCAGCCTGCTGTTCTTCCTCGCCGGGGCGGTCAAGGAACGCTGGGGCACCACCGACATGGACGCCCTCGGCGGCGGGATGCTCGGCACGTCCCCCCGCCTCGCGTCGATCCTCACGTTCGCGTCCGTCGCCTCGCTCGGGCTGCCGGGGCTCGCCGGCTTCTGGGGCGAGATGCTCGCGCTGCTCGGCGCGTACCGGCCGCACGCCGGCCTGCCGCGCGAGACGTTCGTCACGTTCATGGCCGTCGCGGCGCTCGGCGCGGCGCTCACCGCCGCCTACTTCCTGCGCATGCTCTCGAAGATCACCCACGGCCCGGCCGACGGCGCCGCCGTGGCGCGCCGCCCTGCCGCGGCGGTCTCCCTGCAGGAGTACGCCGCGTGGGCGCCGCTGATCGCGCTCACGCTCCTGGTCGGCCTGTGGCCGAAGACCCTGCTGGACGTGACCACCGGACCCGTCCGCGCCCTGTTCGGAGGCGGCTGATGATCCAGAGCATCGACTACGCGGCGGTCGCACCGCCGCTGATCCTCGCCATCGCCGCGATCGGGCTGCTGCTCGCCGACGCCTTCGACGCGCCCCGCCGCCTCCTGGGGCTGCTCAGCGGCGGCTCCCTCGCCGCCGCGCTCATCGCCGTCATCGCGCTCGCCGCCGGCGACCGCCGCACCACGTTCTGCCTCCCGGACCGCCTGCGCGGCGACGGCCCCGCCTCCTGCTCCTACGTCGCCGACGACTTCACGCTCCTGTTCCAGGGGATCGTCCTCGGCGCCGCCGTGGTCGTCGTCCTGCTCTCCCTCCAGGAGATCACCGACTCCGAGATGCCCGCCGGCGAGTACCACTTCCTGCTGCTCGCCGCCGTCATCGGCGCCCTGACCCTCGTCGCCGCCCGCGACCTCGTCCTCCTCGTCGTCGCGCTGGAGACCCTCTCCCTGCCGGTGTTCGCGCTCACCGCCCTGCGCCGCTACGACGGGACGGCGTCCGAGGCAGCGCTGAAACTGTTCCTCGTCTCCGTCGTCTCCACCGCGCTCATGCTGTTCGGGGTCAGCCTCCTGTACGGCGCGACCGGCGCCATGCACCTCGACCGCATCGCCCCCGCCCTGTCGGACCTCCCCGCGGACCTCGACCCGGTCGCCGCCGCCGGGTCCGTCCTCGTCCTCGCCGGGTTCGCGTTCAAGGTCGCCGCCGTCCCGTTCCACTTCTGGGCACCGGACGTCTACCAGGGCTCCCCGCTGCCCGTCGCGGCGTTCCTGTCCGTCGTCTCCAAGGCCGCCGGGTTCGCCGGGCTGGTCATCGTCCTCGCCGTCGGGCTCCCCGCGTACGGGCACGTGTGGGGCCCGGTCATCGCCGTCCTGGCCGCGATCACGATGACGCTCGGCAACCTCGTCGCCCTCCGGCAGCGGACCGCGATCCGGTTGCTGGCCTGGTCGTCGGTCGCCCAGTCCGGGTACATGCTCGCGCCCCTCGCCGTCGGCGCGAACCGGCTCCCCGAAGCCGCCGCCGCGACCACCGCGTACGTCGCCCTCTACGCCGTCATGAACCTCGGCGCGTTCGCCGTCGTGATCGGCTTCCGCCGCCGCGCCCCCGGCCGGCTCAGCCCGTCCTGGGACACTCTCGACGACTACCGCGGCCTCGCCCGCCGCAGCCCGGCCGTCGCCACCGCCCTCGCCTTCTTCCTCATCTGCCTCGCCGGCCTGCCCCCGGGCGTCATGGGCCTGTTCGCCAAGGTCGTCGTGTTCCGCGCCACCGTCGCGGGCGGCGTCACCTGGCTCGCCGTCGTCATGGCGATCAACACGGTGATCGGCCTGTACTACTACCTCATGTGGGCGGCGCGGCTGTTCACGCCCGCACCCGGGCCGTCCTACGACGCCGCGCCCGGCCTGCCCGTCCGCGCCGCCATCACCGCCACCGCCGCCGGCGCCCTGGTGCTGTCGGCCGCCCCGCAGATCGTCCTGCAGACGGTGACTCAGGCCACCTGAGCGGGAACGTTCACCCAGGTCAAACCGTTGATGTTCATGCCGGAGTCGACGGGGAGGCAACGGAAGTGCAGTTCAACGGCGTCAAGACCGCAGCGCTGATCGCCACGCTGTCGGCATTGATGCTCGCCGCCGGTTACGTCATCGGCGGCGGCACCGGGCTGACGATCGCGCTTGTCATCGCGCTCGGCACCAACGGAGTCGCCTACGTGTTCAGCGACCGGATCGCGCTGCGCTCCATGCGCGCCCACCCGGTCAGCGAGGTCGAGGCACCCCGGCTCTACCGGCTCGTCCGCGAACTCGCGACCTCGGCGCACCAGCCCATGCCGCGCCTGTACGTCTCCGAAACGCGCCAGCCCAACGCGTTCGCCACCGGACGCAGCCCCCGCAACGCCGCCGTCTGCTGCACCCGCGGCATCCTGCAGATGCTGGACGAACGGGAACTACGCGCCGTCCTCGGCCACGAACTGTCCCACGTCTACAACCGCGACATTCTCATCTCGTCCGTCGCCGCCGCCATCGCCACCGTCATCACGTACCTGTCCTACCTGGCGATCTTCATCCCGGGCGGCCGCTCCGAGGACGACGACGGCCCCGGCCTCCTCGGCGCCCTCATGCTGCTCGTCCTCGGCCCCGTCGCCGCCGCCGTCGTGCAGATGGCGATCAGCCGCACCCGCGAGTACTCCGCCGACGCCGCCGGCGCCCTCCTCACCGGCGACCCGCTCGCCCTCGCCTCCGCCCTCCGCAAGATCGATGTCGGCACCCGCACGATGCCGCTGCCCCAGGACCCCGAACTCGCCACCACCAGCTCCCTGATGATCGCCAACCCGTTCGCCGGCGCCGGAATCGGCAGGCTGTTCTCCACCCACCCCCCGGTCGCCGACCGGATCGCCCGCCTGGAACGCATGGCCGGCCGCCGCTAGAGCACCGACCTGTCCACCCTCGCTCGCACCTTGGACGAATCCGACTGAACCATTCCGGAAGCCGCCGCGTCATAACACCGAACGCGCCGGCCCCTTCTGCGGGGGATGGGGCCGGCGCGCTCCCAACGTGACTACCGGTAGTTGACGAACTGCAGCGCCACATCAAGGTCCTTGCCCTTGAGCAGCGTGATCACGTCCTGGAGATCGTCCTTCTTCTTCGAGCTGACCCGCAGCTCGTCCCCCTGGATCTGGGCCTTGACACCCTTTGGCCCCTCATCCCGGATGATCTTTCCGATCTTCTTCGCGTCGTCTTGGGCGATGCCCTCCTTGAGGCCCACGCCCAGCTTGTGCACCTTCCCCGACAGCTTCGGCTCACCCGCGTCGATCGCCTTCAGCGAGATCCCCCGCTTCACGAGCTTGTCCTTCAGCACATCGAGTACCGCGTTCGCCCGCTCCTCCGTGTTCGCCTGGATCTCGATCGACTCACCCGACCACTTGATCCCCGCGTCCACGTTCCGGAAGTCGAACCGGTTGGCCACCTCCTTGGCGGCCTGGTTCAGCGCGTTGTCGACCTCTTGCCGGTCGAGCTTGCTGACGATGTCGAACGAGGAATCAGCCATGCCACACACATCCCCTCAGCAGCAGCTTCTTGATCAGAGAGCGTAGCGACTCCCCCGATCACGACCGTCCACCTCGATGTCACACCCACTCCCACGGTCCGCTATTCTTTCCAGTGCCGTCGCGCAAGCGACGCCACGGCGGGTTGCCCGAGTGGCCAATGGGAGCGGACTGTAAATCCGTCGGCTTAGCCTACCCAGGTTCGAATCCTGGACCCGCCACACCAGCTATAACAGCCCCTGACCAGGCATGACCCGGCCGGGGGCTGTTCTCGTTGTGTCCGGCTGTCTCTGATCGTTAACGGCGTCCTACGGGTGGCTGTGCCGAATACGTGCCGAAGTTCTAAGGCGTCTTCGGCCTGGTCGCTTCACTGATCCGGCGCTTAGCATCCTCCTCCTGACCGGCAACGCACTTGGCGTAGACGTGGAGGAGGGACGGCCACGCTGTGCCCCGCCCACTCGGCCACCTGGGCGGAGGTACGCCGGCGCCGAAGCAGGTCGACACGGCCGCGTGCCGGAGGTCGTACGGCGTCTTGCCGGCGGCGAGGCCGCTTCCCACTCGCTCAGCGCCTTCTCGCGGGCCTTGCCAGGCGCCGAGGTATGTCCGGTCGGTCATGATCCCGCCGCGCGGCCCGACGAACAGCCGGCCCCCGGCCGGAATGCCGAACTCCTTGATGTGGTGGCGCAGCAGCGTGACGAGTTCCGGATGGATCGGCACGGGCTGGGTCTCGCCGGGCGCCCGATGCTTGGGAGGCTGCCTGTCGCGCGCTTTGCCGCCGTCCGTCCACCGGGAGCCGCTAACCGAAGTCTTCAGCGTGGGAGACGTTGATACATCGGGAGCATCGTTTCGAGTCGAGCCGCGAGTTGCGGGCGGCCGAGGTCTCGGTAGGCGCGGGCCCAGAGGGGGTGCAGGTAGGCGAACCGGTCGTGGTCGTCATGGAACGCGTCGGTGAGCTCTAGCAGGGCGGTTGCCGGGAATCCCGCGTCCAGCAGTCGGTCGGCGTGGGCGAGGATCTCTTCCAGCCCCCCGCCGGAGTACACGTAGCTGCGGTCGGTGAACGCGTCGGCGGGGGCCAGCACGCCGACTCCGGACCCGTTCACGTCGGGCTCGTGTTTCCACCCGGCCGGGACCTCGAATTCAAGGGGCACGACCGCGTCGGAACCGTCTGGGTTGATGCCGTGTTCCGGGGCGGGTTGGATGTCGAGTTCGACGGCGAGGCGGGCGATGAGGGAGCGGTCGTCGTCTCGGAGGTTCTGTTTGCGGAGGCCGAGCGAGAGCATCCACTCCAGACCGGCGCGGGTGTCCCTGCCGATGATGCGCGCGCCGGGCTCCTGGCCGAAGAGGGCGACGGGATGATCGGTCCCGTGCAGTTCCGGGGCGGGCACGACCCATCCGACGCAGGTGCCGGTGCCCAGGTGGCCGAACTGCATCAACTCGGGTGTGGCCCACAAGGGCACATGCGGCACGTGGTCCTGTCGCACTTCCGCGGTTTTCCAGCCGTCGGGTGCGCCGGGAGCGGCTTCCAGGTCGAACATGAAGTCGTAGTGGGTTATCAGGAGGCCCTCGTCGTACATGTCTTCGTCGATGAAGGCGTGCTCCCAGGCGATGTCGACCAGCTTGGCGAGCGCGGGCGGCGTGGGAAACGGGAACAGGTCGTCAACCCAGGGCGGGGGCACAGTCACAACCATGGAGTTTCCCGCGACCCGGTTACCGCCGCAAGCGGTTCGGGCAACGCCCACCATGCAGCCCCTGCCCAGCTCAGCAGTCCGTGCTGTACAGCAGAGAAGTACAGCAACAGCAGCGCACAGAGGCTTGCGCGATCTGCCAGCGCCACACGTCACGACCTCGGCAGGGCGTCAAAAGTCCATGATCGCCGATGGTTCGCATCGAGGTGGTACGGCGTTCTGGCGAAGTCGGCTGGGCGAGCGCGAAGCGGGAACCTCCCCGCATGCGCACGGAACCGTTGGGCGGTTCGGCAGGCCCAGGAGCGGCGTCCCGGACGTCGACCGGCGGGCTCACGAAGTTGTGCCGTAAGGGGCCGACCGAGCGAATCAGGCATGGGGGAGCGTCACGGCCTTCCGCCCGCGTGCAAAAATCTGTCGATCTTGAATCCAGCCCCCGGAGTTCTCGTGCGTCCACATTCTGTCGCAGCCTTGACCGTGCTGGCTCTCACTCTGGCCGCGTGCCAGGGCGAGGCGAAGCCCCAGGCCGTCCCCTCGTCCTCGGCTCCGCCCGCTTCGTCCGCCCCGACGGCTCCCGCCACCGCGTCCTCTGCTCCGCCCGCCCCGACGGCCACCGCGCCGTCCGTCTCCGCCGATTCACCGAAGCCTGCACGGACCAGGCCGAAGACGGTCGGACCGCGAACGCATTGCGGAGAGGTCAAGGCGGCCAACGGTGAGCTTCTCGCGGCCGGTGTTCTCAGTGGCCGGACGACGTGCGCGACGGTGCTGACCGTCTTCCGCGCCTACTTCGCGCCGGGCACGGCCAAGCAGGGCTCCGCGGGTGTGGCCACCGTCAGCGGCTGGCGCTGTGCCAGCAACAGCGCCGCACAGTCCAGCGCCAGCGGCCGTGCCTCCACCTGCCGCAAGGGCTCCACAACGATCACGGCCGACGTGATCCCCTGATCTGACGTCTCACCAGGGGAGAGGCAGAAATGGCATGTGGCCGGTGCAATACGCAACTTTCGCATCGTCGAACCGGCCTTCGGAATACATGAGCCGGACCCGTGGACTACGCGAATATCACGATCATGACGGATGACGACGTGCCCGACCACCAGGTTCTCTACGTCGACCCGGACTGGCTGGATGATCCCGATGCCTACGAGGGTCCTGAGGTCGACACCGATGACCAGCCCGACTTCCCCTCGGGCATTCACGCGGTCGCCGCCTCGACCGACATGAGGGTGATCGTCTGGCGGACCGACGACATGGCCGAGGTTTGGTCCGCCGGATCCGACGCCGCCTGGGGGAACCCACCGGAACCGCGCCGATCGGAGGATGGCCGCCCCAGCGGCCTGTTCACCTCGGTCACGTTCAGCGGCGACGGCCGCCGGGTCGCCGCGGTGGGCGGTAGCCCCTGGGTACCCGAGCCCGTGGAAGCCCCCGCCGAACGTCTTGTCGTGGCCGAGGCCGCAACGGGTGAGATCGTGTTCGCGGCGACCATCCCGATCAGGGGCGCTGCCCTGCTGGATCACGCCGGGACGACCGTGACCCACCTCGGCGCGAATGACGACATCCTCGTCCGCGACCTCCCCTCGGGCATGGAGAGTGCGGAACTGCTCGCGGCGGCATTCACACCCGACGGTCGCGCGCTGGTCACCGCGGATTCCGAGACGAGGGTCGTCGCCTGGGTCCTCGACGGCCGCGCTGAGCGGTGACCCGCACCCCTTCCGCTCTTGAAACGGCCCCTGAAGGAGTTTGAATCCGTCAGGGGCCGGTTCAGGAGGGGTGTCAGCCCCTGCGGGCGGGGAGGATGCGCTTCACGGCCAGGCCGGCGGAGACCAGGGTGAACAGGGCCAGGCCGATCCAGACGGCCTGGAGCACGAGCCACGGCGAGGCCGCGGCCGCACCGCCGAAGCCCGCGGCGACGCCGCCGATGGGAGGGGTGTTGTAGACGACCTACCATTTCCTTTCTTTGCGCCAGGCCGCCTGCCAGAAGGCGCGGGCGAGAGCAGTTGCCGTCCCCAGTAGGGGCGGGTGATCGGCGTCCAGCCGTAGTCCAGGAGGTTCTCCAGAGCGCCGCGCTTCCAGCGCAGCCGCTGCTGGGACAGCTCTCAGCCTGTCCGAACCTGGACGCGCAGGCGTCGTGCGCACCCATAGAGACGCGTCCCGTCATGCGACGGGGAAGGCCGGGATCGACGTGCTCAGGGGGAGCGGCGCAGGACGATGAGGGCGACGTCGTCCTCGCGGTGGCCGAACTCGGAGATGAGGCGGTCGCTGAACGTCTCCAGGTCGTCGTCGACGGGGACGGCGATGGCGCGCAGCCGTTCCAGATTGTCGGACAGGGGGATGCCGCGGTCCTCGATCAGCCCATCGGTGATCAGCACCACCGTGCCGCCCGGCGGAACCTCGGTCTCCTCGATCGCCACCCGGTCGGCGGGGAAGCCGAGCAGCACCCCGCCGCCCGCGCCGTAGTGGGCCCGACCGTCGTTGATGAACAGCGGCGCGAGGTGACCTGAGCTGGCGACCTGCACGGCCCCGGTGCGCGGGTCCAGGGTCATCAGGCACATCGTGGCGGTCTGGTCGTCGTGGTAGCGCAGCATGACGCCGTTCAGGAGCCGGAGGATCGTGACGGCGTCGTGGCCTTCGCCGGCGAAGGCGCGCAGCGCGTGCCGGATCTCCGCCATCACCGTGGCCGCGTACAGCGAATGTCCCTGCACGTCGCCGATGGCGACCAGTACGTGGTCGCCGCGGTCGAGGACCTCGTAGAAGTCGCCGCCCACCTCGGCCTGCTCGCTGGCGGGCTCGTAGCGGACCGAGAACGTCCAGCCGGGAATGGACGGGTGCACCGACGGGAGCAGGCTGCGCTGCAGCGTCAGCGAGATCAGGCGCTGCTCGGTGATGGATCGCAGCGCACCCATCGCCAGCGCGAGCGCCTGCCCGAGCTGGCGCAGCACGATGAGGTCCACGTCGTCCGGCTCGCCGCGGGCCTCGATGCCGATGCAGACCGGCGGGGCGGCGCGTTTGGAACGCGACATCACGACGGCGACGTCACCGTGGGCGACCGCGTCGGGCAGCACGGACTTCCACCGCCCCGCCGTCACGAGGGCGAGACCGGTTCCGGACTCGTCGCCGAGTTGCACCAGGTCGGGCAGCTGGTCGAACACCCCGGCCGGGGTCGGGCGCTGCTCGGTACGGCCGTCCAGGTTGACCGCCCGCCGGGGACGGCCGTCCGGGGGCAGAACGAGAACGGACGCGGGCTCCCCGAAGATCTCGAAGGCGCCGCGCGCGGCGACCATCGTGAGCTCCTCGAAGGTGTCGGCGGCGTTGATGGCGAGGGACGTGCGGGTGAACGCGGCCATCCGCTCGGCCATCCGCTCGGCCCGTATCCGCGCCCGGGAGTAGCGCAGGACCGACTCGACCGTCGCGAGGAACTCCTCCGGGTCGATCGGGTCGGTCAGGTAGGCGTCGGCGCCGTGCCGCAGCCCGCGCGTGCGGTCGATGGACTTCACGGCCCAGGCCGAGATCTGGATGACGGGCAGGGACGAGGTCTCCGGGTCCGCCTTGAGCTGCGCGCTCACCTCGATGCCGCTCACGTCCGGCAGCTTGACGTCCAGAACGATCAGGTTCACGTCGTGTTCGGCGAGCCGCTCCCAGGCCTCCGCGGCGGTGGTGGCGTCCACGACGGTGTGCCCCGCACGCCGCAGCCAGCTGCCGATGATGTACCGCTTGGTGTCGTTGTCGTCGACGACCAGCGTGGTGCAAGGCTCCACGTCCGTCATCGGTCCTCCCCTGCCTGCGGTTCCCTTTCCTGCTCGGCGCCGCGGCCGCCCGGCCCGGGCCCGGAGGGCGGGGCATCGCCGCGTCCGCCATCGGCCTCGCCGTCGTGGCCGGGTTCCGCCGGGAGGCGTTCCAGCGGCAGCCGCAGCGTGGCCGTCGTGCCTTCGCCGACGATGCTGTCCAGGGTGAGCTCACCGCCGAGCAGCCGCGCGAGGCGCCGGGAGTAGGGGAGGCCGAGCCCCGTCCCCTCTGTCCTGTACCCGGGCACCTGGTAGAACTCCTCGAAGACCCGTTCCAGTTCGGCGGTCGGGATGCCCCTGCCGGTGTCGGTCACGACGAACTCCACATGGTGCGGCGTGGACCGGACGGTCAGCCGCACCTCGCCCGCCTCGGTGAACTTCAACCCGTTCCCCACCAGGTTGCGCAGCAGCCGTGTCAGCAACACCTCGTCGGTGACCAGGACGGGCGGGGCGCCGGCCGTGTCCACGGTCAGCGTCGGGCCGGCCCGTTCCGCCATGGGCGCCATGAGCGCGGACAGCTGGTCCACCAGTGCGCGCGTGTTCACCGTGGACGGCTGCGGCTCCAGGTGGCCCCGCTCGGCCTTGGCCATGTCCAGCAGCTCGTTCACCATGTCGAGCAGGGTCTTGGCGGTGTCGTCGATCAGTGAGATCTGGCGCCGCTGCTCTTCGCTGAGGGGCTCCGCGGCCGGATCGAGCAGCAGCCGGGCGAGGCCGATGATCGAGTTGACGGGGGTGCGCAGCTCGTGGCTGATGGACGCCCAGAACCGGTTCTTGGTCTCGCCGGCCTCGCGGAGCTGGTCGCTCTTCTCATCCAGATCCGCGTACAGCGCCACGACTCCGCGGTTGGTCTTGTCCAGCTCCTCGGAAAGCTCCGCGTAGAGCGCCATCACACCGTGGTTGGTCTCCTCCAGCTCGGCGTTGAGGTACCGGAGCTCCTCGCGTTGCCGCCGGGCTTCCTCAAGCGCCTCGATCAGCCCGGCGTTCTGCGTGTGCAGCTCCTCCAGCGCCGTGACGGGTTGCAGCCGCCAGAGCCGGGTCCGCAGCTCCTCCAGTTCGGCGCCGGTGATGTCGGCGAAGGTCGCCGGCAGGCTCTTGCGGGCCCGGACGTGGAAGAGGTCTCCTCCGCCGTCCTCCTCGACCAGATCCATGAGACGGGCGGCGGCGGAGACGCCTTCCCCGCCGATGTCCGTGCCGGGGGGCGGCGGCGCGAAGCCGAACTCGATCACAAGGTCGGGGTTCCCGTCCCGGTCCAGCAGGAACGCGGCCGAGACCGTGCCGAAACGGGTGAACAGCTCCCGGGCGAGTTCGCTGAGCGCGGTGGCGACCCTGACCTGGTCGTGGGCGGCGAGGTGCAGCGCCGCCGCGACCTGGCGGCCGGCCTGCCGGACGGCGAAGACGCCCGCCACGTCGGCGATCTCGATGTGCACCAGGGCGTCGCGCACGGGGCTCACCCCGCCTCGGACGTGGTCACCGCGAGCACGCAGCGGTCGTCATGGCGCACCCCGGCGTCGCGGAGCACGGTCGCCGCGGTCAGGATCGGGTCGCGGCCGGCCAGGGTGGACAGGCCGGCGGCGTCCCACCGGCTGGTCAGGCCGTCGGAGTGCATCACCACGGCCGCCCCCGGCGGCAGTTCGTAGACCTGCTCCCGGAAGCGGGTGTGCGTGCCGGCGATGCCGGGCACCGAGATCATTCCGGTCCGGCGGTCCGGCTGGAGGATCCACCCGGCGATGTTGCCGAGGCCGGCGAAACGCACCCGGCCGGCGTCCGGTTCGATCACCGCGACGGCGACGGCGGCGCCCCGGGTCGGAC
This sequence comes from Spirillospora sp. NPDC048823, assembly GCF_043198445.1. Lineage (NCBI taxonomy): Bacteria > Bacillati > Actinomycetota > Actinomycetes > Streptosporangiales > Thermomonosporaceae > Spirillospora > Spirillospora sp. NPDC048823. Next base: position 197,675 of record NZ_JBICUT010000006.1, on the reverse strand, counting down.
GCAGCCGGTGGTGGACGTGCCCGAGTATCTCGGCGGGGCGCGCGGGCAGCGCGGTGTCGCGCAGCGCGCGCACGGCCTCCTGCGCGGCGCGTGCCGCCAGCGGGCCGTGCCCGAGGCCGTCGCAGAGCATCGCGTACACGGTGCCGTCCGCCGCGGTCGCCGCGTAGGCATCGCCGCACTCCCGCTCGCCGTCCATCGGACGGGTCAGCCCGGCGAACGCCGGCTCGGGCTCGGGCCGCCGGGCCGCCCCGCGGACCGCGTCCGGCTGCCGGAACCGGGCGAACAGCGTGGTCCCGACCCCGGGCAGCGAAGACAGGCCGCTGCTGTCGGCGAGCCGCTCGATCGAACCGAGCCCGAGGCCCAGCGTCCCGGTGGTCGAGTACCCGCCGAGGCGCGAGCGGGTCAGGTCGGCGATGCCGGGGCCGTGGTCGATGCTGACGATCTCCAGGGCGGCGGACGTCCCGCTCCGGACGATCCGCACCAGCATCTCGCCCCGCTCGGCGTGCTTGACGAGGTTCGTGGCGGCCTCCGTGGCCGCGAGCTGGACCTGGCCGAGCCGTTCCCCGGCGAACCCGAGCCGCCTGGCGAGCGCGGTGATCTCCCGCCGCGCGCCGGCGGCGGCGCTGTCCTCCTCCGCCCGGAACCACCGCGACTCGTCCGCGGTGGGGCTGGCCGTCCAGGCGGCGGTCAGCGGATCCATTTGATCAACACCACCGTCGTGCCCTCACCGGGCCGGGACTCCAGTTCGAACTCGTCCGCGAGCCGGCGGGCGCCGGGCAGGCCGAGCCCCAGGCCGTCCCCGGTGCTCCAGCCCTCGGTCATGGCCCGTTCCATGTCGGCGATGCCGGGCCCTTCGTCGGTGAAGACGATGCGGAGACCGGTCTGGCCGCGGGGGCCGACGGCCTGCTCGATGCGTGCCGAGCCGCCCGCGCCGTGCACCAGCGTGTTGCGGGCCAGCTCACTGGCCGCGGTGACGATCTTGGTCTGGTCGACCAGGGACAACCCGGCCGCGGAGGCCGCCGTGCGGACCATCCGCCGTACGCGGACCACGTCGTCGTTGGAGGCGATGGGGATCTCGCCGGCGGGCGGGGTGGTCACCGGCCGTCCAGCGACGCCTCGAGCAGCCGCATCCCCTGGTCCAGGTCCAGGGCGGTGCGGACGCCGTTCAGGGACAGCCCCAGCTCCACCAGCGTGATCGCGACGGCGGGACGCATCCCGACCACTACCGTCGCGGCGTCCATCAGCCGCGACATCGAGGCGATGGTGGAGAACGTCCGGCCTATGTACGAGTCGACGATGTCGACCGCGGAGATATCGATGATCACACCGCGGGCTCCGGTCCGGACGATCTCCTCGGCGAGCTCCTCCTGCAGCCTGAGGACGGTCTGATCCTCCAGGTCGATCTGGATCGACACCAGCAGGAACCGCCCGAGCTTGAGGATCGGCACCTGATCCATCACGCGTCCGTCCCGCTGAGGACGCGCAGGCCGCTGCCCCGCAGCGCGTGGCCGAGCGCGTCGGCCAGGGTCGCCTTGGTGACGATGTCACCGAACTCGATGCCGAGCGCCGCGATCGTGTGCGCGATCTGTGGCCGGATGCCCGAGATGATGCACTCGGCGCCCATCAGCCGTGCCGCCATCACCGTCTTCAGCAGGTGCTGGGCGACCTCGGTGTCGACCGCCGCCACCCCGGTGATGTCGATCACGGCGTACCGCGAGCTCGTGTCGGCGAGCATCTGCAGCAACGTCTCCATGACGACCTGGGTACGGGCCGAGTCCAGGGTGCCGACCAGCGGTACCCCGAGGATCCCGTCCCACAGCTTCACCACCGGCGTGGACAGCTCCAGCAGCTGCTCGGCCTGGTCGGTGATGACCTGCTCGCGTGCGTTGGCGTACGCCTCGAAGGTCGCCAGCCCCAGGTCGTCGATGTAGCCGGAGAACTCGATGAACTCGGCGTAGGCTCCGTCCCCGCCCGACGCTTCGAGCTGCTCGTGGACGGCCCGCTTGAGCGAGAACACGCCGACCGCGGTCTCGGTGGGGTTGAAGCCCTGGCGGGCCCGGCTGCGGGAGATCTCCGCGAGGGCCGCGCGCAGTTCGCCGCCCGCGGTGTCGTCGTCCTCGCTGAAGGTGCGCTCGACCAGGCCGTACAGCTCGGTCAGCTCCGTTCGGACCTCGCGCTCGGTGACGCGGCCGCGTATCCCCTCGATGACCAGCTGCACCCAGCGGTCGAGCACGGTGTCGCGCCGTGAGCGCAGCAGGTCCGGGAGGAGCATCTCGCCTGTCTCGCCGCTCATCGTGAATGCTCCCATCTGGTGCCGGGTTCGCCGGTGTGTGTGGTCGTACGGGCGTTTTTTCCGTGATGTCGAGAATGTCGTGATGCAACGTTAACCGGCGATCTCGAGCTGAGACGTCCGATCCCACACTCGAGTCGATCACGTCCACCGGCGCCGTGGTCCCTCGCCGGCGGCCTGCCCCTGTTCCTTCCCAGGTCGCGCGCTCCGATGTGGACCGGGGTGAGGTTTTGGTCTATCGCTCACCGGCTGGGCGATTCAGGGGTAAACCTGCATCTGTGCAGGTGAGTTATGTGAGTGAGGCCACCCCGGGGCGGGAGAACGAGGACTTCGTGGCGGCGGGACCCGGATGGGTCGTGCTGCTGGACGGGGCGACCGCGCCGGCGGGGGTGGACAGCGGGTGCCGGCACGACCCGGCATGGCTGGTGCGCAGGCTCGGCGGAGGGATCGCGGCACTGCTGGCGCTGGAGAACGGCAAGCCGCTGCCCGACCTCGTGGCGGAGGCGATCAAGGTGACGGGGGAGGCCCACGCCGGGGCGTGCGATCTGGAGAACCCCGACAGCCCGTCCGCGACGGTGTCCCTCCTGCGGCGCCGCGGCGAGGCGGTGGAGTGGTTCGTCCTGGCCGATTCGCCGATCGTGATGGACGTGGGCGAGGTGCGGGTCTTCCGGGACGACCGCGTCGATCACCTTCCCAGCTACACGCTGGAGGGCGTCCGGAAGTCGCGCAACAGCCCCGGCGGGTTCTGGGTGGCGAGCACGAAACCGGAGGCGGCCTACGAGGGGCTGACCGGTGAGGTGCCGGTCAGGGGACTCACACGGGCGGCGGTGCTGAGCGACGGCGCGTCCAGGCTGGTCGAGCGGTTCGGGCGGATGGGGTGGGGCGACCTCCTCCGGCTGCTCGACGAGGAGGGTCCGCGGGAACTGGTGAGAAGGACCAGGGAGGCGGAGGCGTCGGCGTCGGCGACCGGGGCGCGTGGCAAGCGCCACGACGACGCCACCGCGGTACTGGTCCGCTTCTGACTTGACGCAGCGCCATCCTGGAATCTGATTCTAGAATGAGGGCATGGAGTCTCAGGATTTCGCCGACGTGCTCAAGGCCGTCCGCAGCTTCGTCCGCGACCAGGTGATCCCCCGCGAGGAGGAGATCGAGGAGACCGACGAGATACCGGAGGCGCTGCGGCGCACGTCCCGGGACATGGGCCTGTTCGGGTACGCGCTGCCCGAGCAGTACGGCGGCCTCGGGCTCTCGGTGAGCGAGGAGGTGCGGCTGGTCTTCGAGATCGGCTACGCCAGCCCCGCGTTCCGCTCCATGTTCGGCACCAGCAACGGCATCGCCGGGCAGGTCCTCGTCAACGCCGGGACGGACGCGCAGCGCGACACCTGGCTGCCGAAGCTCGCGTCCGGCGAGGTCGTCGGCGCCTTCGCGCTCACCGAGGCCGAGGCCGGCTCCGATCCCAGCACCCTCACCACGACCGCGGCCCGCGACGGCGACGACTACGTGATCAACGGCGCGAAGCGGTTCATCACCAACGCCCCCGAGGCCGACGTCTTCATGGTCTTCGCCAGGACGGGCGGCGCCGGCTCCCGGGGAATCTCCACGTTCCTCGTCGAGAAGGGCGCCGGCGGCCTCAAGATCGGACCGTCCGACCACAAGATGGGCCAGCGCGGCGCCCACACCGCCGAGGTCTTCTTCGACGGCGTGCGCGTCCCCGCCGGCAACATGGTCGGGACGGAGGGAACCGGCTTCCGCACCGCCATGGCGTCCCTCGCCCACGGGCGCGTCAGCATCGCCGCCGTCTGCGTGGGTCTCGCCCAGAGAATCCTGGACGAGACCGTCGCGTACGCGAAGGAACGCAGCCAGGGCGGCAAGACCATCGGCGAACACCAGCTCATCCAAGGGCTCATCGCCGACTCGCAGGCGGAGTTGTACGCGGGACGCTCGATGGTCCTGGAGGCGGCCCGCGCCTACGACGCGGGCGAGGACACCAAGCTCGGACCGTCCTGCGCCAAGTACTTCTGCTCCGAAATGGTCGGACGCGTCGCCGACCGTGCCGTGCAGGTCTACGGCGGCATGGGCTACATGCGCGGCGTCGCCGTCGAACGCTTCTACCGGGACGTCAGGCTGTTCCGCATCTACGAGGGCACGAGCCAGATCCAGCAACTCGTCATCGCCCGCAACCTACTGCGCTGACCAGCGACGAAACCGTCCGCCCGGCGTGGGTCGCACCACACCGGGCGGGCGCGCTCCAAGCCCACAACGCAGCGCCTTAACGAGTTCGCAAGTGCCCCCGACTCCGTGTATGGTTTCACTGCGCGAACGACGCAGGCCCCTTTAGCTCAGTCGGCAGAGCGTCTCCATGGTAAGGAGAAGGTCTACGGTTCGATTCCGTAAAGGGGCTCAGCAGTTTCAGAGGCCGTCCCGGCAGGACCGGGGCGGCCTTCGTCGTCGCCGGGCCCGCCCACCACGGGCTGGCCCACCACGGGTAAGCCCACCACGGGCCGGGCGCCGGCGGCGGATATCTGATTCGCTCCATTCAGGGCGCTGTGGTAGCGTCCCATCGGTCCCAGTAGGACGTTTCGCAGGTCATCGGCGCACCCGTCGACCTGGGGGACGGTCCGGCGGGGCCTTCGGAGCCGATTCCCCGATCATGATCCGGGTTATCGTGTTTCCAGGGCTCGGTGAGCATCCGGTATCCTTGCATTCCGGTCCACACCGACCATCGCGGCGGGGTAGCTCAGTCAGGCAGAGCAAGCGGCTCATAATCGCTGTGTCGCCGGTTCAAGTCCGGCCCTCGCTACCACCCATGTCTCTCACCTCCGCACCGGGGGTGAGCAGGCTGGGTCGAATCGCCGGTCGTCCTCCCCGGGCGGCCGAGGTCCGAAGTCCAATGTCCCCAGCTCAGAAAGGCACTCCATCGTGGCTGCCACCGACGTCCGGCCGAAGATCACGCTGGCCTGCCAGGAGTGCAAGCACCGCAACTACATCACGCGGAAGAACCGGCGCAACGACCCGGACCGCCTGGAGATCAAGAAGTACTGCCCCAACTGCCGGACCCACCGTCCGCACCGGGAAACCCGCTAGCAACGCCCGGACGGAGAAGTACTGCCCGCTGCGCTTCCGCACGGGGCCAGGACCCACCGTCCGCACCGGGAAACCCGCAGTTGAGCGCGCCGCCGAGGCCCGTGAAACGGCTGCTTCTCCGCACGCTTGCCCTAACGTGATCAGCCCGTCCTCGCCAGTGAGACCCGCGAGGGCGGGCTGAACGTCGTTCTGTTAGCGTCCGTCCGAGACGGAACCGGCGGGTGCCCAGGCGGCACCCGGGCACCGACACCCTGTTCGACCTGGAGGGACGGGATTGCATGGCACTCAACCGTGATTTCATCGGGCGGAGCTTCCCGCCCACCGAGCCGTACGAGGTCAGCCGGGTGAAGATCCGCGAGTTCGCGGACGCGATCGGCGACCGCAACCCGGTCTACCGCGACCAGGAGGCGGCGAAGGCGGCCGGGCACCCCGACATCATCGCGCCGCCGACCTTCCCGATCGTCGTCTCCCTCGGCAACCCCGCGCTCGCCGACCCCGACCTCGGGCTGAACTACGCGATGGTCGTGCACGGCGAGCAGCGGTTCGAGTACACCCGCCCGATCCGCGCCGGCGACGTCGTGGCCTGCACCTCGACGGTCACCGAGATCAAGTCGATCGGCAACAACGAGAAGATGGTCATCGAGACGGACGTCAAGACCATCGAGGGCGAACTGATCTGCAAGACCTACAACACGATCGTGGAGCGGGGGGCCTGATGACCGCGAAGGTGAACTACGCCGACGTCGAGGTCGGCACCGAGATCCCCGTGCAGACGTACGCGGTCGACCGCGCGAACCTCGTCATGTACGCGGGCGCGTCCGGCGACTTCAACCCCATCCACTGGCGCGAGTCCACCGCGAAGGCCGTCGGCCTGCCGGACGTCATCGCGCACGGCATGTACACGATGGCGCAGGGCGGCCGGTTCGTCACCGACTGGGTCGGCGACCCGGGCGCCGTGGTGGACTACGGGGTACGGTTCTCCTCACCGGTCGTCGTCCCCGACGTGGGCGGCGCGACCCTGGAGATCAGCGGCAAGGTGGAGGAGAAGCTCGACGACAACAAGGTCGTCGTCGCGCTCACCGCCAAGTCCGCCGACCAGAAGGTGCTCACGCGCGCCAAGGCGGTCGTCAAGCTCGCCTGAACCGCGCCGAGGCGACGCACCGGCCGGGACGCCCCGGCCGGTGCGCACGGACGCCGGGCACCGGCCGACAGGTGTGACCGGGCACGTACGGGAGGGGACACGACGTGGCGGTGTTCGCTGAAGAGGTGAACCTGGCGGGATACACCACGCTGCGGCTGGGCGGCCCCGCCCGCCGCTTCGTCGAGGCGACGACCGAGGCGGAGCTGGTCACCGCGATCCGCAAGGCCGACGGCGAGGGCGAACCCGTCCTCGTTCTCGGCGGCGGCAGCAACCTGGTGGTCTCCGACGACGGGTTCCCCGGCACCGTCGTGCACGTCGGCACCCGCGGCACCGAACGCACCGCCGTCGAGGGCGACAAGGTCCTCGTCCGGGTCCAGGCCGGTGAGGACTGGGACCCGTTCGTCGCCCGCTGCGTCGCCGACGGACTCGCCGGTGTGGAGTGCCTGTCCGGCATCCCGGGGCGCGTCGGCGCGACCCCGATCCAGAACGTCGGCGCCTACGGCCAGGACGTCAGCGAGACGATCGTCGAGGTCCGCGCCTATGACCGGGACGCCCGCGCCGTCGTCACGCTCGACCGCGACGCCTGCCGGTTCACCTACCGGCACAGCGTGTTCAAAGGCAACGACCGGTACGTCGTCCTGGACGTGACGTACGCGCTGCACGAGGCCGAGGAGTCGCAGCCGGTCGACTACGCCGAGCTGGCGAAGAAGCTCGGCGTCCGGCCGGGCGACCGGGTGACGCTGAAAGAGGCGCGCGACGCCGTCCTCGAACTGCGGCGCGGCAAGGGCATGGTCCTGGACGCCGCCGACCCCGACACCCGCAGCGCCGGGTCGTTCTTCACCAACCCGATCCTCGAACCCGGCCAGCTCACCGAGCTGGAACGCCGCGTCGCCGACCGGCTCGGCCCGGACGCCGCGTTCCCGCGCTATCCGGAGACCGGCGACCGGGTCAAGACGTCCGCCGCCTGGCTGATCGACCGCGCCGGCTTCACCAAAGGGCACGCCGTCGGCCCCGCGCGGATCTCCACCAAGCACACGCTGGCGCTCACGAACCCGGGCGGCGCCCGCACCGCCGACCTGCTCGCGCTGGCCCGCGAGGTCCGCGGCGGCGTCCGCGACGCGTTCGGCGTCGAGCTGGTCAACGAGCCGGTCCTCATCGGCGTGACCCTCTGAGCCGGTGTGCCCTCTGAGCCGGTGTGGCCCTCTGAAAGGGCGCCTTGACCGGGCTTGCTAGTGTCGATGGCGTCGAGGGGGAGTAGTCCCAATCGCGTGATCGACATACTGGCGCCGCCGGCGGCGCCCGGTCACGCGGGCCTCAACCCGATGAGGCGGACGAGACCTTCGGCCTGGCAACCGAGCATTCTCATCCTCGGTCTCCGCACCCGAGCAGGCGGCGGCGACCGGCCGGATGAGAACGCTCATCATCGCCGGGCCGAGGTCGAGCGCCGCAAAGCCCCCGCCCTTCGCCCGGCATCCGAGCGAGAGGGAACCGGTGTCCGCCTTCCTCATCAGCCTGGTCGTGATCTTCGTCGCCGAACTGGGCGACAAGAGCCAGCTCATGGCCATGACCTTCGCCACCCGGTTCCGGGCGCTGCACGTGCTGATCGGCATCACGGCCGCGACCGCGATCGTCCACCTGGCGAGCGTGGCCCTCGGCGCGGCTCTCGGCGCGGCGCTCCCGACCGGCCCGATCTCGATCCTCGCCGGTGTGGCGTTCCTCGGCTTCGCGCTGTGGACGCTGCGCGGCGACGAACTCGACGACGACGAACGCGACCGGGCACGGCGCGCCACGGGCTCGGCGATCCTCGCCGTCGGCGGGGCCTTCTTCCTGGCCGAACTGGGCGACAAGACGATGCTCGCCACCGTCACCCTCGCCGCCGACCAGGGCGGTCTCCTGGCGCTGACGGGCGTGTGGGCCGGTTCGACGATCGGCATGGTCGCCGCCGACGCGCTCGCCATCGTCGTCGGCCAGATCCTCGGACGCAGGCTTCCCGAGCGGGTCATCAAGTACGGCGCCGCCGCCGGGTTCGCGATCTTCGGCGTCCTGCTGCTGGCGGAGGGCATCACCGGCTGAGCGCCCGAACGGCTGAAACGGCCGCCGGGCGGGAACCATGAGGTTAAGGCCCTTGATGCCCGCGGGGCTCGGCCGCGGAAGGGCCCGGACGGGAGTACGACCGTGGCCCTACCCGCACCCGCGCCCCCACCCCCACCCCGGCACGCGCTCGGCATGCGCCTCCAGTTGAGCGACGAGGCCGCCGCCCGCATCCGCGAGCTGATCATGGACGGCCGGGTCCGCCCCGGCGACTATCTGCGGCTCGAACGGCTGGCCATGGACTTCGGCATCAGCGTCACCCCCGTCCGGGAGGCGCTGAAGTCGCTGCGCAGCGAGGGGTTCGTCGTCCTGGAACCGAGACGCGGGTTCGTCGTCGCGCCGCTGTCGAAACGCGACGTCCAGGACCTGTTCTGGGTGCAGGCGGGCATCGCCGCCGAACTGGCCACGCGGGCCACCCCGCGGATCGGCCCCGAGATCCTCCGCGAACTGGACGGGCTACAGCACGCTTTGGAACGTGCCGACGCGGCCCGGAGACCCGACCTGATGGAGGAGCACAACCACCGCTTCCACCGGGAGATCAACCTGGCCGCCGACTCGGCGAAGCTGGCCTGGTCGCTCGGGACGGCCGCGCGGTACGTCCCGCGCGGCCTGTACGGGAGGCTCGCCGACTGGCCCCGCCTCGCGGTCCACGACCACGAGCGCATCCTGGCCGCGCTGCGCGACGGCGACGCGCGGACGGCGGGCGCGGAGATGCGCGACCACATCGTGCGGGCCGGTGAACTCCTGGTGGCCCACCTGGAACGCCGCGGGATGTGGCGCACAGGCGACCACGGCCCCGACCACGGCCCCGGTCTTGTCCGGTGACGGGACTCAGCCCGCCGACCAGGCGTCGATGCCCGCCAGCAGCCGGCCCCGCACATCGTCCGGGGCCGCCGAAGCCCTGATCGACTGCCGCGCCAGCTCCGCCAGCTCCGCGTCGGAGAAACCGTGGTCGTCCCGGACGATGTCGTACTGGACGGCCAGCCGCGACCCGAACAGCAGCGGGTCGTCCGCGCCCAGCGCGATGGACGCGCCCGCCTCGTACAGCCGCCGCACCGGGACGTCCGACGCAGTCGCCGCCACCCCGAGGCCTACGTTCGACGCCGGGCAGACCTCCAGCGTCACGCCCCGGTCGATGATCTGCGACAGGAGCCGCGCGTCCTCCACGGCGCGCACCCCGTGCCCGATCCGGTCGGCGCTCAGCGTGTCGAGGCACTCCCGGACGCTGGCCGGGCCGAGCAGCTCACCGCCGTGCGGGGTCGACAGCAGCCCGCCGCGCTTGGCGATCCGGAACGCGCCCTCGAAGTCGTAGGCGCGGCCCCGCCGCTCGTCGTTGGACAGCCCGAACCCGACGACGCCCTCGCCCGCGTACCGGACGGCCAGCCGCGCGAGGGTCTTGGCGTCCAGCGGGTGCCGCGTCCGGTTCGCCGCGATGACCAGGCCGATGCCGACGCCGGTGGCCTGCGACGCGTCGCGCGCCGCGTCCAGCACCAGTTCGACCGTCGGGGTCAGCCCGCCGAACCTCGACGCGTAGCCGCTCGGGTCGACCTGGATCTCCAGCCAGCCCGACCCCTCCGCCGCCTCGTCCTCGGCCGTCTCACGCAGCAGGCGGCGCAGGTCGTCGGGCGTCTGCAGCACCGAACGGGCGATGTCGTAGAGGCGCTGGAACCGGAACCATCCCCGTTCGTCGGTCGCCTGCAGGCGGGGCGGCCAGTCCTCGACGAGGGCGTCCGGCAGGTGCACGCCGTGCCTGCCCGCGAGCTCGACGAGCGTGGAATGCCGCATCGACCCGGTGAAGTGCAGATGCAGATGCGCCTTGGGGAGCAGGGCCACGTCCGGACGGGCGGAGCCGCGGGCGATGCCGGCGTGCTCCCGGTGGTCCGGCGGGGAACGGTCGTGGGCCGGACGAGCTGACACGGTACGGGCCTCCATACGCCAATGCTGCCGGATCATCGTCGCCGCCGAACCCCCGGCGGGCCAGGATCACCACACCGGACTACCTCGTATGACACGCCACGGCCATCCCCGCCCATGGGCATCCGAAAAAACTTTGGAATCGCGTGCAACCCCTTCCCGGCACCGTGCGTATACGAGGGGCGCCAGAGAGAAACCGGCACCCCCCGCAAGAGACGAAGCTGGGCAGAAGGGATACACGATGATCACGCTGAAGGCCGCTCTGATCGCGGCGTCCACCATCGGCACCGTGGCCGTGGGCGGCGGCGCGACGTGGGCTATGACCGGCTCCCACCAGGAGGCGGGCCTCCAGTCCAACGGCGCCAAGGCCCCCGCGGTGGAGCGCAAGATCCAGGACGCCGTGCCCAGCGCCGCCCCGACCTGCCTGCCGAAGGCCGGGCTCCCGGAGACCGGAGCGAAGAAGCAGGTCCAGAAGCAGCTGGAGCAGAACCCGGTCACCAAGGACGTGCCGAAGGTGGACGTCCCGGCCAAGGACCTGCCGAAGACCGACGTGCCCAAGACGGACCTGCCCAAGCCGGAGCTGCCGAAGACCGGCCTGCCCGACGCCGAAGTCCCCGGCGTCAAGACCCCGGACGTCGAGGTCCCGGACGCCAAGTCGAAGATGCCGGCGGACCTGCCGACCTGCGCGCCGTCCACCAAGGACCTGCCGGCGGACGCCCCGGCGACCAAGCCGACCGCCCGCGTTCCCGGCGCGCCCGGCCTGCCCGCCGCCCCCAAGCTCGACTGCAGCAAGCTGGCGCCCGCGGTGAAGGTCGGCGGCCCTGTCGAGAAGGCCGTCATGCTGACCAAGGGCCTGCGCCACGTCTCGACCGTCCCCAGTTCCGCCGACCTGCGCGAGAAGAACGTCTGCGCCGTCACGCAGAAGTGGGCGAACAAGGCCGGCCGGTGGATCACCGTCGAAACGCTGAAGACACCCGCCGGCATGACCCAGAATCAGCTCCGGCAGGCGTTGAACCTGCCCGAGGGCGGCACGCCGATCACCCTGTACGGGGCGGCCGGCTGGATGGGCCCCGGCGGTGACGGGGTGCTGCTGTTCGACCCGAACGGCTACTCGCTGTTCGTCAACGGCAACCCGGTCGCCGCGGGCGGCCTGAAGGACGTGACCGCCGCGCTGCGCCAGGCCCAGTAGGCCCGGCCCGGTAAAGCGGTCCCGACAGGGGACACGGGTGGGCGGCTCGGCGCGGAGCCGCCCACCCCCAAGAAAAGACGAGCCGGATTTGCTCTAGCCCGGGATGGAGCACAGTGGGGCGTCGAGACGACGAGTCGTTCGTGGAGTTCGTGGCGGCACGCGGCGATGCCCTGCTGCGCACCGCGGCGCTGATGTGCGGGGCCCGGCAGGACGCCGAGGACATCCTGCAGACCGCGCTGGAGAAGGCCTATCGGCACTGGGGGCGGCTGGAGACCGACAGCGATCCCGAGCCCTACGTCCGCCGCATCCTGGTCAATCTCGTGATCAGCCGGTCCCGGCGCTGGAAGGTGCTGCGGGAGATCCATATGGCGCGGCTCCCGGAGACGCCGGCCGTCTCGCCGAACCACGCCGTCGAGCTGAGGGGGACGCTCATGGACGAGCTGCGCAAGCTCGGCCCGCGACAGCGGGCGGTACTGGTCCTGCGCTTCTGGGAGGACCTGTCGGAGGCGGAGACGGCTCAGGCTCTCGGCTGTTCGGTCGGAACGGTCAAGAGCCAGGCGTCCCGGGGACTCGCCAGACTCCGGGAACGCCTCGACACGAACCTGGCTCCACTGGGGAGATGAGCGATGGACCTGGAGAGTGAACTGCGGCAGGCCATGGCCGAGCAGGTGGCCGAGGCGACCGCGTCGCCGTCGCTCGTCACGGACGTCAAACGCCGCCACCGGCGCAGGAAGGCCCGGATCCACGCCGCCGCCGGGGTCGCGGCGGCCTCGGTCGCCGCGCTCGCCCTGGTGCCCACCTATCAGTCGTTCCAGGCCACACCCGCCGGCAACCCCGAGACCACCCGCCCCACCGGCGGCGTTTCGGAGCACCGGCAGTCGGAACGGCCTCCCGCCCCAGGCCCCTCCCAGTCCCCGTCAGCCAAGGAGGGGCCCGGGGCGGGAACCTCGGGGAAACCGGAGGCGCACCCGTCATCGGGCGGGTCGCCGGTGAACCCGGAGAAGCCCGGCACAGGCGGGGCCCTGGACGACCTGCCGCGCTGGATCACCTACGTCCCGGACGGCCTCACCGCCACCGGCCCGTGCGCCGTGACGGCCGACGCCGAGCGCGAGACGACGACGTGCAAGTGGCGGGGGAGCACCGGCTGGCTGGAGATCGCCCTGGTGAAGGAACGCGGCCTCGCCGGCCCGCAGGACCTGATGAAGACCCCCGGCATTCCCGGCCGCACGACCGTGCGCGGGCTTCCCGCGCTCACCGGCGACCGACCCGGCTCCGGACGTCAGATCTCGTGGCTGGCCAGACCCGGCGTCGGGGTGACCGTGTCGGGCGGCGGATCGGTCGAGAAACAGCTCATGCGCATCGCGGAGGGTGTGCGCCCGTGAGAGGAACGGGACGGCGGAGGCGGTAGCCCGTTCCGCACGGAACCGGCCCCGGACCAGTGCGCGCCCGGGGCCGGTTCCGTGTCAGCGGAGCGGATCAGACCGCCTCGGCGAGCAGCTTCGCGACACGCGAGACGCCCTCGACGAGGTCGTCGTCGCCCAGGGCGTACGAGAGACGGAAGTAGCCCGGCGTGCCGAACGCCTCACCCGGCACCAGCGCGACCTCCGCCTCCTCCAGGATCAGCGACGCGAGCTCCACCGACGTCCCCGGACGCTTCCCGCGGATCTCCTTGCCCAGCAGCGCCTTCACCGACGGGTAGGCGTAGAACGCGCCCTCCGGCTCGGGGCACACCACGCCCGGGATCTCGTTCAGCATCCGCACGATCGTCTTGCGGCGCCGGTCGAAGGACTTGCGCATCTGCGCGACGGCCGACAGGTCACCGGTCACGGCGGCGAGCGCCGCCGCCTGCGACACGTTCGCCACGTTGGACGTCGCGTGCGACTGCATGTTGGCGGCGGCCTTCACCACGTCCGCCGGGCCGACCATCCAGCCCACCCGCCAGCCCGTCATCGCGTACGTCTTCGCGACGCCGTTCAGGACGAGCGTGCGGTCGGCCAGCTCCGGCACCACCACGGGCATCGAGTGGAACTCGGCGTCCCCGTACACCAGGTGCTCGTAGATCTCGTCCGTGATGACCCACAGGCCGTGCCCGTCCGCCCAGCGGCCGATCGCCTCGATCTCGGCGCGGGAGTACACGGCGCCGGTCGGGTTGGACGGCGACACGAACAGCAGGACCTTCGTCCGGCCGGTGCGGGCCGCCTCCAGCTGCTCGACGCTCACCTTGTAGCCGGTGGTCTCGTCGGCGACCACGTCCACCGGCACCCCGCCGGCCAGCTTGATCGACTCGGGGTAGGTGGTCCAGTACGGCGTCGGCACGATCACCTCGTCGCCCGGGTCGAGCAGCGCGGCGAACGCCTCGTACACCGCCTGCTTGCCGCCGTTGGTCACCAGGACCTGGGCCGCCTCCACCGTGTAACCGGAGTCGCGCTCGGTCTTCTCGGCGATGGCGGCGCGCAGCTCGGGCAGCCCGCCCGCCGGCGTGTACTTGTGGAACCGCGGCACCCTGCACGCGGTCACCGCGGCCTCGACGATGTAGTCGGGGGTGGGGAAGTCGGGCTCGCCCGCGCCGAACCCGATGACCGGGCGGCCCGCCGCCTTCAGCGCCTTGGCTTTGGCGTCGACGGCCAGCGTGGCGGATTCGGATATCGCGGCGATGCGCTTGGAGATGCGAGGACGGTCGATGCTCATGTCCCCATCGTTACAGATGCAGGTCCACGGCCCGAGCCATATCTCCGGCCATCCGGTTCGACGCGGGGGCCTCGGCCACGTAGACTCACCGTCTTAGTGGCGTGTCACCGGTATTACGAGCCTGTCCGCACACGGACGCAAGAGGCCGTAAGCTGAGACACGTCATCATCCCGGTCCTGCGGCCGGGTGTTCCCCGTGGACCGGGGAATGAAGGGCAGTGGCTCAATTGGTAGAGCTCCGGTCTCCAAAACCGGCGGTTGGGGGTTCGAGTCCCTCCTGCCCTGCGAGGTGCGGTGCGCGCACCCGTGCCGGCCGCGTCACGGCGGTGCTGTGGCACTCCGCGGCACGGGACCGTGCGGCAACCACATGGTGGTTGGATCACGACCTATGAGGTGAACGGCGGCAAATGGCGACCGAGACCGACGAGCGCGACGAGCCCGAGGCCAAGGGTAAGCGCAAGAAGGAGAAGTCCCCGAAGCGGACGACTCCGGCGCTTTTCGTGCGCCAGATCATCGCTGAGCTCCGTAAGGTCATCTGGCCCACGCGGCGGGAGCTCATCACCTACACGGTCGCCGCCCTGGTCTTTGTGTTGATCATGGTCGGGATCGTGTCCGGCGTCGACTACGGGCTGCAGCAGGGCGTCTACGCCATCTTCGGCTGAGGCCGCGTACCCGGCACCTGGGCGAGTCACCGCCGCACCATCGCAAGTCCATTACCGCAGACCGACAGAAAGAGTCACCGTGTCCGAGCCCTCACAGCCCTACGACGAGGCCGTTGAAGAGGCCCAGTCCGCTGCGGCTGCTGCGGCAGACCAGGCGGCCGAGCCCGCCGACGAGACGGCCGAGGCGGCCGTCGCCGCCGGTGAAGGCGAGCCTGCGGACACCAAGCTCAAGGGCGAGGGCCCCGAGCCGGACGCCGCCGCCGACGCCGGCGATCTCGCCGAGGCCGTCGCCGGGGAGCAGGCCGAGGAGGGGGAGGAGGCCGAGCAGGACGACGAGGCCGATGAGGCCCCCGCCGAGCCGCCGGCCGACCCGTACGCCGAGTTCAAGATGCAGCTCCGGCTCCAGCCGGGCGACTGGTACGTCGTGCACTCCTACGCGGGGTACGAGAACCGGGTCAAGACCAACATCGAGACCCGGACCCAGACCCTCAACATGGAGGACTTCATCTTCCAGATCGAGGTCCCTCAGCACGAGGTGACCGAGATCAAGCAGGGCAAGCGGCAGAAGGTCAACGAGAAGGTCCTGCCGGGCTACATCCTGGTCCGGATGGAGCTCACCGACGAGTCGTGGGCCGCGGTCCGCAACACGCCGGGCGTGACCGGGTTCGTCGGCCTGCTGAACAAGCCGTCTCCGCTGAGCCTCGACGAGGTCGCCAACCTGCTGGCCCCCGAGCCGGAGGAAGGCGCCGTCAAGACCAAGGAGCAGGCCAAGGCGCCCGCCACCGTCGACTTCGAGGTCGGCGAGTCGGTCACCGTCATGGACGGCCCGTTCGCCACCCTCCCCGCAACCGTCAACGAGATCAACGGCGAGCAGCAGAAGCTCAAGGTCCTGGTCTCGATCTTCGGTCGCGAGACCCCGGTGGAGCTCTCCTTCAACCAGGTCTCCAAGATCTGACCCGTCCCCGCGCACGCGGGGTTACGGGTTCTACAGGGTCCCAACACGGCGGTCATGTTCCGCCACCGTGTTGCCCGGTATCCGGGAGTCGGGACCACAGCAGAACGGAACAACGAGGGAGAGGCATGCCTCCCAAGAAGAAGATCGCCGCGTTGGTGAAGGTCCAGTTGCAGGCTGGGGCCGCGACGCCGGCGCCGCCGGTCGGTACCGCGCTCGGTCCGCACGGCGTCAACATCATGGACTTCTGCAAGCAGTACAACGCCGCCACGGAGTCCCAGCGCGGCAACGTCATCCCCGTAGAGATCACCATCTACGAGGACCGGTCGTTCACCTTCGTCACCAAGACGCCGCCGGCCGCGCAGCTCATCCTGAAGGCCGCGGGCGTCGAGAAGGGCAGCGGCGAGCCGCACAAGACCAAGGTCGGCTCGATCACCGCCGACCAGGTCCGCGAGATCGCCACGACCAAGATGCCCGACCTCAACGCCAAGGACGTCGAGGCCGCCTCGAAGATCGTCGCCGGTACCGCGCGGTCGATGGGCATCGACGTCAAGTAGGTCTCACCCGGTGGAAGGGCCGGCGCTGGCCCGTACCACGAGTTCCATTGGAGGAACGAGAATGAAGCGCAGCAAGAGCTACCGCGCCGCAGCGGAGAAGATCGACCGGGAGCGGCTGTACAGCCCGGTCGAGGCCGTCAAGCTCGTCAAGGAGACCACGGTCGTCAAGTTCGACCCGACCGTGGAGGTCGCCATGCGGCTGGGTGTCGACCCCCGCAAGGCCGACCAGATGGTGCGCGGCACGGTCAACCTGCCGCACGGCACGGGCAAGACCGCCCGCGTGCTGGTCTTCGCCGTCGGCGCCAAGGCGCAGGAGGCCGAGGCGGCGGGCGCCGACCTGGTCGGCTCCGACGACATGATCGAGCGGATCCAGGGCGGTTTCCTGGACTTCGACGCGGTCGTGGCGACGCCGGACCAGATGGGCAAGGTCGGGCGGCTGGGCCGGGTGCTCGGCCCGCGCGGCCTGATGCCGAACCCGAAGACCGGCACCGTCACGATGGACGTGGCCAAGGCCGTGACCGACATCAAGGGCGGCAAGATCGAGTTTCGTGTCGACCGGCACGCGAACCTGCACTTCATCATCGGCAAGGCGTCCTTCGACCAGCGCCAGCTGGTGGAGAACTACGCCGCGGCCGTCGAGGAGATCCAGCGGCTGAAGCCGTCCGCCGCGAAGGGCCGCTACGTCAAGAAGGCGTCGCTGACGACGTCGATGGGCCCGAGCATCCCGGTGGACCCGAACGCGGTCCGCAACCTGGCTTCGGAGCTCGAAGAGGCCTGATCGAGCACCACGACCGTCACCGCGCAGGGCGTCCCCGCTGAACCGGGGGCGCCCTGCCGCCGTTTCCCCGGCCCCATAGCACCGAACGCGATGGATACATAGATCGCCGTCCGGATCCGGACAAATCGAGGCCCGGGATCTTTGTTACCGGTGGGAAATGTGGTGTTGAATCGTCCCGTGAAGCGTAGAACCGACCGGGCCATCGCCATCTCCGTCGTCACCGCCGTCGCCGTCGTGCCCACGGCGATCATGATGGTGGTCAAGGTCGGCGGCGGGACCGCCGAGGACGGCGGTTCCGTCCCGGCGTCCGCGGCGATGGGCCAGCAGGACCCGGCGAATCCGAACGGCACGGCGACCGGCCTGGTGACCCCCGGCGGCACCGCGGCGCCGGGCACGGGGTCCGGCGCGGGTGCCGGCAACGGTTCGGCCGCTCCGGGCACGCCCGCGAGAGGCGGCGTGAGCGGGCTCCCCACGGCGCCGCCCCAGCCCGGCCCCAACCTGCACGCCTTCACCCGCAAGACGAACATGAAGGTGACGGCCGGGTCGAGCGGCGACTATCAGCGCGCCACCGAGACCGCGTCGTTCACGCTATGGCCGACGTTCGCGATGACCGCGACCGGCGTCACGCAGACCGTGCAGGGCGGCGAGGTCACCAAGGTCACGCAGAAGGTGATCGTGAGCGGACGGACGCTCAAGGGCTACGACGGTGAGAAGTGGACCCAGTCCACCCTGACGTCGGCGCAGTTGGGCGCGCTGCAGTCGCAGTCCGACCCCCGGCAGTTCACCTTCATGATCGGGACGCTGCCCGGCACGACCGCGAGTGAGCCGGACGAGAACGGCAGGACGCATTTCGCCGCACAGGCGCTGATGGGCAGCGTGTTCTCGCTGCTGCCGCAGGACGCCGCCGCCGTGATCCGCAAGTGGGTACCGGACGACGTCACCTGCGGGCTCGACCTGTGGGCCGACAGCAAGGCCCGCCCGACGTCGATCGGCTTGAACGCCCAAGCCTCGGGCGCCACACTCACCGGCACTATGGCCTTCACCTCTTATCGTTGACCACGGGACGCGTTAACCAGGCCGTCGCACTGCAATGAACACGGCTACCCCTATGGTCGTATGGGGTGGGGGCTTGTTCGTACCACCGGGGGATGTAGCGCCGTTAGTGTCCCGAGACACTGGGAAGCACCAGCAGGGCGATTAGGGAGGCTCAACCCTCATGAACCGACGACTCGTGGTGGCGGCCGGCGGCACCGCCGTGAGCGCTGCGCTCCTTCTGTCCGGATGTGGCGGAGGAGGTACGGCAAGCACGGAGAACATGCAGCTGAGCGCCGCTGAGGCGCTGGTGAAGACATCCCAGAAGACCGGTGAGGCCGACACCTTCAAGGCCGATCTGACGGTGACGACCACCGAAGCGGACGGCAGCGGCAAGATTCACGCCGACGGCCAGTTCCAGGTGCGCCCGACGCTGAAGTTCAGCGCGAAGCTGGACGAGGTCAGCCGCGGCGGGCAGAGCGTCCCGGGCATCAAGGGCCAGGCGGTGTTCACCGACAACGTGCTGTACGCGAAGGTCCCGCAGCTCGCCCAGTTCGTCAGCGGCGGCAAGCCGTGGGTGAAGATCGATGTGAACGAGGCGTCCCAGCGCACCGGATTCGACATCAAGGGCCTGGTCGACCAGGTGCAGAAGGTGGCTCCGGCCGAGCAGACGAAGATGTTCACCGGCTCCAAGGACGCCCGCCGGGTCGGCACCGAGACGATCAACGGTGTGCAGACGACGCACTACACCGGCACGGTGACCATCGAGGACGCGCTGAGCCGTCTCGACGCGCAGGCCCGGGAGAAGGTGAGCACGTGGCTCCCGAAGGACCAGGCCAACGGCAAGATCAACTTCGATCTGTGGACGGACGGGGAGAACCTGCCGCGCAAGCTCGTGTCGAAGGCGTCCGGCTCGCAGGGTGAGAGCGGCACGGTGACCGTCATCTACAGCGACTACGGCGAGTCGTTCACCGTGAACCCGCCGCCGTCCGACCAGGTCGGGCAGCTGTCGCTCGGTTCGTTCCTCGGCGGGACCTGACCTTCCGGACACGACCGCCGCGGGAGGACACCGCCGGACACGGCTTAAGGGTCTCCTGAGCGTCTGATCTGGTGATCGGCCCCACTGCCCGGAAGCACCCAATGCCGGGGCCGGCACTAGCAGACCAAGGAGACCCCCCCCACGATGATCCGTCGTTTCGCCACGGGCGTCGCGCTGGCCACCGGCCTCGCCCTCTCGTTGACCGGCTGCCTCGGGGAGGCCGGGACCAAGGTGGACGAGGCCGGCAAGAACCTGAAGCTGTCGGCCGCGCAGGTGCTGGACAAGACCGCGGAGAAGACCGGCCGGGTCGACTCCTTGAACACGGACATGACGATCACGTACCACGACTTCGGTAAGCCGGTGGACATCACGGCGCCGCCGGCGGGCCAGGTCACCGACTTCAGCGAGATGCTGAACGCGCTCGGCGGCGGCGGGAGCTGACGGGCGACAACGGGACGAGAACCTGACGAGGGACCGCGCCGCGACCGGCGGCGCGGTCCCTCGTGCGTTCCGCCGATTTGTTAAGTCGAACCGCATGCACGTACTCTGTTCTGTGCCGAAGACCGCCGGTCGTCACCTCATGCCGAGGTGACCGAAGGACCCGATTCACTCGGGCGGCCTGCGCAGGTGATACGAGAGCTTCAGCATGGCCTCCGTGCCTTGCCTGGACGCCCCGTGCGCCTGCGCCGGGGCGTTTTTTGGTCGATCGGGACCCGTCCCACGGACGGGCGAGGGTCGTATCCACCCAGGTGATCGGAAGGAGGCCGGATGGCCAGGGCCGATAAGGACGCGGCGATCGCCGAGCTCAAGGACGAGTTCCAGAGCTCCAACGGCGCCGTGCTGACCGAGTACCGCGGGCTGACCGTCGCGCAGGTCAGTGAACTGCGCGGCACCCTTGGCGAGACCGCACGGTTTCGCGTCGTGAAGAACACGCTGACCAAGCGCGCCGCGAACGAGGCCGGTGTCGACGAGCAGTTCCATGATCTGCTCGAAGGCCCGTCGGCCATCGCGTTCGTCCGGGGCGACGTGGTCGAGGCCGCCAAGGGCCTGCGTGACTTCGCCAAGAACAACCCGCCTCTGGTGATCAAGGGCGGGTTCATCGACGGCCGGGCGATGAGCGCCGCGGAGGTCACCAAGCTCGCCGACCTCGAGTCGCGCGAGGTGCTCCTCGCGAAGCTCGCCGGCGCGATGAAGGGCTCGCTGTCCAACGCGGCCGCGCTCTTCAACGCTCTGCCGACGCAGGCGGCTCAGCTCGCCGAGGCGCTGCGCGCCAAGCGCGAGGCCGGTGGCGAGACCGCCGAGACCGCCGAGGCGCCGGCTGCCGAGGCATCCGCCGAGTAGGCACCCGCGGTTCCGTAAATCCCCAGTTTTCAAGCCATAGCGGAGGAATGATCATGGCGAAGCTCAGCACCGACGACCTGCTCGACGCCTTCAAGGAGATGACCCTTCTTGAGCTCTCGGACTTCGTGAAGCAGTTCGAGGAGGTCTTCGACGTCAAGGCCGCCGCCCCCGTCGCGGTCGCCGCCCCGGGCGCGGCCCCGGGTGCCCCGGCCGCCGAGGAGGCCGCCGCGCAGGAAGAGTTCGACGTCGTCCTGGAGGGCGCCGGCGACAAGAAGATCCAGGTCATCAAGGAGGTTCGCGCGCTGACGAGCCTCGGCCTCAAGGAGGCCAAGGACCTGGTCGACGGCGCGCCGAAGGCGCTGCTGGAGAAGGTCAACAAGGAGACGGCCGACAAGGCCAAGGAGGCCCTGGAGAAGGCCGGCGCGACGGTCACCGTCAAGTAGGTCGCTTCAGAGCCGGGGAGCCCGCGCGGCTCCACCGCTCTCGGGAGGCGGTCGTTCCACCCTTCGGTGGGGCGGCCGCCTCTTCGCGTTCCGGGGTTCGCGCGGGTTCCTCCGGGCGTCTCCACCGTGGTCGCCGGGCCCTCGAAAGGGCTCTTGTCGCCCGGGATGAATGGGCGGGTCGCAGGCCGCCGGTTTCCTGTGCAGGAGTGATAAACGCCTGTGGGAAACCGTGTGCCCGTGCGGGTTGTGTGGTTCTCGGAGCGCGGCGTAGCGTCCCGTCCTGACGCTGTGGCCCCACAGGGCCGCCTTGTCCCGGTGGTCGCGACGGAGACGTCCGGTCACCGGCGAACAGCATGCCCCGCTTGAGGCTCTGGTTCTTGGACCACTAGTCTCATAGGCGTTGTAAGTAACGATTGTCTTACGACGTCGCATTTAGCCGCTGATCTGGGGCGGAACCCCTTCCATTTGGACGGGGTGCCGCTACGGTAGTGGCACCCGTCACGGCTACCCGGCGGTAGTAAGAGGGCGGACACACGGTGTGACGAGAGAAAGAGCCTGAGTGCTACTCGCTCATTGGTTCGGGATTCCCCCGGCCTGGACGAAAGGTGACGAGTGGGCGTCGAGATCAGAGTCGAGGGCCTGACCAAGTCCTTCGGCCGTCAGACCATCTGGCAGGACGTATCCCTGACACTGCCCGCAGGAGAGATCTCCGTTCTCCTGGGCCCCTCCGGCACCGGTAAGTCGGTCTTCCTGAAGTCGCTGGTCGGCCTGCTCAAGCCGGACCGCGGCCACATCTGGGTCGGCGACCGGGACCTGCCCTACCTTCCTGAAGCGCAGCTCTACGACACCCGCAAGCTGTTCGGTGTGCTGTTCCAGGACGGCGCCCTCTTCGGGTCGATGAACATCTACGACAACGTCGCCTTCCCGCTGCGCGAGCACACCAAGAAGTCCGAGTCCGAGATCAAGCGGATCGTGATGGAGAAGCTCGACCTGGTCGGGCTGCTCGGCGCGGAGAAGAAGCTGCCCGGGGAGATCTCCGGCGGGATGAAGAAGCGCGCCGGCCTGGCCCGCGCACTCGTCCTCGACCCCGAGATCCTCCTGGTGGACGAGCCGGACTCCGGCCTGGACCCGGTCCGCACGTCCTACCTGAACCAGACGATCGTCGACCTGAACGCCGAGATCGGCGCGACGTTCCTGATCGTCACCCACGACATCAACACCGCCCGGACCGTTCCGGACAACATCGGCCTGCTGTTCCGCCGCGAGCTGGTGATGTTCGGTCCGCGCGAGATGCTGCTGTCCAGCGAGGAGCCGGTCGTCCGGCAGTTCCTCAACGCGCGCAAGATCGGCCCGATCGGGATGTCGGAGGAGAAGGACGTCTCCGAGCTGGAGGCCGAGGCCAAACAGGGCCACGACCCCGGCAAGCTGCCGCCGATCCCGCCGCAGCTGATGACCAGCGACGGCCGGGTCCGCGTGGGGCAGCACGCCCCCGGCGCCTGGTGCGCCGCGCACGGCGTCACCCCGCCGCCCGGCTCGTTCATCGACGACCTGGGCCGCAACTGGGTGCAGGAGTGGCCGCGGTACGTGGCGTCGATGGCGCCCGCGGGCGGCCCCCCGCCCGGGCCGCAGGGCGGCATGCCCCCCGGTGGCCCCGGCGGTCACTTCCCGGGCAACCCGCCGCCTGGACAGCATGGGGCGGGTGCAGGGTACTGATGTCCACTCCTGGTATCGGCGCGGACCAGGGAGGGGAGGGGAAGGGCGGAGGCTCTTCCGTGACGCTCCGGAAGATCGGGGACGGCGCCGCCAACATCGCGATCAAGGAACCGGGCCGGTTCTTCGCCCTGTGCCTGGACACGTTCCGCGCGATGTTCAAGTGGCCCTTCCAGTGGCGCGAGTTCGTCCAGCAGGCCTGGTTCATCGTCAGCGTCACCGTTGTTCCCACCATGCTGGTCGCCATCCCGTTCGGCGGAATCCTGTCGCTGCAGGTCGGCGGGCTCATCCGGCAGCTCGGCGCGCAGTCCTACACCGGTGCGACCGCGGTCGTCGCGATCGTCCGGGAGGCCAGCCCGCTGGTCACCTCGCTGCTGGTCGCGGGCGCCGCCGGGTCGGCGATGTGCGCCGACATCGGCTCCCGCAAGATCCGCGAGGAGATCGACGCGATGGAGGTCCTGGGCATCAACCCCCTGCACCGCCTCGTCGTGCCGCGGATGCTCGCCTGCGCCTTCGTCGCGCTGTTCCTGAACGGGCTGGTCTCGGTGGTCGGCCTGATGGGCGGCTACTTCTTCAACGTCATGCTGCAGGACGGCACCCCCGGCGCCTACCTGGCGTCCTTCAACGCGATCGCGCAGCTGCCCGACCTGCTGCAGGCCGAGTTCAAGGCGTTCGTGTTCGGCATCACCGCCGGCCTGGTCGCCGCCTACAAGGGGTTGAACGCCAAGGGCGGCCCGAAGGGCGTGGGTGATGCGGTCAACCAGACCGTCGTCATCACCTTCATGCTGCTCTTCCTGGAGAACTTCCTGATCTCCGCGCTGTACTTCCAGTTCGTCCCGTCGAAGGGCATGTGATGGCGGCCCCAGGAAAGACGGGAAAGACCGTCACCCGGGTGGTGAACGCCCCCCTGCAGCGGCTGGACGACTTCGGGCACCAGATGTCCTTCTACGCCCGCGCGTTCGCGTGGACGTTCCGGGTGCTGCGCCGGTACCGCACCGAGGTGCTGCGGCTGCTGGCCGAGGTGAGCCTCGGCACCGGCGGCCTCGCCGTGATCGGCGGCTCGGTGGTGATCGTCGGCTTCATGACGTTCTTCACCGGCAGCCAGGTCGGCCTGCAGGGCTACGAGTCGCTGAACCAGATCGGCACGGCCGCGTTCACCGGGTTCGTCGCGTCCTACTTCAACACCCGCGAGATCGCGCCGCTGGTGTCGGCGCTGGCGCTGTCGGCGACGGTCGGCTGCGGGTTCACCGCCCAGCTCGGCGCGATGCGGATCTCCGACGAGATCGACGCGCTGGAGGTCATGGCCGTCCCGTCGATGCCGTTCCTGGTGACGACCCGGATGCTGGCCGGGATGATCGCGGTCATCCCGCTGTACATCGTGGGCCTGCTCGCCTCGTACGGCGCGACGCGGGTGATCGTGACCGTGTTCTACGGGCAGTCGACCGGCACCTACGACCACTATTTCCATCTGTTCCTACCACCGAACGACATCTTGTGGTCGTTCGGCAAAGTGATCATATTCTCGGTGCTGGTGATGCTGATCCACTGCTACTACGGCTACCACGCGAGCGGCGGCCCCGCGGGCGTCGGCGTCGCGGTGGGCCGCGCCGTGCGCACCAGCATCGTCGTGATCAACGTGGCGGACCTGATGCTCGGCATGGCGATCTGGGGCACCGATACGACCGTCCGGATCGCGGGGTGACGGCGCCATGAGCGAACGTATTCGGTTCCGGGTCCTCGGGATGACGATGCTCCTGGTGATCGTCCTGCTGCTGGCCCTCACCGTGGCGCTGTTCAACAAGTCGTTCACCCCGGTGACCGAGGTGACGGTGAAGACCGAGCGCGCGGGGCTGCAGCTGCTGTCGCACTCGGACGTGAAGGTGCGCGGCCTGATCGTCGGGGAGGTGCGCGGCGCCGACGCCACGGCGGAGGGCGCGACGCTGCACCTCGCGCTCGACCCGGACAAGGCGGAGCTGATCCCGCGGAACGTGCAGGCGCGGCTGCTGCCGAAGACGCTGTTCGGCGAGAAGTACGTGGACCTGCACATCCCGGCGCAGGCGGGCCCGCTGGGGCTGGCCGAGGGAGCCGTCATCCCGCAGGACCGCTCGCGGGCGGCCGTCGAGATCGACAAGCTGCTGAACGACCTGCTGCCGCTGCTGCAGGCGGTGAAGCCGGCGGAGCTGAACGCGACGCTGAACGCCCTCGCCACGGCGCTGCAGGGCCGCGGCGACCAGATCGGGCAGAACCTGGAGCAGGCGGATGAGCTGCTGCGGAAGATCAACCCGCAGCTCGGCACGCTGGTGCACGACCTGCACGGCCTCGCGGACGTGTCCGACATCTACAACGCCGCGGCGCCGGACCTGCTGCAGACACTGCGGAACCTCAACGTGACCAGCCGGACGATCACCGACAAGACGGCGACGATCGAGCGGCTGATCCCGGCGACGACCGCGCTGGCGCAGGACGGCGACGTGTTCATGCGGCACAACGGGCCGAAGATCATCGGTTTCAACATCGCGAACCGCGACGTGCTGAGCGTGGTCGCCCGGTACTCGCCGACGATGCCGTGCGTGCTGGCCGGCCTGATGAAGCTCGCGCCGGAGGCCGAGCGGGTGGCCGGCGGCAACGGGTCCAAGACCTTCAACCTGACGGTCGAGATCGTCAAGCCGCGTCCGGGCTTCAAGCATCCGCTGGACCTCCCCGAGGTGAAGGACCAGCGCAACCCGCGCTGCTACAACCTGCCGAACCCGAAGGTTCCGTTCCCGGACTACCTGGCGCTCGACGGCACGCAGGACGACCTGTGGTGGAAGGACCCCGACCCCGCGAACGCCGGCGGCGGCCGCGGCCGGGCCCTGTCGAACGTCTTCGTCGACCCGGGTTCGATGAGCGAGAAGGAAAAGATCAAGAATGTCGTCGGGCCGATGACGCGGACCCCCGCCGACCAGGTCTCCGATGTGTCGTCGCTGATGTTCGGACCGCTGCTCGGCAACGGATCGGTGGTGACGATCAAGTGAAGACGACGAGCGCGGCGATCAAGCTGCTGACCTTCGTGGTCATCACCTCGGTGGCGACCGGTGTGCTGGCGATGACGATCGCGAACGTGCGCTTCAAGAACACCGACAGCTACAAGGCGATCTTCTCGGACGTGACCGGGCTGCTGGAGAACGACGACGTCCGCGTCGCCGGTGTCCGCGTCGGCCAGATCGAGGACATCAAGCTGTACAAGGGGCACCAGGCCGAGGTGACGTTCAGCGTCGAGGAGGGCGGCGCCTTCAAGGCGGGGCTGCCGTCCTCCACGCAGGCGCACATCCGCTACCGCAACCTGATGGGCCAGCGGTACCTCGCGCTGGCCGACGGCGCCGGCCAGGCCAACAACTACCTGGACCCCGGCGACACGATCCCGATCGCGCAGACCAAACCCGCACTCGACCTGACGACCCTGTTCAACGGCTTCCGGCCGCTGTTCAGCGCGCTGGAGCCCAAGGACGTCAACACGCTCGCGCTGCAGATCATCAAGGTGCTGCAGGGCGAGGGCGGCACGATCAACAGCCTGCTGGCGCACGTCGCGTCGCTGACCAACACTCTCGCCGACCGCGACAAGGTCATCGGCCGGGTGATCGACAATCTGAACGCCGTCCTCGGCACCATCGACGAGCGGCACACCGAGGTGAACCAGCTGATCCTGGACCTGCGCGGGTTCGTCAGCGGGGTGTCCGCCGACCGCGCGGCGATCTTCGACTCGGTCGCGGCGATCAACGATCTGACCGGCACCACACAGGACCTGCTCGCCGACGCCCGTCCCGGCATCCGCAACGACATCGCCGGCCTGCGCAAGCTCGCCGGGACGCTCAACGCGAACAAGGGCCACATCGACAAGGGCCTGAAGCGGAGCCCGGAGCGGCTGGAGGGGCTGGTGAACATCTCCTCCTACGGGTCCTGGTTCAACATGTACATCTGCGGTCTCGACGCGCGGGTGCGGCTGCCGGGCGGACCGGTCTACCAGACCCCGGCGATCGTGAACGAGAACGCGAGGTGCAAGTAGATGAGGGTCTCGTTCCGCGAACGCAACCCGGTTCCGATCGGCCTCGCCGGCTTCGCGATCATCATCGTGCTGGTGCTGGTGGCGATGAACCTTCAGAACATCCCGTTCGTCTCCGGCGGCACCACCCGCACCGCCTCGTTCAAGGAGGCGGCGGGGCTGAGGGCCGACGAGGAGGTCCGCATCGCGGGCGTCAAGGTCGGCAAGGTCACCGGACTGGAACTGGACGGCGACCGCGTCAAGGTCACGTTCCGGACCGACGACGGGGTGGAGCTCGGCGACCGCACCGAGGCCAGCATCAAGATCAAGACGGTGCTGGGCTCGCACTACCTGGAGCTCATCCCGCGCGGCAAGGGCGAGCTCGGCCGCACCATCCCGGTCGAGCGGACCCACGTCCCGTTCGAGGTCGTGCCGGCGATCAGCGAGCTGAGCCGGCGGGTCGGCGCGATCGACGTGCAGCAGGTCGCCAAGTCGTTCGACGTGCTGTCGCAGACGTTCGAGAACTCCCCCGAGGAGATCCGGGCGTCGCTGCAGGGCCTGCGGCGGCTGTCGGACACGATCGCGTCCCGTGACGAGGAGCTGCACGAGCTGTCCGGCAAGGCCAAGAACGTGTCGGAGCTGCTCGCGGACCGCAACCAGGACTTCGCCAAGCTCGTCCAGGACGGTGACAAGGTGCTGCAGGCCGTGCAGGCGCGGCGCCAGGTCATCCACCAGCTGCTGATCCGGACCGTGACCCTGTCCCAGCAGGTGAACGCCCTCATCAAGGAGAACGAGAAGCAGCTCCGGCCGATGCTGGACAACCTGGAGAAGGTCAGCAGGGTCCTGCTGAAGAACCAGAAGAACCTGGACCGGACCCTCCAGCTGCTCGCGCCGTTCGCCCGGCAGTTCGCCAACGTCGCCGGCACCGGACGCTGGTTCGACTCCTGGATCCAGAACCTCATTCCGATCCCCGCCTCGATCGAGGACGCCCCGGCCGGCGGCGGGACCACGACCAACAAGCAGGGCGGCCGGTCCGGCGGCGGCCAGACCGGTGTCACCGGCGACAACCCGTTGCCGTTCCTCCCGTGAGCAGGCAGGTTTCCGTGCGCACGAGTAACTCCCACCCCCGCGGCGGAGCAGCCGTCCTTCGGCTCGGCGGCGTGATCCTCGCCGTCGCCGCGCTGGTCGCGGCGCTCCTGCTGGTGTTCCAGGGGGAGAAGCAGCGTCACATGACGGCGTACTTCACCAAGACCGTCGGCCTGTACCCGGGCGCCGACGTCCGCATCCTCGGCATCCCGGTCGGCGAGGTCACCAGCGTCGAGCCGGTCGGCGACTCGGTGAAGGTCGAGCTGAAGTACGACGCCAAGTACAAGGTGCCCGCCAACGCGCAGGCGGTCATCATCAACCAGACGCTCGTCGCCGACCGCTACATCCAGCTCACTCCCGTCTACAAGAGCGGCGCGGTCCTGGCCGACGGCGCGACGCTGACCACGAGCCGCACCGCGGTGCCCGTCGAGGTCGACGAGATCGGCGGCAGCCTGAACGACCTCAGCAAGGCCCTCGGCCCGGAGGGCGCCAACGCGCCGGGCGCGGACGGCACCGGGTCGCTGTCGCGGCTGCTGAAGGTCGGCGCCGACAACCTGGAGGGGCAGGGCGACGACATCAGGGCGACGATCGAGGACACGTCCAAGGCGCTCAGCACGCTGAGCACCGACCGGGGCGACATCGCCGCGACGATCAAGAACCTGCGGATCATCACCGAGGCGATGAAGGCGAACGACCAGCAGATCAAGTCGTTCGGCGGGCACCTCAACCAGGTGTCGGCGCAGCTCGCGGGGGAGAAGGAGGAGCTGAGCGCGGCCCTCAACACCCTCGGCCCGACGCTGCGGAACGTGCAGCGGTTCGTCAAGGACAACCGCAGCGAGCTGGCCGTGAACGTCCGGCAGCTCGCCCAGATCACGGGTGTGCTGGTGAAGGAGAAGGACGCGCTGGCCGAGGTGCTCACGGCCGGCCCGCTGGCCGTCAACAACGTGGCCCGCGCGTACGACCCGATCAGCGGCACCATCCACACCCGCGCCAACTTCCGCCAGTTCCACGACCTGGCCGACTGGATCTGCTCGCTGGCCTACTCCGTCGGCACGCCCGCCAAGGAGTGCCTCGACTTCGTCGAGCCGTACAACGGCATCGGCAAGGCGCTGACGGGCCTGCACCTGGACTTGTCCTGGATCACGGCGCTGACCACGCACTACGACCCGGTGCCGATCCCGCCGGACGCCTACGGCCCGCAGGGCCCGCCCAAGTCGGCGAAGCCGGGCGGCAGCAGGACCGGCGCCGCCGCGCCGCAGAGCAAGCCCAAGGACATCACCGCGCTGCTGCCTGGAGGTGGCCGATGAGCACGACACGGCGGGTGCGCCGGACGGGACGTCTCGCCGGCCGCCGCGCACGGCTGTTCGGCGTCACCGCCGTCGCGGGCGTGACGGCCCTGTCGGGCTGCTCGTTCAACGGCGTCGCGTCGCTGCCGCTTCCCGGCGGTCCCGACCTCGGCTCGGACCCCAAGACCGTGAAGATCGAGTTCGAGAACGTGCTGGACCTCGTCCCGCAGTCGGCGGTCAAGGTCAACGACGTGTCGGTCGGCCAGGTCGAGGAGATCGACCTCGCCGGCGGGCCGGGCGGGCAGGGCGGGCAGCGCGGCTGGCACGCCGTCGTCACCGTCAAGGTGCGCGGCGACGTCAAGCTTCCCGACAACTCCGTCGCCACGATCGGCCAGACGAGTCTCCTCGGCGAGAAGTTCGTGCAGATCGACTCGCCGACGAACGAGCCTCCGTCCGGGGAACTCGAGGAGGGCGACCTGATCCCGCTGAACCGCACGACCCGCGGCACCGAGATCGAAGAGGTGCTGTCGGCGATGTCGCTGCTGCTGAACGGCGGCGGGCTGGAGCAGGTCTCCACGATCAGCCACGAGCTGCAGGCGGCGATGGGCGGCCGCGAGTCCACGATCAAGTCGGTGCTGCACCGGGTCGACACCTTCGCCGGGACGCTGGACCGCAACCGCGCCGCGATCACCCGGGCGCTGGACAGCATCGACCGGCTCAGCGGCAAGCTGGCGGACGAGCGCAAGACGATCCGGGACACCATCGACGAGACCGGCCCGGCGATCGCCGTCCTGAACCGCAACCGCGCCGACCTCACCAAGATGCTGGTCGCGCTGAACAAGCTCAGCCGCACCACCACCCACGTGATCAACCAGTCGAAGGCCGACCTGCTCGCCAATCTCAAGGATCTCGACAAGATCCTGCGGAACCTCAACAAGGCCGGCTCCGACCTGCCGAGGGCGCTGGAGTCGGTCATCACGTTCCCGTTCCCCGGCACGTTCGGGAACGTCATCGAGGGCGACTACGGCAACGTCCACATGACCGTCGACCTGGACTTCGAGTCCATCGCGCACAACCTGCTCGGCGGCACCGACCTTGAGGGGCTGCTCGGCAGCGGCAAGGAGATGCGCGGCATGCTCCAGGTGCCGAACGTGACGCTGCCCGACACCCCGCTGGGCGTGCTGCCCCAGACCGGGGACGGCAACGGCTCCGGCGGGCTGCCGGGGCTGCCCGCCGGCGGGACGAACCAGCAGGGAAACCAGCCGGGACGTCCGGGCGCGCTCGGCCCGCCGTCCGATGACGGCGGTCTGCGGACCCTGATGACCGGGGGCCTTTCATGATTCTCAAGCGCGGCATCATCTTCCAGCTGATCGCCTTCGCGGTGATCACCGTCGTCGGCGTGACGATCGTGTCGGTGAACTACATCGGGATCGGCCGCGACCTGCTCGGCCAGGAGTACGTCGCCTACGTCGACCTCACCGACTCCGGCGGCGTGTTCACCAACGCCGAGGTCACCTACCGCGGCGTCCCGGTCGGACGTGTCGGGCCCATCGAGCTGACCAAGGACGGCATCCGCGTCAAGCTGGAACTCGAACGCGGCGAGCAGATCCCGCGCGAGGGCACCAAGGCCATCGTGGCGAACCGGTCGGCGGTCGGCGAGCAGTACATCGACCTGGAGCCCACCAAGAAGAGCGGGCCGTACCTGCACGAGGGCGAGCCGTACACGATCCCGCGGTCGCGCACGGAGCTGCCGGTGTCCACGGCCGAGCTGCTGCGCAACGTCGACTCGCTCGTCGGGTCGGTGGACACCAAGGACCTCGGCATCATCGTGGGCGAGCTGAACAAGGCGTTCTCCGGCTCCGCCGAGGACCTGCAGTCGATCCTGGACGACACCGACCGGCTGCTGAAGACCGCCGAGCAGGCCTACCCCGACACCAAGCAGCTGCTGGACAACAGCGTGACCGTCCTGGACACCCAGCGCGGGCAGGGTGCCAACATCCGGGGCTTCGCACGGAACCTGAACGAGCTGAGCGCCTCGCTGCGCAACGACGACCCGGCGCTGCGCAGCACCATCGACGGCGTGCCGGGCGCGGTGGACGAGACGCACAAGGCCATCAACCAGCTCGCGCCGACGCTGCCCGTCCTCCTGGCCAACCTCACCACCACCGGCCAGATCATCTCGTCCCGCAAGGCGGGGCTGCGTTCGATGCTCATCCTTTACCCGCTGGCCGTCGGCGGTGCGTTCACCGTCACGCCTGGCGACGGAACCCAGCACCTGGGCCTCGCGCTGAACATCGACTCGCCGCCTCCGTGCACCGACGGCTACGAGAAGGTGAAGCGCCGCTGGCCGCAGGACACCTCCGAGAAGAAGCCGCGCCTGGACGTCGGCTGCACGGCGCCGCATGACTCGCCCAGCGCCGTCCGCGGCCCCCGCAACTTCCCCCGCGAGGCCATCGCGCCTTATCCGCAGGTCCCGCCCGGCGCGACCGCGGGCGCCGGGTTCCCGGAGGGCGGCGCGTACGTGAACGACGGCGACGGCGATGACGGCGACGGTGGCAAGCCGGAGGCCAAGAGCGACGGCAAGACCTCGGGCAAGACCTCGGCCAAGACCCAGGCCGCTCCCGAGCCCACCGCACAGCTGACGAACGGCCGCCTGTACTTGTCCTATCCGGCCAATTCAGTCGAATTCGCTGGATACGATCCAACGACCGGTGCGGTCTACGGACCCGACGGCAAGCGCTACGCGATGCCCCGCAGCGCCGGTACCCGTGAGTTGGGAGAGGAAAACTCGTGGAAGTGGCTCCTGCTCGGACCGCTGAGCCAGTGAATCCGGGAGGGCGGACCCGATGAGGCGGCGGCTGTCTCTGGTGAGCGCCATCGTGCTGAGCGTCGTCGTGGCCGGCCTGGCCGTCGCGGCCGGCTGGCTCGGCGTGATCACTCTCCAGAACAAGGACGAGGCCGACCAGAAGGCGAAGGCGATCCAGTCGGCGCGGCAGATGGGCGTCAACCTGATGTCGCTGAACGTCGACACCGCCCAGCGCGATCTGGACCGCATCGTGGCCGGCACCACCGGTGATCTGAAGAACAAGCTGGCGTCCCAGTCGAAGGCCTTCATGGACCAGGTCACCAAGGCCAAGGCGAAATCGACGGTCAGTGACGTCGAGGCCGCGCTGGTCTCCATCGACGACGACTCGGCCGAGGTGATGGTCTCCCTGACCGGGACCGTCACCAACGACAAGGTCAAGAACGGCACGCCTCAGGCGTACCGGTACCAGATGGACCTCACGCGGGTCGACGACCGCTGGCTCGTGTCCGGACTGGAGGTTGTCCCGTGACGATGCTCGGCCGGGGCAAGCGCTCCCCGAAGGACAAGGACGCCGGCAAGAAGCCGGCGGGCAAGAAGAAGCCCGCGACGAAGGCGGACAAGGCCGCCGAGGAGGCCGCCGAGGCCGCCCGGCTGGCGGAGGAGGCCGCCGCCAAGGCCAAGGAGGAGGCCGCGCGGCTCGCGCAGATCGCCGCGGACGAGGCCGAGCAGACCGAAGAGGACTCCGGCGAAGACGTCAAGTCGCTGGAGAAGCCCCGGCGTGGCCGGAAGGCCTCCGAAGGTGCGTCCACCGATGATGAAGCGTCAGAGGACGACTCAGGCGCTTCAGAGGCCACCTCCGCCGTCGCGGAGCCCATAGAGGACACCGAGACCGCCGAGCCGGACTCCGACGATTCCGGCGAGGAATCCGACGACGTCGACGAGGGCGAAGTCGATGAAGTCGATGAAGTCGAGGACGACGAGGACGACGACGAGCCGCGCCGCCGCATCCGCGCGGGCGGGCTTTCGACGGTCATCGCCGTCCTGGCCGTCCTGACGGTCGCGCTCGGTGCCGGCACGACGATGCTCGCCATGAAGGTCGGCGAGCAGAAGGCGACCGCGGCGGCGGCCAAGGAGGCGTCGATGGCCTCCTCCCGCGCGGCCCAGAAGCTGTCGTCGTACGACTACCAGACGCTCGACTCCGACCTGAAGGCCGCGTCCGCCACGACGACGGGCAAGCTGCACACCCAGTACGAGAAGCTCGCCCAGCAGCTCAAGACCATCGCCGTCCAGCAGCAGGCCATCTCCACCACGACCGTGATGAAGGTCGGCGTCGTGAGCGCGACGCCCGACAAGGTCGTGACGCTCGTCTACGCCAACCGCTCGTCGGTCACCAAGGACGACAAGGAGCAGCGGCTCCCCGAACCGCTGCGCATCAAGATGACGATGGTCGAGGACGACGGCAAATGGCTGGCGTCCGAACTCACCGTCATCTCCTGATCCCCCGTGATCCGCTGACCCCCCGCTGATCCGCCGCCCGGACCAGGCACAAGACCCGTCTTGGACCGGACCTGGGCCGGCGGAGCACGGCAGGCGCGTGGAGCGAGCGCAGCGAGCGGAGGGCGCATGCCCGTCGACGCAGGCGACCGCAGCGGCGCAGCACCGAACACAACGGGCACGACGACCGCAACGGCGGCGTGAGGATCGCCCGCGTCGCAACGGGTTTTTTGGGGGGGCCGCCCCCTCACTAAACTATGGCCTTCCTCACTGCAGGTCAGGGCCCGAAAAGTCCAACTCCGCTCTTGACTGAGAGGCGCTGAGGGGCGATGCTCCATGGCAACGTGATGCATACTGCGGCGCTAGAGTTGCGAGCGGTGTACCAGTCGGCTACACTGCCCCTTTGCGCTGCCCTCTGACTATCCGCGTGTGAGAGCACCCCTGCCGTGGTCCCTTTTGGACCCCTTTGTGCAGGTCTCAGACGTGGATCGTCTGGCGTGCGTGTCGTCAGTTACGCCGCGAGCCCTCGGAAGGACCACCTCTTGGCAGCCTCGCGCAACGCCTCGAATACCGCAACCGGTCCGAACCGCGTCTCCTTCGCGCGCATCAAGGAGCCGCTCGAAGTCCCGGACCTCCTTGCTCTGCAGACCAACTCCTTTGACTGGCTGCTGGGCAACGAGAGGTGGAAGGCCCGGGTCGAGGCGGCCCAGAAGGCCGGAAGTAAGAGTGTCCCGACCCAGTCGGGGCTGGAGGAGATCTTCGAAGAGATCAGTCCGATCGAAGACTTCTCCGGGACCATGTCCCTGTCGTTCCGCGACCACCGGTTCGAGCCGCCCAAGTACTCCGTCGAGGAGTGCAAGGACAAGGACATGACCTACTCCGCCCCCATGTTCGTCACGGCGGAGTTCATCAACAACACCACCGGTGAGATCAAGAGCCAGACGGTGTTCATGGGCGACTTCCCGCTCATGACCCCGAAGGGCACCTTCATCATCAACGGCACAGAGCGGGTCGTCGTCTCCCAGTTGGTCCGCTCGCCCGGCGTGTACTTCGACCGGGCACTCGACAAGGCGTCCGACAAGGACATCTACGGCTGCCGGGTCATCCCGAGCCGTGGCGCCTGGCTCGAGTTCGAGATCGACAAGCGCGACAACGTCGGCGTGCGCATCGACCGCAAGCGCAAGCAGCCGGTCACCGTGCTGCTGAAGGCGCTCGGCTGGGACGAGGCGCGCATCCGTGAGCGCTTCGGCTCCTACGAGTCGATCAACGTCACCCTGGAGAAGGACCACACCTCCGGCCAGGACGACGCACTGCTCGACATCTACCGCAAGCTGCGCCCGGGTGAGCCGCCGACGCGCGAGTCCGCGCAGACGCTGCTGGAGAACCTGTACTTCAACCCGAAGCGCTACGACGTCGCCAAGGTCGGGCGCTACAAGATCAACAAGAAGCTCGGCCTCGACCTGGACATGAACCAGGGCACGCTCACCGAGGACGACATCGTCTCCACGATCGAGTACCTCGTCCGGCTGCACGCCGGCGAGGAGGAGGCGACCCTCAGCGCCGTCGCGGTGCCGATCGAGGTCGATGACATCGACCACTTCGGCAACCGGCGCCTGCGCACCGTGGGCGAGCTGATCCAGAACCAGGTCCGCCTGGGCCTGGCCCGGATGGAGCGCGTCGTCCGCGAGCGGATGACCACCCAGGACGTCGAGGCGATCACGCCGCAGACCCTGATCAACATCCGGCCGGTCGTCGCCTCCATCAAGGAGTTCTTCGGCACCAGCCAGCTGTCGCAGTTCATGGACCAGACCAACCCGCTGGCCGGGCTGACGCACAAGCGGCGGCTGTCCGCGCTGGGCCCCGGTGGTCTGTCGCGTGAGCGGGCGGGCATGGAGGTCCGCGACGTCCACCCGTCCCACTACGGCCGCATGTGCCCGATCGAGACGCCGGAAGGCCCGAACATCGGGCTGATCGGCTCGCTCGCCGCGTTCGGCCGGGTGAACCCGTTCGGGTTCGTCGAGACGCCCTACCGGCGGGTCACCGACGGCATCGTCACCGAGCAGATCGACTACCTGACCGCCGACGAGGAGGACCGCTTCGTCGTCGCGCAGGCCAACTCGCTGATCAACGACGACGGCACCTTCGTCGACGACCGCGTCCTGGTCCGCCTCAAGGGCGCCGAGGTCGAACTCGTCCCCGCCCGCGAGGTCCAGTACATGGACGTCTCGGCGCGGCAGATGACCTCGGTCGCCACCGCGATGATCCCGTTCCTGGAGCACGACGACGCCAACCGCGCGCTCATGGGCTCCAACATGCAGCGCCAGTCCGTCCCGCTGCTGCGCAGCGAGGCGCCGCTGGTCGGCACCGGCATGGAGTACCGTGCCGCGACCGACGCCGGCGACGTCATCACGGCCGAGAAGGCCGGTGTCGTCGAGGAGGTCTCCGCCGACTACGTGACCGTCATGAACGACGACGGCACGCGGACGACCTACCGCGTCGCCAAGTTCAAGCGGTCCAACCAGGGCACCTGCTTCAACCAGAAGCCGATCGTCGAGGAGGGCCAGCGGGTCGAGCTCGGCCAGGTCGTCGCCGACGGTCCGTGCACCGACGACGGCGAGATGGCGCTCGGCAAGAACCTCCTCGTGGCGTTCATGCCGTGGGAGGGCCACAACTACGAGGACGCCATCATCCTCAGCCAGCGCCTGGTGCAGGACGACGTCCTCTCCTCGATCCACATCGAGGAGCACGAGGTCGACGCCCGCGACACCAAGCTGGGCCCCGAGGAGATCACCCGGGACATCCCGAACGTCTCCGAGGAGGTCCTGGCCGACCTCGACGAGCGCGGCATCATCCGCATCGGCGCCGACGTCGTCCCCGGCGACATCCTGGTCGGCAAGGTCACGCCCAAGGGCGAGACCGAGCTGACCCCGGAGGAGCGGCTGCTGCGGGCGATCTTCGGTGAGAAGGCCCGTGAGGTCCGCGACACCTCGCTGAAGGTGCCGCACGGCGAGCAGGGCAAGGTCATCGGCGTCCGGGTGTTCTCCCGCGACGAGGGCGACGAGCTCCCGCCCGGCGTGAACGAGCTGGTCCGGGTGTACGTCGCGCAGAAGCGCAAGATCACCGACGGCGACAAGCTCGCCGGCCGGCACGGCAACAAGGGCGTCATCTCCAAGGTGCTGCCGGTCGAGGACATGCCGTTCATGGAGGACGGCACCCCGGTCGACATCGTCCTGAACCCGCTGGGCGTCCCCGGGCGCATGAACGTGGGCCAGGTCCTGGAGACCCACCTCGGCTGGGTCGCGTCCCGCGGCTGGAAGATCGAGGGCGACTCCGAGGACTGGCAGAAGGCGCTCAAGGCGATCGGCGCCGACGAGGCCGAGCCGTGGACGAAGACCGCCACGCCGGTTTTCGACGGTGCCCGCGAGGACGACGTCACCGGCCTGATCGCGAGCACGCTGCCCAACCGCGACGGCGACCGCATGGTCGAGCCGGGCGGGAAGGCGCGGCTGTTCGACGGCCGTACCGGCGAGCCCTACAAGGACCCGATCTCGGTCGGTTACATCTACATCCTCAAGCTGCTCCACCTGGTCGACGACAAGATCCACGCGCGGTCGACCGGCCCGTACTCCATGATCACCCAGCAGCCGCTCGGCGGTAAGGCCCAGTTCGGCGGCCAGCGCTTCGGTGAGATGGAGGTCTGGGCGCTGGAGGCGTACGGCGCCGCCTACGCCCTGCAGGAGCTGCTGACCATCAAGTCCGACGACGTCCTCGGCCGCGTGAAGGTGTACGAGGCCATCGTCAAGGGCGAGAACATCCCCGAGCCCGGCATTCCCGAGTCCTTCAAGGTGCTCATCAAGGAGATGCAGTCGCTGTGCCTCAACGTCGAGGTGCTCTCCAGCGACGGCATGTCCATCGAGATGCGCGACACCGACGAGGACGTCTTCCGTGCGGCGGAGGAGCTCGGCATCGACCTGTCCCGGCGTGAGCCGAGCAGTGTCGAAGAGGTCTGATCAACTCAAGGGGAAATCTGTTGCTTGACGTCAACTTCTTCGACGAGCTACGCATCGGCCTGGCGACCGCTGACGACATCCGCCAGTGGTCGCACGGCGAGGTGAAGAAGCCGGAGACGATCAACTACCGGACCCTCAAGCCGGAGAAGGACGGGCTCTTCTGCGAGAAGATCTTCGGCCCGACCCGGGACTGGGAGTGCTACTGCGGTAAGTACAAGCGCGTCCGGTTCAAGGGCATCATCTGCGAGCGCTGCGGCGTCGAGGTGACCCGCGCCAAGGTGCGCCGTGAGCGGATGGGCCACATCGAGCTGGCCGCTCCGGTCACGCACATCTGGTACTTCAAGGGCGTCCCGTCCCGTCTCGGCTACCTGCTGGATCTGGCCCCGAAGGATCTCGAAAAGATCATCTACTTCGCGGCCTACATGATCACCAGCGTGGACGCCGAGCGGCGCGACCGCGACCTGCCGACGCTGGAGGCCCACATCTCCGTGGAGCGCCAGCAGATCGAGCAGGCCCGCGACGCGCAGGTCGAGGCCCGCCAGCAGAAGCTGGAGGGCGACCTGGCGGAGCTGGAGGAGGCCGGCGCGAAGGCCGACCAGAAGCGCAAGGTGCGCGACGGCGCCGAGCGGGAGATGAAGCAGCTGCGCGACCGCGCGCAGCGCGAGATCGACCGCCTCGACGAGGTCTGGAGCCGCTTCAAGAACCTCAAGG
This sequence comes from Spirillospora sp. NPDC048823, assembly GCF_043198445.1. NCBI lineage: Bacteria > Bacillati > Actinomycetota > Actinomycetes > Streptosporangiales > Thermomonosporaceae > Spirillospora > Spirillospora sp. NPDC048823. The sequence continues at coordinate 159,354 of NZ_JBICUT010000006.1, read as the reverse complement.
TCCAGGACCTGGAGGGCGACGAGCTGCTCTACCGCGAGATGCGCGACCGGTTCGGCAAGTACTTCGAGGGCGGCATGGGGGCCGCGGCCATCCAGGCCCGGCTGCAGAACTTCGACCTCGACGCCGAGGCCGAGAAGCTGCGCGACATCATCCGCACCGGCAAGGGCCAGAAGAAGGCCCGCGCCCTCAAGCGGCTGAAGGTCGTCTCCGCGTTCCTCAACACCCGCAACAGCCCGCTCGGCATGGTGCTGGACTGCATCCCGGTGATCCCGCCGGACCTGCGTCCGATGGTGCAGCTGGACGGCGGCCGTTTCGCGACGTCCGACCTGAACGACCTGTACCGCCGTGTCATCAACCGGAACAACCGGCTCAAGCGCCTGCTCGACCTGGGCGCGCCCGAGATCATCGTCAACAACGAGAAGCGGATGCTGCAGGAGGCCGTCGACGCGCTGTTCGACAACGGCCGCCGCGGCCGCCCGGTCACCGGGCCGGGCAACCGTCCGCTGAAGTCGCTGTCGGACATGCTCAAGGGCAAGCAGGGCCGGTTCCGGCAGAACCTGCTGGGCAAGCGCGTCGACTACTCCGGCCGTTCGGTCATCGTCGTCGGCCCGCAGCTGAAGCTGCACCAGTGCGGCCTGCCCAAGCAGATGGCGCTGGAGCTGTTCAAGCCGTTCGTCATGAAGCGGCTCGTCGACCTCAACCACGCACAGAACATCAAGTCCGCCAAGCGGATGGTCGAGCGGGCCCGCCCGGTCGTGTGGGACGTGCTGGAAGAGGTCATCACCGAGCACCCGGTGCTGCTGAACCGGGCGCCGACCCTGCACCGCCTCGGCATCCAGGCGTTCGAGCCGCAGCTGGTCGAGGGCAAGGCCATCCAGATCCACCCGCTCGTCTGCACCGCGTTCAACGCGGACTTCGACGGCGACCAGATGGCCGTGCACCTGCCGCTGTCGGCCGAGGCCCAGGCCGAGGCGCGCATCCTGATGCTGTCGACCAACAACATCCTGAAGCCGTCGGACGGCAAGCCCGTCACCATGCCCACCCAGGACATGGTCATCGGCCTGTACTGGCTGACGACGCAGAAGGACGGGTCCGCCGGCGAGGGGCGCGCGTTCGGGTCGGTCGCCGAGGCGATCATGGCCTACGACCGGGGCGAGCTGGACCTGCAGGCGAAGATCCACCTGCGGCTGAAGGACGTCCCGCCGCCGCGCGAGTGGATCGCGCCGGAGGGCTACGAGCCGGGCCAGCCGTACCGGCTGGAGACCACGCTCGGCCGCGCGCTGTTCAACGAGACGCTGCCGGACGACTTCCCGTTCGTCGACGACGAGATCAGCAAGAAGCAGCTGTCGGCGATCGTGAACGAGCTGGCGGAGACCTACCCGAAGGTCGCCGTCGCCAACGCCCTCGACGCGCTGAAGAGCACCGGGTTCCACTGGGCGACCAGGTCCGGTGTCACGATCGCGATCGACGACGTGCTCGCGCCGCCGAACAAGCAGGAGATCCTGGGCGGTTACGAGCAGCGTGCCGAGAAGGTGCAGCGGGAGTTCAACCGCGGCCTGATCACCGACGATGAGCGCAAGCAGGAGCTCATCGAGATCTGGAACAAGGCCACCGCGGACGTCGCGGTGGACATGGAGGCGTCGTTCCCGAAGGACAACCCGATCTGGATGATGATCCAGTCGGGTGCCCGCGGCAACCCGCTGCAGCTCCGCCAGATCGCCGGCATGCGCGGCCTGGTCTCCAACCCCAAGGGCGAGACCATCCCGCGTCCGATCAAGTCGTCGTTCCGCGAGGGCCTGTCGGTCGTCGAGTACTTCATCTCGACGCACGGCGCCCGCAAGGGCCTGGCCGACACCGCGCTGCGCACCGCCGACTCGGGTTACCTGACCCGGCGCCTGGTGGACGTCGCGCAGGACGTCATCGTCCGCGAGGAGGACTGCGGCACCGACCGCACGATCCCCTTCGAGGTCGCCGACAAGCTGTCCGACGGCACCCTGGTCAAGCTGGCCACCTCGGAGACGAGCCTGGTCGGCCGCACGATCGCCGAGGACGTCGTCGTCGACGGGACGGTCATCTTCCCGGCCGACACCGACCTGTCCGACGCGGTCGTGTCGCGCCTGGTCGAGGCGGGCGTGGACAAGGTCCGTACCCGCAGCGCCCTGGTCTGCGAGGCCAAGATCGGCGTCTGCGCCGCCTGCTACGGCCGTTCGCTGGCCACCGGCAAGCGGGTCGACGTCGGTGAGGCCGTCGGCATCATCGCCGCACAGTCCATCGGCGAGCCCGGAACGCAGCTCACCATGCGGACCTTCCACACCGGTGGTGTGGCGGGCGGCGACATCACGCACGGTCTGCCGCGTGTCCAGGAGCTGTTCGAGGCCCGCATCCCCAAGGGTGTGGCCCCGATCAGCGAGGTCGCCGGGCGCGTCAAGATCGACGAGACGGAGAAGGCCCGCAAGGTCGTCGTCGTCCCGGACGACGGCTCCGACGAGATCGCCTACCCGGTGCCGATGCGGTCCCGCCTCCTGGTCAAGGAGGGCGAGGCCGTGGGCGTCGGCCAGCAGCTCATCGCGGGCGCCATCAACCCGCACGAGGTGCTGCGCATCCTCGGTCCCCGCGCCGTGCAGCTCCACCTGGTCCAGGAGGTCCAGGAGGTCTACCGGTCGCAGGGCGTGTCGATCCACGACAAGCACATCGAGATCATCGTCCGCCAGATGCTGAAGCGGGTGAACATCCTCGAGTCGGGCGACACCGACCTGCTGCCCGGTGACCTGATCGAGCGGCCGATCTTCGAGGGGCGCAACCGGTCCGTCGTGGCCGAGGGCGGGGTTCCCGCCGCCGGCCGTCCTGTCCTGATGGGCATCACCAAGGCCTCGCTCGCGACCGAGTCGTGGCTGTCGGCGGCGTCCTTCCAGGAGACGACCCGGGTGCTCACCGAGGCGGCGATGCACGCCAAGAGCGACCCGCTGCTGGGCCTCAAGGAGAACGTCATCATCGGCAAGCTCATCCCGGCCGGTACCGGCATGCCGCAGTACCGCAACGTCCGGGTCGAGCCCACCGAGGAGGCCAAGGCGGCGGTGTACTCCGTCGGCTCCTACGACGACGGCGCCGAGTACGCCTTCGGCCAGGGGTCCGGCGAGGCCGTGCCGCTGGAGGAGTACGACTTCGGCCAGTACAACCGGTAACACCCGCACGACCCGTGAGGGCCGCCGTCCGCAGCACGCGGGCGGCGGCCTTCCGCATTGACGGAGCCCCAGGCTCCTGGACGAACTCCGTCGCCCGTCGGCGCGGCGGGCCGGCCGAAGCGTTGACCTGGGCATATAGTCGCTTTCTTGACCCTTTGAGGTGTTTTGCCACTGGATGCCCCGGGGACGATGACAGCCGTTGGCTGATGCGCATGACGGGGGAGAAAGCATATGAAGAGGGTCATGACCGGCGCCTTGATCGCCGCGGTCGTCGGGATCACCGGTACGGGCGGCGCCGTCGCCGCCGAGGCGTCCAACGCGCCCGCACGGCAGGATTGCCGCACCTACTCCAGCGTCACCGAGTGCGGCCAGCCCCAGCTCACCGAGAAGCAGAAGGCGTGCGTGACCACGGCGACCCAGCAGGGCATGACCGAACGCCGCGCCAAGGTGGAGTGCCGCGCCTTCGCCTGACCCGGCGTGTCTTCGCGGCACTGCTGTCCCAGGTCAAGCGGTAGCCCGCGTCCCGGCGCACCAAGCCTGAACCGCGGGATTGGCTAACCGCGGTGGGGGCGGGCCTGGGTGCCGGGAGGAAGCCCGAATGCGCGCGCTGCCTCGGCGTCTGGGGCGTCAACGCCGTTGCCCCGACGGTGGCGCCGGTCGAATTCGGCGACCCCGCGTGCGGAGAACATGCGCTCCAGGGACGGACGGAATCCCGCGCCGTCGACCGGCTCCGCGACGTCCTGGACGACCGGTACGTCACCGCGATGGTCCAGCGTCACCAGCAGCGGGGTGCGGGTCCCGGTGTGGGTTACCAGATCGCCGCCCTCCCGGGCGTAGTCGTTGCACATGACCTCAAGTGACACACGCACCTGGGGGCCGCGCCGCTCGGTCTCGATCGGGTCCTCCGCGCAGAACCAGCGCGGGCTCAGCCGGGCGGGCAGAGAACTCGGCCACACCACCGCGCGGCCGCTCTCCAGGTACCGGTCGATCACCGGCAGGACGTCGCCGGTGAGGTGCCGGTCGACGTGTGGCGCGGGCGGCCACACCCGCCACGATTGCCGCCAGGCCGCGACGCCGACGGCGAGCGCCGCGACGGCGGCGAGGGTCACCCAGGTCCTTGGCTGCACACAGCGCACCGTAACGGAGGCTCGGCCGGGCCGTGTCCGTGGACGCCTCGTCCGACCACTTCCTCCGATACCAGGCGCGATAGCGATGCGAGATGGCGTGATGCCTCGTCTGCCTGGGCTTCATCCGTCTGCTCGCCGCCCTGCTGGAAGAGCCGAAGGGCCCGCCGCACGGCTGCTCCGCGAACTCGGCGCCGACCCCGGCACCGTCCGATCCGAAGCCGTCCGGCACCTCGAAGACGGTGCCTGACGGTTCAGCCGTCGTCGGGGAGGCGGACGATGTGCGGGACTCCGACGGGGTTGCTGATCCAGTGGGCGTTCATCCCGGAGGGGAGCGGCTCCAGTTCGTCCTGGACGCCGATGCCATGCGCGGCCAGGTGCGCGGCGGCACGGTCGACGTCGTCGGTGAACAGTTCCAGCCAAAGGTCAGGGTGTGCGTAGTTGTCGACCCGGTCGAACCACAGGGTCAGGTTCATGGTTCATCTCTCCTGGGTCTGATCGAGGTGGTCGCGCAGGCGGTCCAGGTGGCCGTCCCAGTCACGCGTGAGCGCGGCCAGGAACGACTGGGCCACTGCCACCGGCCCGGTCTGCAGGCGGTAGCGGATCCGGCGCCGCTCCCCGGCCTCGGCCCGGACGAGTCCGGCGTCGGTCAGCAGACGGAGGTGTTTGGCGATGGCCTGCCGCGAGATGGGCAGCCGGCCGGCCAGATCCGTCGCCGTCGCGGGTCCGTGCGCGGCGAGGTCGGCGAGAATGCCGCGCCGGGTCGGGTCCGCCAGCGCGGTGAAGACCGCCTGTGCGATCGGCTCGGCATCGGGATGATCAGGCCGCGGCATCGAGGTACTCGGCCAGTTCGGGCAGCTTCGTCCGCCATCCCGTGACGTTGCCCTCGTAGGCGGCGGTGAGGTCATCCGGCAGCTGGGCGAAGCCGGTCTCCACGACCGTGAGCCGGGTGCCGGCGGGCGTCGGCTCCAGCGTGAACTCCACGTGGGTCCGGCGGGGATCGCTCGGAGGCAATCCCTCGATCGCCCATGTGTAGGCGAACCGGCGGGGCGGCTCCACGACCTGGATGCACAGGATGTTCTCCTCGTCCTGCCCCCACCGCACGCGGGCCTGGCCGCCGGGGCGCAAGTCGTCGACCTCGGCACTGGACCCGAACCAGCCACCCAGACCTTCGGGCGTGGTCAGAGCCGCCCACACCTTCTCGGGAGGGTGGTGAAGGTCGAGCACGCGCTCGATCCGATCCGGTACGGGCACCATGACCTCCAAGTGACGCAATCAACTGGTTGCAACATATATCGCAACCATTGGATTGCGCAACTTTGGCCGTGGGACCTTCGGCCTCGTCGAGGCGCCCGATGGTCCCTGCCCAGGGCGGGAGGGGGAGGTCAGACTTGCCGGACGGAGATGCGGTGGAATCGCCGATTCAGGCCGCGGATGCCGGTGGGAGGGAACATGGCGGACGTCCGCACGGCGCTGGCGGATGTCGTCGGCCCCGAGCATGTGCTGTCGGGCGACGCCGTCCCCCCGCACTATGGCCGGGACGAGTCGCTGGGCGTCGCGGTGGAAGGGCCGTTCACGGTGGTGCGCCCGGCGGACACCGCGCAGGTCGCCGCGGTGCTGCGGGTCGCCGGCGGGCTCGGGGTCCCGGTGACGGCCCGGGGATCGGGGACCGGCCTGTCCGGCGCGGCGGTGCCGTGTCCGGGCGGCCTGGTGGTGTCCTTCGAGCGGATGAACCGGATCCTGGAGATCGACGCGGACGATCAGGTGGCGGTGGTGCAGCCGGGCGTCACGCTCGCGGAACTCGACCGCGCGACCGCCGACGCGGGGCTGGTGTATCCGGTGTTCCCCGGCGAGGACGGCGCCGCCGTCGGCGGCACGATCGCCACGAACGCGGGCGGCATGCACGCGGTCAAGAACGGCGTGACCCGCCACCACGTCCTCGGCCTGGAGGCGGTGCTCGCGGGCGGCGAGGTGATCCGCAGCGGCGGCCGGTACGTGAAGACGTCCACCGGCTACGACCTGACCCAGCTGATCGTGGGATCGGAGGGCACGCTCGCCCTGGTCACCGAGGCGACGCTGCGGCTGCGGCCCCGGCTCGCGAACCGGGCCGGGGTGCTGGCGCCGTTCCCCGGCACGGCGGCGGTCACCGCGGCCGTCCCGCGGCTGACCGGCGGGGGGCTGGACCCGCTCGTCCTGGAGTACGTCGACATGCTCGCCATGGCGGCGATCACCGCGAACGCCGGGCTGGATCTCGGGGTTCCGGAGCATGTCCGGGACACCGCGCAGGCCTATCTGCTCGTGGTCCTGGAGAACCATTCGGCCGATCGGCTGGACGAGGACGTCCAGGCGCTCGGGGAACGGCTCGCGGACCTCGGCGCCGCCGACGGGTACGTGCTCGCCGGCGACGCTCTCCGGCGGTTCGTCACGGCGCGGGAGAACGCGTTCTGGGCCGCCCGCGCCGCCGGGGCCGACGCGATCGTGGACGCGGTCGTGCCGCGCGCCGTCCTGGCCGGATTCTTCGCCGCCGTCCACGAGATCGGCGACCGGCATGGGACGCTCATCAGCGGCTGCGGTCACGCGGGTGACGGCAATGTGCACCTTTCACTGTTCCAGCCCGACCCCGAGGTGCTGACCGCCGTGATGAGCGGCATATTCGCCAAGACCGTCGAGGCGGGCGGCACCATCAGCGGGGAGCACGGCATCGGACGGGAGAAGGTCCCCTATTTCCTCGCCCTGGAGGATCCGGCGAAGGTGGAGCTGATGCGGCGGATCAAGAAGGCCTTCGATCCGGACGGGATACTCAACCGGGGCGTCCTGTTCGGCTGAGCATGGGGAGACACTTATGAACGGCGCGCAGGCGATGGCGCACACCCTGTCGGACGCGGGCGTCGACGTGTGGTTCGCGAATCCGGGCACGTCGGAGCTGCATCTCGTGGCGGCGCTGGACGGCGAACCGCGTGCCCGGGGCGTGCTGTGCCTGTTCGAGGGCGTCGCGACGGGTGCCGCCGACGGGTACGGGCGGATGGCGCCGCGGCCCGCCGCCGTCCTGCTGCACCTCGGCCCGGGACTCGGGAACGGGCTGGCCAACCTGCACAACGCGCGGCGGGCACGGACACCGGTCGTGGCCGTCGTCGGTGACCATGCCACCGGCCATCAGCGGTTCGACGCGCCGCTGCAGTCCGACATCGCGGCCGTCGCCGGGTCGGTGTCGCGCTGGGTGGGCCGGCCCGCGGACGCGGCGGACGCCGGTTCCGCCGCGGCGGAGGCGGTCGGGGCCGCACTGGCCGGGGGCGTCGCGACGCTCATCGTCCCCGCGGACGTCGCCTGGTCGGAGGGCGGGCGGGTCGCGGCGCCGCCGCCCCTTCCCGCGCCCGAACCGGCGGGCGACGATGTGCTGGAGGCGGCGGCCGCCGCGCTGACCGGCGGTGAACCGTGCGTCCTGCTGATCGGCGGCGACGCGACCCGCCGCGCCGGGCTGGAGGCGGCCGACCGCATCGCCACGGCGACCGGGTCGCGGGCGCTGTGCGAGACGTTCCCGGCCCGCCTGGAGCGCGGCGCCGGGCTCCCGGCGATGGGGCGGCTGCTCTACCTGGGCGACATGGCGGCGGCGCAGCTGGAGGGCGCCCGGCACATCATCCTGGCCGGTGCGCGGCGGCCCGCGACGTTCTTCGCCTACCCGGGCCGCACCGGCGACCTCGTCCCGGACGGGTGCCGGGTGCATGACCTCGGCGGCGACGCGGCCGCGGCGCTCACCCGGCTCGCCGACGCGGTCGCCGCGGACGTCGAACCGACCCCGCGGCCCGCGGCGCGGCCGGACATGCCGTCCGGGACGCTCACGGCGGAGACGGCCGCCGCCGTCGTCGGGGCGCTGCTGCCCGAGGGGGCGATCGTCTCGGACGAGTCGAACACGTCGGGGCTGTGGCTGGCGGACGCCACCGCGGGCGCGCCGCCGCACGACTGGCTGACCCTGACCGGTGGCGCGATCGGCCAGGGAATGCCCGTCGCGGTCGGCGCCGCGATCGCGTGCCCGTCCCGGCCGGTCGTCTGCCTGGAGTCGGACGGCAGCGCGATGTACATGCCGTCGGCGCTGTGGACGCAGGCCAGGGAGGGGCTCGACGTCACCACCGTCGTGTTCGCCAACGGTTCCTACGCGATCCTGTCGATGGAGATGACACGGGTCGGGGCGACGGCGGAACCGCCCGCCGCGGGGAGCGTGGCGCGGGACATGGTCGACCTGTCGCGGCCGGCCCTGGACTTCGTCGCGCTGGCGTCCGGCATGGGGGTTCCGGCGACCCGGGCCCGCACGGTGGAGGAGTTCGCGGTCCAGTTCGGCCGGGCGGTCACCGAACCGGGCCCGCACCTCATCGAGGCCGTCGTGCCGCCGCTGGGATGAGCCGCCGCGGGCGGGGCGCGGCGGCCGTGCGGCGGGCGCCGCGCCCGAGCCGGCGGAACATGCCGCGCTGGCTCCGGTACAGGCCGGGGAACTCGCGGTAGAGCCGTTCGTACTCCGCCCCGGCGGCGGGGTCGGGGGTGAAGACGCGGTCGACCCCGATCCGGACGTCCTCGCGGCGGACGGCGCCGAGCGACAGCCCCGCGAAGACGGCCTGGCCGCGCAGGCCGGCGTTCATCGGGTCGGCGACCCGCTCGACGGTGCGGCCGAGCACATCGGCGTGGATCTGGCACCACAGGTCGGACCGGGCACCGCCGCCGATCAGCCTGATCGGGTCGAGGGGGCGTCCCGCGAACCGCTCGACCGCCTCGTGCAGCCAGCGGTTGTTGTAGGCGACGCCCTCCAGGACCGCGCGGACGAGGTCGTCCTGCGTCGTGGTCAGCGACAGGTTGTGGAAGCCGGCGCGGGCGTCGCGGTCGTCCACCGGGGACCGCTCGCCGTCCAGCCAGGGGGTGAAGATGACGCCGTGACTGCCCACCGGCACGGTTTCGGCCCGGCGCACGAGCCGTTCGTAGTCGGATGCGGTGGTGGTGGCGGCGCCCACGATCGTCTCGTGCAGCCATTGCAGGCACCGGCCGCCGGTCTCATGGTTGTTGGCGACGACGTAGGAACCGTCCCCCAGCCCCGGCACGCTGGCGATGGACCGCAGGACGTCGGTCTTCTTGAACGGCACCGACAGCCCGATCCAGGACGTCGTGCTGATCGCGAGGTGGGCCTGGAAGTCGTCCATCGTCCCGGCGCCGCGGACCGACGCATGCAGGTCGGGCAGGCCCGTGACCACCGGCAGCCCGGCGGGCACCCCCAGCTCCCCGGCCACCCGCTCGGGGATCACGCCCACCACCGAGCCGACGGGCCGCAGCGGCGGGAGCCGGCCGGTGTCGATCCCCGCCCTGCGGGCCAGGCCGGCGTCGTACCGCAGCGTCCCGGGCCGCCGGTTGTCGGTCAGCCAGGCCGCCGTCATCGAGGCGTGGGTGGCGGCGGCGACCCCGGTCATCCGCATCGTCAGATAGTCGACCGGTTCCATGAACCAGCGCGCCGCGGCGTACACGGCGGGCATCTCGTGGCGCAGGAACAGCAGGTGCCCGATCGGGTCGGCGCCCGACGGCGACGGCGCCCCACCCGTCCGGCGCACCCAGGCGAGGATGTTGCGCGGGGCGTACCCGGCGACCGGTCCGCCGATGAGGGCCCGGGAGTACGGCGCGCCGCGCGTGTCGTCGTGCAGCATGCAGTCGCCGACGGGACGGCCCGACTCGTCCACCGGCACCGTGCTGGCCCACTGGCCGGTGCACGAGGCCGCGACGAGCTGCTCGGGGCGGATCACTCCGGCGGCCATCACCCGCCGCGCGGCGGCGGTGATGAGTTCCCACCACTGCCCGGCGTCCTGGGTGGAGGCGCCGTCACCGGACCGGCGGGTGGTGACCACGCCGAGTTCGCACAGGGCGATCTCCCCGGTGAGCGAGACGAGGCCGATCTTCACCCCGGTCGAGCCGAGGTCGACGGCGAGGATGTAGCGGTCCCCGGGGGCGGGCGCGCGTGCGGGCATGGTCGGTTCCTCCGCCCGGTCAGCGCGCGGCCGGAGGCAGCGACTGCTGGGTGTCGAGGATGCCGGTCATGATCTGCCGGATGAAGTCGTCCGCCTCCTCGGTGAGCCCGCCCGGCACACCCCCGTACACCGCGCCCGAGAGGGGAGACTCGCCCGCCTCGTGCCGTTCGGCGGCATACCGTACGGCGTCGGCGAGGTCGGCCGCGAAGGCGTCCGCGACGCCGGGCCGGGTCTGCGGTCTGGTGACGGCCATGTGGATCGCATCGGGATACTGCTGGCCGTTGAACCGCCAGCCGCGTCCGGACATGAAGTCGTACACGTGGTAGATGTCGAACACGTCCGACGTGAAACTGAACAGGAACGTCGGCTCTCCCATGACGCGCAGCTCGGGGTGCGACCGGACGGCCTCCAGCATCTGGCGCGCGGTGCCGAAGATCTGCTCGGCGTACCGCCGGTAGCCTGCGCGTCCGAGCCGCACCATCCCGGCCCAGGTGGCGGCCAGCAGCCCGCCCGACCGGGAGCCCTCGATGCCCGGCGACAGGTACTTGCCGCCGCTCCACCCGGTGTGGAAGAAGTACAGCTCGTTGCGCAGCGCGCTGTCGCGGAACAGCAGCGTGGACGTGCCCTTGAGGCCGTACCCGTACTTGTGGGTGTCGGCGGAGATGCTGGTCACGCCCGGCAGCCGGAAGTCGAACGGCGGGATGTCCAGGCCGAGCTCCTCACCGAAGGGGAGGACGAACCCGCCCAGGCAGGCGTCGACGTGCAGGCCGACGCCGCGGATGAGCGCCAGCTCCGACAGGTCCGCGATGGGATCGATCGTGCCGTACCCGTAGTTGCCCGCCGAGCCGATCACCGCGACCGTGTTCGCGTCGATGAGCCCGGCCGCCGCGGTGACGTCCACCAGGGTCGTGCGGGGGTCGGCCGGCGCCTCCCGCACTTCGATGCCGAACAGGTGGCCGGCCTTGTCGAACGCGGGGTGCGCGGTCTCCGGTTTGACGATGTTGGGCCGGGCGATGCCGCGGTGCCGGGCGGCCGCGTCCCGGTAGGCCAGCATCGCGTGCAGGATGCTCCCGGTGCCGCCGGTCGTCACCAGGCCGCCCGGGTCGGTCCCGGTGACCGCGCCGCCGTGCATGAGGTCGAGGGTCATGGCGAGGATCTCGCCCTCGAACTTCGTCGCACTGGGGAACATGTCGCGCTGGAGCACATTGGCGTGACCGAACAGGCCGTACGTCTCCGTCATGAAGTCGTAGTGCTCGTGGTCCCCGCAGTACACCGTCCCGGACGCCTTGCCCGTCTCCCAGAAGGCGTCCTCCTGAGCCGCCATCTCGCGGACTTCGGCGAGGATCTCCGCCCGGGGCCGCCCCTCCTCGGGCAGCCTCTCGTAGCTCCGGAACCGGCCGGCGTAGGGGTAGTCCGTCATGTGTCCGCCTTCCAGACCTGCGCGGCGACCTCCTCGCGGGCACGCCTACCAACGATCCTGAGCCGACGTCCCCCCCGGGGAACAGGGACTTTCGTCCCGTCCGTTCGGCGGTCGCCATGATCAACTCCCGTCATCGGATGAGGGGCAGGCCTTGCTCGATCCATGGTCCGGCTCGGACTGGCGGGCGCGTGAGGCTCTCACCTTGTGGAGGTTGCCGCAGTGCTCCATCGAGCACCAGCGGCGGCGGCCGGGGCGTGAGGTGTCGACGTAGACGAGCTGGCAGTTGTCGCCGGCGCAGGTGCGGATGCGGTGGGCGAACGGGCCGGTCAGCAGGTCGATGGCGTCCCGCGCGACGGTGGCCAGCAGGTGTGTGCCCTTGGGGGTTCCGGCCCACTGCCGCTCCCCGTCCGGCGTGATGGCGGGTGCCAGCGCCGGACGGGCGGCGGCCTTATTGAGGGTCCCCAGGTCGTCGGGCGGGTACGGGTCGCTGTGCAGGTGGGCGATGACCACCTGGAACAGCGCGTCGCGCAGGTTCCGCGCGTTGGTCACCTCGGCTTTCGAGACCTGCAGTGCGGGTGTCGGGGTCAGCCGTGACCGCTCTGCCCAGGCGGCCAGGTCGGCGGGCTCGAACAGGACCTCGTACCTGCGGTAGGGGCCGGGGCCGCCGGTGGTCAGCAGCTCCAGGCACAGCGCGCCGGGGTCGAACCGGTAGGTGGCGCCGGTACGGGAGCGCAGCGTCAGTCCCGTGGTTGCAGAGGAGGCCATGTAACTAATATAACTGGTTACATGGCATTGGGTTGGAAGCTGGTCATCGACAGTACGGACGCATCCGCGCTCGCGGACTTCTGGGCAGCGGCCCTGGGCTACGAGGTGGAGGATCCCAGCGCGCTCGTCGAGCAGGTGCTGGCCGCCGGCCGCATCGGCGAGGAGGCGGTACACGAACATCGCGGACGCAAGACCTTCCGCGGCTATGCCGCGATCCGCCACCCCGAGGACCCGTTCGACGAGGTCAGCGGCGTCGGCCGCGGACGGCGGCTGCTCTTCCAGGACGTGCCCGAGGGCAAGTCCGGCAAGAACCGCCTGCACATCGACGTCCACAGCGAGCCCGGCGGCCTCGACGAGCTGGTCGCCCGGCTGGAAGGGCTGGGAGCGACCCGCGTCCGCGAGTTCGACCGGGGACCCGCCGGGCACTGGTGGGTCATGCAGGACCCCGAAGGCAACGAGTTCTGCGCCGCGTAGGCCGGGCTAGTGATTCGCCGCGCTCTTGCCGACCGCGTAGACGTCGCCCCTGACGGTCTTGGTGTGCCAGTACTCGCCGCGGGATGGCTCCGGCCTGATGCGGTAGCGCGGAGTGGCGGGGGCAGGGCGTGGGGACGCCCCAGGCCGCCGGTCGGCCCGGGGCGGGAGACGGGTCACCGCTCGCTGCGGCCTCGCCGTCTTGCGTCCTCCTCTTCCATCTCGATGCGCTCCTTGCGGATCTCGCCGCCGACGGTCTCCTCTTCGGTGACGGTCTCCTTACTGGCCCGCACGCGCTCCACCGGGGTGGTCTCCTTGGACACCACCGGCCGCTCCTCGTGCAGGGTGACCTCGTGCTCGGCCTCGGTGATCTCCGATCCGCGCATCGCCGCGTCCCGGTTCTCATCGGTGATCGGCTCGCGCTCGACCCGGACCTCTTCGTGGCTGACCGGAACGGTCATCTGCTGCTCTTCGGTGACCACGTACTTGCGCAGTCTGGCCCGGCCGCTCTCCCGGGTCTCCTTGTGGACGTGGAGCTGCTCCTCAGAGCGGGTCATCGCGTCGTCGGGCTCGCGTGCCCGCTCCGGCGCCGCCTCCCCGGGCTGTGCGGGGGCGCGCGTTCCGCCCGGCTCAATGCCGTAGTAGCGGTACAGCCGCTCCTCCTCGTCCGCCGATATGTGCCCGGCCTCGACGTCCACGTGGGGTGCCTGCTTGATGAATTCCTTCTCGTACCCCGCCTCGACATGGTCGGAAACCCACTCGGCTCCGCTGGTCGGGACGAAGGTCTCCTTGTTGCCCAGCAGTCCGATCTGGATGCCCAGCCACTCGGGACGCCCGGTCCGGTCGTCGAGGAAGACGTGCTTGACGTCGCCGACCTTGCTGCCGCCCTCGTCGTAGAGCGGGTGGTCCAACACCTGAGGAATTTGTTCCTTGGTAAGCATGTGCATCCTTTCTTTGACTCTTGAAGCCCTACCACTGAAAAGCGAAAGGATGCCTCTTCCAGGGTAAATTCCATTAAAGGCTGATTTGCACACATTTTCTGGCCTGTCGGGAACAATGCAGCGCTTTGTCGGTGTTGCGCGGTCGGCTCGCCGGCCTCGGGGCGCGTGGTCGGACCGGCGCACCCGGCGCGGGCGACGGTTCCCGCCTGGACGTCCTCGCCGCGGAGTTCGGCCCCACGACCGCGCCGCCGCGATCCCCGGCACCGGACCGCCACCGCCTTGGCCGGGACGCCCGGCGGCTACGCGTCGGGCTCGTCGCCGGCGAGGCCGTGCCGGAGGGCGTAGATGACCGCGGCGGCGCGGTCGCGGAGGCCGAGCTTGGTGAAGATGCTGCCGACGTGGGTCTTGACCGTGCCCTCCGCTATGTGGAGCCGGGCCGCGATCTCGGGGTTGGTGGCGCCCGTGCCGATGAGCGACAGCACCTGGCGTTCCCGCAGCGAGAGATCGCCGGACGACGCCGGGCGGGGACGGAGCCCGGTCCGGTAGGCGCGCAGGACCTGCGGGGTGATGGCGGGGTCGAGCCAGCCCTTCCCGGCGGCGACGGCGCGGGCCGCCTGGATGATCTCCTCGCCGGGCGCGTCCTTCAGCACGAAACCGGCGGCGCCGGCCGCGAGCGCGGCGGCGACGACCTCGGGGTCGTCGAACATGGTGAGGACGAGCACGGGCGGTGCGCCGGGGCGGGACCGCAGCAGCCTGGTCGCCGCGGCGCCGTCCAGCCGTTTCATCCGGACGTCCATCAGCACCACGTCCGGGGCGCAGCGGGCCGCCGCCCCGGTCACTTCGTCGCCGTCCGCGCACTCGCCGACGATCTCCACGTCCGGTTCGCCGTCGAAGATGCGCGCCAGCCCGGCGCGGACGAGTTGCTGGTCGTCGACGAGCAGCAGCCTGATCACGAGGCCGTCCCGGTGAGGGGGATGGTCGCGTGGACCGTCCAGCCGGGACCGTCGGGTCCGGCGCGCAGGTCGCCCCCGAGCGCGGTGACGCGTTCGCGCATCCCGACGAGTCCGAGCCCGCCCGCCGCGGACCGGCCGCGCGGGCCGGCCGGTCCGGGATCGGTCACGGTCACCTCGGCGGTGCCGTCCCCGACCGCCACGGTGACCTCGGCCGCCGCGCCGGGCGCGTGCCTGGCGGTGTTGGACAGGGCCTCCTGGACCACCCGGAAGATGGTGAGCCCGACCGCCGGGTCGACGGTGCCCAGGTCGCCCCGGGTGCTGAGCGTGACCGCGAACCCTCCGTCCCGCAACTCGGCGACCAGGGCGCCGGTGTCCTCCGCGGTGGGCGGGGCGAGGGTGACGGACGGTCCGGCGGCGGACGGGTCGCGCAGCAGGACCAGGCCGCGGTGGACGTCGCGGACGCTCTGCCGCCCGGCCCGCTCGGCCTCCGCCAGCGCCTCGCCCGCCGCCCCGGTGTCGCCCCGGGCGGTGGCGAGCCTCGCCGCGGTGATGTTCAGCATCACCACGCCCAGCCCGTGCCCGACCAGGTCGTGGACCTCGCGTGCGATCTTCCGGCGCTCCTCGGCCACGGCCTCCCGGGCGAGCCGCAGCCGCGCCTCGTACAGCTTTCCGTGGACGCGGAACGCCGAGCCGAGCACCAGGAAACCGGCCCCCCACATGAGCCACGCCGGCCAGAGCGGCAGCCCGCCGGCCAGCAGCTGCCGGACGGGGGCGAGCGCGAGCGTCAGCGGCACCGACCAGGCCAGGTCGCGTCCCCGGGCGAGCACGACGAGATGGATCCAGATGGGCGCGCCGGCGATCGCCAGCGCGCCGTCGGAGTAGGTGCCCTCGGCGAACGGGAACGGCCGGAACCCGCCGCCCCGGCCCGCCGGGGGTGCCAGCGCGATGATCAGGAGGAGCAGCGGCGCCAGCACCGGCACCGCCCTGACGGGCGGCTTCCACGGCCGTATCGACTGCCACGCCCACAGCGCGGCGTACCCGGTGACCAGGACGGTCCGGACGGGCGGGGACGGGGCCAGCAGCACCGCGAGCAGCGCCCAGCACGTTCCCACCCAGGCGAGCAGCCTCAGCAACGGCCAGGGCGGGGTGGTCCAGCGCATGCGCAGATCCTAGATTTCCCCGGGCGGCGCGGTCATCGGACCGTGGTCGCACTGCCGCTCCCCCCACGGTCGGGGCGAGCCGGGGACCGCGGGGCGAAGCGGCCGGGCCGGGGCGCCGCGGATGCTGGCGCCATGCGAATTCAGGCGTTGTCCCGGATGGCGAGGCTGTCGGCGCTCCCGCTGGGAATCGGCCGGCGGACGGCCGTCGCCGGCGGGCTCAAGGCGCTCGGCCGGCTGACCGACGAGGCGTCGCTGGAACTGCACGAGCGCACCGCCGACCAGCTCTTCGACGTCCTGGGCGGGCTCAAGGGCGGGCTGATGAAGTTCGGCCAGGTCCTGTCGGTGTACGAGACGGCGCTGCCGCCGGCGATCTCCGCGGTCTACCGGGAGCGGCTGGCCCGGCTGCAGGAGGCGGCCCGGCCCGAGCACGCCGCCCGGGTACGGCAGGTGCTGGCGGACGACCTCGGCCCCGGCTGGCCGGACCTCTTCGCCGCCATCGACCCGGAGCCCGCCGCGGTCGCCTCACTGGGCCAGGTCCACCGCGCCGTCTGGTCGGACGGCCGTCCCGTGGCGGTCAAGGTGCAGCACCCCGACGCCAGGGAGCAGTTGCTGGACGACCGCGACCTGACCGTGTTCGCGATGCGCTGGTTCACCTCCTTCATCGCCCCCGAACTGGACGGCCGCGCGCTGGCCGCCGAACTGATGGACGGCCTGGCCGCGGAACTCGACTACGCACGGGAGGCCGCGGCGCAGGAGGCGTTCAGAGCGGGTTACCTCGACGATCCCGACTTCGCCGTCCCCGAGGTGCTCCTTCAGGACGGCCGGGTCCTCGTCTCGGAATGGATCGGGGGCACCCCGCTGGCGCAGATCATCGCCACCGGGAACCAGGAGCGGCGGGACCGCGCCGGGCTCCTCCTGACCAGGCTCATGTTCTCCGGCATCCCCAGGACCGGGATGATGCACGGTGACCCGCATCCCGGAAACTTCCGGCTGTTCGACGACGGCCGCCTCGGCGTCCTGGACTTCGGCGCGGTGTACCGCCACGAGCCCGGCACCCCGAGCCCGCTCCACAAATGGATGCGCGTCCACCTCGCCGAAGACCCGGAGGAACTTGTCGACGTCCTCCGCGACCTGGGCTTCCTGCGGCCCGGGGTGCGGGCGGACGGCGCCCGGCTCAGGGCGCTCTTCGAACGGACGGGAGCGGCCGTCCGGACCGAGACCTTCCGCTTCGACGGCGCCTTCCTCCGCGACACCCTCGAAGGGATGACGGCCTCGATGCCGGTCGGCCTCGGCCTGGCCTTCCCACCGGGCTACGTCCATGCCCAACGCGCCCTCGGCGTGGGCATCGGCGTTCTCTGCCAGCTCGGCGCGGAGGTCCCGTTCCAGCGCGAGGCCCTGCACTGGCTCGCGGACCGACCCCGGCACCGGCGCCATGACCTGGGCATATAGCGGGTTTCCTTGACCTTTGGGGTGGTTGTGTCGCCGCATGGCCGGGGGAGGATGACGCCCAGGGGCTCGTCCCATCCGGACGGGCCCCTGCCGCCGCCCGCTCAGCGGCGTGCGATCAGGCGGCCCGGCTGCCGCTGCCCGCCACGATCCCCGCCCCGACCGCGACCTGGAAGACGGAGGCCGGTTTCGACGTCGTCGATGCCGTCCGCGATGTCGCGAAGGAGCGGGGCGTCCCGCCGGCGCAGGTGGCGCTCGCGTGGCTGCTCGGCCGGCCCGGGGTGACGGCACCGATCGTCGGCGCGACGAAACTCACTCATGTGGAGGACGCCGTCGCGTCGGAGGCACTGAAACTGGACGAGCGGGAAGTCGCGCGACTGGAGGCGCCGTACCGCCCGCACCCGGTCGCCGGGCATTCCTGACGGACCAGAAGCCGGCGGCCCCGGACCTGAACGTTCCGGGGGTGCCCGGCGTCTATGAAGAGTGATGATTTGCGATACCACCGGCGATCGGGGCAGGCTGGGGACGAGAACGCCCACGCATGACGAGACGGCTACGTGGGGACATGGGTGACAAGGGTCGGAGGCCGCGTTATGCGCCGCGCGCTTCTGAACTTCCGGGAGCTGGGGAGCCCCGGGACGACGGCGCTGAAGGAGCCCGACGATGACCGAGAATGACGGCACGCAGGGTCCGCAGCGGCCGTTGCCGGACGACGAGGGCCGACCCGGGCCGTCCGAGAGCCAGGAGCCGCCCGCCCGGCCGCTGGGAGACCGCACCGTGGTGTTCGGGGCTCCGCAGCTGGGCGGCAATGCCCCCGCGCCGCAGCCGCAGGAGCCCCGCGAAGAAGAGCGGCCGGCGCCGCCTCCGCCGCCCCCCACGATGGTCGAGCAGCCGATTCAGCAGTACGGCGAGCAGCCCCCGGCGCCGCCGCAGCAGCCGTTCGGCGGTCCGCAGGAACAGCAGGCCCCGTACGGGCAGCCGCCGGCCCCGCCCTACGGCGCGCCTCCCGGTCCGGGCGGGTTCCCGCCGCCGCAGGAGCAGTACGTCCCGCCGGGGGAGCAGCAGCCCTATGGCCAGCCGCAGCCCGGTTACGGCCAGCCGTCCGAGCAGGCTCCGTACGGCCAGGCGCCTGAGCAGGCTCCCTATGGCCGGCAGCCTGAGCAGGCCCCGTACGGCCAGCCGCCCGAGGCGCCGCAGTACGGGCAGCAGCCGGGATACCCGCAGCAGCCGATGCACGGCGCGCCCCAGGAGCAGCAGCCGCAGTACGGGCAGCCCCCGTTCGGCGGCCAGGGCGGCGGCTTCCCGCCGCCCGAGGCCGGTGCGCCCGGCGAGCAGGCACCGGCGCAGCCCGAGCAGCTGCAGGAGGACCGCACGCTGATCGTCCCCGGCCCGGCCGCCGCCGCGCCGGAAGAGCCGCAGCGGCCCGTGGTGGACGACCAGGCGACGCTGCACTGGTCGCCCGGTACCGACATCCCGGTCGCCACCGGCCCAGAACGCAAGCAGGAGCCTCCGGCGGCGGAGCCGTGGCAGGCCCCGACACCGCCGTCCACGCCCGAGCCGTGGTCGCCGGAGTCGTCCCAGCCCGGCGTCCAGCCGGCACAGCCCGCGCAGCCGGGTCAGCACGGCCAGGTCGACAGCGAGCGGACGATGATGGTGCCGCCGCCCGAGTCGGGGTACGGCGCCGGTTCGCAGCCGACCGGCAACCCGGTGGAGGACCTGTACCGCCCGCCCGGTGAGAGCGGCGTGGAGGACGCGCGTCCGACCGAGGCGTTCGACCCGTCCCAGGGCCGCGCCGACCTGCAGGGCCGCGTCGAATCGCAGGGCATGGCCGAGCACACCCGGATGGACATCGGCCAGCAGCAGTGGGGCCAGGCCCAGCAGCAGGGCGGCCAGCAGTTCGGGCAGCAGCAGGGGTACGGGCAGCCCGAGCAGTTCGGTGGCCAGCCCGCCGAGCAGCAGCAGGGTTACGGCCAGCAACCCTATGGACAGCAGCAGGACTTCGGGCAGCAGGCTCAGCAGCAGGGTTACGGCCAGCAGTTCGGCCAGCCGGGCGAGCAGCAGGCCCAGGGGCAGGGACAGCAGTTCGGCCAGCAGCCCTACGGCCAGCAGGGGCAGCCGGGGCAGTACGGTCAGCCGGGACAGTACGGGCAGCAGCCCGGTTACGGGGCCGAAGGGGGCAAAGGCAGCAAGGGCAGCAAGAACATGCTCCTGCTCATCGGCGGCGTCGTTGCCGCCGTGGTCATCATCGTCGTCGTGGTCGTCACTTTCGTTCTGTAGCGACCGGTCCGGCACGGCGTAAAAGCTGGTCCACATCTTCCCCAACTGTGGGATGTGGGACAGAATGCCGACGGGTCCTCCCTCCTTCGGAGGGGGGAACATCCGTCGGCATTCCGTCGTTCAACGTCCCGGGAAGAAGGCTTTCCAAGGCTCGCGGGCTTGCGCCCGAGGGCGGGCGCACGGTAGTGCCCTGTTCACTTTGCACTTTGGCGCGGCGGTCGGTAACCTTCTCACTTGTGCCCGCTGTGCGCGGGTCGCTATGCGTGTGCGTCGGCGAGGTCTGAGAGGCCAGCCCCAGCGCCGCATCTACTCCCCGGCTTGATTCGGCCCTGTATGGGCCGGGCGGTCTGTGTCGGTTTCGCGCGGCTGTATTTCCGTGAGGTGGCGACACGCCCGACCGCGTGGGTCGGAGAGGTCGGGAAACCGGCAGGTCACAGCCTCGCCTGAGGCTGGGATTGCAGCATTAAGACTTACCGGCTTGGTACGAGGAAGACGGAGACGCGGTGCCCACGATCCAGCAGCTGGTCCGAAAGGGCCGGACGGACAAGGTGACCAAGAACAAGACGCCCGCGCTGAAGGACAGCCCCCAGCGGCGGGGCGTCTGCACGCGCGTCTACACGACGACGCCCAAGAAGCCGAACTCCGCGCTTCGGAAGGTCGCCCGTGTCCGGCTGACCAGTGGGATCGAGGTCACGGCCTACATCCCGGGTGTCGGGCACAACCTGCAGGAGCACTCGATCGTGCTCGTGCGCGGCGGTCGTGTGAAGGACCTCCCGGGTGTTCGCTACAAGATCATCCGCGGTTCGCTCGACACGCAGGGCGTCCGCAACCGCAAGCAGGCGCGCAGCAAGTACGGCGCGAAGAAGGAGAAGAGCTGATGCCGCGCAAGGGCCCCGCTGGCAAGCGCCAGCTGATCGCTGACCCGGTGTACAACTCGCCGCTGGTCACCGCGCTCATCAACAAGATTCTCCTGGACGGCAAGCGTTCGATCGCGCAGAGCATCGTGTACGACGCTCTGGAGGGCGCCCGCGAGAAGACCGGCAACGACCCGGTCGTCACGCTGAAGCGCGCGCTCGACAACGTCAAGCCGACCCTGGAGGTCCGCAGCCGCCGCGTGGGTGGCGCGACCTACCAGGTCCCGGTCGAGGTGCGGCCGGCCCGCAGCACCACGCTCGCCCTCCGGTGGCTGGTGGTGTACGCCCGGCAGCGCCGCGAGAAGACCATGACCGAGCGGCTGATGAACGAGCTGCTCGACGCCAGCAACGGCCTCGGTGCGTCTGTGAAGAAGCGCGAGGACACGCACAAGATGGCGGAGTCCAACAAGGCCTTCGCCCACTACCGCTGGTAACCCCGGCGGGAATCGCAACGACGAGACGACGCGAGGACGACAGTGGCTACCAAAACCGGTGTAGACCTGGCCAAGGTCCGCAACATCGGGATCATGGCCCATATCGATGCGGGCAAGACCACGACGACCGAGCGGATCCTGTACTACACGGGCATCAGCTACAAGATCGGCGAGGTCCACGACGGCGCGGCCACCATGGACTGGATGGAGCAGGAACAGGAGCGGGGGATCACCATCACCTCCGCCGCCACCACCTGCCACTGGCCCGTGGACGACGACGATCACACGATCAACATCATCGACACTCCGGGGCACGTCGACTTCACCGTTGAGGTGGAGCGCAACCTGCGGGTGCTCGATGGCGCGGTCGCGGTGTTCGACGGAGTCGCCGGCGTGGAGCCCCAGTCCGAGACGGTGTGGCGCCAGGCCGACCGGTACGGCGTGCCCCGCATGTGCTTCGTCAACAAGCTCGACCGCGTCGGCGCGGAGTTCCACCGCTGCGTCGACATGATCGAGAACCGGCTGAACGCGACGCCGCTCCCGCTGCAGCTGCCGATCGGCGCCGAGGCCGACTTCAAGGGCGTCGTCGACCTCGTGACGATGAAGGCCCTGGTCTGGAACGAAGAGGCCAAGCTCGGCGAGATGTACGACACCCTCGACATCCCCGAGACGCACGCCGAGACGGCGCGCGAGTGGCACGACAAGCTGGTCGAGACCCTCGCCGAGAACGACGACGAGATCATGGAGCTGTACCTGGAGGGCGAGGAGCCCACGGTCGAGCAGCTCTACGCCGGCATCCGCCGCGCGACGATCGCCGCGAAGCTCACCCCGGTGATGTGCGGCACGGCCTTCAAGAACAAGGGCGTGCAGCCGCTGCTGGACGCGATCGTCCGGTACCTGCCCTCCCCGATGGACGTCGAGGCCATCGAGGGCCACGCCGTCCGCGACGAGGAGAAGGTGCTCACCCGGAAGCCGAGCGAGGAGGAGCCGTTCTCCGCGCTGGCGTTCAAGATCATGAGCGACCCGCACCTGGGCAAGCTCACCTTCGTGCGCGTCTACTCGGGCGTCATGGAGTCCGGGTCGAACGTGATGAACTCCGTCAAGGAGCGCAAGGAGCGCATCGGCAAGATCTACCGGATGCACGCCAACAAGCGCACCGAGATCGAGCGCGCCGGCGCCGGTGACATCGTCGCGGTGATGGGGCTCAAGCAGACCACCACCGGCGAGACGCTGTGCGACGACAAGAACCCGATCGTGCTGGAGTCGATGAACTTCCCGGCACCGGTCATTCACGTCGCGATCGAGCCGAAGACGAAGGCCGACCAGCAGAAGCTGAGCACCGCGATCCAGCGGCTGGCCGAGGAGGACCCGTCCTTCACGGTCCGCACCGACGATGACACGGGCCAGACCGTGATCTCCGGCATGGGCGAGCTCCACCTGGAGATCCTCGTCGACCGGATGAAGCGCGAGTTCAAGGTCGACGCCAACGTCGGCAAGCCGCAGGTCGCCTACCGCGAGACGATCAGCAAGCGGGTCGAGAAGGTCGAGTACACCCACAAGAAGCAGACGGGTGGCTCCGGCCAGTTCGGCCGCGTGATCATCGACCTGGAGCCGCTGGGCGGCGGGTCCGACGGCTACGAGTTCGTCAACAAGGTCACCGGTGGCCGCATCCCGCGGGAGTACATCCCTTCGGTCGACGCGGGCTGCCAGGAGGCCGCCGAGTTCGGTGTCCTCGCCGGCTACCCGATGGTGGGCGTCAAGGTCACTTTGCAGGATGGCGCCTACCACGAGGTCGACTCGTCGGAAATGGCGTTCAAGGTCGCCGGTTCCATGGCGTTCAAGGAGGCCGCCCGCAAGGCGTCCCCCACGCTGCTGGAGCCGATGATGGCGGTCGAGGTCACCACGCCCGAGGAGAACATGGGCGACGTGATCGGCGACCTCAACAGCCGCCGCGGTCAGGTCCAGTCCATGGACGAGCGGCACGGCATGCGCGTCATCAAGGCGCTTGTGCCCCTGTCCGAGATGTTCGGCTACGTGGGTGATCTGCGAAGCAAGACCCAGGGCCGGGCTGTTTTCGTCATGCAGTTCGACTCCTACGCCGAGGTTCCCACGAACGTCGCGCAGGAGATCATCGCCAAGGCGCGGGGCGAATAACCACCGGGCCTGCCCACAGATCACCAAGACGTACATCGAAGCGGTCGTCTAAACGGCCGAGGATCGCAACAAGGAGCAACCAGTGGCGAAGGCCAAGTTCGAGCGGACGAAGCCGCACGTGAACATCGGCACCATTGGACACATCGACCACGGTAAGACCACCCTTACCGCGGCGATCACCAAGGTGCTCCACGACAAGTACCCGGACCTCAACCCCTTCACGCCGTTCGAGGACATCGACAAGGCGCCGGAGGAGCGCGAGCGCGGCATCACCATCTCGATCGCGCACGTCGAGTACCAGACCGAGGCCCGGCACTACGCGCACGTGGACTGCCCGGGTCACGCGGACTACATCAAGAACATGATCACCGGTGCGGCGCAGATGGACGGCGCCATCCTGGTGGTGGCCGCGACCGACGGCCCGATGCCGCAGACCAAGGAGCACGTGCTCCTGGCCCGCCAGGTCGGCGTGCCCTACATCGTCGTCGCGCTGAACAAGTGCGACATGGTGGACGACGAGGAGATCCTGGAGCTCGTCGAGCTCGAGGTCCGCGAGCTGCTCACCGAGTACGAGTTCCCGGGCGACGACCTGCCCGTCATCCGCGTGTCCGCCTTCCAGGCCCTGCAGGGCGACGAGGCGTGGGGCGAGAAGATCGTCGAGCTGATGACCGCCGTCGACGAGAACGTGCCGGAGCCGGTCCGCGACATCGACAAGCCGTTCCTGATGCCGATCGAGGACGTCTTCTCGATCACCGGCCGCGGCACGGTCGTCACCGGCCGCGTCGAGCGCGGTGTCGTCAACGTCAACGAGACCGTCGACATCATCGGCATCAAGGAGAAGTCGACGACCACCACGGTCACCGGCGTCGAGATGTTCCGCAAGCTGCTCGACCAGGGCCAGGCGGGCGACAACGTCGGCCTGCTCCTGCGCGGCATCAAGCGCGAGGACGTCGAGCGCGGCCAGTGCGTCATCAAGCCGGGCACCACGACCCCGCACACCGAGTTCGAGGCGCAGGTCTACATCCTGTCCAAGGACGAGGGCGGCCGCCACACGCCGTTCTTCAACAACTACCGCCCGCAGTTCTACTTCCGCACCACGGACGTGACCGGCGTGGTGAACCTGCCCGAGGGCACCGAGATGGTCATGCCGAGCGACAACACCGAGATGCGCGTCGAGCTGATCCAGCCCGTCGCCATGGAGGAGGGCCTGAAGTTCGCCATCCGCGAGGGTGGCCGGACGGTCGGCTCGGGTCGCGTCACCAAGGTCATCAAGTAACACCACTCTCGTGTGCGGCGGCCCGGCCGCTGGGAGACCGAAGCCGGGCCGCCGCATCACGACCACCGAAGTAAACAGCGGCACTACAGCAAAGGACACCGAGGCCACCATGGCGGGACAGAAGATCCGCATCCGGCTCAAGGCCTACGACCACGAGGTCATCGACACCTCGGCGAAGAAGATCGTTGAGACGGTGACGCGGACGGGCGCCAAGGTCGCGGGCCCGGTGCCGCTGCCGACCGAGAAGAACGTGTACTGCGTCATCCGCTCGCCGCACAAGTACAAGGACAGCCGCGAGCACTTCGAGATGCGCACGCACAAGCGGTTGATCGACATCATCGACCCGACGCCCAAGACGGTCGACTCGCTGATGCGGCTCGACCTTCCGGCCGGCGTTGACATCGAGATCAAGCTCTGAGGGACGCACCGACAATGAGTAAGCAGAGGAAGGGCGTCCTGGGCGAGAAGCTCGGCATGACCCAGGTCTTCGACGATGAGGGCCGGATCGTTCCGGTGACCGTCGTCCAGGCCGGGCCGTGTGTCGTCACCCAGCTCCGCAGCCAGGAGAAGGACGGCTACACCGCCGTCCAGCTCGGCTTCGGGCAGATCGACCCGCGCAAGGTGAACAAGCCGCGCACGGGTCACTTCGAGAAGGCCGGCGTCACGCCGCGCCGCTATCTCGTCGAACTGCGGGCGGACGACACCACCGAGTACGAACTCGGCCAGGAGATCACCGCCAGCGTCTTCGAGGCCGGCCAGAAGATCGACGTCACCGGTACGAGCAAGGGCAAGGGCACCGCCGGTGTCATGAAGCGCCACGGCTTCAAGGGCCTCAGCGCCTCGCACGGCACCCAGCGCAAGCACCGCTCACCGGGTTCGATCGGCGGCTGCGCGACCCCCGGTCGCGTCTTCAAGGGCCTTCGCATGGCGGGACGGCACGGCAACGCCCGTACCACCGTGCAGAACCTGACCGTCCACGCCATCGACGCGGAGAAGAACCTGCTGCTCATCAAGGGCGCGGTTCCCGGTCCCAACGGCGGCGTGGTGCTGGTCCGCGACGCAGTGAAGGGAGCGGGCAAGTGACGACGAAGCTCGACATCGACCTGCCCGCCGAGGTCTTCGACGCGAAGACCAGCGTGCCGCTGATCCACCAGGTCGTGGTGGCGCAGCTGGCCGCGGCGCGGCAGGGCACGCACTCGACCAAGACCCGCGGCGACGTCCGCGGCGGCGGCAAGAAGCCGTACCGGCAGAAGGGCACCGGCCGGGCCCGGCAGGGCTCGATCCGCGCTCCCCAGTTCGCCGGCGGCGGCGTCGTGCACGGCCCGCAGCCGCGGGACTACTCGCAGAAGACGCCCAAGAAGATGAAGGCGGCCGCGCTGCGCGGCGCCCTGTCGGACCGCGCGCGGTTCGGCCGGGTGCACGTGGTGGACGGCCTCATCGAGGGCGACACCCCGAAGACGAAGACGGCGCTGAAGGCGCTGCGCGAGGTCACCCAGGCCAAGCGCGTCCTCCTGGTCCTGGACCGCGAGGACGACCTGACCTGGAAGAGCCTGCGCAACGAGCCGAGTGTGCATGTGCTCGTCTCCGACCAGCTCAACACCTACGACGTGCTGGTGAACGACGACGTGGTCTTCACGAAGACGGCCTACGACGCGTTCATCTCGCGCGCGGCGAAGAAGTAAGGAGGGTCGCCATGAACAAGATCGCCGACCCCCGCGACATCATCATCGCGCCGGTCGTCTCGGAGAAGAGCTACGGGCTGCTGGACGAGAACAAGTACACCTTCATCGTCCGCCCGGACGCCAACAAGACGCAGATCAAGCAGGCCGTCGAGTCGGTGTTCGGCGTCAAGGTGACGAACGTGAACACGCTCAACCGGCAGGGCAAGCGCAAGCGCACACGGTTCGGCTACGGCAAGCGCAAGGACACCAAGCGCGCCATCGTCAGCCTGGCCGAGGGCGAGCGGATCGACATCTTCGGAGGCCCGGCCTAGAAGGCCGGGGCCCGAAGCAGACAAGGGATGAACGAATAAGATGGGCATCCGTAACTACAAGCCGACGACTCCGGGTCGTCGCGGCTCCAGCGTGGCCGACTTCGTCGAGGTCACACGCAGTGAGCCCGAGAAGTCGCTGCTGCGTCCGCTCCCCAAGAAGGGCGGCCGCAACAACCACGGCCGCATCACGACCAGGCACCAGGGCGGCGGGCACAAGCGCGCCTACCGCGTGATCGACTTCCGCCGGCACGACAAGGACGGCGTCCCGGCGAAGGTCGCGCACATCGAGTACGACCCGAACCGCACCGCGCGGATCGCGCTGCTGCACTACGTGGACGGCGAGAAGCGCTACATCCTCGCCCCGCGCGGCCTGAAGCAGGGCGACCGGGTCGAGAACGGGCCGGGCGCCGACATCAAGCCGGGCAACTGCCTGCCGCTGCGCAACATCCCGACGGGTACCGTCATCCACGCCATCGAGCTGCGGCCCGGCGGCGGCGCCAAGATCGCCCGCAGTGCGGGCGCCGGCGTCCAGCTGCTGGCCAAGGAGGGCAAGTACGCCACGCTGCGCATGCCGTCCGGTGAGATGCGGATGGTGGACGTGCGGTGCCGCGCGACGGTCGGCGAGGTCGGCAACGCCGAGCAGTCGAACATCAGCTGGGGCAAGGCCGGCCGCATGCGCTGGAAGGGCAAGCGCCCCACCGTCCGCGGTGTGGCCATGAACCCGATCGACCACCCGCACGGTGGTGGTGAGGGCAAGACCTCCGGTGGCCGGCACCCGGTGAACCCGGCCGGCAAGAAGGAAGGCCGCACTCGCCAGGCGAACAAGTCGAGCGACCGGCTGATCGTCCGTCGTCGCAGCAAGAAGAAGCGGTAGGAGTCGCTCGTCATGCCACGTAGCCTTAAGAAGGGCCCGTTCGTGGACGACCACCTGATGAAGAAGGTGGACACGCAGAACGAAAAGGGCACCAAGAACGTCATCAAGACGTGGTCGCGGCGCTCCATGATCGTGCCGGACATGATCGGTCACACGATCGCCGTGCACGACGGCCGCAAGCACGTCCCGGTGTTCATCACCGACGCCATGGTGGGGCACAAGCTCGGCGAGTTCGCGCCGACGCGGACGTTCCGCAGCCATGTCAAGGAAGACCGCCGCAGCCGCCGAGGCTGAGCAGGCAGTAATCGTACGGAGAGGAACAGCGATGGAAGCCAGGGCCCAGGCGCGGTTCATCCGCGTCACGCCCAGGAAGGCCCGCCGCGTGGTGGACCTCATCCGCGGCCTGCCTGCCGCGGAGGCTCAGGCGGTGCTGCGGTTCGCCCCCCAGGCTGCGAGTGAGCCTGTGGGCAAGGTGCTGGCGAGTGCCATCGCCAACGCCGAACACAACTTCAAGCTCGACTCGGACACGCTGGTCGTGAGCCGTGCGTGGGTCGACGAGGGGCCGACGCTCAAGCGTTTCCGCCCCCGCGCCCAGGGCCGGGCTTACCGCATCAACAAGCGCACGAGCCACATCACAGTGGTCGTGGAGTCGCGGGACGAGGCTTCGGCCGGTGCCGGCGGTAAGAAGACGAGGAGGGCCCGGTAGTGGGTCAGAAGATCAACCCGCACGGGTTCCGGCTCGGCATCACCACCGACCACAAGTCCGTGTGGTTCGCCGACAAGCTCTACAAGGACTACGTCAAGGAAGACGTCCAGATCCGGCGCATGCTGCAGAAGGGCATGGACCGGGCGGGCATCTCCAAGGTGGAGATCGAGCGGACCCGTGACCGTGTAGAGGTCAACATCCACACCGCCCGGCCGGGCATCGTCATCGGCCGCCGCGGCGCGGAGGCCGAGCGCCTCCGCGGCGACCTGGAGAAGCTGACCGGCAAGCAGGTCCGGCTGAACATCCTCGAGGTGAAGAACCCCGAGATCGACGCGCAGCTCGTCGCGCAGGGCGTGGCCGAGCAGCTGTCCAGCCGGGTCGCGTTCCGCCGCGCCATGCGCAAGGCGATCCAGTCGGCGATGAAGTCGGGCGCCAAGGGCATCAAGGTGCAGTGCGGCGGCCGTCTCGGCGGCGCCGAGATGTCGCGGTCGGAGTTCTACCGCGAGGGCCAGGTCCCGCTGCACACGCTGCGCGCCGACATCGACTACGGCTTCTACGAGGCCCGGACGACGTTCGGCCGCATCGGCGTCAAGGTGTGGATCTACAAGGGCGAGGCCGCGTCGACCCGCGCCGAGCGCGAGCAGCAGGCCGCGCAGCAGCGTGCGGCCGGCGGCGGCGGTGGCCGTGAGCGTCGCGGTGACCGCCGCGGCGGTGGCGGCGGTGGCCGCGGTGGCCGTGGCGGCCGCGGCGGCGCCGGTGGCGAGCGCGCCGGCGGCGGCGAGCGCGGTGGCGCACCGAAGAAGCAGCAGAGTTCCGAGCAGCCGGCGCAGACGGCCGAAGCTGCTCCGCAGGGTGAGGGGAGCTGAGTAACCCATGCTGATCCCTCGCAAGGTCAAGCACCGCAAGCAGCACCACCCGAAGCGCAGGGGCATGGCCAAGGGCGGGACCAGGGTGACGTTCGGCGAGTACGGCATCCAGGCCGTCGAGAGCGCGTACGTGACCAACCGGCAGATCGAGGCCGCTCGTATCGCGATGACGCGGCACATCAAGCGCGGCGGCAAGGTCTGGATCAACATCTTCCCGGACCGTCCGCTGACCAAGAAGCCCGCCGAGACCCGCATGGGTTCCGGTAAGGGCTCGGTCGAGTGGTGGGTCGCCAACGTGAAGCCGGGTCGGGTGCTGTTCGAGCTCTCCTACCCGAACGAGGAGGTCGCTCGCGCGGCCCTCACGCGTGCGATCCACAAGCTTCCAATGAAGTGCAAGATCGTTAAGCGGGAAGTGGGTGAGGGCTGATGGCCAAGGGACTTGCCGCCGACGACCTGCGGACCGAGCCCGAGGACGTCCTGGTCACCAAGCTCAAGGAAGCCAAGGAGGAGCTGTTCAACCTCCGCTTCCAGGCCGCGACCGGCCAGCTTGAGAGCCACGGGCGGCTGCGCACCGTGAAGCGCGAGATCGCCCGCATCTACACCGTGATGCGGGAGCGCGAGCTCGGCATCGTCACGGTCGATGACGCCGTGGAGGACGACGAATGACCGACCAGCAGACCGACAAGCGGGTCGCCCGCAAGGTCCTTGAGGGCCTCGTGGTCAGCGACAAGATGGACAAGACCGTGGTCGTGTCCGTCGAGGACCGCGTGACCCACCGCAGGTACCACAAGGTGATCCGCCGTACGAAGAACTACAAGGCGCACGACGAGGCCAACGAGTGTGGTGTCGGCGACCGCGTCCGTCTCATGGAGACCCGGCCGCTGTCGGCCACCAAGCGGTGGCGTGTGGTCGAGGTCCTCGAGAAGGCCAAGTAATTACTGGTTCCACCAGGCTGATCGCCGGCGCCCGCCGGGCGCGGCGATCAGAACCGGTGTGACGAACAGGAGTTGACGTGATCCAGCAGGAGTCGCGACTCAAGGTCGCCGACAACACGGGTGCGAAGGAGATCCTCTGCATCCGGGTTCTCGGCGGCTCGGGTCGGCGCTACGCGGGAGTCGGCGATGTCATCGTCGCGACGGTGAAGGACGCCCTTCCCGCCGCCGGCGTGAAGAAGGGTGACGTCGTCAAGGCCGTCGTCGTGCGCACCCGCAAGGAGCGCCGGCGCCCGGACGGCTCCTACATCCGCTTCGACGAGAACGCCGCCGTTCTGATCAAGGACGGTGGCGACCCCCGCGGCACCCGTATCTTCGGCCCGGTGGGCCGCGAACTGCGCGAGAAGAAGTTCATGCGCATCATCTCGCTCGCGCCGGAGGTGCTCTGATGAAGATTCGTAAGGGCGACGAGGTGATCGTCCTCGCCGGCAAGGACAAGGGTGCGACGGGCAAGGTCCTGCGCGTCCTTCCGCGCGCCGAGCGCGTGGTCGTCGAGGGCGTCAACCTCATGACCAAGAACGTCAAGGCCGACCAGCAGCGTGCCGGCAGGGAAAGCGGTCGCATCACGATGGAGGCGCCGCTGCACGTCAGCAACGTCGCGATCGTCGAGGACGGCAAGCCGGTCCGGGTCGGTTACCGCATCAACGAGGACGGCACGAAGGTCCGGATCTCGCGCCGTAGCGGTAAGGAGATCTGAGACCGATGACCGACACCGTCACCGAGACGCAGACCGACGCCCGCCCCGTCCCCAAGCCGCGGCTGAAGCTCCGCTACCGCGAGGAGATCGCGGGGCAGATGCGCGAGCAGTTCGGCTACGCCAACGTCATGCAGATCCCCACGCTGACCAAGATCGTGGTCAACATGGGCGTCGGCGACGCGGCCAAGGACGCCAAGCTGATCGAGGGCGCGATCCGCGACCTGTCGCTGATCACCGGCCAGAAGCCGGCCGTGAACCGGGCCAAGAAGTCCATCGCCCAGTTCAAGCTGCGCGAGGGCATGCCGATCGGCGCGCACGCCACGCTGCGCGGCGACCGGATGTGGGAGTTCCTGGACCGGCTGCTCGCGACCGCGCTGCCCCGTATCCGTGACTTCCGCGGCCTGTCGCCGAAGCAGTTCGACGGCAACGGCAACTACACCTTCGGGCTGACCGAGCAGGTCATGTTCCACGAGGTCGACCCGGACAAGGTCGACCGGCAGCGGGGCATGGACATCACGGTCGTGACGACCGCGAAGAACGACGACGAGGGCCGGGCGCTGCTCAAGCTCCTGGGCTTCCCCTTCAAGGAGAGCTGAGCACATGGCGAAGAAGTCGCTGATCGCCAAGGCGGCGCGGAAGCCGAAGTTCGGCGTGCGCGCCTACACTCGGTGCTCGCGCTGCGGGCGTCCGCGCTCCGTCTACCGGAAGTTCGGCCTGTGCCGCGTGTGCTTCCGGGAGATGGCCCACCGCGGCGAGCTGCCTGGCATCACGAAGTCCAGCTGGTGACCGCGACCCCCGGGGCGATGATCCCCGGGGGCGGACGCCGGCCAGTAATGACCGACCGGGCACCCGCGAGGGTGCCCATGACCGCGCCGAAGGTCCACGGGCCACATCAGCCCGAGGAAACCGCGGCGAGGAGGGCCAGCAGGCCATGACGATGACCGACCCGATCGCAGACATGCTGACGCGTCTGCGGAACGCGAATTCGGCGTACCACGACAGCGTGGCCATGCCGTACTCGAAGATCAAGGCGCACATCGCCGAGATCCTCCAGCAGGAGGGCTACATCTCGGGCTGGACCGTGGAGGACGCCGAGGTCGGCAAGAAGCTCCTGATCGAGCTGAAATTCGGCCCGACCCGGGAGCGTTCGATCGCCGGGATCAAGCGCGTCTCGAAGCCGGGTCTGCGCGTGTACGCGAAGAAGGACAACCTGCCCCGGGTCCTCGGCGGGCTGGGCGTCGCGATCATCTCGACGTCCTCCGGCCTGATGACCGACCGGCAGGCGGGCAAGCGCGGCGTGGGCGGCGAAGTCCTCGCCTACGTCTGGTGAGGGGAGGGTTCTAGAAATGTCTCGAATCGGACGAAACCCCATCACTGTGCCCAGTGGCGTCGAGGTCACCGTCGACGGCCGCGAGGTCACCGTCAAGGGGCCGAAGGGCACGCTGTCGCACACCGTGGTCGAGCCCATCGAGGTTCAGCTGGACGGCGGCACACTGTCGGTGACCCGGCCGAACGACATCAACAAGGTGCGCGGTCTGCACGGGCTCACCCGGACGCTGATCAACAACATGGTCGTCGGTGTGACCGACGGCTACAAGAAGACCCTGGTCATCCAGGGTGTCGGTTACCGTGTGGTGGCCAAGGGCAAGAACCTGGAGTTCTCGCTCGGATACAGCCACCCGATCACCGTCGAGCCGCCCGAGGGCATCAGCTTCACGGTGGAGCGGCCGACCCAGCTGATCGTCGAGGGCATCGACAAGCAGAAGGTCGGCGAGGTCGCCGCCAATATCCGCAAGCTGCGCAAGCCCGACCCGTACAAGGGCAAGGGCGTGCGCTACGAGGGTGAGCAAATCCGCCGCAAGGTCGGAAAGGCTGGTAAGTAGTCATGGCAGGCACCAAGACCCTGGCCGGCAAGGCCACGAGCGGTCGTGTGCTTTCACGGAAGCGCCGGCACCTGCGGGTCCGCAAGAAGGTCCTCGGCAGCGCCGTGCGGCCTCGCCTGGTCGTGACCCGTTCCAGCCGGCACGTGTTCGTCCAGGTCATCGACGACGACAAGGGCCACACGCTGGCCAGCGCGTCGACGATGGAGGCGGACCTGCGCGCCGACTCCGGCGACAAGACGGCCAAGTCCCGCAAGGTCGGCGAGCTGATCGCACGGCGGGCCCAGGAGGCCGGCGTCTCCGCGGTCGTGTTCGACCGCGGCGGCAACAAGTACCACGGTCGCATCGCCGCCGTCGCGGAAGGTGCGCGCGAGGGAGGCCTGAAGGTCTGATGACCGTGGACACGGCAAACGAGAGGAACCACTGATGGCAGCGCAGAGGCGTGGTGGCGGTCAGGGTGGCGACCGTCGCGACCGCCGCGACGACCGCCGCGGTGGCGCCGACAAGGGCCAGTCGTACATCGAGAAGGTCGTGGCGATCAACCGTGTCGCCAAGGTCGTCAAGGGCGGTCGTCGCTTCAGCTTCACCGCCCTGGTGATCGTCGGTGACGGCAACGGCACCGTCGGCGTCGGCTACGGCAAGGCCAAGGAGGTGCCCGCGGCGATCGCCAAGGGCGTCGAGGAGGCCAAGAAGCACTTCTTCAAGGTGCCGCGGATCCAGGGCACCATCCCGCACCTGGTGCAGGCGCGGGACGCGGCGGGCGAGGTCCTGCTGCGTCCGGCGAGCCCCGGTACCGGTGTGATCGCGGGTGGCCCGGTGCGCGCCGTCCTGGAGGCCGCCGGCATCCAGGACGTGCTCAGCAAGTCGCTGGGCAGCGACAACGCGATCAACATCGTGCACGCGACGATCGCCGGTCTGAAGGCGCTCAAGCGTCCCGAGGAGATCGCGGCCAAGCGCGGCCTGCCGATCGAGGACGTCGCCCCCGCGGCGATGCTGCGGGCGCGTGCCGCGGGCAGTGAGCCGAGGCCGGAGGTCGCGAGCTCATGAGCAACCTGAAGATCACGCAGACCAAGTCGGTGATCAGCGAGAAGCAGAACCAGCGTGACACGCTGCGCACCCTCGGCCTGAAGAAGATCGGGCAGAGCGTGGTCCGCGAGGACCGCCCCGAGGTGCTCGGCATGATCCGGACGGTGGCCCACCTGGTCACCGTCGAGGAGGTCGACTGACATGGCGGCTGATCTCGGTAAGAAGGACGTTTCCGAGGGAACCCCGCTCAAGGTGCACGACCTGCGTCCGGCCCCCGGCGCCAAGAAGACCAAGATCCG
This sequence comes from Spirillospora sp. NPDC048823, assembly GCF_043198445.1. Lineage (NCBI taxonomy): Bacteria > Bacillati > Actinomycetota > Actinomycetes > Streptosporangiales > Thermomonosporaceae > Spirillospora > Spirillospora sp. NPDC048823. Next base: position 125,511 of record NZ_JBICUT010000006.1, on the reverse strand, counting down.
CAAGGGTCGCGGCGAGGCGTCCAAGGGCAAGACCGCGGGCCGCGGCACCAAGGGCACCAAGGCCCGCAGCACCGTCCCCGTCGGTTTCGAGGGCGGCCAGATGCCGCTGATCCGCCGGGTGCCGAAGCTGAAGGGCTTCAAGAACCCGAATCGGGTCGAGTTCCAGGTCGTGAACCTGGACAAGCTCGCCGCGCTCTACCCCGAGGGCGGCGAGGTCACGGCGGAGGACCTGGCGGCCAGGGGCGCTGTGCGCCGCGGCCGTCCGGTGAAGGTCCTCGGCACCGGCGACATCTCCGTCGCGGTTCAGGTGAAGGCGCACGCCTTCTCCGGATCCGCCAAGGAGAAGATCGCCGCCGCCGGTGGAACCGCCGACGAGCTGTAGGAAGAGACACCTTGATACCGGGGCCGTGTTCGCCGTGCGCCGGGGGCCGTGAGGTCCCGGCGGCGGGCGGGACGGCCCCGGTCCCGTCTGCTGTTAGAGTCACACGGGCGAAGGCGATCCGAGTGAGATTCCGCACTCCGGTATCTCAGCGGGTATCCTCCGCCCGAAATCATGGACCTGTAACCGGCCCCTCGGCGGCCATGAACTCGCCAGTCACGCAGGAGGAATGGTGCTGACCGCGTTCGCTCGGGCTTTCCGTACGCCTGACCTGCGTAAAAAACTGTTGTTCACGTTGTTCATCATCTTGGTGTTCCGGCTCGGGTCGATCGTCCCGACGCCGAACGTCGATGTGGGCGTGCTGAAGGAGACCGCGGACGCGGCCAAAGAGAGCAATCAGCTCTACGGCCTTGTCGATCTGTTCAGCGGCGGCGCGCTGCTGAGGCTGTCGATCTTCGCGCTCGGCATCATGCCCTACATCACGGCGAGCATCATCCTCCAACTGCTCGTGGTGGTGATCCCGCGCCTGGAGGCCCTGAAGAAAGAGGGCCAGGCAGGCACGACGAAGATCACTCAGTACACCCGTTATCTGACGGTCGGGCTGGCGATTCTGCAGGCCACCGGCATTGTGGCGATGGCGAGCACGGGGCAGCTGTTCCAGGGTGTGTCCGGCGCCGGGGACATCCTTTACGAGACGAGCCTCTTCCCGATCATCACGATGGTCATCTGCATGGTGGCGGGCACCACGGTCATCATGTGGCTGGGTGAGCTGATCACCGACCGGGGCGTCGGCAACGGCATGTCGCTGCTGATCTTCACGCAGGTGGTGGCGGTCTTCCCCGCCCAGTTCTGGAGCATCTACAAGGCCAAGGGCGGCCTCGTCTTCGCGATCGTGCTGATCGTCGGCATGGCGATCATGGCCGGTGTCGTGTTCGTCGAGCAGGCGCAGCGGCGAATCCCCGTCCAGTACGCCAAGCGCATGGTGGGCCGCCGCATGTACGGCGGGACGTCGACCTACATCCCGCTGAAGGTCAACCAGGCCGGCATCATCCCCATCATCTTCGCGTCGTCGCTGCTCTACCTGCCGGTTCTGGCGACCCAGCTGTGGCCCGACACCAAGTGGCTGCAGAAGGTCCAGCCGTACCTGCAGCAGGACAACGCCTGGCACATGGCGATCTACTTCGGCTTCATCATCTTCTTCACCTACTTCTACGTGGCGATCACGTTCAACCCCACTGAAGTGGCCGACAACATGAAGAAGTATGGTGGATTCATCCCAGGTATCCGCCCTGGCCGGCCGACCGCCGAGTACCTCGACTTCGTGCTGACCAGGATCACCACACCCGGTGCCCTGTACCTGGGGCTCGTGTCCCTGATTCCGATGGTGGCGTTCGCACTCCTGAACGCGACCCAGGAGTTCCCCTTCGGCGGCGCGAGCATCCTCATCATCGTCGGCGTCGGACTGGATACCGTGAAGCAGATCGAGAGTCAGCTGCAGCAGCGCAACTACGAGGGTTTCCTGCGGTAGTGCGTATCGTCCTGGTGGGCCCCCCTGGAGCGGGCAAGGGGACGCAGGCCCAGTTCATCGCATCTCATCTGTCCATCCCGAAGATCTCGACAGGTGACATTTTCCGCGCCAACGTGAGCGGCGGCACCGAGCTCGGCCGGCAGGCCAAGCAGTTCATGGACCGCGGCGATCTGGTGCCCGACGAGGTAACGATCGCGATGGTGCGCGACCGGCTCGGCGAGGACGACGCCCGCGACGGGTTCCTCCTGGACGGGTTCCCCCGCAACGTCCCGCAGGCGGAGACGTTGAAGAAGATCCTCGCGGAGTGGGACACCCGGCTGGACATGGTCCTGGAGCTGGTGGTCGACGAGGACGAGGTCGTCCGGCGACTGTCGGGCAGGCGCACCTGCGACAAGTGCGGGCGCATCTGGCACGTCGACTTCGACGACAAGCAGGACGACATCTGCGACGACTGCGGCGGACGCCTGTTCCAGCGCGACGACGACAAGGAAGAGGTCGTCATGCATCGCCTGGAGGTCTACAAGCAGGACACGGCCCCGCTGGTGCAGTTCTACGCCGACGAGCACACGCTGGTCGGCATCGACGCGACCGGCCCGGTCGAAGAGGTCACCAAGCGCGCGTTGACCGCGCTCCGCCCGCTGGAGACGTGACGGTGGGACGCGGGGCCGCGCGGCCCCGCGTCCTCCGCTCCGGCCCGTGTGGACCCGTTGTGCGGGCGTGGTGATGCGGGCGGCGTGCTGATGCCGGTGCGGGCGGCCCTGTTCAGGGGGAGAGATGTTCAACAGACGACGTAGGCTCGAGATCCAGATGAAGACCCCGGAGCAGATCGAGCTGATGCGCGCGGCCGGGCTGCTGGTCGGCCGGACGCTGGAGCTTCTGCGGGAGGCCGTCAAGCCGGGCATCACGACCCTGGATCTGGACCGGCTGGCCGAGCGGCACATCCGCGACAACGGCGGCGTCCCCTCCTTCAAGGGCTACCACGGTTTCACCGGGACGATCTGCGCGTCGATCAACGAGGAGATCGTGCACGGCATCCCGGACGCCGGGAAGGTGCTGCGGGACGGCGACGTCATCTCCATCGACTGCGGCGCGATCGTCGAGGGCTGGCACGGCGACGCGGCGATCACCGTCCCGGTGGGGGAGATCACCGCGGAGCTGCGGCGGCTCCTGGAGGTGACCGAGGCGTCCCTGTGGCACGGTCTCGCGGCCGGAACCGCCGGGGCCAGGCTCACGGACATGTCGCACGCGATCGAGGCTCACATCCGCTCTGAGGGCGCCTACGGCATCGTCGAGGGCTACGGCGGCCACGGCATCGGCACCGAGATGCACATGGACCCGCTGATCCCGAACCACGGCGCAGCCGGGCACGGGCCCGTCCTGGAGCCGGGGATGTGCTTCGCGATCGAGCCGATGGTGAACCTCGGCACGAAGGAGGCCGTGGAGCTGGACGACGGCTGGACGGTCGTCACCCTCGACGGGCGTTCCTCGGCGCATTTCGAGCACACGTTCGCGGTCACCCCCGACGGCCCGCGCGTCCTGACGGCCCTGGACGAGGGCCGGGAGTGGTTCGCGAAGCTCGGTGTCGAGGCTTACGCCAAAGATTGAAGGCGTGGCCGGAGGCTCAGCCTGTTCGTCCCTTCATAATGGGAATTGATGCTTCTTGCTGAGCGGAGGAACCATGGCGCCGAACCCTGACTTCCGGGCCTCGGACGCCGACCGCGACCGGGTGGCGGCGAGCCTGCGGGAACACTGCGGCGAGGGCCGGATCACGATGGACGAGCTGCAGGAGCGGCTGGACGCGGTGTACGACGCGAAGACCGTCGGGCAGCTCCAGGAGATCACCGCGGACCTGCCCGAGGAGGACCTCTACCAGCTTCCCGTCCCGGCGTCGCAGGGGAAGAGCACCGCGTCGCCCGCCACGGTCCCGTCGCGGGAGCTTTACATCACCGGCAACCGGGCGATGTGGGCCACGTGGGCGACGGTCAGCGCGATCAACTTCACGGTCTGGCTGATCATCGCGATCTCGGCCGGGTGGGTCTACCCGTGGTGGGTGTGGGTGATAGGACCGTGGGGCGCGGTCCTGCTCATCCGCACGCTCTTCGGCAACCGGCCGGGCGACTGCTGACCGGACGGGTCGCGGGCCACGTCGCCGGGGGTCACTCGACGTCCATCAGGGGGCGGTAGTTCCCGGTCGGGACGAAATGCGTGGTGGCGGTGCCGTCCTCGCCGACGAGGTGGATGGCGAACCCCGCGGGTTCCCCGGTGACCGCGGCGCGCCCGGGCTGGGTCAGGTCGAGGAACAGCTGCCGGTAGGTGCTGGGGCAGGTGGTGCTGACGGTCCCGGCGATGGAGCCGACCGAGCCGCGGTGGACGTGCCCGGAGATCACCCGCACCACCTGCCGGTGCCTGGCGATCACGGACGCGAAGCCGGCGGGGTCGACGAACCGCATGTCGTCGATGAACCGGATCCCGATGGGGAACGGCGGATGATGGGTGGCGACGACCGTCGGGGTGCGGGGTGCGGCGCCGAGCGTCGTGTCGAGCCAGGCGAGCCGGTCCTCGCTCATGTGCCCGTGCGGATGGCCGTCCACGGTGGTGTCGCAGCAGACGAGCCGCACGCCCGCGACGTCGACGGCGTATTGGACGGGGGCCCGTGGAGCGCTCCCCGTCGCCGCGACCGCCGGAACGTCGTTGAAGACCTTGCGCATCTCGTCGCGGTCGTCGTGGTTGCCGGGCATCGGGTAGACGGCCATCGGCAGCGGGGACAGCAGGGCGTGCAGGCGGGCGTACTCGGCGGGTCGCCCGCCGTCGGCGAGGTCGCCGGTGAGCACGACGGCGTCGGGGCGGGCGGGCAGCGAGAGCAGGCTCGACACGGCGGCCCGCAGCGCGCGGACCGGCCCGGAACCGTCGTCGACCTGCCCGTCGCGTCCGGCGGCCAGGTGGATATCGCTCAACTGCGCGATGATCGCCATCGATCCTTCCCCCTTGCCCAAGCACATCACGGACCCGCGGCCGAGGCACCCCCCGAACCACCCCCGGGGGTACCGGGACGATCTTCGCGTCCGCACGGCCCCACTGTCGACCCGGCCCCGCCGCAACGCCCCGGACGGCCCCGGGCGCCCGTGCCGGGGACGTACCGCTACCTTGCCTTCCGGCGAACCGCGGCGGAAGGGATGCGCATGCAGGCGATATGGAAGCCCAAAGGGATGGGCCGCGTATGCGCACGCGGCCGTCATGTGATCACGACCCCCAGGCTGCTGCTCCGCTCGCTGACGATGGCGGACGCACGTCTCACCGGGGCCCTCGGCAGCGATCCCGAGGCGCAGCGATGGCTCGGCTGGAGCCCGGAGGACCTGGTTGCCGAAGACGAACGCGACCGCCTGCTCTCGGCGCCGGCGACCGGCGGGCGTGCCCGTTTCGGGCTGCCGAGCCGGTGCGTGCAGACGGGGATGCTGGCGATCGATCCCGAGCGCGGCACGGTCGCCGGAACCCTCATGCTGACCCCGCGGTCCGCGGATCTCTGCGAGCTGGGCGGCTACCTGGCCCCCGCGTACCGGGGCCGCGGGCTCGGTGCCGAACTGTTCGCGGCCGGGCTCGCGCTCGCCCAGCTGCATCTGCGCATCACCGAGGTCCGGGCGGGTGCGGAGCCGGAGAACCTCGCGTGTGTCCGCTCGCTGTGGAGAGCCGGCTTCGACCCGGCCGCCGGCCCGGAGACGCATGTGCTCCCGGACGGCCGGGTCATCCCGTCCGCCTGGTTCTCCGTCGTCGAGCCGGAACCCGCGCGGTGTCCGTCCGGCTGGTGAGCCGCCCGGCCCGGCGCTCAGGCGACGTGCGGGATGACCAGGGACAACGCCGAGGTGACCTCTTCGGGGGCGGGGGCCACGTCCGGCACCACGTCGCGGAGGGCGAGCCAGCCGTTGATCGCCTGGACGGTCGGCTTGGCCTCGACGAGCTGCGGGTCGTCCAGCTCGTACCAGGCGGCCACCTTGGACCAGCGCCACAGCCGGTGGCCGGCGGTCGACATCTCCGACGAGGGGAAGCCGGCGACGCCGCGGGAACCGGTGATGGCGTGCCGGACCGAGTCGAGGGAGCGCCCGACCCGCTCGCTGATGTCGCGGATCGTCAGCAGCGGGTCGGCCTCGACCTGCAGGACGTGCACGCCGGGCGCGCTGGTCTCGACGTGCTCCACGACCTCCATGATCGCCACCGCGAGGGTGCGGCCCGCCCAGGAGCAGGATGCGTTGCCCATGCGGTCGGCCGGATGGTGATGGGTGGCTGGAGGACGGTCGGCCGAGCGGAACTCGGGCTCGCTGATGATCGACACCGTGACCGCGCCGTGCGTGCGGTCGAACAGCGGGTCCAGTTCGTCCTCGTAGAGGGGACGGCTGAGGATCAGCGCGAAGTCATAGCTCGGCATGCTGACCCTCCTCGGACGTATCTCTCCTCGAAAGGTACAACGCGCAGGCGAGGTATGCTTGGGTCGGGAGCGGTCTCCCGACCCGTATCATGCGTTGATTTCGCATAAGGCGACCGGTTGACGTAGACTCCTTTGTCGGTCCGTCGTCGGCCGCCCGATTCCCTGTTCCGGACGCGTCAAGCGTCGTGGCGGTGGGTTGTGGCCGATTCTCCTCGCGGAGAGCCGGGCCGAGTCCAATGAGCCGACCAGTGAAGCGCGGAGGACATGCCCAAGAAAGAAGGGGCCATCGAGATCGAGGGCACCGTCATCGAGTCCCTCCCGAACGCCATGTTCCGGGTGGAACTCGACAACGGGCACAAGGTGCTCGCCCACATCAGCGGCAAGATGCGGATGCACTACATCCGAATCCTGCCGGACGACCGCGTCGTTGTGGAGTTGAGCCCCTACGACCTCACGCGCGGTCGGATCGTCTACCGCTACAAGTAAACCCACCAATCCCACTGGGGTTGCCTTCCCCGTGCGTGGCGGCGCGGGGGTGACCCTGATCTAGGAGACCCAGTGAAGGTCAAGCCGAGCGTGAAGAAGATCTGCAACAAGTGCCGCGTCATCCGCCGGCACGGCCGGGTCATGGTGATCTGCTCCGACCCGCGCCACAAGCAGCGTCAGGGCTGACGCACAGCCCGCACAACAGCAAGCGCATCGCAGCCTTCGCACGTGGCCGTACGTCCCTTGACCGGACGTACGGCACCGTCGTGTGGAGGAGCACCCTCGGACCGCCGGAGGCCGGGGCCGCCACCCGGGCAGGGTGTGTGCGGACGCGATGCGTCCATACCTCCGCGAAATGAAGGGACTGCCCACGATGGCACGCCTCCTCGGCGTCGACCTCCCGCGCGAAAAGCGCCTGGAGGTCGCTCTCACCTACATCTTCGGCATCGGCCGTACGCGGGCGCTGGAGACCCTTGAGGGCACCGGCATCAGCGGCGACCTGCGCGTCCACCAGATGGGCGACGAAGAGATCATCAAGCTCCGCGACTGGATCGAGTCGAACTACAAGATCGAGGGTGATCTTCGACGCGAGGTCCAGGCGGACATTCGCCGCAAGATCGAGATCGGGTGCTACCAGGGCATCCGGCACCGCCGCGGGCTTCCCGTGCACGGTCAGCGCACGCAGACCAACGCGCGTACCCGCAAGGGCAAGAAGAAGACCGTGGCCGGCAAGAAGAAGGTCGGCAAGAAGTAGTCCGCACGGTCCCTGACCGGGGCCGTCACCGGATCGATGACCTCAAGAGTAGAGAGAGCACATGCCTCCTAAGAGCCGTGTCGGCGCCAAGAAGGTGCGCCGCAAGGAAAAGAAGAACGTCGCTCACGGGCACGCCCACATCAAGAGCACGTTCAACAACACGATCGTTTCGATCACCGACCCCAACGGCAACGTGATCTCCTGGGCCTCCTCGGGCCATGTCGGCTTCAAGGGCTCGCGCAAGTCCACCCCGTTCGCCGCGCAGCAGGCCGCCGAGGCCGCCGCCCGGCGCGCGATGGAGCACGGCATGCGCAAGGTCGACGTCTTCGTGAAGGGCCCGGGCTCGGGCCGCGAGACCGCCATCCGGTCGCTGCAGGCGACCGGCCTGGAGGTGGGCTCGATCCAGGACGTCACGCCCGTTCCGCACAACGGCTGCCGCCCGCCGAAGCGTCGCCGGGTCTGAGCAGGGGAGATCTAGAACAATGGCTCGTTACACCGGTGCGGACTGCAAGCTCTGCCGCCGCGAGAAGATGAAGCTGTTCCTCAAGGGCAGCAAGTGCGAGGGCCCCAAGTGCCCGATCGAGATCCGTCCTTACCCTCCGGGTGAGCACGGCCGCGGTCGGCCGAAGGAGACCGAGTACCTCCTGCAGCTCCGTGAGAAGCAGAAGGCAAAGCGCATCTACGGCGTCCTGGAGCGGCAGTTCAGCAACTACTACGTCGAGGCCAACCGCCAGCAGGGCAAGACGGGTGACAACCTGCTCACGCTCCTGGAGCGCCGCCTCGACAACGTGGTCTACCGCGCGGGCTTCGCCAAGTCGCGCGACATGGCCCGTCAGCTCATCCGCCACGGCCACATCCGGGTCAACGGCAAGAAGGTCGACATCCCGTCGGCCCTGGTGGGCGAGGCCGACATCGTCGACGTCAAGCCCAAGTCGATGGAGATGACGCCGTTCCAGGTCGCCAAGGCCGAGGTCGGCGACCGTCCCGTCCCGGCGTGGCTCGGGGTGGACGGCGAGAAGATGCGGATCCTCGTGCACTCGATGCCGGTCCGGCAGCAGATCGACGCTCCCGTCCAGGAGCAGCTGATCGTCGAGCTCTACTCCAAGTAGGAGCTCTGCCTCCCGCCGGGATTCTGCGGTTCGTCCCGTGGGATCCCGGCGGTTCGGGGAACACTCAAGAGAACACTGCGGTAGTCAAATAGCGGGCACCGCGGAAAGAAGGCACCACCATGCTCATCGCTCAGCGTCCCACTCTCACCGAAGAGCAGGTCGACGAGTACCGGTCGCGGTTCACCATCGAGCCGCTGGAGCCGGGCTTCGGCTACACGATCGGCAACTCGCTGCGTCGTACCCTGCTCTCCTCGATCCCCGGTGCGGCCGTCACCAGCATCCGGATCGAGGGCGTCCTGCACGAGTTCTCCACCGTGCCCGGGGTCAAGGAGGATGTCACCGACATCATCCTGAACCTCAAGGAGCTCGTCGTCTCGTCCGAGCACGACGAGCCCGTCGTCATGTACCTGCGCAAGCAGGGCCCGGGCGAGGTGACCGCGGCCGACATCGCGCCGCCGGCGGGCGTCGAGGTCCACAACCCGGACCTGCACATCGCCACGCTGAACAACAAGGCCAAGCTGGAGATGGAGCTGACGGTCGAGCGCGGCCGCGGCTACGTCTCGGCCGCGCAGAACAAGCAGCCGGGCCAGGAGATCGGCCGGATCCCGATCGACTCCATCTACTCGCCCGTGCTGAAGGTCACCTACAAGGTCGAGGCGACCCGAGTCGAGCAGCGCACCGACTTCGACCGCCTCATCCTGGACGTGGAGACCAAGCAGTCGATGCTGCCGCGCGACGCGGTCGCCTCCGCCGGCAAGACCCTCGTCGAGCTGTTCGGCCTCGCCCGGGAGCTCAACGTCGAGGCCGAGGGCATCGACATGGGCCCGTCCCCGACGGACGCCGCGCTCGCCGCGGACCTGGCCCTGCCGATCGAGGAGCTGAACCTCACGGTCCGCTCCTACAACTGCCTCAAGCGCGAGGGCATCCACTCGGTGGGCGAGCTCGTCGCCCGCAGTGAGCAGGACCTGCTCGACATCCGCAACTTCGGCGCCAAGTCGATCGAAGAGGTCAAGCAGAAGCTCAACGACATGGGCCTGTCGCTGAAGGACTCCCCGCCCGGATTCGACCCGAGTGCGGCGGCGGACAACTACGGCGACGACGACCAGAGCTACGCCGAGACCGAGCAGTACTGACAAACCCGATTCCGGCGGCCGGGGGCGCGTTCCCCGGCCGTCCGGAACCAGCTGACGCCGGTACCTGGTACGGCCGGCGCAGAAAGGAAGCACCATGCCCAAGCCCACCAAGGGCGCCCGCCTCGGCGGCAGCGCTGCGCACCAGAAGCTGATGCTGGCGAACCTGGCGACCGCGCTGTTCGAGCACGGCCGGATCACCACCACCGAGGCCAAGGCCCGGCGGGTGCGTCCGCTGGCGGAGAAGCTGATCACCAAGGCGAAGAAGGGCGACCTGCACAACCGTCGCCTTGCGGCGAGGACGATCCGCGACAAGGGCGTCCTGCACGAGCTCTTCACCGAGATCGCGCCGCGTTTCGCCGACCGTCCCGGCGGCTACACCCGCATCACCAAGATCGGTCCGCGGAAGGGCGACAACGCCCCGATGGCCGTGATCGAGCTGGTGCAGGAGCAGATGCCGGCAGCCAAGGCCGCCCCGGCGCCGGAGCTCAGCGAGGAAGAGCTTCCCGCCGAGGGTGACGTCACCCTCAGCAAGGCCGAGCCCGAGGCCAAGGACACCAAGGCCGAGGCGGCGGAAGCCGGGGACGACGAAGACAACGAGGGCGACGCTAAGTAAAGCCCTGATTGCCAAGGGTGCCTCCCGCCTACGTGGGGACGGTCCCGTGGCGCCCGCAGAAGGGCTGTCGCTGGAGGATTGCTCCCCGCGCGTGCGGGGTCGCCGATCCCCTTGGCCATTGCGTTGACGGTTTCGGCCGACATGATGAAGAGGCCCGCCGCTCCCCCTCCGGGACGGCGGGCCTTACATTTGCCAGACTTGATCACATGGTCATGTCAGGGGGGCGACGCATCGCTGGCGAGCGTGTCAGGGGAGTGCCCATCGAGCGGAGCGGCTCATGGGGGAACGGAACAGGCAGTGACGCAAAAGGATCAATCGGCTGACATGACCGCTCTTGTACGACTCCGGCTCGACATCTCCTACGACGGGTCGGACTTCGCGGGCTGGGCGAGACAGCCGAACCAGCGCACCGTCCAGGGCGTCATCGAGGACGCGCTGGCGCGCATGCTGCGCCTGGACCCGCCGCCCATGCTCACCGTCGCCGGCCGTACGGACGCCGGCGTCCATGCCCGGGGGCAGGTCGCCCATCTGGTGGTGCCCGTCGCGGCGTACTCGGCGATCAACGGGACGATGCCGCGCCGCCTCGCGGGGCTGCTGCCGCCCGATGTGCGGGTATGGCGCGTGTCGATCGCCCCGGAGGGGTTCGACGCGCGGTTCTCGGCACTGTCGCGCCGCTACGTGTACCGGGTGTGCGACAACCCGTTCGGTGTGGAGCCGCTGCGCCGCCACGACGTGCTGTGGCATCCGCGTCCGCTGAACCTGGATCGGATGAACGAGGCCGCGCGGCGCTTGGTGGGGGAGGCCGACTTCGCCGCGTACTGCCGCAGGCGGGAGGGCGCGACGACCATCCGGGAACTGCTGCGCTACGAGTGGGCCCGCGATGAGCGCGACCCGTATCTCGCTCTCGCGACCGTGGAGGCGGACGCGTTCTGCCATTCGATGGTCCGCGCGCTCATCGGTGCGCTGCTGATGGTCGGGGACGGCCGCCGCGAGGTCGAGTGGCCCGCCGAGGTGCTGGCCGCCCGCGTCCGCGACTCGGGGGTGACCGTGGTGTCCGCGCACGGGCTGTCGCTGGAGGAGATCCGCTACCCGGACGACGACAGCCTGGCCAGGCGCGCGCAGGAGACGCGCCGCGTCCGGACGCTCAACGCCGCCGCCGCGGCCGGCGCGGAGCCGACCCCGGCGGCGACCGACCTGGAGGCGCGGGGCTAGCCGCGGGCGCGGGCCATGATCGGGCGGAGGTCGTAGTCCAGGAACTGCTGGGCCGCCTGCTTGATCACCGGGTCGCCGGGCTGGGCGTTCTTGCCGTTCGCCCACTGGACGTAGGCGTAGGCGACGTACCGTCCGCGGACCGTCGCGGCGGCGTACCCGCCCGCCCGGTCCAGGTCGGGGTTGTGCTTGCTGCCCATGCCGCGGAACCACTCGTACCGGGCGGGGTCCCCGGCCTGGCTGACCCTGAGCGCGGACTCCTTCGTCGGCATGACCGCGATCCCGGACGTGACGGCCAGCGACCGGGACCGGTCGATGAACGTCGCACGGATGATCTTGCGGCATTTCTCCTGGGTGAGCACCTGGAGCATGGAGCCCCTGGCCGCGTACGACACGTCACGGTTGAGCGACCAGCGGTCGAGGGCGAAGGTCCGCCCGCCGAGCTTGACGACCCCGGTGGGGAACACGTCCTTGAACGCGAGCGGCTTGGTGTCGGTCCGCTCGTTGGTGATGTCCACACCCGTGGTGGGGATGGGCGGGGCGGGGGACGGCGTGTCCGCCGGGGTGGGCTTCGCCGCGGCCGGTGACTCGGTGGCCTTCACGTCCGTGGCCTGGTCGCCGCTGGAGTCCGTCCCGCCGATGGTGAACAGGGCGACGGCCGCCGCGAGGATCACCGCCGCGCCACCGCCGATCAGCAGCGGCCGGCGCTTGCCGCCGCCGCTCTTGGGCGTGGCGGGGGGAGGCCCGCCGGGCGGTGGCGGCGTGTCGAGCGGGACGCCGCCCTCCACGTGGTAGATCGGCGCGATCACGGCGGCCTGCTCGGCGGTCACCGCGGCTTCCTCGGACGGCTCGGCCTGCGGGAACGGTCCGCTGCCGGTGGGCGGCGTGACGCCGACCGGCAGGATCGCGTCCGGTTCGAGGACCGGCCCGAGCGAAGCGGCGGACGCGTCCTCCGCCTGCTTGGCCTTCTCGAAGGCCGAGGGCTCCGCGGTCTCCGCCGTCGCGGCCGCCGTCGCTTCGGAGAGCGGGGCCGCCTCGGAGGGGCGGTCTTCCGCCGCGTTCTTCACGACGGTGTCGTCCACTGCGGCTTCGTCCTCTGTCTTTTCGTGTTCGGGGGCGTCCGGGGATTCATCGCCGGCGTTCGCCGGTGCGCCGTCGTCCGGTTGGACGGCGGAGAAACCGTCGGGGTCGGTGTCGCCGTCCGCCAAAGGGCGCTTGACGATCGGCTCGGCGGGGACGGCCCGGCGGGAGTCGATGTTGGGGACGCCGACTCCGGCGACGAGCGTCCCGGGCGGGACACCGGTGGCCTCGGGGCCGACCGGACCGTCCGCGGCGGGTTCGCCGGCACCGAAGACGATCTCGTCGTCCGATGCCTCGGCGGATGCCTCCTCCGGGACCGGGGCTTCGGCGGGCGCCTCTTCGGCGGGCGGGGCCGTTTCCGAGGATTCGGCGGCCCACCATGGGGCCTGCAGGCCGAACGCGGGCAGCCGGATGGATGCGGACGCCGTGGGCTCCGCCTCGCCGGCGGGCGGCACGGCGTCCGCCGGAGGCGGGTCGGCCGGGGGGACCGCGCCGCCGAAGCTGGGCGGCACCGAGTCGGCGGGGACGGCGGACGTCCCCGCCTGCTCGGCGGAGTCCCGGGTGTCTCTAGGTCCAGACATAGGCAGAGAGGGTATTCAAACCGGTCACTTTTGGAGGGGCTTGCCTTCGGTTTCCCTGTAGTGCAGGGCCAGCGCCAGGTTGCTGCCCTTCACCATCTCCACACCGAAGATGCGGACGGCATCATGGTACTTCTTTGCGATCTTCTTGCCGTCCGGCCGCTGTACCCACGTCATGAGCAGGTAGTGGCCGCGGGCCTGCGAGGTGCCGAGCGCCTCGCCCCTGCCGTTGGTCCTGGTGATGCCCTTGCCCGGCAGTGCCTGCAGGAAGGCGTCCTTGTCGGCGGCGGCCTTCACGGCCTTCGCGGCGGCGGCCTCGGTCTCGAGGTTGAACACGCCGACGGTGCCGATGAGCTGGCCCTTCGTCAGCGCGTAGGTCGCGCGCAGCGCCTGCGTGCAGTCGCCCTGCTTGAGGGCCTTCTCCAGGGCCCTGCCGCCGACGACGCCGGTGCAGCTCTTCTTGGAGCTGACGGCCGTCCGCACGTACTTGTGACCGCGCGCCTCGAACTTCCCGTTGCCGAAGACCTCCTTGGCCGTCAGCGGCTTGGGGTCGGTGATGCGGTTCTTGAGCTTGACCGCCGCCAGGACGGGCTTCGTGGGGCTCGGCGTGGGCGTCGGCGTCGCGGCCTGGGACGGTTTCGCGTCCTCCGGCTCGGAGTCGCCCTCCAGCACCGACGACAGTCCGATGCCGCCGGCGATGAGCAGGAGCCCCGCGACCGCCGCGCCACCGATGATCAGTGGCAGGTTGCGGCGCCGTTCCGGCGGGGGCGGCCCGGACGGCATGGGCGGCAGGCCCGCGGCGGCACCGTAGGGGTCCTCGAACCGGTCCCCGTCGAACTGGTCCCCGTCGAACTGGTCTCCGTCGAAGGGCTCGCCGCCGAACGGCCCGCCCGGCGGGCCGCCGCCTGGCGGCATCGCGCCGGGCCCCGCATCGCGTGGCGCGAACGGGGCTTCGTTGCCGGCATGGCCGTACGGCGGCGCTTCGGCTCCGGGTCCGTACGGCGTGTGCGGCGGCTGCCGGTGAGGCCGGCCGCCGGGCTTGCCTTGATCGCCCGGATAACCCATGGGTTGGACCTTACCGTTCCTCGTTCAGGACTCTGGACCTTCGGAACACCCACCATGACATGGGGGCGAATCGGACGCCGGTGATTTGCCGAAGGTCACCTGCCGGAGCGGTGGCGGGTCACTTCCAGCCGAAGTTCTGCGTCCACAGGGGCCCGCCGGAGCCGGATGCCTTGCCCACGCCGATGGCGCGCAGGTCGCAGTTCAGGATGTTGGCCCGGTGCCCCGGGCTGTTCATCCAGCCCTCCATCACGGCCGCCGGGGTGGGGTAGCCCTTGGCGATGTTCTCCGCGCCGGGGCTCGGGTAGCCGGCGGCCTCCATCCGCTTCCACGGGCTGTCGCCGTTCTGCGACGTGTGCGAGAAGTAGTTGTTGGCGGCCATGTCGGCGGAGTGCTTCCGGGCCGAGGTGACGAGCCGCTGGTCGATGTGCAGCGGCTTGCAGCCGGCCTTGGCGCGCTCGGAGTTGGTGAGCGACACCACGGCCGTCTCGGCGCCGGACGATCCCGTGGACGAGCCACCCGAGCCTCCGGAGGAGGTGCCGCCACTGGACGGCTTGCTGCTCGACGCCGGAGGCTCACCGGACTTGGACGGCTCGGCGGTCGGGCGGCTCGGGTCGCGCATCGCCTTCAGCGGCGGCGTCTGCACGTCCGCGGTCGGCGCCGGGGCGCTGGACGGCCGCGCACCGCCCGCGCCGGCCGTCTCGGGGGTGGTCGACGGGTCGCTCTGCGGACCGGGCGGGATCACGGTGGACGGCCGCGTGTCGGGCCCGGACGCGGACGTCCGCTCGGACCGGAGTTCGGGCAGCAGGAAACGGTCGATCGCCACGCCGGTGCTGATGGCGAGGCCGGACGCGGTGACGGCCACCACGATGCCGGTCATGCCCTTCGCCCGGGAACGCTTGCGTCCCTTGCCCGGCGGCCGGCCGCCCGGGGGCCTGCCGCCCTGGGGCCGGCGGCCGCCGCCGGCAGGCGGTCCCGCGTGGGAACCGGTGCGGCGCGGCCCACCGGCGACGAGTTCGTCGCGCGAGGGGTAGGGGCCGCGCATGGCGGCGTCACGGGGTGCGGCGCCGTCCCGCCCGGTGTGTCCGGGGCGGCGGCGTCCGGCGGGTTCGCCTGGTCTGCGGGGAGTAGACAGCGGGGGCTCCCGTGTGCGGGCCGGCCGGAGCCGGCGTGGACCTGGTCGCCGGGGACAATATCGTCTTATGTACATCCGGTAACGGAGATCGCCCGAAAAAGATCGAAACCACTACATAGTGTGATCATCAGGGTGCCGACCGTCCACCGGGAGGGCTGGAACCGTCGAGAAGGCGATGTCACCGCCTTGACGGCCGTGTACGCGGGCCCGCCGCGGCGGCCGCGTCGCTGCTTTGCTCTTCTCTGCGCGGCCAGGTATTCTGCGTCTTTGTTGTGTGCGTCGACGCCTGCGCGGTGCGGGCGTCCAGGCGACGCGACGACGTGTCGGTGTGCCCCGGAGTGCTCGCGCTGCAGGCGTGGGCGCCGGTACGGGCGCCGGCCTCCCGGAGCGCCAGGTCGGACGAGGTTTCTGATCGGCGCGAGCAGGATTCCGCTGAGAACTATCACCCGCCCGCAAGGGTGGGCGAGGACCGAAACCGCTGAGAAGTCGACGAGAAACGAAGGCCTACGACCGTGCGCACGTACACCCCTAAGCCCGCTGACGTCCAGCGTCAGTGGTACGTCATCGACGCGACCGATGTCGTGCTGGGCCGTCTCGCCAGTCAGGTCGCGCAGCTGCTTCGGGGTAAGCACAAGCCGATCTACGCTCCGCATCTCGACACCGGTGACTTCGTCGTCATCGTGAACGCCGACAAGGTGTCGCTGTCCGGCAACAAGGCCGAGCGCAAGCGGGCCTACCGGCACTCCGGCTACCCGGGCGGCCTGCGTTCGGTGTCCTACACCGAGCTGCTGGCCAAGAACCCCGAGCGCGCCGTCGAGAAGGCGATCAAGGGCATGCTGCCCAAGAACTCCCTCGGCCGGAAGATGTTCGGCAAGGTGAAGGTCTACGCCGGGCCGGACCACCCGCACCAGGCGCAGAAGCCGGTTCCGTTCGAGATCACCCAGATCAGCCAGATCAGCAAGTGACATCCGCGCACGAGCCGATCGTGCGCATCCTGGAACCCGAGGCCGCCGGGGCACCCGCAGGACGGGCCAGCCGCCCTGGCTAGAAAACCCAAGGAGAACCGTGGACGAAACCACCGAGCCGGGCGCCGAGGCCGGCACCGAGCAGGTCGAGTCGTACGAGGACGCGCCGTCCGAGTACAGCACCGAGACGCCCGAGGCCGCCGGAGAGAGCTTCCTCGGCCAGCCCGTCGCGACCGGCCCCGCCGCCGGCACCGGCCGCCGCAAGCAGGCCATCGCACGGGTCCGCATCGTCCCCGGCACCGGCCAGTGGAAGATCAACGGCCGTACCCTGGACCAGTACTTCCCGAACAAGGTCCACCAGCAGATCGTGAACGAGCCGTTCGTGCTGCTGAGCCTGGAGGGACAGTTCGACGTGCTCGCGCGCGTCAACGGCGGCGGCACCACCGGCCAGGCCGGTGCGCTGCGTCTCGGCATCTCCCGCGCGCTGCAGTTCGCGAACATCGAGCACCGCCCGGCGCTGAAGAAGGCCGGCTTCCTCACCCGTGACGCGCGGGTGCCGGAGCGCAAGAAGGCCGGTCTCAAGAAGGCCCGTAAGGCTCCCCAGTACAGCAAGCGTTGATCGACGGTACGAGCCGTCGCACCCGTGGTTTCCAACCGCCGGCCCGCGTGGGCCGGCGGACCGGGTGCGGCGGCTCGTCCTGTTCTCCGGGCTCCGTCCGAGGCCGGCTCCGTCATCGCGGCCGCGTGCGCCGCACACGGATGGCAGACTCGGTGCCCACCAGATCTCACCGCGCGGCGCGGCGGGGTGTGACCCCGGCTTCCCGTCCGCGCGGTTTTCGTCCTATCGGGAGTTGAACTGTGGCTCGTCTGTTCGGGACCGATGGCGTGCGAGGGCTCGCCAACCGCGATCTGACCGCCCCGCTCGTCATGGACCTGTCCATCGCGGCGGCGCGGGTGCTGGGCGAACAGGGCGCCTTCAAAGGTCACCGGCCGCTCGCGGTGGTCGGGCGCGACCCGCGGGCCTCCGGCGAGTTCCTTGAGGCGGCCGTGGTGGCGGGCCTGGCGAGTTCCGGGGTGGACGTACTGCGCCTCGGCGTGCTGCCGACGCCCGCCGTCGCGTATCTGACGCACGCACTGGACGCCGATCTCGGCGCGATGCTGTCGGCGTCGCACAACCCGGCCCCCGACAACGGCATCAAGTTCTTCGACCGCAGCGGATACAAGCTGCCGGACGAGATCGAGGACCGCATCGAGGCGCGGCTCGGCGAGGTGTGGGACCCGCCGACCGGCGCCGGAGTGGGCCGGGTCCGGGATGCGCACGGCGCGGTCGAGCAGTATGTGGCGCACCTGCTGTCGACGCTCCCGGTGTCGCTGGACGGCCTGCGGGTCGTGGTCGACTGCGCCAACGGCGCGTCCTGCGATGTGGCGCCGGAGGCGCTGCGCCGCGCCGGCGCGGAGGTGTTCACGATCGGGACGGCGCCGGACGGCCTGAACATCAACTCCGGCTGCGGCTCCACGAACCTCGACGCGCTGCGCAAAGCCGTCGAGGAGCACGGCGCCGACGCGGGCATCGCGAACGACGGCGACGCCGACCGCTGCCTGGCCGTGACGGCGTCCGGCGAGGTCGTGGACGGCGACCAGATCATGGCGATCCTGGCGCTGGACCTGCGGGAGGCGGGGTCGCTGGCCGCCGATACCGTGGTCGCGACCGTGATGTCGAACCTCGGGTTCAAGCTCGCGATGCGTGAGGCCGGGATCGCCGTGGTGGAGACCGCGGTCGGTGACCGGTACGTCCTGGAGGCGATGAAAGAGGGCGGTTTCGGCTTCGGTGGCGAGCAGTCCGGCCACGTGATCATGCTGGACCACGCCACGACCGGCGACGGCGTCCTGACCGGCCTGCACCTGCTCGCCGCGATGGTCCGCCGGGGCCGTCCGCTGGACGAGTTGACGAAGGTGATGACGCGGCTGCCGCAGGTGCTCATCAACGTCCGGAACGTCGACAAGTCCCAGGCGAAGACGTCGCCGGAACTGGCCGCGGCCGTCGCCGCAGCCGAGGAGGGCCTCGGCGACACGGGACGGGTGCTGATCAGGCCCAGCGGCACCGAGCCGATGGTCCGCGTGATGGTCGAGGCGGCGTCGCAGGACCAGGCGCAGTCGGTCGCCGAACACCTCGCCGGCGTCGTCCGCACCGCGCTGGGCTAACAGCGTCCGAGGAAGTCCTGGAGGGCGGCGTGGTCGGCGCGGGTCACGGGCAGTGCGTACTTGTCGGCGACGGCGATGTACCTGATCGCGTAAGCGCACTGGAAGCTCTTCTGCGGCTTCCATTCGCCGGGCCCGGAGTCGCTCTTCTGCCGGTTGGGCACGCCCCACACGGCGAGGAGGTTGCCGTGGTCGTTGGCGAACTTCTCCCGCTCGTCCTCGCTCCAGTCTGAGGCGCCCATCCGCCAGGCGAGCGCGAGCGGGTAGACGTGGTCGATCTGGACCTCGGCGGCGTCCTTCTTGGCGAAGGTGATGTCCTTGCCGGTGTAGGGGTCGCGGAGGCGGCCGGTCATGACGACGCAGTCGCCCCTCTTGCCGACGTCCGCCAGGTCGCGGGCGAGGACATCGTTGCGCTGGTCGCAGCCGTTGCGGTCGATGTCCTTCCAGCGCGTCCCGAACTTTTCGCGCTCGTAGCCGTCGCCGCCGCCCTCGGACGCGATCTTCAGCCCGGAAAGGGCGGCGCGGGCACGGGCCTCGTCGCCGGACGAGGGCCCGGCGCCGCCCGAGGACCCGGTACCGCCCGACGGCGGGGAACCGCTCTCCGAGAGACCCACGCCGGCGTCGCAGCCCGCCGCCAGCGGGACGGCGAGCGCGAGGCCCGCCACAGCCGTACGCACGGCCGTCCGCAC
This sequence comes from Spirillospora sp. NPDC048823, assembly GCF_043198445.1. Lineage (NCBI taxonomy): Bacteria > Bacillati > Actinomycetota > Actinomycetes > Streptosporangiales > Thermomonosporaceae > Spirillospora > Spirillospora sp. NPDC048823. Next base: position 106,175 of record NZ_JBICUT010000006.1, on the reverse strand, counting down.
CATGCCCTCACCACCCGGTATCTATCGACATCTACCCAGATAGTCGATCAAACCGCATGGATCGGTGTGGGACCAGGGGGCGAACTTAGGTCGATCCGGCGGCGGACCAATGGCCCCTCTGTATCGCCCTTTAGGTTGACGTGCCGCGTCCTGCCAGACGCTAGGTTCGTAACCATGCCGATCATCGCCACCCAGGGCCTGACGATGAGGTTCCCCCGGGTGACCGCCCTGGACGACCTCTCCGTGGCCGTCGAGCCGGGCGTCGTCGGGCTGGTCGGCGCCAACGGCGCCGGCAAGTCGACCCTCATCAAGATCCTGCTCGGGCTGCTGCCGCCGACGTCCGGCACCGCGACCGTCCTCGGCCTCGACATCGCGCGCGAGGGCCTGCGGATCCGGGAGAGCGTCGGGTTCATGCCCGAGTACGAGTGCCTGCCCCCGGACGTGTCCGCGACGGAGTTCGTCGTGCACATGGCCCGGATGTGCGGGCTGCCCCCGACCGCGGCCCGCGAACGCGCCGCCGACACGCTCCGGCATGTCGGCCTGTACGAGGAGCGCTACCGCCCCATCGGCGGGTACTCCACCGGGATGCGGCAGCGGGTGAAGCTCGCGCAGGCCCTCGTCCACGACCCGAAGCTCGTGTTCCTGGACGAGCCCACCAACGGCCTCGACCCCGCCGGACGCGACGAGATGCTCGACCTGATCCGCCGCATCGGCGCCGAGTTCGGGATCAGCGTCCTCGTCACGTCCCACCTGCTGGGCGAGCTGGAACGGGTCTGCGACCACGTCGTCATCATCGACGGCGGGAAGCTGCTGCGCTCCCAGGCCGTCGAGGCGTACACGACCGCCAGCGGCGTCCTCACCGTCGAGGTGGACGAGGGACGCGACACGCTCGGGCAGCACCTCTACGACCAGGGCGTGTCCGTCCACCCGGAGGGCCGGTTCCTCGTCGTCGACATCGCCGGGGAGACGACCTACGACCTGATCCGCGACGGCGTCGCCGACCTGGGGCTGCGGCTGATCCGGATGGAGCAGCGCCGCCACCACATCGAAGAGGTCTTCCAGGCGGACGCTCCTGGAGCGCAGGCGGCCGGAACCGTCCCGCAGGAGGCGTACCGATGAGCACCAGCACGATCCACGACATCGGCTACCGCCACTACGAGGGCCGCCGCAACGGCCGCGCCTACGTGCTGCGGTCCCTGTACGTCCACAACCTGCGCGCCGCCTTCGGTCTCGGCCGGCCCGCCCGCGCGAAGATCATGCCGTTTCTGGTCGCGGGCCTCATGATGCTGCCCGCCGCCGGGTCGGTCGCCGCGTTCGCCTTCACCAAGGAGGACGACGCGCTGATCCCGTACTCCGCGTACGCCAACGTCATGCAGGTCATCGTGGCGATCTTCCTGGCCACGCAGGCGCCGGTGCTGGCCTCGCGGGAGGTGCGCTTCCACGTCATCCCGCTGTACTTCTCGCGACCCGTCGGGCACCTCGACTTCGTCCTGGCGAAGGGCGCCGCGATGGCGACCGCGCTGTTCGCTCTGATGGCGGCGCCCGTCACCCTCCTGTACGTCGGCGGTCTCGTCGCCAAGGCGCCCGATTCGGGGCAGCAGCTCCTGGAGTACCTCGGCGCCCTGGTCGGCTGCGTGCTGTACGCGCTCGTCCTGTCGGCGATCGGGATGGTGGTCGCGGCGTTCACCCCGCGGCGCGGCTTCGGCGTCGCCGCGGTCATCGCCGTCTACATGCTCAGCACCGCGTTCGTCGGCATCGTCCAGGGGATCGCCGAGGCGCGGACCAACTTCACCCTCCAGGGCTGGATCGGGCTGGCGGCCCCGTTCAACCTGGTGGACATCGTCCAGGTCAGGTTGCTCGGCGCCGAGTCGTCCTCGCCCGGCATCGCGCCCGGCGTCACCGGCGGCGTCGTCGCGCTGGCGCTGTGCGCCGTCATCGTCGCCGGCTCGATCGCGGTCCTGTACCGCCGTTTCCGGAAGGCGGGCCTCTCATGAACGAGCGGAGCGAGCCGGGGGGTGTGGGGGGTCGTCCCCCCACAGGGCATCCGATGGAGCGGAGCGAGCCGGGGGGTGTGGCGCGGCGTCCGAGTGAGCTGGTTCTGGAGAACGTGTCTCGCTGGTACGGCAACGTCGTCGCCGTCAACGGCGTCTCGATGAAGGTCGGGCCGGGCGTCACCGGGCTCCTCGGCCCGAACGGCGCGGGCAAGTCGACGCTCATCCACATGATGGGCGGGTTCCTCGCGGCGTCGTCCGGCACCGTCACGCTGGACGGGACGCCGATCTGGCAGAACCCGGGCGTCTACCGCAGCCTGGGCCTCGTCCCGGAGCGGGAGGCCGCCTACGACTTCCTCACCGGCGAGCAGTTCATCCTCGCGATGGCGAAGCTGCACAAGCTGCCCGACCCGTCCGCCGCCGCCCGCCGCGCGATCGGCCTGGTGGAGATGGACTACGCCGCCGGACGCCAGATCGGCAACTACTCCAAGGGCATGAAGCAGCGCATCAAGATGGCGTCCGCCCTGGTGCACGACCCGCCCGTCCTGCTGCTGGACGAGCCGTTCAACGGCATGGACCCGCGGCAGCGGCTCCAGCTGATGGACCTCATCCGCCGGATGGCCGACGAGGGCCGCACCATCCTGTTCTCCTCCCACATCCTGGAGGAGGTGGAGCGGCTCGCCAGCCACATCGAGGTGATCGTCGCCGGCCGGCACGCCGCGTCCGGCGACTTCCGCAAGATCCGCCGGCTGATGACCGACCGGCCGCACATATTCCTCGTCCGCTCGTCCGACGACCGCCGGCTCGCCGCCGCCATCATCGCGGACGGCTCGGCCCGCAGCGTGCAGCTCACCGACAAGGGCCTGCAGATCGAGGCCGTCGACTTCCAGCGTTTCACCTGGCTGCTCCCGCAGGTCTCCCGCGACGCGGACGTGCGCCTCTGGGAGGTCTCCCCGGCGGACGAGTCCCTCGAAAGCGTCTTCTCCTACCTGGTGGCACGATGAACCCGACCATCGCGGTGATCACGTTCCGGGCGATGCTCGGCCGCAAGCGGGCGCTGCTCCTGCTGGGCCTGCCGGTGCTCCTGCTGGTCCTGTCGGTCATCCTGCGCGCGACCGGCAACAACGACCTGGACCTCTCGGCGCACGTCCTGCAGAACTTCGGGCTCGCGACCCTGCTGCCCCTGCTCGCGCTGATCGCCGGGACGGGCGTGATCGGGCCGGAGATCGACGACGGCCAGATCATGTACGTGCTGACGAAGCCGATCCCGCGCGAGGTGGTCGTGCTGACCAAGCTGGTCGTCGCGATCGTCCTGGTGACGGTGTTCGCGGTCGTCCCGACGCTGCTGGCGGGTCTCGTCCTGATCGGCACGACCGCGCAGGTGACGCCCGCTTTCGCGATCGGCGTCCTGGCCGGCGGCGTCACCTACAGCGCGGTGTTCGTCGCCCTCGGCGTCATGAGCCGCAACGCCGTCACGATCGGTCTGCTGTACGCGCTGGTCTGGGAGACCCTCCTCGGCAGCTTCGCGCCGGGCGCCAAGTCGGCGTCCGTCCAGCAGTGGTCCTTGTCGCTCACCGACGCCCTCACGGACGCGTCGCCGGTGACGTCGACGGTCGGCCTGCCCCTGGCCGTCACGCTGCTGGCCCTGGTCGCCGTCGCCGCGACGCTCCTGGCGACCTTCCGCCTCCGCACCCTCCCCGTCGCCAGCGCCGACTGACGCCGGCGCGGGCGTGGGAGGTCACGCGGTCGGGGCCGTCGTCTCCTTGCGGAGTTCGGGGAGGACCTCTTGGGCGAGCCGCTCGGCCTGCTCGCCGGGCCCGGGACCGGTGGGCATGAAGTTGAACGTGGTGAAGCCCATGGCGGCGAAGCCGAGGAGCCTCTCGACGACGGCGTCGGGTGGGCCGCTCACCGTGCCGGGCTCGTCGCCGGCGTGCTCGCCGACGCGGACGCCGACGTTGTAGGCGCAGGTGATGTCGGCGGGGTCCCGGCCGGCGGCTTCGGCGGCGGCCAGGACGCGCTCTCGCATGGCCCTGGCCTTGTCGGGCGGGGCGAAGCCGAGGGACGGGATCCACCCGTCGGCCAGCCGTCCGGTGAGGTCGAGCGCCCTCGGCCCGAAGGTGCCGAGCCAGATCGGGATGCGGCGCCCGGGTTTGGGCTCCAGGTCGGCCGCGTCGGTGTGGTGCAGCCGGCCCCGGAAGGTGAAGGCCGGTTCGGACCACAGGCCGCGGGCGATGCGGACGGCCTCCTCAAGACCGTCGATCTTGTCCCGCGGGGTGGGGACGCGCATGCCGAAGGCGCGGAACTCGTCGTCGGAGTATCCGCCGCCGAGCCCGAGCACCAGCCGCCCGCCGGACAGCCGGTCGAGCGTCTCGGCCATCTTCGCGACCATGGCGGGGTTGCGGTAGGGGACGCCCAGGACGCGGGTGGCCACGCCGATCCTGGACGTCGCCGCGGCGATCCACGACAGCATCGTCCAGGTCTCCATGGTCGGGTGCGCGGTGCAGGGGTGATCCGAGGCGGACACGAAGTCGAAGCCGAGTTCCTCGGCTTTGCGGGCGTCGGCGGCCGGGTCGGCGCCGGGGGCGGCCGAGGTGGAGATGTTCAGGCCGTAGCGCATGGTCGTACCTCCAGTTTGGCGATGAAGAACTGGGCGAGGGGTCCGATGCTCACCGCGTAGAGGACGGTCCCGATTCCGACGGTGCCGCCGAGCAGCCAGCCGAGCACCAGGACGGTGGCCTCGATCGCGGTGCGCATGACCCGGATCGAGTGGCCGCGTGCGGCGAGGCCGGTCATGAGCCCGTCCCGCGGCCCGGGACCGAGGCCCGCGCCGATGTACAGGCCCGTCGCCGCGCCGTTGCCGACGATGGCGGTCACGAGGAACGCGACCCGCCAGCCGAGATGGTGCGGTTCGGCGACGGCCGCCAGGGTCGCGTCGACGGCGAGGCCCACGACGATCACGTTGCTGACCGTCCCGAGCCCGGGCCGCTGGCGCAGCGGGAACCACAGCAGCAGCACCAGGACGGCGGTGAGGTTGACGATCCAGCCGAGCGGCAGGCCGGTCCGTCCGGCGAGGCCCTGGTGGAGGACGTCCCACGGGTCGAGTCCCAGTCCGGCGCGGACCATCAGCCCGATGCTTACGCCGAAGAGGACGAGCCCGGCGTACAGGCCGCCCAGCCGCCGCCACTTATTTGACATGTCAAAAAAAATACGGAGGCGGTACATGACATGTCAAATAAGATGGCGCCATGGACGAACCGCGCTGGCTCACCCCCGCCGAAGACCGCGCCTGGCGCGGCTACCGGCGCCTGTCCCTGCTGCTCGACCGGCAGCTCGCCGGCGACCTGGCGGCCGACTCGGGCCTGTCGGAGGCCGACTACGACGTGCTGTCGAACCTCTCCGAGACGCCCGGCGCCCGGATGCGGCTGACCGACCTCGCCGCGCACATGCGCTGGTCGCCGAGCCGCCTGTCGCACCATGTGACCCGGATGCAGCGGCGCGGGCTGGTCGCCCGCGACACCAGTCCCGCCGACGGCCGCGCCGCGGTCATCGTCCTCACCGGCGAGGGCCGCCGGACGATCGAGGAGGCCGCACCTCGTCACGTGGCGTCCGTGCGGCGCCACCTCATCGACCTGCTGACCCCCGAGCAGGTGGACGCCCTCGCCGCCATGACCGACACGGTCGTCGCCCACCTCGTCGACGTGGAATCACAGCGATCGGGCCCGGTCTCATGACCGGAATCTGTGTCGATCCACGGACGCGGCCGGGGCGCTCCGGGTTCGGGGGGACTGTGCAGGTCTGCCATATGCCTGTGCTGTGACGCGTGTTACAACGGCCGTGGAAGGTCTTTGATCGTCCACCAGGGAGTGTGCTCATGTCGGTCTCGCGCCGCCGGGTCCTGGCCGGGACGGGTGCGGTGGGGGTGGGGATCGCCTTCACCGGCGCCGTCGAGGAACTGTTCGCCGGTGACGCGGCCGCCGCGCCGATCGGCGGCCGTGAGGGGTACGGGCCGCTGGTGCCCGACCCGAAGGGTGTGCTGGACCTGCCGCGCGGGTTCCGATACACCGTCCTGTCCCGCGAGGGGGAGCCGCTGCGTTCGGGGGAGGGGACGGTGCCGAGCAACTTCGACGGCATGGCCGCCTTCCCCGCGAGGGGACGCACCTGGCTCGTCCGCAACCATGAGAACCGCCCGGACGCCGAGCACCGGGTGCCGCCGGTCAAGGGCGTCACCTACGACCCGGGGGCCCTCGGCGGCTGCACCGCGCTGGAGGTCGGCCACGGCGGGCGGGTGCAGACCGAGCGGGTCGCGATCGCGGGGACGGCGGTGAACTGCGCGGGCGGCCCGACCCCATGGCACACCTGGCTGACCTGCGAGGAGAACGAGGACAAGGCGGGCACCGGGGACTTCACCAAGGACCACGGGTTCATCTTCGAGGTCGACCCGTACCGGCAGGGCCGCACCGTTCCCGAGCCGCTGACCGCGATGGGGCGGTTCCAGCACGAGGCGATCGCCGTCGACCCGCGCGACGGGACCGTGTACGAGACCGAGGACGCGTTCGACAGCCCATTCGGGCTGTTCTACCGGTTCCGGCCGAGGAGCCCTCGCGGCGGGTTCGGGAGCCTGCGGGCCGGCGGGCGGCTGGAGGCGATGCGCGTCCCCGGCGTCCCGGACCTGTCGGTGGTGCAGGAGCCCGGCACCGTGTTCCACCACGTCGGATGGGAGCGGGTGCCCGATCCGCTCGCGAAGGAGACCCCGATCCGGTTGCAGGACTTCGGGCGCGGCGGCGTCACGCACGCGCAGAAGCTGGAGGGCTGCTACTGGGGCGGCGACCGCGTCTACTTCGTGACGAGCTTCGCGCGTAAGGACGAGGGGTCGGGCGCCGATCACTTCGGGCAGGTGTGGTCGTACGAGCCGCGGAGCCGGCGGCTGACCCTCGTGATCGTGTTCGGCCCGGACACCGACGTGCAGATGCCGGGCGAGTCGCCCGACAACATCTGCCTCGCGCCGCACGGCGGGCTGATGGTGTGCGAGGACGGCGGCGGCGCGCAGCACGTGTACGGGGTGACCCGCCGCCGCGAGGTGTACGCCATGGCCCGGAACCGGCAGAACATCGGGACGGACGCCGAGCCCGAGTGGGGCGAGTTCGCGGGCGTCACGTTCTGCGGAGGCGGCCGGACGATGTACGTGAACGTCTACGATCCGGGCACGACGTTCGCGATCACCGGCCCCTGGAACCGCTACTGACCCCGCTCACTCGCGGCATGCCGGGGGTCATACGAACCGGACGGCACCGGCTCGCCGCGAGTCGCCGGGCTCAGATGCGCCGCAGGCGGACTCGCTGGACGGAGTGCTCCCTGTCCTTGTGCAGGACGATGGTGGCGCGGGCGCGGGTCGGCAGGATGTTGGAGACGAGGTTGATCTCGTTGACGTCCCGCCAGACGCGCTGCGCGAACGCGGCGGTCTCGTCCTCGTCCAGTTCGTGCGCGTACTTGTGGAAGTACGAGCGCGGGTCGGTGAACGCGGTGCGGCGCAGCGCGAACAGCCGGTCGATGTACCACTGCCGGATGTCCTCGACGCGGGCGTCCACGTAGATGGAGAAGTCGAAGAAGTCGGACACGCCGAGGCTGCCGGCGGGCGGCGCCTGCAGGACGTTCAGGCCCTCGACGATCAGGATGTCGGGACGCCGGACGGTCTGCGTCGCACCCGGGACGACGTCGTACTCCAGATGCGAGTACACCGGGATCGCGTGCTCGTCCGCGCCCGACTTGATGGCGGAGACGAACCGGACGAGGGAGCGGCGGTCGTAGGACTCGGGGAAGCCCTTGCGGTCCATGATGCCGCGCTCGGAGAGGATCGCGTTCGGGTACAGGAAGCTGTCGGTGGTGACCAGCTCCACCGTCGGATGCTCGGGCCAGCGGGCGAGCAGCGTGCGCAGCAGCCGGGACGTGGTGGACTTGCCGACCGCGACGCTGCCCGCGATCCCGATGATGAACGGGGTGGGCTGCACCTCGCCGCCGACGAAGCCGCTGACGGTGTCGCGCAGGCGCCCGTCCGACAGGAAGAACAGGTTCAGCAGCCGGGACAGCGGAAGGTAGACCTCCTCGACCTCGGTGATGTCGATCGGGTCCTTGAGCCCGCGCAGTGCCTCCAACTCACCGGGCGTGAGCGGCAGGGGCGTGTTCTCGCGCAGGCCGCGCCAGGCTTCACGGGAGAGTTCCACGTAGGGGCTCGGCACGCTGTCCCATCCGCCGCTCGTCATGACTGAAACATTGACTTCCTCCCCCTCATAAGAGGGGGATTCTCCCCCTCACGGGTGAGGTTTCCTGCTTCGCGGCCGATGGCCGAAGGGGGGTCCCTCGCGGTCTCACATCAGCTCCACAGGCCGACACGGCTTGACCAGCCGCCAGGATGTTCTTCGCGGCGTTGACATCCCGGTCGTGCCGGGTGCCGCAGGACGGGCATCGCCACGTCCGGGTTTCGCGAGAGAGCTCGGCGAGCAGGAATCCGCACGCCGAGCATGTCTTGGAGGACGGATACCAGCGATCGATCACGATCAGAGTCCGGCCGGCCCGTTGACTCTTGTAAGTGAGCTGGCGGCGGAACTCGCCCCATCCGCAGTCGGAGATGCACTTGGCCAGCGTGCGATTCTGGACCATCCCCCGCACGTTGAGGTCCTCAACCACGATCACGTCGTGGTCGCGGACGATCTGTGCTGAGGTGCGGTGCAGGAAGTCCTTGCGGGTATCACGAACCTTGCTGTGGGCACGGGCGACCTTGGTTTTGGCCTTGGCGCGGTTCGCCGATCCGTGCTGCTTACGGGCCATGCGCCGTTGGTAACGGGCAAGATTGCGTTCCCGCTTGGCCAGCGGGCGTGGGTTGGCGATCTTCTGGCCGGTCGACAGGACCGCGAACTCCCTTACTCCGAGATCGACCCCGACGGCGCTGCCGGTCCTCGGGAACGCTTCGGGTTCTGAGTCGGTCTCTATAGCGAAGCTGGCGTAGAAGCGGCCGTCGGGGTTGCGGGAGATCGTCACTGTGGTCGGAGCGAGGGTGGCCGGGTCCACATCGGGCCATGACCATACGAATTCCAAGGGAGCGTCCAGCATCTTGGCCAGATACAGCCGCCCCTCCCTCCAGCGGAACGCCGAGCGGGTGTAGGTCGCCGACTGGCGACCATGCCGTGACTTGTAGCGGGGGTAGCGAGCGCGCCCAGCGTAGAAGTTGACGAACGCGGTGTGTTGATGCCGCAGCCCCTGCTGCAATGGCACGGACGACACTTCCGTCAGGAATGTCAGCCCGGGATCGCGTTTGAGGTCGGTCAGATACCGATCGGACTCAGGGTAGGACGTGGAAACACCTTCTGTGTGGTAGCGGCCATGCCGCCAGGCCAGCACCCTGTTCCACACTAGGCGCACACAGCCGAAGGTGCGGTTCAGGGCTGCAGCCTGATCCGGAGTGGGGTAGACCCGTACCTTGTACGCCGTGCGCATGACCGAAACCTTACATGACCGAACCATGATCGGTAAGTGGTTCGCTTCCTCGGTCCCCCTCGGGCGTGCGGGCTGTGCCATCGTCTACGGCCCCTTGTAGGTAGGTCCTGGGGAGGACACCGAATAGAGTTGCCGCCATGTGCGGAATCGTGGGGTACGTAGGCGGCCGGCCGGCGTTGGACGTGGTCGTGGAGGGGTTGGCGCGGCTGGAGTACCGCGGCTACGACTCGGCCGGGGTGGCCGTGCTGGCCGACGGGAAGCTGGCGACGGCCAAGCGCGCGGGCAAGCTCGTGAACCTCCGGGGCGCCCTGGAGGAGGAGCCGCCGCCCGCCGGGACACTCGGCATGGGGCACACGCGGTGGGCGACGCATGGCGCGCCGAACGACCGGAACGCGCATCCGCACGTCGACTGCACCGGGTCCGTCGCGGTGATCCACAACGGGATCATCGAGAACTTCGCCGAGCTGCGGGCGGAGCTGCAGGAGGCCGGGCACGGGCTCGTCTCCGACACCGACACCGAGGCGGTCGCGCACCTGCTGGAGGACGAGCTGAAGGCGGGCGGCGACCTCGCCGAGGCGATGCGCCGCGTCTGCCGCCGGCTGGAGGGCGCGTTCACGCTCGTCGCGGTGCACACCGGCGACGCCGACCTCGTGGTGGGCGCCCGCCGGAACTCCCCGCTGGTCGTCGGGGTCGGCGACGGCGAGAACTTCCTCGCCAGCGACGTCGCGGCGTTCATCGCGCACACCCGGGACGCGATCGAGCTCGGCCAGGACCAGGTCGTCGAGCTGCGCGCCGGCGGGGTGACCGTCACCGACTTCGAAGGACGTCCCGCCGAGGTGAAGGAGTACCACGTCGACTGGGACGTGTCGGCCGCGGAAAAGGGCGGCTACGACTACTTCATGCTCAAGGAGATCGCCGAGCAGCCGCGGGCCGTCGCGGACACCCTGCTCGGCCGGATCGGCACCGACGGCCGGCTCCACCTGGACGAGATGCGCATCCCCGACCGGGAGCTGCGCGAGGTCGACAAGATCATCATCGTGGCGTGCGGGACGTCCTACCACGCCGGGCTCATCGCCAAGTACGCGATCGAGCACTGGGCGGGGCTGCCCTGCGAGGTGGAGCTCGCCAGCGAGTTCCGCTACCGGGACCCGATCCTGTCCCCGACGACGCTGGTCATCGCGATCTCCCAGTCGGGGGAGACGATGGACGCGCTGATGGCCGTCCGGCACGCGCGGGAGCAGAAGGCCAAGCTCCTCGGCATCTGCAACGTCAACGGCTCGACGCTGCCGCGCGAATGCGACGGCGTCCTGTACACGCACGCCGGGCCGGAGATCGCGGTCGCGTCGACGAAGGCGTTCCTCACCCAGCTCGTCGCCGTCTACCTCATCGCGCTCTACATCGCGCAGGTGCGCGGCACCAAGTGGGGGGACGAGGTGTTCGCCATGGTGCAGCTCCTGGAGCGGATGCCGGAGAAGGTGGAGAAGGTCCTGGAGACGATGGGGCCGGTCCGCGAGCTGGCCCGGTCGCTGTCGGACGAGCATTGCGTGCTGTTCCTCGGCCGGCACGTGGGCTTCCCCGTCGCGCTCGAAGGCGCGCTGAAGCTGAAGGAACTCGCGTACATGCACGCCGAGGGCTTCGCCGCCGGGGAACTGAAGCACGGCCCGATCGCGCTCATCGAGGAGGGCCTGCCGGTGGTGGTCGTCGTGCCGCCGCGCGCGCGGGAGGTCCTGCACGACAAGATCGTGTCGAACATCCAGGAGATCCGGGCGCGGGGCGCCCGCACCATCGTGATCGCGGAGGAGGGCGACGAGTCGGTCAAGCCGTACGCCGACACGCTGATCAGCGTGCCCGCCGTTCCGACGCTGCTCCAGCCGCTGGTCACGACCGTCCCGCTGCAGGTGTTCGCGTGCGAACTGGCCACCGCGAAGGGCCATGACGTCGACCAGCCCCGCAACCTCGCCAAGTCCGTGACGGTCGAGTAGCCGCCCGGCTTCACCTGCGTCGTCCGGGTCGTCCCGGAACCTCCCGGCGGTGGGGCGCGTCCCAAGAAAATCGGGATCGGCCCCGCGTCGGGAGGTGACGGGTGTCAGGACACGACGATCTCGGGATCGAGGCACGCGGGGTGGTGCGGGACTTCGGGCCCGTGCAGGCCCTGCGCGGCCTCGACCTCACCGTCCCGTACGGGCAGGTCACGGCGCTTGTCGGGCCGAACGGCGCGGGCAAGACGACGCTTCTGCTCATCCTCGCGACGCTGCTGGCGCCCGACCGGGGCACCGTGCGGATCGCGGGGCATGACGCGCTCACCGAGCCCGGCAGGGCCCGCGACGCGCTCGGCTGGATGCCGGACACGTTCGGCGTGTACGACCAGCTCACCGTGGACGAGTATCTGGCGTTCTTCGCCGACGCCTACGGGCTGCCGAAGGCGGAGCGTCTCCGGCGGCTCAGGGCGCTGCTCAGCCTCGTCCACTTGGACGACCGCCTCGGGCAGCCCGTCCACGCCCTGTCGCGCGGGCAGAAGCAGCGGCTCGGGCTGGCGCGCGCCCTCGTGCACCAGCCCCGGGTCCTGCTGCTGGACGAGCCCGCGTCCGGCCTCGACCCGCGCTCGCGCATCGAGCTGCGCGACCTGCTGCGGTCGCTAGCGGCGGACGGGGTCGCGGTGCTGGTGTCGAGCCACATCCTCAGCGAGCTGGAGGAGATCGCCGACCGGGTCGTCCTGGTCGACCACGGCCGGACGGCGGGGGACCACGCCATGGCGGACCTCGCCGGCATGGCGGCCCGCGTCCGCTGGCGGATCCGCTCGCTCGCCCCGGGCCTGCTCGCCGACGCGCTGACCCGGACCCTCGGCGGGCGGACGGACCTGGAACCCCTCAGCGACCTGCCGGGCGGCGCCGAGGTCGGCCCGCTCACCGAGACCGAGGCGGCCGGGCTGCTGGCCGACCTGGTCGCCGCGGACGTGCCCGTCACCGGCCTGGCACCCGCGGGCAGCGCACTCGAATCGGCCTACCTGGCGATGACCGGCAACCGGAGGTGAACCCGCCATGACCGCGCGCGGAATCGGCCTGGTGGCACGGCAGGAGATCAGGACCCGGCTGCGGACGGGCCGCTGGAAGACGCTGCTGGCCATCTGGTTCGTCACCGTCAACGGGCTCGGGCTGCTGCTGCGGCTGGCGCTGGAGGCCGATGACACGTCGAGGGAGTTCGGCGAGCCGGGCGTTCCGATGTTCGGCAGCGTCCTGTTCGGCGTGCTCGTGCTGACGCTGCTGATCACCCCCGCGCTCAGCGGCCAGTCGATCAACGGGGACCGGGAGCGCGGGACGCTCGCCACGCTGCAGGTCACCCGGCTCACGCCCTGGGAGATCGCGCTCGGCAAGCTCGCCGCCGCGTGGGGGACGGGCCTGGTCACGCTGCTGCTGACGCTGCCGTGCGTGCTGTGGCCGGTGGCCGAGGGCGCGGTCGGCGTGGGGCGCGCCCTGGTCGTCCTCACCGTCATGGCCCTGCTCATCGGCGTGGTCTGCGCGGTGTCGCAGGCGTGGTCGGCGCTGCTGGCGCGGAGCATCACCTCGGTGCTGATGTCGTACCTGACGGTCTTCGGGCTGCTGGCGGGCACGCCGCTGCTGTTCATGATCGCGGTTCCGGTCACCGCGGAGCACCGCCGGGTGGAGTCCGCGTACGGCGTCCACGGGGAGACGATCGAGCACACCGAGCGCGTCTGGTGGCTGCTCGCGCCCAACCCCGTGGTCGTCCTGGCCGACGCGGCGCCGAGGCTGCCCGAGCGCGAGATCATCGCCGGCGACGTGAGGTACATGCGGTCGCCGTCGAACGATCCGCTCGGCGGGCTCAGCCGCGAGGTGCGCGACATCCGCGAAGGGGACGGCGGCCACCACGGATCCGACCGGGGCGAGGGCGGTTCCGTCTGGCAGTACGGGCTGCTGTTCGACCTGTTTCTCGCCGCCGGTGCTATCTGCCTGACGGCCACCCGGCTGCGCACGCCCCTTTACCGCGTTCCGAAGGGCGTCCGCGTGGCCTGAAACCGGGCCGGTACGATCACGAAGACAAAATAGCCCGGCAGCACCGCGACCGACGTGAAAATGTTCAGCGCCAACCGCGGCCGAACGCATTTATCGACACTGCGTGCAATTCTCCGATTGAGCTGGAATTCTCAGTCGAAGTGAAACTTGCAGAGACGCTTTCAGGGGCGGTCGAAACGGCCCGCCCTGATGTGCTCGGTGAACCTGCGCCATTCATCGAGGCCGAACGCGAGGCGAGTGGCGGTGTCCTCGGTGTCCCGCACGGATATCGCCTCGTCGTCCAGTCGTGCGACCTCGACGCAGCCGTTGCTGGCGCATCGGGAGCTCCTTCTCCATCGGGCGGGCAGTGTCCCATGGACCAAACTCATGCCGGCTCCTGCCTTGAAAGTTGCATTGCTCTCGGCCGCGCTGCCGGTGCCAGACACAAGGTAACAAGATCGCAAAAAACTCCTGATCACCTGCGGTCAGTACGGTGCGCGGGTGACAGGAGTGACGAGGTAGAAGCAGAGTTTCGGCTGGGGGAGCAACGAGCCGAGTCCGGCGTGGACCCGGCTCGTCCACCGCGGCGCCCTACCGTGCCCTCAGCGGGCGGCGGCCGGGCTCTGGCCGCGTCTCATCGGCGCAAATCGAATTCGCCCTTCTTGGCTCGTCCGACGAACTCCTGCCACTCTCCCTGGGAGAACGACAGGACCGGGCTCTGCGTGCCGTGCTTGGCGTCACGCGCCCCAATGGAATGGGACGAACCGTCCAGTGTGGCGACTTCGACGCACGTGTTACTCGCCCCGCAGTGGGCGCTTCTCCTCCATTGCGGAGCAGGAGTGGCGAAAGGGGACACTCGGTGCCTTTCACAAGGATTGAGCCCCTTTGCGGGCCTCACCAGGCGTCTCTGGCCTCGGTGATGCGTCGCCGTGATTCGGAGGCGTCCAAGGCCTGAGTGGCCAAGCTTGTATAGGCGAGCCTGTACATATACGTAACAGTCTCATCCGCAAAGTGGCTGATTGTCAGGGATTCGGTGTGCACGATATCAGGGAAAACGATGTCGTGCACCGGTGAGAATTCCAGCAGGATAAACGACTCCGCCAACACCGAGTGTGTCACGTCCAAAGGCAGGATCTGTACCTTCACATGCGGAAGCTCGGTCATCCGGCACAGATGTTCAAGCTGCTCGCGCATCACCTTCTGGTCCCCGATCCGGCGCTTGAGAACCGCCTCGTCGAGAACGACCGACAGTTCCAGCGGATGGGCCCGGTGCAACAGGTCCCGCCGCCGCATTCGCACGTCCAGCCGGCGTTCGAGTTCCTGTGGCGGCAGGGTCGCGAGGTCGCTCCAGCCACCGATCACGTGCCGCGCGTAACTCTCGGTCTGCAGCAGGCCGGGGAAGACGGTGCTGCCCCATTCCCTGACGGCCGTGGCCTCGGACTCCAGCGCGATGAAGTCGGCGAGTTCGCTCGGCAGGTCGCGGTATTCCTCCCACCATCCCCGTTGGGCGGCGTCGTGCGCCAGGGAGACGAGGTCGTCGCGGCGGGCATCGTCGATCTCGTACAGGTCGAGGAGACGTCGCACGTCGCTGATCTTCGCGCCGGTCCGCGCGTTCTCGATCCGGCTGACCTTGGCGGTCGACCAGGTCAGCCGATCGGCGACCTCGTCTCCCGTGAGCCCCTTCCGCTCGCGCAGTCTCCGAAGTTCGGCCGCCAGCCGCCGTTGCCGGACGGAGGGACCTCGGGAAGTGCTCATTGATCGGGCCTCTCCAGTCCCGGCGGACTGATCTGGGCGCATTCTGCCGCACCGGAGTGCCGCAGTGCGAATACATCGGACCGGATGAGGAAGATTCTACGGCCGATGGTTCTCTCCCGCACATGACACCGAAACTTGCAGTGCAACGTACAAATGCCACTCGCGCGGGTCCGTCACCCTGCGAGAACGGGGAAGCGGGATTGCGGAGAGCCTCCGCGTGGCACGCTACGTGTGTGATCGACTTGGGGAGCCGCGGATGAGGTACGCGCACGAGGTCGGCAAGGTACGGACGGCCGAGCAGGCCCTGATGGCCCGGCTCCCCGCCGGTGCCCTGATGCAGCGCGCCGCCGCCGGCCTCGCGTCCGTCTGCACCCGGCTCCTGCCCGCCGTGTACGGGGCACGCGTCGTCCTGCTCGTCGGCGGCGGCGACAACGGCGGCGACGCCCTCTACGCCGGGGCCCGCCTCGCCCGGCGCGGCTCCCGCGTGCAGGTCGTCCAGGCCGGCTCCAAGATCCACCCCGGCGGTCTCGCGGCCCTGCGCGCCGCCGGCGGCCGCGTCCTGCCCGGCGGCGAGGCCGCCGCCATCGACGACGCCGACCTGATCATCGACGGGCTGACCGGAATCGGCGGGACGGGCGGCCTCCGCGAACCCCACGCCCGGTACGCCGCGCTGGCCTCCGCGTCGACCGGCCTCGTCGTCGCCTGCGACGTCCCGAGCGGCGTGGACGCGAGCACCGGCCGCGTCGACGGAGCCGCCGTCCACGCCGACGTGACCGTCACCTTCGGGACGCACAAGCCGGGCCTCCTGATCGACCCGGGCGCGTCCCACTGCGGTGTGGTCGAACTGGTCGACATCGGACTCGGCCCCGACCTCCCCGACCCCGACGTCGTCGCCGCCCGCCCGGACGACGTCCAGCCGCCCGAGCCCGGCTCCGAGTCCGACAAGTACCGCCGCGGCGTCGTCGGCGTCCTCGCCGGCGGCGACGAGTTCACCGGAGCCGCCGTCCTCACCACGGGCGGCGCCGTCCGCGGCGGCGCCGGCATGGTCCGCTTCGCCTCCGTCGCCCACCCGGTCGAACTCGTCCGGCACCGCTGGCCCGAGGCCGTCACCACGGTCATCGAGCCGGGCTCCGGCGGTCCCGCGATCCTCGACCGCGTCGGCCGTGTCCAGGCGTGGGTCGTCGGCCCCGGCCTCGGCACCGGCGACGCCGGCGAGTCGCTCCTGGAGGCCGTCCTCACCACCGAGCTGCCCGCGCTCGTGGACGCCGACGGCCTCACCGTCCTGTCCCGCCGCCGCGACCTGCTGCGCCGCGCCGCCCCGACCGTCCTCACGCCCCACGCAGGTGAGCTGTCGCGCCTCATCGGCGCCCGCCGCGAGGACATCGAAGCCAGGCGCCTCGAACACGTCCGCCGCGCCGCCGCCGAACTGTCCGCCACCGTCCTGCTCAAGGGCTCCACGACCCTGGTCGCCGAGCAGGACCGTCCCGTCCGAGTCAACCCGACCGGCACCCCGCGCCTGGCCACCGCCGGCACGGGCGACGTCCTGTCCGGCCTCATCGGCGCCCTCCTCGCCGGCGGAATGCCCGCCATCGACGCCGCCGCCGCCGGCGCCTACCTCCACGGCCTCGCCGCCCGCCTCGCCGCCGCCCCCGACCCCGGCCCCGATTCCCCCATCAGCGCCCACGACGTGATCACCGCCCTCCCCGTGGCCTTCCGCAACCTCAACCAGGGCGTCGAGTCCTAGAGACCTCTCGGCGAACGGCTTTGCCGGAATTGACCACTGCCCTTACGCTTTCCGGCCGTCGCGATCGTGCGTACGGACCGCCGACCTCGGCCACCGCCGCAACCCCGCGACAACCTGGACCGCCGCGATCGCGTCCGAAGGCAGGTTTCGAGCGTGCGAGAAACCTGATCGCGCAGCGAGCCGCCAAGGCGAGTTCGGAGCGATGCAGCGATCGCACTGCAAATAAACACGGCAGACTGGTGACCATGAGGGTTCCGGCGGAGGCGCGAATCGATCTCGGTGCCATTGGCGACAACATCGGGCTGCTGCGTGAGCGCGCGGGGGGCGCCGAGGTCATGGCCATGGTGAAGGCCGAGGCGTACGGGCACGGGCTGGTCGAGGCGGCCCGCGCCGCGCTCGCCGGCGGAGCCTCGTGGCTGGGCGTCGCGAAGCTGGCCGAGGCGCTGCGGCTGCGGGACGCGGGTCTCACCGTCCGGACGCTGGTGTGTCTCGGGGTGCCCGGTGAGCCGTACGGGGACGCCGTCGCCAGGGACGTCGACCTCACCGTGGGCGCGGTGTGGCTGCTCGACGAGGTCGTGCGGGCGGCGGAGCGGGCGGGGCGCCCGGCACGGATTCACCTCAAGGCCGACACGGGCATGTCCCGCGGCGGGGTGCGGGGCCGGGACTGGGAGGCGCTGGTCGACGCGGCGCTGAAGGCCGAGTCGGCGGGGCGGGTGCGGGTGGCCGGGGTCATGTCGCACTTCGCCTGCGCGGACGAGCCGGGCCATCCGTCGGTGGCGGCGCAGATCGGCGCGTTCACCGAGATGGCCGGGTACGCGGAGAAGGCGGGGGCACGGTTCGAGGTACGGCACCTGTCGAACTCGGCGGCCACGCTGACGTCGCCCGAGGCCCGGTTCGACCTCGTCCGGCCGGGGATCGCCGCCTATGGGCTGACGCCGGTGCCGTCGCTCGGCACGTTCGGGCTGCGTCCCGCGATGACGCTCGTGGCGGACGCGGCGCTGGTCAAGCGGGTCCCGGCAGGCAGCGGAGTGTCATACGGTCACACGTACCACACCGAACGGGACACGACCCTCGCCGTGGTGCCCGCCGGGTACGGGGACGGGATCCCCCGGCACGGGTCCAACCTGCTGCAGGTGCTCGCGGGCGGGCGGCGCCGGACGATCGCCGGGCGGGTCTGCATGGACCAGTTCGTCATCGACCTCGGCGACGACCGGCTCTCGGCGGGCGACGAGATCGTCCTGTTCGGGCCGGGCGATCGTGGTGAGCCGACCGCGCAGGAGTGGGCGGACGCACTGGGAACGATTTCCTATGAGATCGTCACCCGCATCGGGTCCCGGGTACCGAGGGCGTACCCGGGAGGGGCGCTGTAGGGGGCGCGTGTATGGACAGCAGAAGCAGGCGCAGGCTCGGCGTCGCCGGTGCCGTCGCGGGCGCCGGGGTCGGCGCGGCCGTCGGCGTGCGGCACGCCGTCGTCGGCCGGGTACGGCTGCGGCCGGATCCGGACGCCGGCGAGCCCTTCGGCGAGCTGCGCGGCCGGGAGCTGACCGTGCAGTCCGACGACGGCCTCCTCCTGCACGTCGAGGTGGACGGCCCGGACGACGCCGACCTCACCATCGTGTTCTGCCATGGCTACACCCTCAACCAGGACGCCTGGCACTATCAGCGCCGTGACCTGCAGGGATCCCTGCGGATGGTGTTCTGGGACCAGCGCAGCCACGGCCGTTCGGGACGCAGCGAGCCCACGCACGCGACGATCGAGCAGACCGGCGACGACCTGCACGCCGTGCTGAAGGCGACGGTTCACCCGGACCGGCCCGTCATCCTCGTCGGGCACTCGATGGGCGGCATGTCGATCATGGCGCTGGCGGACCGGCATCCGGAGCTGTTCGACCGGCAGGTCGTCGGGGTCGCGCTGATCAACACGTCCTGCGGTGACCTGGCGGAGATGACGCTGGGGTTGCCGCTGGTGCTGGCCAAGGTCGTGAGGCCGCTGGCCCCCCGGACGCTGCGCGGCCTCGGCCGCCGCGCCGAGCTGGTGGAACGGGCCCGCGGGCTGGGCGCCGACCTGGCGTTCGTCGTGACGCGGAAGATGGCGTTCGCCGACAAGCACGTGAGCCCCACCGTGGTCGACTTCCTGGAACAGATGATCAGGGCGACGCCCATCGATGTGATCGCCGAGTTCTACCCGGAGCTGATGGCGCACGACAAGGTCGCCTGCCTTGAGGTCCTCGGCAACGTGCCGACGCTGGTGCTCTGCGGCGGGGAGGACAGGCTGACCCCCGCCGAACACGGCCGCCGCATCGCCGACGCGCTGCCGGACGCGGAGATGGTCGAGGTGGAGGAGGCCGGGCACGTGCTGCCGCTGGAGTACCCGGGCGTGGTCACCGGCGGGCTGCGCCGGCTGGTCGAGCGCGTCCGGCCGAGGTACAAGAAGGAGCGCACCGCGTGAATGTGATTTCGCTCACTGTTTCCACGGCTGAGGACATGCGTGAGCTGGGCGTACGTCTTGCCGGCGTGCTCCGTCCCGGTGACCTGCTCGTGATGACGGGGCACCTGGGCGCGGGCAAGACGACGCTGGCGCAGGGCGTCGGCGAGGGCCTGAAGGTGCGCGGGCCGATCACTTCGCCCACGTTCGTGATCGCGCGCGTGCATCCCTCGCTGGCCGGCGGGCCGCCGCTGGTGCACGTGGACGCCTACCGGCTCGGCGGTTTCGCGGAGCTGGACGACCTCGATCTTGATGCGTCCCTCGACGAATCGGTGACGATCGTGGAATGGGGGGAAGGGCTCGCGGAGGGGCTCGCCGAGGACCGGCTGGATGTGATCATTTCGCGTGGGGACGGGCCCGGCGAGGAACGTGAAGTAAGGATCGTCGGCATCGGTCATCGCTGGTCCGACCTGGAACTTGGCGCTAGATGACTGGGTCCGAACAACTTCTGCGTTTTTTGTAACTTGGGGTGGTCCACTTTACGGCTGCATGTCGTACTCTTTGCCGGAACGAGCCTCACCTTCACGACTTATTGATTTCCGCAAGCAGGAGTGGGATCCGGTGAGTGGTAGCCATCGCAGCGGTAGTCACCGCGACAGCTACCGCGGTTCGGACGGTGGCCAGGACGGCGGTTACCGGCAGGACGGCGGTGTATACGGCGCGGGTGGCGACGAGTACGCGCCGTACCCGGGCCAGGAGCCCCGCGGTTCCTCGGGAACCGGCGGGTACGAGTCCGGCAGGTATCAGTCCGGCGCGTACGAGTCAGGCGCGTACCAGTCCGGTGCCTACGAGTCGGGTGGTTACGAGTCCGGTGGCCGCTATGGCGCCGGCCGATCGGGTAGCGGTCCCTACCAGAGGGAGACCGGCCCGTACCAGACCGGGAGCGGCCAGTACGGCCGGGACACCGGCGGGTACCGGAGTGACACCGGCGGGTACCGCAGCGACACCGGCGGATTCCGAAGCGACACGGGCGGCTACCGGACGGGCAGCGGTTCCTACCGGTCCGCCAGCGGCGGATACCGGACCGGCAGCCACCGCGTCGTGCGCGATCGCCGCACCGGCAGGCGCTGGGCCGTCGTCTTCGGCGGCATCGGCGCCGCGATCGCCGTCTGCGTCCTCGCCGCGTTCGTCGTCCTGAGCGGCGTCGGCGCGAGCGGCGACGACGACGGCGGCCAGGTCGTCGGCAGCGGCGCCACCGAGAGCTCGCCGATGTCCAAGGGCGAGCGCTCCGCCGTCCCCGACTCCTGCACGATCATCGGCCAGGACGTCATCGACCGGCTGGCGCCCGACTCCGAGCGCAACGAGGCCGACAACTACCAGAGCAGCGACCGGCAGAACCAGTGCGTCTGGGGTGCCTACGCGGGCGACAACAAGCGTCAGCTCACCGTCGAGCTCCGCGCGATCGCCGCCGAGGGCGGCCAGACGGCCACCGACACCGCCGGCGCCAAGTTCGGCTCCGAACGCTCCGCCGACGAGTCCGGCAAGGCCCTTCTGCCCGGCCAGGAGCTCAAGGAGAAGATCCGCCTCGACGATGTCGGCGACGACGCCTACGTCGTCTACAGCGTCGACGACGGGCAGGGGGCCGGCGAGGCGATCGGCAACGTCCGCGCGGGCAACGTCCTCATCACCATCCACTACTCCGGCTCCAACGACGGCGACCCGCTCTCCTGGGACGACGCCAAGAACGGAGCCGTCGAAGTGGCCAAGACCGTGATCCAGGCCCTCAACCAGTCCTGATCCGGCGGAGCCGCCCGTCCCGGCCGGGCGGTTCCGCGGCGGGCTCTGACCTGTAGGCTTTCAACCCGTGCTGGTCTTGGCTTTCGATACCGCGACCGCCGCGATCACCGTGGCGCTGTACGAGTGGACACCGGGTGAAGGCGCCGTCCCGCGTGGCGTGGCCGAGGCGGTCGACCGGCGCAGACACACCGAGCTGCTCACCCCGTCCATCGCGGGGGTAATGGCGGAGGCCGGGGCGGCGGCGGGTGATCTGAGCGCGATCGCCGTCGGAGTGGGGCCGGGGCCCTACACGGGGCTTCGGGTCGGGCTCGTCACCGCCCGCTCCATGGGGGAGGCGCTGAGCATCCCGGTGCACGGCTTCTGCACGCTGGACATCATCGCGTGGGCGACCGGCAGGGTCGAGCCGTTCGCCGTCGCCACGGACGCCCGCCGCAAAGAGGTCTACTGGGCGCGGTACGACACGTGCGGCGCGCGCGCCACCGGGCCTGCCGTGGGGCCGCCGTCCGACGTGCTGGACGGGGCGCCCCCCGGGCTCCCCGTCGTCGGTGAGGGCGCGGCCCTTTACCCGGACGTCCTCGGCGGTTCGGAGCACGAGCCGCTGCTGCCGACCGCCGGTGCGCTGGCGGAGCTGGCCGTCGCGCGCCTGGCCGGGATGAAGGGACCGGAGCTCCTGCCGCCCGAGCCCCTCTACCTGCGCAGACCGGACGCCAAGGAGCCGGGGCCGCGCAAGAGGGTGACGCGGGCGTGAGCGGAGTCGTCCTGCGAACGATGACCGGCGCGGATCTGCCGGCCGTCCACCTGCTGGAGCAGTCGCTGTTCCCCGAGGACGCGTGGAGCGCGGAGATGCTCAACGCCGAGCTCGCCGACCAGCCGCGGACGCGGCACTATGTCGTCGCGGAGGCGTCCGGCGGCGACATCGTCGGCTACGCCGGCCTGGCCGCGGCCGGTGGGCAGGCCGACGTGCAGACCATCGGGGTCCGCGCCGACCAGCGGGGGAGCGGCGTCGGGGCCGCGCTGCTCACCGAGCTGCTGGACGAGGCCGTCCGCCGCAACAGCGAGGCGGTGTTCCTGGAGGTCCGCGCCGACAACGACGGGGCCCGCCGGCTCTACGAGCGGTTCGGCTTCGACAAGGTCGGTATCCGCAGGCGCTACTACCAGCCTTCGAACGTGGACGCGATCGTCATGTGCCGCAAGCTCCGCACCCGTCCGCCCATGGGGTTCAGTAGGGAGAGAAAGTGATTCGGGACGAGCCGCTGGTCCTCGGCATCGAGACGTCGTGCGACGAGACCGGCGTCGGCATCGTCCGGGGCAAGACGCTGCTCGCGGATGCCATCGCCTCCAGCGTGGACCAGCACGCCCGGTTCGGCGGCGTCGTGCCGGAGGTCGCGTCGCGCGCGCACCTGGAGGCGATGACACCGACCGTCGAGCGGGCGCTCGCGGACGCCGGCGTCGCGTTCACCGACGTGGACGCGTTCGCGGTGACGGCGGGCCCCGGCCTGCCGGGCGCGCTGATGGTGGGTGTGGCCGCCGCCAAGGCGTACGCGCTGTCGCTCGGCAAGCCGCTGTACGGCGTCAACCATCTGGCCGCTCACGTGTGCGTCGACCAGCTCGAACACGGCCCGCTGCCGAAGCCGTGCGTGGCGCTGCTGGTGTCCGGCGGCCATTCGTCGCTGCTGCTGGTGCCGGACGTGGCGGCGGACGTCCGGTCGCTCGGCAGCACGGTGGACGACGCGGCGGGCGAGGCGTTCGACAAGGTCGCGCGCGTCCTCGACCTCGGCTTCCCCGGCGGCCCGATCATCGACCGGATGGCCCGCGACGGCGACCCGGCCGCGATCGCGTTCCCGCGCGGGAAGTACAAGGACGGCACCTACGACTTCTCGTTCTCCGGCCTGAAGACGGCGGTGGCCCGCTGGGTGGAGGCCAGGGAGCGCGCCGGCGAGCCGGTCCCGGTCTCGGACGTGGCGGCGTCGTTCCAGGAGGCCGTCGTGGACGTCCTGACGCAGAAGGCGCTGAAGGTCTGCAAGGACAACGGCGTCCACGACCTCCTGATCGGCGGCGGCGTCGCCGCGAACTCGCGGCTGCGGGCCCTCGCGGCGGACCGCTGCGAGGCCGCCGGCATCCGCCTGCGCGTCCCCCGCCCGAAGCTCTGCACCGACAACGGCGCGATGGTGGCCGCGCTGGGCTCAGAGCTCGTCACCTCGGGCGCCGCCCCGTCCGACCTTCGGCTTCCCGCCGACTCCAGCCTCCCCATCGAGGCCATAACCCTTTAACACTGCGCCAGGAGCTGGGCCAGGTAGTCCTCGTAGAGGGGGACTTCGGCTTCGTCCAGGGCGCGGTTGTCGTCTTCGGGGAGCAGGTCCAAGAGGGTGCGGATGTCCCAGTAGGGGTCGTGTGGGTAGCCGCCGGAGACCTGGTCGAAGATGGACAGGAAGCGGTCGGCGACCGGCGGTCCGTAGCGGAGGGCCAGTCCGCGGCGCATGCGGGCGATGTCGACGGCGATGGGCCCGGACGAGGTGTCGGACCAGTCGACGACGCCGGTGAGCCTGCCGTAGGACCAGAGCGTGTTGTCGGCGTGGTAGTCGCGGTGGATGAAGCGGACGGGTGAGTCGGGGGCGGGGCGGGCGGCGACTTCGTGGGCGCGTTCCCACAGGCCGGGACGCAGGGCGTGCTTGGGCGGGAGCCGCACGTCGAGCCGGTTGTGGGGGACGTACGGCGGCATGGTGGACGCCCCGTTCAGGGCGTGCACCGGCAGCAGCGCGGCGGCCAGCTGGATGAGGTATTCGGGCAGGTCGTCGGGCGACGGGCGCGGCGGGTGGCCGGTGAGCCGGGTGACGAGCAGGGCGGGGACGTCGCAGTAGGCGCCGGCGGGGTCGGCGGCGACGAGGGCGGGGGTGGGGATCTCGCAGCCGGCGAGCAGGGCGAGCGCGGCGATCTCGCGTTCGGGGGAGAACTCGGTGGCGCTGTAGCGGCGGCGCCGCCCGGGCGCCGGGCCGCGGGGCGTCCAGCGGCGCAGGACGAGGCGGTGGGGGCTGCCGGAGCGGCTTTCGACGAGCAGGGCGTGGTTGGCGTGGGCGGTGCCGCCGGGGAGCGGCCGCACCATCCGGACTTCGGCGCCCTTGCCGAGGCACTCCTCGACCCACCGCAGGGTGGCGTCGCCGGGTGGGGTGCCGGTCGTGAGGCAGGGAGCCGGTGTGTGGGTCACCTGATCCATGAAAACGGATTCCGAAGAGTATGGGGAGTGATTTTATGAAGACGGAACGTAACAAAAAGCACGTCATCGCGCTGTGGCGAACAAACACCTTCGGTCGCCGCGGTGCTTTGCCGGACAAACTTCGCGGATTCCGCGGGGTATCCACCTGCCGGACGGGAACCGGGCGCGGACCGGGTGGGCCCGCCGACGGCGGCCCACCCGGCGGTGCCGGTCAGTCCTTGCTCTCGCGGCGGGGGCGCAGCAGTGCCTCGGCGAGGGCGAGCATCGTCTCCTCAAGTGTGGACAGCCGCTTGAGCACGTCCTCGTGCACCGCGTTGACCTGCTTGGAGACATCGTCGTGGACGCCGTCGACCTTACGGCCGACCTCGTCCTCGACGTGGGAGAAACGCTTGGCGAACTCGGCCGCCGCGGCCTCCGCCCGCCGGCCCGCCTCGTCCTGCATGCCTTCCACGCGCCGCGCGAACTCGTCGTGGACGCCGCCGACCTGCCTCGCGACGTCCTCCTGCATGTTGCCGACCTGCTTGGCGACGTCCTCGTGGATGCTGCCGACCTGCCGCGTGACGTCGGTGTGGATGTCGCCGATCCGCTTGCCGAAGTCATCGTGGACGCCGCTGACCTGCCGCGACACCTCGTGGTGAACGGACTCGACCTGCTTGGTGACGTCGGTGTGCACCGACTCGATGCGGCGGGAGACGATGTCGACCTGCGTGGTGAACTCCTCCAGCGCGCCGTCGACCCGCTTGGCGACCTCCTCGTGGATGCCCTCGATGCGCTTGCGGACGTCGTCGTGAACGTCCTCGAACCGCTGGGAGAACTCGTCCATGCGCTTGGCGACGTCGCTGTAGGCCGTCTCGGCGATCTGCGACATGGTCGCCTTGACCTCGTCGCGGTCGGGCCGGGCGCGCAGCTCCTCGATCAGCGGGTCGACCGCGTCGGCGAGGTGCTTCTCCAGCGCGTCGAACCGGTCGCCGTACTCGGCCGCCGGACGCTGGGCGATCTCGTTCAGCAGCCGGTGCAGCTCGCCGATCTCCAGCGTGGCGGGAAGCCTGCTGATCCGCTCGCCGACGCCGTCGATGCGGCCGTCGATGCCCTCGAACCGGCCGTCGAGGCCGTCCATCTTGCCGGACAGCCCTTCGAGCCGGCCGTCGACGCCGTCCAGCCGCCCGTCCAGCCCGTCGAGCCGGCCGCCGACGCCCTCCACCCGGCCGCCGACCGCCTCAAGCCCCTGCTCCATCCGCTCGGCCATCTCGCCGAGCGCCTGGTCGACCCGCGCCGTGACGCCGTTGATCGAGTGTTCGAGCCGCTCGGACCGGTGGCCGAGTTCCGCCAGCGACTTGTCGAGCCGGTTGAAGCGGACGGAGGCGGCCTCCATGCTGCCCTGGAGCTTGTCGAGCCGCTTCGTCATCTCGTCCATGCGCTGCGACGCCTGCTGCGTGGCGTCGGTGATGTGCTGCGCGGAGTCGAGGACGGCCTGGATGCGGGTCAGGCCCTCGTCGACGTTCTCGGCGACGACGCCGACGTCGGCCCACAGTGCGGGCAGTTCGGCGACGGGCTTGACCCGGTCGCCGAACGCCTCGATGTGCTCGGCCAGCCCCTCGGCCCATTCCGGGGGTTTGCCGGCCAGCTCGTCGACCTGCCCGCGGACGCTGTCGAGCTGCCCGGTCAGCCCGGTGAGCTCCCGCTCGCGGACCTCGCGGAGCAGCCACTCCATGCCTTCCAGCCGCTGGCGAATCTCGTCGAGGACCTGACCCTGTGAGCGCTGTTCATAGACGTGGTCCTGCGCCGCACGGGCGAGCAACTCCCGCATCCGATCCGAGACCGGTTGACCCCCCGTCTGCAGGAAGTTGTGATTCGTTTCCACCCGATGCTCCTTCGTGTGCCGGCGCGAGAAATGACGCACGGCAATGAATCTCTGGAGACGCCACTGTAGTGCGTGTGGACAGTGCCTATAACGGGTAGCAGAGAACGTAGCGAGTTCTGTGGAATGCACCGGTTATCCGGCTGGGGCGGATAGCGAATGATCCCCCGGGCGCGCGGGAATTTACCGCTTCGCGGCCATCGGGGAAGATCGTGGGGATGTGCTCGGCGACCGGGGCTGGACGGGACGGTGTCCGCCCGGTGTTCTGTCCGTACATCTCGTCCAACATCGGCAGTTCGCGAACACGGAATGAATACGCGGCGGCCGACACGTGTGCACGGGACGTGATGCCCCCCGGCGGGAATCGGGCCATTTTGATGACGCATTCGGGGGTGCCGAAGTCCCCCTCGCTGAACCTGCCTTGGTGTTTCCGCCGCAGCCGCCTCCGGCGAAACGATTCACCGGCCGCGTCATGTCCTTGCCGGGTGCCCGCAATCCATGGTGACCGCAATGCCGGAAAGCGCGAATGATTTGCACGGCCGTGGCGCGTCGCCCGCTTCCGCTTGGCGTTGCCCCGCCGCGGGGAAGATCTTTGGACTCGATCCGCGCCCGGCCCCGCTCCGGGCGGGTCAGCCCCTCGGGGCGGGCAGGGTCGGCCCCTCGGGACGGTGTGGGTCAGCTCCGCGGGACGGGGTGGGTCAGGAGGGCGACCGGGTCGCGTCCCACGCGGGTGAGCACCAGCGTCAGCCCGGGGGCGCCGCGGGCCGCGCGGCGCCCGGCGAAGCCCAGGTCGCGGCGCAGGCGGTCGACGTCGATCGCCGAGCCGCGCTTCTTCACGGTGAGCACCCCTGTGCCGCGGCGGCGCAGTTCCGCGCGCAGGCGCTTGACCGAGAACGGCAGGACGTCCTCGACCTCGTAGGCCGACGCGAACGGCGTGGGGCGCAGCTCGTCGGACGTGACGTACGCGATGTGCGGGTCGGCCAGCCCGCCGCCCACCTGGTCTGCGACCTCACCGACGAGATGGGCGCGGATCACGGCGCCGTCGGGCTCGTACAGGTAACGGCCCCAGGCGCGCACGTCCGGGTCGTCATGGCCTTGGGGAGTGAGCGTCCACATCTGCGGATCGAGGTCGGAGGAGAGCAGGGTGGCTCGGCGGCGCACGTCCCCGGAGAGCGCGCCGAGCCACAGGGCCGCTTCCTTGACATCGCCGCCGAGCGAGACCCACTCTGCTTCGGCGCCGTCCGGGACGGCCTCATGCGGTATCCCCGGCGCGACCTTCACGCAGGCGGTGGGTACCCGGCGGGCCAGATCCAGGACGACGTCGAGTGGCGGCTCATAGGAGCGGGGGTCGAAGACCCGGCCTCGTGCAGTGCGCCGCCCAGGATCGGCGAACAGCGCATCGAAGCCGTCCGGGTTCTCTTCGGTCGCGTCCCCCACGCGTACGGAGGCGAGGTCGTCCAGCCCCAGGGCGGTGATGTTCGCCTTGGCCACCTCAGCGGTCAGCGGGTCGAGTTCCACACCTTCTCCGGCGAGGCCCTTCCGCGCACGTGCGATGAGGTCCGCTCCTATCCCGCACCCCAGTTCCAGCACACGCGCGCCGGGAAGACGGTCGGCGAACCGCCGGGCACGGTGTGAGGCCACGCTGGCGCGGGTCGACTGCTCCAGCCCCGTCTGGGTGAAGTACATGCGGCGGGCGTCGTCACCGAACTTGGCCCGGGCCCGCTCACGCAGCCGCACCTGGGTGAGCGCCGCCGAGACGAGCGCGGGGTCGTGCCGTTCGCGTAGCCGGGACGCGGTCGTGAGCAGCGCGTCCTCGCTCACGTCCAGACCGGACGTCTCGCTGAGCAGCGCCTGGCCCGCCGGTGACTCCAAAGCTCGGAACGACGCGATGTCCATGGTGGGAAAGTTAGCTTCCGGTGAACGGGGAGCGGCAGGTGCCGTGTGCGCCCGTGTCCGTGTTGACGGGGTACCGGGCACGGAATAGTCTCCATGACTGGCACTCTCCTAGCTAGAGTGCCAACACAGCGACAAGGTCGGTCTGGCACCCGCGACGGCAGGCCGGTCCAGGGTCGCCTCTCTGTCACATGTGCTGGCCGGTCCACCGTGGCCGGCCGAGGACCAATCGAAGGGGAGGTCAGATCGTGACGACCGCCACCAAGGTTGTTCTCAAGCCGCTTGAGGACCGTATCGTCGTCCAGCCGCTTGAGGCCGAGACCACCACCGCGTCGGGCCTGGTGATTCCGGACACCGCCAAGGAGAAGCCCCAGGAGGGCACCGTCCTTGCCGTTGGCCCGGGTCGCGTCGACGACAAGGGCGAGCGCGTCCCCGTCGACGTCAAGGTCGGCGAGGTCGTGCTCTACAGCAAGTACGGCGGCACCGAAGTCAAGTACAACAACGAGGACTACCTCGTCCTCTCGGCCCGCGACGTGCTCGCGGTCATCGAGAAGTAATCACCGAGACGTGATGCACCCGCCCCGGTCGGCGCCGCCTTCAGCGGGGCTGCCGGGGCGGATCGCGTGAAAGAGGAGTATCCGCATGGCGAAGATCCTGGAATTCGAGGAGGACGCTCGCCGGGCTCTTGAGCGCGGCGTCAACGCTCTCGCGGACGCCGTCAAGGTGACGATCGGCCCGCGCGGCCGCAACGTCGTCATCGACAAGAAGTTCGGCGCGCCGACGATCACCAACGACGGCGTGACCATCGCCCGCGAGGTGGAGCTGGAGGACCCCTACGAGAACCTCGGGGCCCAGCTCGCCAAGGAAGTGGCGACCAAGACCAACGACATCGCGGGCGACGGCACCACCACGGCGACCGTCCTCGCGCAGGCGATGGTCCGCGAAGGCACCCGCAACGTGGCGGCCGGCGCCTCGCCGCTCTCGCTGAAGCGCGGGATCGACGCGGCCGCCCAGTACGTGTCCGACCAGCTCCTCAAGTCGGCCCGCGAGGTCGAGGAGAAGGGCGAGATCGCGCACGTGGCGACCATCTCCGCGCAGGACCCGCAGATCGGCGAGCTGATCGCGGAGTCGTTCGAGAAGGTCGGCAAGGACGGTGTCATCACCGTCGAGGAGGCCCACACGATGGGCCTGGAGCTGGAGTTCACCGAGGGCCTCCAGTTCGACAAGGGGTACCTGTCGCCGCACATGGTGACCGACCCCGAGCGCATGGAGGCCGTCCTGGAGGACGCCTACGTGCTCATCGTGGACGGCAAGATCTCCAACGTGCAGGAGTTCCTGCCGCTGGCGGAGAAGGTCGCCCAGACCAAGAAGCCGCTGCTCGTGGTGGCCGAGGACGTCGAGGGCGAGGCCCTGGCGCTGCTGGTCGCCAACAAGATCCGCGGCACGTTCACGTCCGTCGCGGTCAAGGCGCCGGGCTTCGGCGACCGACGCAAGGCGATGCTGGGCGACATGGCCACCCTGACCGGCGGCCAGGTCGTCAGCGAGGCCATCGGCCTCAAGCTCGACTCGATCGGGCTGGAGGACCTCGGCCGCGCCCGCCGGATCACGGTCACCAAGGACGCCACCACCGTCGTCGACGGTGAGGGCTCCGCGGACGAGATCACCGCGCGGATCAACCAGATCAAGGTGGAGATCGAGAACTCCGACTCCGACTGGGACCGCGAGAAGCTGCAGGAGCGGCTGGCCAAGCTGGCCGGCGGCGTCTGCGTGCTGCGCGTCGGCGCCGCCACCGAGGTGGAGCTGAAGGAGAAGAAGCACCGCCTCGAGGACGCCATCTCGGCGACCCGCGCGGCGATCGAGGAGGGCATCGTGGCCGGCGGCGGCAGCGCCCTGGTGCACGTCGCCGCCAAGGGCTTCGACACCCTCGGCCTGTCCGGTGACGAGGCCACCGGCGCGGAGGCCGTCCGCCGCGCGCTGGACGAGCCGCTGCGCTGGATCTCCGAGAACGCCGGCCAGGAGGGCTACGTCGTGGTCTCCAAGGTGCGGGGGCTGGACGCGGGCCACGGCTACAACGCCGCCACCGACGAGTACGGCGACCTGATCGCGCAGGGCGTCATCGACCCGGTGAAGGTGACGCGCAGCGCGGTCACCAACGCCGCCTCGATCGCGGGCATGCTGCTCACGACCGAGGCGCTCGTGGTCGACAAGCCGGAGGAGCAGGAAGAGGCCGCCGGCGGCCACGGTCACGGCCACGGGCACGGCCACTGAGTTCTGAGGTCGCCCGGCCGGGCGGGCGTGCGGTTCATCCCGTCTCGTCCCGTCAGGAGAACGCTGACAGACCCCCGTCCATCCGGGCGGGGGTCTTGTCGTGTGTCGACACTTGAGCTGTAGCGAGCTCAATGAGCTGTTTCTGGCTGTTTCAGCCTTTTTGAGACGAAAGCGGCTAGATGAATCCAGGAACTCAACGAGGTCGGCCGACAGCGATGTGTAGTTTCGCCAGGATTGCTCCAGCACTGTGACCATTCCGTTGTAGAGGACGGTGCAGACACGCCCGGGAGTGCTGGGCATCATGCTTGACGTGACCGAGGGAAGCTACGCCGGGACCATGGCCGCGCGCGCTATCGACCCCTCGGGAGGGCCCGGCCCTCCACCGTCCCACGACACCGGCCGTGGGATCCGGGTGCTGCGCGCGGCACAAACGGGTGACGGCGACCTCAAAGAGCTGACGAACCTCGCCGTCCAGGGCGACCCGGGGGCCATCGAAGTCCTCATCGGCGAGGTGCGCCCCATGATCGTCCGGTACTGCCGGGCCCGGCTCGGACGGGTCTCCGGCCAGTACCACATCGCCGACGACGTGGCCCAGGAAGTCTGCATCGCCGTCCTGTCCGCCCTTCCCCGCTACCGGGACATGGGGCGGCCCTTCGCGTCCTTCGTCTTCGGCATCGCCGCCCACAAGATCGCCGATGCGCTGCGCAGCGCGGTCCGCGCGGCCGTGCCCACCGAGGACCTTCCGGACGGCCCCGACGACCGGCCCGGGCCCGAGGAGACGGTGGTCCGCTACATCGAGGCGCAGCGCGCCCGCGACCTGCTGACGCGCCTTCCCGACCACCAGCGCGAGCTCGTGCTCCTGCGGGTGGTGGCGGGCCTGTCGGCCGAGGAGACCGGAAATGTGCTGGGCATGTCCGCGGGGGCGGTACGGGTCGCGCAGCACCGGGCGCTGGCCCGGCTCCGGGCGATGGCGAGAGAGGAGTCGATCGCTTGACGGAGCGCGGCCCCTTCACCGGCCTGCGCGGCGCCCCGGACCCGGCCGACCCTCCGAACCCCGGCGATTCCGGCGCGCCCGCGAGCCGGTCGCAGGCCGCCGCCCTGCCCGCGGATCTGGCGGCGGTACGCCGTACCGACGCCATCATCGATTCGCTGGCGGCGTGGCGCGCTGCCGGCTCGGCGCCGCGTTCCGCCCCCGGCCCGGCTGACCGTCCCGGCGGCGACCGTTCCGAGGGCGACCGCGCCGAGGCCGGACGCCCGCGCCAGGCCGACGACCCCGACCCGGCGGTGCGGCTGCTGCGCGCCCTGATCGCCGACGTGGACGACCCGGGCTCCGAAAGCGGCGCCGGTTCCGAAGCCGGTCCCGGAGCGGCCCCGCCACGCCCGCCCGCGCCGTCCGGCCCCGGCGGCCCACGGCGCCGCGGCCGCGGCACGATCGTCGCGCTCGGCGTGGCCGGGGCCGTCCTCGCCAGTACCGGCGTCGCCGCGGCGGGCAGCGGGGCGACCGACCATCCGTCCGCCGCTCCGGCCGCTCCAGGCACCACCGCCTCCTCCGATGCCGCCGACGACACGGAGAAGACCGTCCGCGCCGACACCGACGCCGGGACCTACGAGCGCCCGCGGCCACCCGTCCGGCCCGCCCCGGAACCGGAACGGCGGGGACCGGCGCCGACGCCGTCCGGCGACCCCGGCGACCCCGGGGACCCCGGGGACCGGGAGGCCAGGCCGCGGCCGAGGCTTCCGTTCCCGTTCGGGCCGCGCCCCCGCCACCCGGACACCCCGTCCACGACCATCTACTCCACCCCCGCCGCCGGGACGGACGGCGCCTCCGACGACGACGGCGACATCGGCCGCCAGATAGACGACATCCGCAGACGCACCCAAGAACGCATGAACCGGCACCAGAACCCCTACAACCGCGACGACTGATCGTGCGCGCCGACGGGCCGGTCAGTTCTCGTCGCGGCCCTCTTCGCTGTCGATCACGCCGTCGACGTAGCCTCGGGCGTACTCCCAGCTGACGTAGTCGACGGGGTCGGGGGCCAGGGCGGGCTCGTGCACGCGGGGGAGGCCCTCGTCGAGCAGGTGGCGCAGGTTGCCGTGCAGGAGATCCCAGTCGATGTAGTGGAGCCTGCCGCAGTCACCGCAGTCGACGGTGAGCCCTCGCACCCCGAGCGGCTCCAGCAGTGCGCGGAAGACCTCCAGGTCGGCGAGGTCGGCCAGCACGTCCTCGCGCTCCGCCACGCTCAGCGGAGCGGCCTCTTCACCGGGGTCGCCGAGCGACGCCGCCGGGTCCTCCGGGTCTCCGGCGAACGGGTCGAGCGGAGCATCGTCGTGCACACCACCCACGCTACTGCCTGATGCCCGGGGCGGTGCACCCCCGGTCTTCTCCGTGCGCGAACGATCACAGAAAGTGGGAATGCACGGCGCCGTCCCGCTTGTTGCGTGATGTCATCAAGACCACGCGCCCGCCGTGTGCAACACCCGGCCCCGGCGGCGGCCCACGCTCTACCATGGGAACAGGGTCGCCGTGACCTGGCTCGATGCCTCCACCACTACGGGAAGGTAGTCATGAATCCCGCCGCCGAGCCCGACAAGTTCCTCCCGCAGGGCCTGACCTTCGACGACGTGCTCCTGCTGCCGGGCTACTCCGACCTTCAGCCCGGCGAGGCCGACACCACGACCCGGCTGACCCGGGGCATCACGCTGCGCATCCCGCTCGCCTCGGCGGCCATGGACACGGTGACCGAGGCCCGCACGGCGGTCGCGATGGCGCGGCAGGGCGGCATCGGCGTCCTGCACCGCAACATGTCGATCGAGGAGCAGGCCGAGCAGGCCGACCGGGTCAAGCGCTCCGAGGCCGGGATGATCACCAACCCGGTGACGTGCCTGCCGGACGCGACGCTCGCCGATGTCGAGGAACTGTGCGCCCGCTACCGGATCTCGGGCGTGCCGGTCACCGACGTACGAGGCGTCCTGGTCGGCATCGTGACCAACCGGGACATGCGCTTCGAGTCCGACCTGTCCCGTCCGGTCCGCGAGGTCATGACGGCGATGCCGCTGATCACGGCGCCCGTGGACGTGACGCGCGACGAGGCGTTCCGCCTGCTGCGGGGCAACAAGGTGGAGAAGCTCCCGCTCGTGGACGCCGACGGGCGGCTCAAGGGCCTCATCACCACCAAGGACTTCACCAAGAGCGAGCAGTACCCCCACTCCACCAAGGACGCGGACGGCCGGCTGCTCGTCGCCGCGGCCGTCGGCGTCGGCGAGGACGCGATCCGCCGTGCCCGCGCGCTGATCGAGGCCGGCACCGACGTGATCATCGTGGACACCGCGCACGGCCATTCCAAGGGCGTCGCCGACACGATCGCCGCGATCAAGGCCAATGCGGCCGTCGAGGTCGTCGGCGGCAACGTCGCCACCTACGCGGGCGCCCAGCTCCTGGCGGACGCGGGCGCCGACGCCGTCAAGGTCGGTGTCGGGCCCGGCTCGATCTGCACCACCCGCATCGTCGCCGGCGTCGGCGTCCCGCAGATCACCGCGATCTTCGAGGCGGCCCGCGCGGCGAAGGAGGCCGGTGTCCCGGTGATCGGCGACGGCGGCCTGCAGCACTCCGGTGACATCGCCAAGGCCCTCGTCGCGGGCGCCGACACGGTGATGCTCGGCAGCCTGCTCGCCGGTGTCGAGGAGTCCCCCGGCGAGCTGATCTTCGTCCACGGCAAGCAGTACAAGTCGTACCGGGGGATGGGCTCGCTCGGCGCGATGCGCAACCGGGAACGCGGCGCCTCCTTCTCCAAGGACCGTTACGCGCAGGCCGACGTCAGCAGCGAGGAGAAACTGATCCCCGAGGGCGTGGAGGGCCAGGTGCCCTACCGCGGCCCCCTCGCCAACGTCGCGCACCAGCTCATCGGCGGCCTGCACCAGTCCATGTGGTACGCGGGGACGCGCACGATCCCCGAACTCCAGGAACGCGGCCGGCTCATGCGCATCAGCCCCGCCGGCCTCCGCGAAAGCCACCCCCACGACATCCAGATGACCGTAGAGGCGCCCAACTACCAGGGCCGCTGAACCCGCTGAACCCGCTCCCCGCCCCGGCGGCCGGCAAGGCCCGCGCCGCCGCGCCGGGGCGCGTGGACGGTGGCGGCCATGGACGGCGGCGCCATGTCGCGGGCGGCCACCGCGCCGCGCGCGCGATGTGTACCGCGCCCGGCCGGCCCCAAGGTCGGGCGGCTCCAGTGTCGGGCGGTTCCGGTTTCCCTTGGGGGCGGCGTGTGTGCCGTGGCCGGTGGGGGCTGACGTAAGCTCTTCGGGGCTTGTTCCTGCGGTCGGCGGGAACACCGAGCGGGGGCCGTGCACGGTGATCCGCTCGGGACGAGCCGGGCCGTCGGGCAAGGAAGAGGAAGGGCGCAGTGGCTGCTGAGGTGGAGATCGGCCGGGGCAAGAGCGGCCGCCGGGCGTATGCGTTCGACGACATCGGCATCGTGCCGTCCCGCCGGACGCGCGATCCCGAGGAGGTCAGCGTCGCCTGGCAGATCGACGCCTACCGGTTCGAGATGCCGCTGGTCGTCGCGCCGATGGACAGCGTCGTCAGCCCCGCCACCGCGATCGCGGTCGGGCGGCTCGGCGGCCTCGCCGTCCTCGACCTCGAAGGGCTGTGGACCCGCTACGAGAACCCCGAGCCGCTGCTCGCGGAGATCGCGTCGCTGGACGACGTGCGCGCCACACAGCGGCTCCAGGAGATCTACACCGAGCCGATCAAGGAGGAGCTGATCGGCCGCCGGATCCAGGAGATCCGCGAGGCGGGCGTCACCGTGGCCGCGCGGCTGTCGCCGCAGCGCACCGCCCAGTTCCACAAGGCCGTCATCGACGCGGGCGTCGACCTGTTCGTGATCCGCGGCACCACCGTGTCCGCCGAGCACGTGTCGGGACGCGCCGAGCCGCTGAACCTGAAGCAGTTCATCTACGACCTCGACGTACCCGTGATCGTCGGCGGCTGCTCCACCTACACGGCGGCGCTGCACCTCATGCGCACCGGCGCCGCGGGCGTGCTGGTCGGGTTCGGCGGCGGGTCCGGGCACACCACCCGGACCGTCCTCGGTGTCGCGGTGCCGATGGCGACGGCGGTCGCGGACGTCGCCGCCGCCCGCCGCGACTACATGGACGAGTCCGGCGGACGCTACGTCCACGTGATCGCCGACGGCGGCATGGTCAACAGCGGCGACATCGCCAAAGCGTTCGCCTGCGGCTCCGACGCCGTCATGGTCGGCTCGCCGTTCGCCCGCTCCACGGAGGCGCCGGGACGCGGCTACCACTGGGGCAGCGAGGCCCACCACGGCGACGTCCCCCGCGGCACCCGCCTCGAAATCGGGACGATCGGGACGATGGAGCAGATCCTGCATGGTCCGTCACATGTCGCGGACGGGTCGATGAACCTGATCGGGGCCCTGCGCCGCGCGATGGCCACGTCCGGCTACACGGAGTTGAAGGAGTTCCAGCGGGTACAGGTCGTGGTGGCTCCCCGCCGGTCCACCGACTGAGATCGAACCACCGCGGATTCGGTCGTTCCCGGGGTGGACCCGTCCCTACCCTTGGGTAGGAAAGCTCGGAAACAGAACCGCTGTGGGGGGAATCGCGATGACGGGATCACCTGTGACAGGCCTTGGCAGCTCCCGCCTCGGCCCCGCCGAGCGCGCCGCGGCGCTCGACCACATGGCCCGTGAGGAGTTCGACGTCGTCGTGGTCGGCGGCGGCATCGTCGGCGCGGGCGCCGCGCTCGACGCCGCCACCCGGGGTTTGTCGGTCGCCGTGGTCGAGGCGCGCGACTTCGCGTCCGGCACGTCGTCCCGCTCGTCCAAGCTGATCCACGGCGGGCTGCGCTACCTGGAGCAGTACAACTTCGACCTCGTCCGGGAGGCCCTGACGGAACGCGGTCTGCTGCTGCAGCAGATCGCCCCGCACCTGGTGAAACCCGTCCCGTTTCTACTGCCCACCACGCACCGCGTCTGGGAGCGCGCGTATCTCGGCGCCGGCGTGGCGCTGTACGACGTGCTCGCGTTCCAGATGGGCAGCACTCGCGGCGTCCCCCACCACCGGCACCTCAGCCGGCGCGGCGCGCTGCGGCTCGCGCCGTCCCTGCGCAAGGACTCCTTCACCGGCGCGATCCAGTTGTGGGACGCGCAGGTCGACGACGCCCGGTTCGTCATGACGGCCCTGCGGACGGCGGCCGAGTACGGCGCGCAGATCGCGTCCCGCACCCAGTGCCTCGGTTTCCTGCGCGAAGGCGAACGCGTCACCGGGCTGCGCATCCGCGACCTTGAGGGGAACACGACCAGCGAGGTCCGCGCCAAGCAGGTCGTCAACGCCACCGGCGTGTGGACGGACGACATCCAGGAACTCGTCGGCGGCCGCGGGCAGATCCACGTGAAGTCGTCCAAGGGCATCCACCTCGTCGTCCCCAAGGACCGCATCCACTCCGCGACCGGGATCCTCCTGCGCACCGAGAAGTCCGTGCTGTTCGTCATCCCGTGGGGCCGCCACTGGATCATCGGCACCACCGACACCGCCTGGGACCTCGACAAGGCCCACCCCGCCGCGTCCAAGGCCGACATCGACTACGTCCTGGACCAGGTCAACAGGGTCCTCAACACCCCCCTCACCCATGACGACGTCGAGGGCGTCTACGCGGGCCTCCGCCCCCTCCTCACCGGCGAGACAGAGGAGACGTCGAAACTCTCCCGCGAACACGTTGTCGCCCACCCCGTCCCGGGCCTCGTCCTCGTCGCGGGCGGCAAGTACACCACCTACCGCGTCATGGCCAAGGACGCCATCGACGCCGTCGCCCACGGACTCGACGGCAAGATCCCCGAATCCTGCACCGACCGCGTCCCCCTCGTCGGCGGCGACGGCTTCCAGGCCATGTGGAACGCCCGGCACCGCCTCGCGACCCGCTCCGGCCTCCACGTCGCCCGCATCGAGCACCTCCTGGGCCGCCACGGCACCCTCGTGGACGACCTGCTGGAACTGATCTCCGAGAAGCCCGACCTCGCCAAGCCCCTCACCGGCGCCGACGACTACCTCCGCGCCGAAGTCGTGTACGCCGCCACGCACGAAGGCGCCCGCCACCTCAACGACGTCCTCGCCCGCCGCACCCGCATCTCCATCGAAACCTGGGACCGCGGCCTCGGCGTTGTCCAGGAGGCCGCCGACCTCCTCGCCCCCGTCCTCGGCTGGTCCAAGAAGCAGCGCGACCGCGAAATCGAGTACTACCGCAAGCGCGTGGAAGCCGAACGCGCCTCCCAAAGCCAGGATGGCGACCAGGAGGCCGACGCCCACCGCCGAGGTGCCCCCGACATCGTTCCGACCGCCTAGCAGTTCCCTTGGCGTCGGGCCTTGGAGGCCCTCCTTCGGCGGGAACTGCGGTGCGATCGCTGCATCGCTCCGGACTCGCCTGGCGGCTCGCTGCGCGATCAGGTTCTTGCTCGCTCG
This sequence comes from Spirillospora sp. NPDC048823, assembly GCF_043198445.1. Classification (NCBI taxonomy): domain Bacteria; kingdom Bacillati; phylum Actinomycetota; class Actinomycetes; order Streptosporangiales; family Thermomonosporaceae; genus Spirillospora; species Spirillospora sp. NPDC048823. Next base: position 68,256 of record NZ_JBICUT010000006.1, on the reverse strand, counting down.
CGTGGGCTGAGGGGCGTTGGATCAGGCTTGTTCGCGGCCGAGCATGAGGCTTTTGCCGGTGGCGTAGAGGTCGGCGGGGACTCGGGCCGGGTCCAGGAGGTGCTGGAAGGCCAGGCCGAAGTCGAGGGCCAGGGCCAAGGTCGCGCGTTCGTCGGGGGGAATCTCGCCGGTGGTCTCCAGTTCGCTCGCCATCCGGGCGCGGCGTTCGGCGTACCAGTCGGCGATGCGCCAGCCGGCGGCGTAGTCGCGCATGCCGTAGAGCCAGAACTCGACCAGGAGCAGGGCGAGGCGGCGGGCGTGGTCGTCGGTGTCGCGGCGGGGCGAGGAGCGGGCGGTGTGGTCGATGTCCTCCTCGGCTGCGCGGAGTTCGTCGCAGACGTCGACGTTGCGGTCGGTGGTGAAGCGCTCCATCAGCGCGAGCAGAAGGTCGGTCTTGCCCGCGAAGTTGGAGTAGACGGCGCCCTTGGTGAGCCCGGCGGCCGCCGCGATGTCGTCGAGTGAGGCGCCGTGGATGCCGTGGTCGGCCCAGAGTCGTTCGGCGGCGGTGAGTAAGGCGGTGCGGGTCTGCGCGCGGCGGTCGCGGCGCGGTGGGACGCCGCCGCCGGACGGGCGCGGGGGGCGGGGCGCGCCCGCCGTGTCACCCTCGGGCCGATGCACGCGGTCCGTCATATGGTGCTCCCCTTTTGTGTACGGCGTCCCGCGGTTCCGGGCGCGGCAGCGGACGCCCGGCGGCGGGTCGCGCGCCGAGATTCTCCTCCTGCTCTTCGGAATACACCGATCGGACATGGTCAGTCCCCCGGTTGTACAACTTCGCCTGCCTTGGAACGGTCCGTTCGGCAGTGGATCATCAGTGCGGGACGGAAAACCGGGAGGTGTGCGGCAAACCACCAGAACCGGAGCGTTACCTGCGGGTAGTCAAAAGTGGCCAGGGGGTCATACGCTGCCGGTATGGCATCCCCGACGGTCCCTGCCAAAGGCGTGGCAGAGCACAAGCTCCCCCAAACTCTGATTGACCGGCTGGCCTCGCATGTCGCCTCGGGCGGCGCCGACACCACGACGATCCCCACCCCGTTCACCGGTGAGCCCCTCGCGACCGTTCCGATCTCCGGCGCCGACGACGTCCGCGCGGCGTACGAGCGGGCGCGGGAGGCGCAGCGGGCGTGGGCGCTGCGGCCGGTGCGCGAGCGGGTCAAGCCGTTCCTGCGGCTCGCCGACGCCCTGGTCGACCGGCGCGAGGAGATCCTCGACGTCATCCAGCTGGAGACCGGCAAGGCCCGCCGCCACGCGCTGGAGGAGTTCCTGGACGTGGCGCTGTGCTCGCTCTACTACGCCCGGCGGGCCTCGAAGCTGCTGAAGCCGAGGCGCAGGCAGGGCATGATGCCGGGCGTCACCCGCGTGCGGGAGCTGCGGCACCCGAAGGGCGTCGTCGCCCTGATCGCGCCGTGGAACTACCCGTTCGCGCTCGGCGCCAGCGACATCGCGCCCGCGCTGATGGCGGGCAACGCGGTGATCCACAAGCCGGACACCCAGACGTGCCTGTCCAGCCTGTGGGTACTGGACCTGCTGATCGAGCTCGGCCTGCCGCGTGACGTGTGGCAGATCGTCGTCGGCGACCCGGCCGAGATCGGCGACCCGCTGATCGACAACGCCGACTATGTCTCGTTCACCGGGTCCACGCGCGGCGGCAAGGCCATCGCGGAGCGGGTCGCGCCGCGGCTCGTGGCGTACTCGCTGGAGCTCGGCGGCAAGAACCCGATGATCGTGATGCCGGACGCCGACGTCGAGCGCACCGCGCGGGGCGCCGTCCGTGCCTGCTTCACCAACGCCGGGCAGCTGTGCATCTCGATCGAGCGGATGTACGTCCACGAGGACATCTACGACCGGTTCGTCCCCCGGTTCGTCGAGGTCGTGAAAGACATGAAGCTCGGCACCGGCCTGGACTTCGACGCCGAGATGGGCTCCCTGACCTACCAGCGGCAGCTGGAGGCGGTGACCCGGCACGTTGACCAGGCCGTCAAGGAGGGCGCGACCGTCCTCGCGGGCGGCAAGGCCCGTCCGGACGTCGGGCCGCTGTGCTACGAGCCGACGATCCTCGCCGACGTCAGCGGCGACATGGACCTGTGCGCGAACGAGACGTTCGGCCCGGTCGTCGCCGTCTACAAGTACAAGGACGAGGACGACGTCGTCGCCCGCGCCAACGACACCCCGTACGGGCTGAACGCGTCGGTGTGGACGAAGAACACGTCGAACGGCCGCCGCCTCGCCGCCCGCATCCAGGCGGGAACCGTCAACATCAACGACGGGTACGGCGCGGCCTACGCGTCCTACGACTCCCCGATGGGCGGGATGAAGCAGTCCGGGGTGGGACGCCGCCACGGCTCCGAGGGCCTGCTGAAGTTCACCGAGGTGCAGACCGTCGCGAGCCAGCACTTCATGGACCTCGAACCTCCGGGCTCCATCGGCTACGACAGGTTCGCCGGCTTCATGGCGAACGGCATCAAGCTGATGAAGAAGCTGCGGATCAAGTAGGGAACGCCCATGAAGCATGACTTCGACGTGCTCGTCGTCGGGTCCGGGTTCGGCGGCAGCGTGTCGGCCCTGCGGCTGACCGAGAAGGGCTACCGGGTCGGCGTGATCGAGGCGGGCCGTCGCTTCGACACGAACCCGTCCGGAGCGCCCGGATCCCGGTATCCGGAGCTGCCCAAGACGAACTGGCGCGTCGCCCGCTACCTGTGGGCCCCGGCGCTCGGCCTCACCGGTATCCAGCGGATGCACCTCATCCGCGGCGCCAAGTCGAGCCGGGTGATGGTGCTGGCGGGCGCCGGTGTCGGCGGCGGGTCGCTGAACTACGCCAACACGCTGTACGTCCCGCCGGAGCCGTTCTTCAAGGACCGGCAGTGGGCGCACATCACCGACTGGCAGGACGAGCTGGCGCCCCACTACGAGCAGGCGAAACGCATGCTCGGCGTCGTCCAGAACACGACGACGACCGCCGCCGACGAGGTCATGAAGAAGGTCGCCGACCGGATGGGCAAGGGCGACACCTTCGTCAAGACACCCGTCGGCGTCTACTTCGGCCGTGGCGCGGGCATCGAGAGCGCGGATCCGTATTTCGGCGGGACGGGCCCGCGCCGCCGCGGCTGCCTGGAGTGCGGCGAGTGCATGGTGGGCTGCCGCCACGGCGCGAAGAACATGCTCACGGAGAACTACCTCTACCTGGCCGAGAAGGCCGGCGCCCGCGTGATGCCGCTCAGCCGCGTCACGTCGGTCACGCCCCTGCGCGGTGGAGGGTACGAGGTCGAGATCGTCCGGACCGGCTCGTTCGGCCGCAACCGCAAGACGTTCACGACCGAGCAGGTCGTGTTCGCCGCCGGTACGTACGGCACGCAGAAGCTGCTGCACAAGCTCAGGTCGACCGGCGCGCTTCCGCGGCTGTCGGACCGGCTCGGCGCGCTGACCCGCACCAACTCCGAGGCGATCCTCGGCGGCGGCCGCCGCAACGGCAGGCCCGGCCCCGACTTCTCCGAGGGCGTCGCGATCACGTCGTCGTTCCATCCGACGCCGGACACGCACGTCGAGCCCGTCCGCTATGGGCGCGGCTCGAACCTCCTCGCCGGCCTGCAGACCCTCCTCGTGGACGGCGACCGGCCGGGCGAGAGGCACAGCCCCCGGATCCTGAAGTTCGCCCGCGAGGTCGTCCGCCGCCCCCGTGACCTGGTGCAGCTGTTCGACGTCCGGCACTGGTCCGAGCGGACGGTGATCGCGCTCGTCATGCAGACCCGCGACAACTCGATCACCCTGCGGCCGAAGAGGGGCCCGTTCGGCTGGGACGTCCGCGCGTCCGCCGGCCACGGCGAGCCCAACCCGACGTGGATCCCCGAGGGCCATGAGGCGACGCGCCTGATCGCCGAGGAGATCGGCGGCATGCCCGGCGGCTCCTGGGGCGACCTGTTCGACGTCCCGATGACCGCGCATTTCCTCGGCGGCTGCGCCATCGGCGACTCCGCCGAGTCCGGTGTGATCGACGCCTACCATCGCGTCTTCGGGCACCCCGGCCTGCACATCGTGGACGGTTCCGCGGTCTCCGCCAACCTGGGCGTCAACCCTTCGCTGACCATCACCGCCCAAGCGGAGCGTGCGATGTCGTTCTGGCCGAACCGGTCCGAGGACGACCCTCGCCCCTCCCTGGGCAACCCGTACCGCCGTGTCGCCCCCGTCGCGCCGAAGAACCCGGTCGTTCCCGCCGGCGCCCCCGCCGCCCTCAAGCTGCCGATCGTCGACATCACCTGACACGGCCGCCCCCTTCCCGGACTCGACTCTTCGGATTGTCGAGTCCCGGGGACGGCGTCGGCACTAGAACGCGATTCTGTGGAAAATCGGCGGCGAACCCGCCGCCGCACGGGCATGAACACCCGCGCCCGGGGGCGCGGGTGTTCAGTGGCGGGTCAGGCGCGGTAGGCGGACCACTGGGCTTGCATGCGGTCGGCCTGGCCTGGGGTGAACTCGTACATGCAGGCGTCGTAGCTGTAGTCCATGAAGTTGTGGACGGGGTCGGCTCCGGTGGAGGAGCAGGTGTCGCGGCCGGTCGGGCAGCCGGAGGCGGGGCTCTGTTCGGCGGGGGTGTCGGAGACGCGGTCTCCCTGGCCGCGGCAGCCGCCCTGGAACGTGTGGTACAGCCCCATCCAGTGGCCGACTTCGTGGGTGCCGGTGTCGCCTTCGTTGTAGTTGCCGATCGAGCCGCCCGGAAGGCTCTGGTAGTGGACGACGACGCCGTCCATGCTGGGCTGGGAGCGGTAGCTGCTGGGGAACGTGGCCCAGCCGAGGAGGCTGCTGCCCAGGTCGGCGGTGTAGAAGTTGAGGTCTTGTGCGTTGCCGGCATGCAGGGCGTTCTTCATCTGGCGTTCGTTGCCCTGTGGGTTGGAGAACCAGGACGCGTTGTTCGTCCGTTTGATCTCCGAGAGCGTGAACGAGATGCCGCTGCCGGCGTAGGCGTCGTTGAGGACGTCGAGTTGCCGGTTCAGCGTCGCGTCCGAGACGTTGCCCGCGCTGCCGTACACGACGTGGAAGTGCACGCGGACGGTGATGGCCGCGGCGGCGCGAGTTGTCCTCAGACTGCTGATGCGGTTCTGGAAGTCCTTTTCCATCGCGGCGATCTGGGCCGTCCCGGGCTGGTTCCGTTCGGTGATGTGGGCACCGGCGCGGACGCGGGCGTCGGCGGGCTGGTCGGCGCATTCGGAGGATGGCGTGGACGTGGCGGGAGGCGCGGACGGGGCGGCTTGGGCGGCGGGCGCGTACGCCGTGAAGACGGCGAGCATGCCGAGGACGGTGGCGATTCCGGCGCGGTTCATGGAACTCCTTGGGGGCGGCGCGAGCGGGGGAGCGCGCGCAAGGGAGCGGAGTCATCGCTGGATTTAGGGTGAATGCCAATAGGGGTGTTGTCTTTAGCAAACCTGGACGAATCTGGCGCCCGGGTGTGGCGGCGTAGCGTGTTCCGCATGGTTGTGGAGGGCGAGGCGGCGCGGGTCCTGGCGGAACTGCGGGCGCAGGGCGATCCGGTGCGGGCCGAGAATGAGAAGCGCTACCTGAAAAGCGACTTCGTGCACATCGGTGTGCCTGTGCCGGCGGTGCGCAAGGTGGCCGTGTCGGCGGTGAAGGCCCTGCCCACGCGGGACGAGGTGCTCGCTCTCGCCGAGGCCCTCTGGGGTGTGACCCAGGAGGGACGTCCCGTGCATGAGGCTCGTATGGCGGCGATAGAGGTGCTCGTCAAGCGGGCGGCGCTGCTGGGGCCAGGCGACCTGGCGTTGGCTGAACGGTTCGTCCGCGACTCGGCGAGTTGGGTGTACGTGGACGGCGTCGCGGAGAAGGTCGTCGGCAGGCTGGTCGTCCGGTACCCGGACCTGGGGACGGCACTGGACGCATGGGTCAGCGACCCCTACATGTGGATGCGGCGCACGGCCGTACTGGCTCTGCTGGCGGGCGTGCGGGTGGGCGAGCCCGATCTAGGCCGGATCGACCGCTTCGGGGACGCGCTGATCGGCGAACGCGAGTTCTTCATCCGCAAGGCCCTCGGGTGGGTGCTGCGGGAGTTGTCCAAGAAGGACCCGGGCTGGGTGACCGAGTGGGTCGAGGCGCGGATCGCGGTCATTTCGGGAGTGACGCTCAGGGAGGCCGTCCGGCGGCTTCCCGGAGAAGACGCCGAACGGCTGCTCGCGGCTCAGCGGCGGTAGGCCTGCCACACCTTGTGCATGCGTGAGCCCTGGCCGGCGGTGAAGGACGTCATGCACGTGTCGTAGCTGTAGTCCATGTAGTTGTGCACGGGGTCGTCCCCAGGTGAGAGGCAGGTGTCCTTGCCGGTCGGGCAGCCGTTCGTGGGGTCGCGCTGGGCCGGGGTGTCCGCGACCCGGTCGCCTTCGCCGCCGCAGCCGTCCTGGAACGTGTGGTAGAGCCCGAGCCAGTGGCCGACCTCGTGTGTGGCGCTGAACCCCTTGTTGAAGTTCTCGATGGGGCCGCCGGGCATGCTGCCGTAGTGGATGGTCACGCCGTCCATCTTGGGCTCGGACTCGTACTTCCAGGGGAACGTCGACCAGCCGAGAAGGTCGCCGCCGATGTAGGCGCTGTAGAGGTTCAGGCTGTCCTTGCCGCCTTCGCGCAGCCTCGGCTTGTACGTCCTCTCGTACCCTTCGGGGTCGTTGAACCAGGCCGCGTTGTCCGTACGGCTCACGTCGCGGAGTTCGAAGGAGATACGGGTGTCGGCGCCGCCGTTCCGGCCGCCGTAGGAGGCGTTCAGCGTACTGATCTGGCGCTTGACCATCGCGGTGGACACATTGCCCCTCGCGCCGTTGTGAAGCACGTGGAAGTAGACCGGAATGCTGATCCGCGGTGCGGCGCGGAGGTCGGTGGCGGCCGACCGGCCGTCCGTTTCACCGGGCGGGCGCAGGCCCAGGTCGTCCAGTATCCGGTTGAGGCGCTGCTCTACGGTGGCGGCCTCCGCGGGGGTCAGGTCGTTCTGCCGGTGGCCGTGCTCGTGGCCATGCGGCCCTGGCCGCAGCCGTGCTTCGGCGTGCGCGCAGTCGTCCAGGCGTGCGGTCGCCGGGCCCGCGGTCGCCGGGGGCGGCCCGGACGGCATGGCGGGGACGAACGCGGCGATCAGGGCGGCGGCGGCGAGCAGCTTCACGGCACTCCTAAGGAGGATGTCGCGGACGGGAACCAGGCGAGCACAAGGCGTCACCAACAGGTATCAGAGCGGAGTGGTCCGGGGAGTGTGATCAAGGTAAATGGATGCCGACCGTTATCGGTCAATCGCATCATGTGACAGCGGTAGGTGCGGGTGCGCGCATCGGTGCAGGCAGCCGCCCCCGTAGACTGGGGGAACCCTTCCGGCCGTGCGAAAGGCGTTGTTGGTGGCCGCAGACCAGTCCTTTGACACCGTTCTCGTTGTCGACTTCGGGGCGCAGTACGCGCAACTGATCGCGCGTCGCGTCCGCGAGTGTCACGTGTTCAGCGAGATCGTGCCGTCCACCATGCCTGCGGCGGAGATGCTCGCCAAGCGGCCGAAGGCCATCATCCTGTCGGGCGGCCCTGCGTCGGTGTACGCGGAGGGCGCCCCGATCGCGCCGGACGGGCTGTTCGACCTGGGCGTCCCCACGCTCGGGATCTGCTACGGCCACCAGGTGATGGCGCAGGCCCTAGGCGGGACGGTCGAGAACTCCGATGTCGCCGAATACGGTGGCGCGACCGTGGCCGTCACGTCCCCGGGCATGCTGTTCGCCGGTCTGCCGCATGAGCAGGCGGTGTGGATGTCGCACCGCGACTTCGTCAGCCGGGCCCCGTCCGGTTTCACCGTGACGGCCAGCACCGACGTGACGCCGGTCGCGGGCATGGAAGACCTTGAGCGCGGCTTCTTCGGCGTCCAGTTCCACCCGGAGGTCCTGCACACCGAGCACGGGATGGAGCTTCTGCGGCGTTTCCTCTACGAGGGCGCCGGTTGCCGTCCGAACTGGACGATGGTGAACATCGCCGACGAGTCGATCGCGGCCGTCCAGCAGCAGGTCGGGCACAAGCGGGCGATCTGCGCGCTGTCCGGCGGCGTGGACTCCGCCGTCGCCGCCGCCCTCGTCCAGCGCGCCATCGGCGACCAGCTGACCTGCGTGTTCGTCGACCACGGCCTGCTGCGCAAGGGCGAACCCGAGCAGGTCGAGAAGGACTTCGTCGCCGTCACCGGCGTGAACCTGCACGTCGTGGAGGCCCAGGACCGGTTCCTCGCCGCCCTCGACGGCGTCACCGACCCCGAAGAGAAGCGCAAGATCATCGGCCGGGAGTTCATCCGGGTCTTCGAGGAGGCCGCCCGCGAGATCGTCGAAGGCGGTTCCGGGTCGTCCACGTCGACGGGTGCGGATGACGCGACCGAACCGGTCGAGTTCCTCGTCCAGGGGACCCTCTACCCGGACGTCGTCGAATCGGGCGGCGGTACCGGCGCGGCCAACATCAAGTCCCACCACAACGTCGGCGGCCTCCCCGAAGACCTCCAGTTCAAGCTGGTCGAGCCGCTGCGGAACCTGTTCAAGGACGAGGTCCGCGCGCTCGGCGAGCAACTCGGCCTGCCGTCCGAGATCGTGTGGCGCCAGCCGTTCCCCGGCCCCGGCCTCGGCATCCGCATCATCGGCGCCGTCACCCGCGACCGCCTGGACATCCTCCGCGACGCCGACGCCATCGCCCGCGAAGAGCTGACGAACGCCGGCCTTGACCGCGACATCTGGCAGTTCCCCGTGGTCCTGTTGGCGGACGTCCGGTCCGTGGGAGTGCAGGGTGACAGCCGCACCTACGGCCACCCCATCGTCCTGCGTCCGGTGACGAGCGAGGACGCCATGACGGCCGACTGGGCGAAGCTGCCCTACGACCTGCTCCAGCGGATCTCCACCCGCATCACCAACGAGGTCCGCGAGATCAACCGGGTCACCGTCGACATCACGTCCAAGCCCCCCGGCACCATCGAATGGGAATGACCCCACCGCGCCCCTGAGCAGCGCCGTCGAGCGCTGCCCGGTCAGGGGCGGCTCCGGTGAACGCACCCCGGGCGGCGCGGCCCGATGCTGACGGCGGCCGGAACACGCGAAACGCTCGGCTGGGATGCCCAGCCGAGCGTTTCATCGGCTCAGGGGCCACTCGGTCGGCGGCCGATCAGGTCCGCCGGGCGCGCCCCGGTGTTCGCCGGGTCAGACCGTGGCGGGGGCCAGGGCGGTCTCGGCGTCCAGGGTCGCGGCGGCGGCGTTGACGACCGCGGCGATCCGCAGCGCCTCCTGCACCAGCTCGCGCGACAGGCCGGCGTCGCGGACGACCTTCTCGTGCGACTCCAGGCACCGCCCGCAGCCGTTGATCGCGGACACGGCGAGGCACCACAGCTCGAAGTCGACCTTGTCCACGCCCGGCTTCCCGATGATCGACATCCGGAGCCTGGCGGGCAGCGTCGCGTACGTCTCGTCCCCGATCAGGTGGGTGGCGCGGTAGTACACGTTGTTCATCGCCATGATCGACGCGGCGCCCTTGGCCGCCTCGAACGCCTCGGCGGACAGGTGGTCGCCCGCCTCCTCGGCCAGTTCCCGGATGACGGTGGCGCTCCGCGTGGTGAGGGCGCAGGCCAGCACCGTCCCCCAGAGCTGCTGCTCGGTGAGCTGCGAGGTGGACGTCAGCGACCCCAGATTGAGCTTGGTGTCCTTGGCGTACGCCGGGAGGGCGCTCTTCAGCGCGTCGACGCTCATGGTCAGGCCCCGGCCAGCAGCTTGGCGGCGTCGAGGGTGTCTTCGCCCTTGTTCCAGTTACAGGGGCACAGCTCGTCGCTCTGCAGCGCGTCCAGCACCCGCAGGACCTCCTTGACGTTCCGGCCGACGGACCCCGCGGTCACCATGACGAACTGGATCTCGTTGTTGGGGTCGACGATGAACGTCGCGCGCTGCGCCACGCCGTCCTCGGTGAGGATGCCGAGCGCCGACGACAGTTCGCGCTTGAGGTCCGCCATCATCGGGAAGGGGATCTCGCGCAGGTCCGGGTGGTCCTTGCGCCAGGCGAAGTGGACGAACTCGTTGTCGACGGACGCGCCGAGCACCTGCGCGTCGCGGTCGGCGAAGTCCTCGTTGAGACGGCCGAACTCGGCGATCTCGGTCGGACAGACGAAAGTGAAGTCCTTCGGCCAGAAGAACACGACACGCCACTTGCCCTCGTAGGACTTGTGGTTGATCGTCTCGAACGCGTTGTCCGCGTCCAGCGAGACGCAGGCGGTGAGTTCGTACTCGGGGAACGTGTCACCGACAGTAAGCACGCATGCTCCTTCGTCACGAGAAAGGGATCGCCTCCGCATGAGAGGCGCAGGAGGGGCCGCGGGCTTCCGCCTCGGCAGCCGATGTCACGCAGCGTGCCGCAGTCCCGTTAAGAAGAGAAATCGATGTATCCCAATCGATTGATATGAGACACCTATCAATCGCGATGACCAGCAGCGAAGTGCCAGGTCGGCGAATTCTAACGACCGTCCAGTAGATGAACGTCACACCGATCCGCCCAAAACCGGCCTCGCTCTCCGTAGCGGGCAAGTGTAAAGGGGAACCGGGTCCGGGTGGTCGGGGCGGGTGGACGGAGCGGTGTCGAGAATGCTTCGGCCGCTCCGACCTACCAGGGGAGCCGCCGGTTCGCGTGGCGGCCCCATGGACGGCACCCGATTCGAGGAGCGGACATGTCACGGAACATCGAGACCGTCAACACCTACCTGGACGGCTTCCGCAAGAACGACCACGCGCAGATCCTGTCGTGCCTGACCGACGACATCGAGTGGACCGTCTTCGGCGGATTCCACCTGACCGGCAAAGACGCCTACGACAAGGCCATCGACGGCCCGCCCGAGCTCCTCAACCCGCCCCACCTGGAGGTCGTGCGCATGGTCGAGCAGGGCGACGTCGTCATGGCCGAACTCACGGGGACGGTGAAGCGGGCGGTAAGGCTCGGCCCATCGCCCGGTCCCGGGCTGGACGGCCGGCAGCGGGTCCGTTTCGTCTATGAAGTCAGCCTTGCGAATTTTGTCGCTACTCATTTCTCGTGTTCGCCTTTGTTATGGACCTCTTGTGTGCTGCGAAACAGGTTGACTAAAGCGACCCACGCTTGTCATTGTTGCCGACAACATCAGAAAAGCGATGACGTGCGGAGGTGTGCGATCATGGTCAGGCCTTCCCCCGACCCGCACGAGTCCATCTACGCCTTCATGGCCTACTACCTGCGGTTCCTTCGGGTCCAGCACAATGTGACACAGGCCGATGTCGCCAAGATCCTCAACTGCTCGATCGGCCAGGTTTCCAAATACGAGACCGGCGAGAAGCAGTTCGGCACCAGGGAGTGTGCCGCTCTGGACAAAGAGTGGAACACCGGCAATGTGTTCACAATCTGGCTCGGCTACGCAAAGCTCGGAATCGACGCAAACGCCCCATCCCGCCTCGACCGCTACCAGCGCAAGGCCGTCGAGCACTGCATCTTCTCCAGCAGCATCGTTCCCATTCCGTTGCAGACGGAGGGCTATGCAAGGTGCTTACTGGAAGCAGGTCACGCAGCCGGACTCATTGAGGACGTCGAAATCGCCGTCGCGCTGCGGATGGATCTTCAGGCGGCGATCCTGGACGGTCGGCCCGACCTATGGGTTGTGCTCGATGAGATCGCTCTTCGTTCGATGGGAAGTTCCCAGGTCATGGCCGACCAGTGGGACAAGCTGGCTGAAATGGGCCAGCTACACCATGTCTCAGTCCGTATACTTCCGCTGTCGGCTGCGCCGCACACCGGCGTGGATGGTTCGTATTGGTGCTTCACGCTCCCGGGGCGCCGCTTGGCGGCTCACTCTGGAAACGCGCTGGGCATGGGCCGAGTCATCGATGATCAAACGGAAGCGGCTGAGGTTGCGAGGCGCTTCCAGCGTCTCGCAGCGCGTGCTTGGAACGAGGATCAGTCGCGGCAGTACCTATCACGGATGGTTGAAATCAATGACGGCTTGGCGCAAGAGTAGCTACAGCCAAACTCACGGAACCTCTGACTGTGTTGAGGTAGCGGACCTCGCACAGCTTGTCGGCGTCCGGGACAGTAAGGCACCTGCCGGTCCGCACTTGGCGATCACGAGGGACGAGATGGCCGGCCTGATCACGCGGATCAAGTCTGGTGACCTCGATCTCTGTGATCGGTAAGGCTGACGTGGACGGCACGGCCCGGTGTGATCTCAAGTGGCGCAAGAGTACTTACAGCCAAGGTGGCGGTACGACCGACTGCGTGGAACTCGCCTCCTTGGACGGCGCCGTGGGGGTCCGGGACAGCAAGAGCTTGTCGACCCCCCACCTGCCTGTCTCCAGGGACGACTTGGCCGCCTTGCTCGCCCGGATCAAGGCGGGTGGATTGGATCTTTGACCGGCGCGGTCGGAGCCGGGGGCGTCTTCCGTGTGCGGGTCGATGGCGCGAAGGAAGGACCGTCGGGTCAGTGCCAGTAGTCGCGTTCGGGGAGTTGGAGCCACATGTCGGCGGGGCCGATGATCGCGCGGGAGTCGGTCGGTCGCAGTCCTGCGTAGGCGAAGCAGAACGCCTCGGCCTGGTTTTGGTAAAGGTAGGTGAGAAGGACTTCCTCGGCCGTGTCGTCGGCGCCGGCCCATCCTCCGGGATGCAGGTCCCAGCCTTCGAGTACGCCGTCTCGGGCGACGCTTCCCTGGTTTCCGCTCTTCGGGTTGGCGTACATGGCGTAGCACACGGTCCCTGTCGAAAGGGCCTTGCTGACGCCGGGCATGGATGCCCCATAGGCCCATGGCTGGACGATGACGCACCCGCCCGGCACGTCGATCGCGCCGACGACCGAGTCGTCGTAGTCGCCGAAGACTTCGTCCTCCCCGTACTCCGGCGCTTCGACCGTGGCCGCCTCCAGGCGCCGGGCGGCCTCATCTGTGGTGATATCGGCGACACAGGCCAGGTTGAAGCCGTCGTAGTAGATGTCGCTCAACGCCCTGATCAGGCGGGGGGCTTCCGCCACCGCTGCGGCTTCGGCGGCCGAAAGCTCGGCGCACAGCGGGGAGAACAGGTCCGGGTGCGGACCGGCCAACGCGAGTCGGCCGGGTGACCAGCCGGCCATCATAGGGCGCCACGGGTCGGCGCCGGCTTCGACCAGGGCACGGGCGTTGTCGGGACGCTTGTCGAAGACGGCCCGCCAGAGGGCGGTTCGGCCCTGGTGTTCGGCGTCTACGTCCCTGACGTGCCTGGCCAGTTCCGCGACCACTTCGGGCGTGCCGCGCTCCACAGCGAAGTCCAATGGACGCTGGTACCCGAATATGAGGGCGTCCGGGTCGGCGCCCGCTTCGAGGTGTGCACGGACCTGGGCGGGGTCCCGCCATGTCGTGTTCGCCCATTCGTTGGTGTCCATGGCAAGCGGATTGTGGCCTGCAGGTCGGACATTTCGTGCCGATGTGACGGCGGTGTTCAGCCTGCGCATCGATTGACTTCAAGGCAGGATGGCCGTCTCGCCGGGGGTGCGGGCCGGGCGCGTCCGGTCAGCGGCGTGGGGGTCGGTGATCTTGTTGTTGGTTGGGCGGAACCGGGAGGGTGGCGGGCGTCTCATATGTGGTGTCTCGTCCGTCGAACCCTGGGGAACGCCAATGGACCGGTTGAGCGCTGAGCAGCGGCGGCTCGTCGATGAGCTGTGCGGTGAGTGGGAGGCGCGCGTCGCCGAGCCGGATCGGGGGGATGCCGAGCGGGCACTCGCCGAGGTGTACGACCAGCGGGGGTGGGGGCGGCCCAAGGCCGTGATCTGGCTGGACTCCCCGCTGGCGGGCGCGATCGCGGCGCGGACCCTCCTCTACGGGCACGAGCATCTCGACGGCGACCGGCACCCGGACGCGCATAAGGCATGGGTCGGCGCGACCACTGCCCGCCTGGAGGGGACGTACGGGACGTTCGACCGCCACGAGCCGTCCGACTTCGAGGAGAACGAGCCCTTCGCCTCCAGGTGGCGGCTGCCGGACGTCCTCTCGGCCTACAAGCTCTCCTACGACATGGAGAAACCTGATCTGCGGGCCGTTCTCGCGCGTGTCGGTGAGCCCGCGTGGGCGATCAACAGCGGGGTCTCGGCCCGGTTCAAGGAGGAGGCGCTGTCGCCATCCGATCCCGGACGTTTCGCCGCTGCCAGCGCCACTGCCCATGCGCGCCTGCTTGAGGAGCTGGAACCGGCGTTTTCCGCTGGGCAGTGGGAGGCGGCCAAGGACGCGCTGCGGTCGTGTGCCGAAGCGCCGCGTCCTGAGCATTGGAAGCAGTGGCGGCAGGTATGGGCCGCGGTGCGCGCTCCGGAGAACCATGCGCTGCTCATCCTGGCGGCGGTGCGCGGGGGTGGCACCGGGCCGCTCCAGGCGCGGCTGCGCATGGCGTCGGTGGTCGGATGGTGGTGGGCGCTCAACGACGTCGCGGTGCTGACCCCTCATCCGGCCGAGGTCCACACCGACGACTCGGGTCGGCTGCATCGTGGCGACGGCCCGGCCGTGCGCTACCGGGACGGTTTCGCGCAGTACTGCTGGCGGGGCCGGCTTGTGCCGCCCGACCTCATCGACCCCGGGTGGAGCGCCGCCGACATCGCTCACGCGTCCGATGAGGAGTTGCAGGGGCGTGCGGCGGAGCAGTTCGGTGCCGCGTCGTACGCGGCCACCTTTTGCGCCGAGCGCGTCGTCCCGAATTGGCGTCGTTGCGCGCTGGAACGTCTGGGCTGGGCGCGGTTCGCCGCAGAGGCGCCGCTGACGCGGGTCGGGGAGGCGGTGACCGATCCCGCCGATCCCGGCTGCGAGCTGGCGCTTTACGACGTCCCGGCGGCGGTGTTCGGGGGCCCGGCCCGGGTGGTGCTGCGCGCCGGAGGCGGCCGCAGCGGGACGGCGCTGCTGGTGCCGATGGACGCGACCGACCCGGTGGCCGCCGCGTCGTGGCTCGGAAACGGTGCGGAGGGGCCGGCGCCGGAACCGGAGTTGCTGGCGCGCATCCGGCGGAGCGAGTCGCTGCTGGACACGCTGGCCGGGCTGGAGCTCGGAATGTCCCACATCTCGCACATCGAGCACGTCGAGGAGGTCCACCTGGCCTGTGGTGCGCGGCTGGAGCCGATCGGCGGGAGCGGCACCGGCGGCACCTATTTCCTCTGCGGTGACGGACCTCGGCGTCCGGTGATCTACGCCGACTCCGAAGGCGGCTACCAGGTGATGGGCCGCGACCTCACGGAGGCCCTTGAATTCATGGTGAGCGCCGACCCCGATGGCGGCGACCCGGAGGAGGCGGACGACGAGGCCGCACGGGAACTGGGCCTGCGGCCGCTGTCGCCGGAGGAGTACCGGGCGCGGCGGGAGCAGGCCAAGGCGATGGCGGCCGCCCTCACGCTGGTGATGACGGACGAGGGCAATGCGTACGAGTACCGTCCCAGTACGTGGTTCCGGTGCTGAGGCCAGGCCGCCGACGGTGGGCGTCCCTTTTCGTCGTGGCGGCCTTGCTGCTGCCCGTGGGCGGCTGCGGGTTCTGGAACGACCCGCTGCTGTGGAGCCTGGACGGCCGGACGATCAGCGGCGGTGAAATGGTGCGGCCGACGGTCTGGGCGACCGGGCCGACTCTGGCGATCACCCGGGCGCGCGACGTGACCGGGTACGACGCCGCGACCGGTGAGCCGCGCTGGACGGTGCCGCTGTCCGGCGAAGTGTGCGCGGCCTCGCCCCGTCCCGCCGGCGGCCGGGTCGCCGTTCAGTTCGGCCAGGGCAAGCCGGGCTGCGACCGGGTCGCGGTGATCGATCTGACCGCCGGAAGGAAGGTCTGGGAGCAGCCGATCACCCCTGCCGACCGGTTCATGCGGGGTCAGGCGGTCATCAGCGCGGGTGCCGTGGTGGTGGACTGGCTCTACGGCACCGCCGCCTTCCGGCTGGACGACGGACGCCCGCTGTGGAACGTCGACAGCGACCGCGTGGACTGCGCGTTCCAGGGATTGGCGGGTGGTCCGATGCTGGTGGCCGGGCGGTCCTGCGACGCCGACAGGCTCAAGGTCCGCCGTGTGGAAGGGCTCGACCCGAACACCGGCCGGGCGCTGTGGAGCTACGAGGCACCATTGGGATACGTGGTCGAGGTGATGGTGTCGACGCGTCCCGTCGTCCTCGGGCTCCGCCGGAACGACCAGCGTAGGCGCGTGTCGCGGTTCGTGGTCCTCACCACGTCCGGTGTGCAGGTCACGAGCATCGATGTCGACTTCAAGAGCTCGCTCAATTGCTCCATCCCGGAGCCGTACAGCCGGTGCAGGAACATCGTGGTCACCGGCGACAGCCTCTACGTCAGGTCGGGCGACCGGCCGGGGAACGACGACAAGGAGCGGACGTTCGCGCCGATCGTCTCCTTTGACCTGGCCACCGGCCGCGCCCGGTGGGTGACCGAGAACCCGGACGGCAACCACCTGTTCCCGATCGCGATGGACGGCGACCGGCTCATCGCCGCCCAGCCCGCGACGGCCGGTGAGGGAGGCGAGGCTCCCCGGCTCGTGTCCGTCGACGCCGCCACCGGCAAGACGTCGATCATGTGGAGCCTCACCAGGAAGGCGGACTTCCGGCTGCGCAGCGGCGCCGACCGCCAGTACGCACACGGCCGGTTCTTCCTGACCAAGACGCTGGTGACGGGCAGGGAGAAGGTCGCACTCCGCGCGTACGGGGACACCGATGGATGAGCCCGGGAACCCGGCGCGCCGCTTCGGACGGCGGTCGGCGCTTCTGGCCGTCCTGGCCTCCCTGCTGCCCGTCGCGGCCTGCGGGATCGGGGAGGAGGCGGTGCTGTGGAGCCTGGAAGGCCGGGCGGTCGGCGGCGGCGAGCCCGTGACACCGACGGTCTGGGCGACCGGCCCGACGCTGGCGATGGCACGGGCCCGGGACGTGACCGGGTACGACCCCGCGACCGGCGAGCCGCGCTGGACGGTGCCGCTGCCCGACAAGGTGTGCGCGGTCTCATCCCGTCCCTCCGGGGGCCGGGTCGCGGTCCGGTTCGGCAAGCGGGAACTGGGCTGCAACCGGGTCGCCGTGATCGACGTGAAGACCGGCACGAAGGTCTGGGAGCAGGCGATCAGCCCGACCGACCGGCACTGGTCGGGGGAGATCGTCATCGGCGAGGGCGTCGTGGTGGCGGACTGGCGCTACAGCACCGCCGCCTTCCGGCTGGACGACGGACGCCCGCTGTGGACCATCGACAGCCGCGGCGCGGACTGCGCGATCGACGGCCTGTCCGGCGGCCCGGTGCTGCTGGCCCGGCAGACCTGCGAGAACAAGTCCCGCAGCGTGCACCGGCTCGACCCGCGCAGTGGCCGGTACCGGTGGAGCCACGACGTGCCCCCCGCCTACAAGGTCGAGGCGATGGCGTCGACCCGTCACGTCGTCCTCGGGCTTCGCTCCACGGGCCGCGGCGTGTCGCGGTTCGCGGTGCTCGACCCGTCGGGGAGGCAGGTCGCGGGCCTCGACATCGCCGGCGGCGAAGAGGCGCGTTGCCATGATGGCCGCCAGGACCTCAATCGCTGCGTCGGCGTCGTGGTCGCCGACGACAGCCTCTACGTCAGATCGGGTGAGCGGCCTGCGAAGCGGAACGGGCGCACCGTGCCGATTGTCTCCTATGACCTGGCCACCGGCCGTGCCCGGTGGGCGACCGACAACCCGGACCGCAACCACCTGTACCCACTGGCGATCGACGGCGACCGGCTCATCGCCGCCCAGCCCCGCAAGCCGGGCGCAGGCGGCAAGGGCGGCGGCGGGAGCGAGCCGCCCCGGCTCGTGTCGGTCGACGCCGCCACCGGCAGGACCTCGATCATGTGGCGCCTGCCCAGCGACGTCGGCCTCTGGCTGCGCAGCAGATACGGCCGGCAGTACGCGCAGGGCCGGCTCTTCATGAACGAGACGTCGGTCACGCGCGGGGAAAAGGACGACATCGTGTTCCGTGCCTTCGCGAAGCCTCCCGAGTGAGCTGGAGCGCGGTGGTCCTCGCGGCGGACGACGCACAGTGGTGAACGCCACCTCTCCATGACCTGGGGTGGGTCACTGTGTGTGATTACCGTTCGGTAAAGTTGCGGTCGGGATGGCGATCAACAGACCGACGGTGGCGCAGCTGCGGGCGTTCTCGGCGCTTGCGGAACATCTGCATTTCCGGGACGCGGCCGCCGCGCTGCGGATGAGCCAGCCCGCGTTGTCGGGGGCGGTGGCGGCGCTTGAGGAAGGTCTGGGAACCCGGCTGGTCGAGCGGACGACGCGGAAGGTGCTGCTGACGCCCGCCGGGGAGCGGGTGGCGCGGCGTGCCGCGGTCGTCCTCGCGGAACTCGACCGGCTGGTCGAGGAGGTCAGGGCCGTCCGGGGGCCGCTCGTCGGGCAGCTTCGGGTGGGCGTGATTCCCACCGTCGCGCCGTACCTGCTGCCCGTTGTGCTGCCACGGCTCGCCAAGGAGTTTCCGGAGCTGGAGCTGTCGGTGCGCGAGGAGAAGACCAAGCACGTCGTCGCGGAGCTTCTCGCGGGGCGGCTCGACGTGGTGCTGCTGGCGCTGCCCGTGCCCGCCGCCGGTGTGACCGAACTCGTCCTGTACGACGAGGACTTCGTGCTCGTCGCGCCCGCCGAGTTCGAGGTCGCCGGGGGCGAGGTCGCGCCGGAGACGCTGAACGACCTGGACGTGATCCTGCTGAACGAGGGGCACTGCCTGCGGGACCAGGCCCTCGACGTGTGCCGCGACGTGGGGGCGCGGGCCGCCGCGACGTACGCGACGAGCCTGGCGACGCTCGTCCAGCTCGTGTCGGGCGGGCTCGGGGTCACGCTCGTGCCGGAGACCGCGTTGGAGGTGGAGACGCGTCGCGCGCCGAACCTGAGCCTGCACCGGTTCGCTTCGCCCGCGCCGTTCCGGCGGATAGGGCTCGGATTCCGGGCGACGTCGCCGCGTGCGGGGGAGTTCGAGGTGCTCGCGGAGAGCGTCCGGGAGGCCGTCGCCGACTCGGGGGTCGCGCCTGGCATCCGTCCCGCCTAGACCCACCGGGCGGACGGTCAGGGGACCGTAAACGCCGGGCCAGGCGGGGTCAAGTCTGCGTCAGGGGACGGACTGGCAATCGCGATGCGTGTTCATGTGGTGGCGTGACGTCACCATGCTCGGTGGGGCGAGGAGGAGGCCCCATGTCCCCGAAGCTCAGCGTCGTCGTGCCGTTCTGCAACACCGAGGAGTTCTTGCGGGAGTGCCTGGAGTCGCTGGCCGGGCAGACGCTGCGCGACCTTGAGGTGATCATGGTGGACGACGGGTCCACCGACAACGGCGCCGTGATCGCCAAGGAGATGTGCGGCCGGGACCCGCGGTTCCGGCTGGTGACGCGGGACAACGAGGGGCCCGGGCCGGCCCGCAACGCGGGGGTGCGGCAGGCGCGCGGCGAGTACCTGGCGTTCGCCGACGCCGACGACGTTGTGGAGCGCAGGGCCTACGCGCGGCTGGTCGGATCGCTGGAGCGGACGGGGTCCGACATCGCGTCCGGCAACGTCCTGCGGATGGACGACGACCGGAAATGGCAGTCGCCCTTGCACGACGGTGTGTTCACCGAATCCTGCACCGGGACGCATGTGTCGTCCAAGCCGGACCTCATGCGTGACAGGACGCCGTGGAACAAGGTGTACCGGCGCGACTTCTGGGAGCGGGAGGGGCTGGAGTTCCCCACGGGTTTCTACGAGGACCCGCCTGTGACAGTGCGCGCGCATGCCCGAGCCCGTTCTGTGGACGTGTTGAGTGAGACGGTCTACTTCTGGCGCAAGCGGCAGGGGTCCATCACCGAGGACCGCTATGACTGGGACAACATCACCCAGCGTCTGGCGTCCGCGCGTGTCCTGCGGGACGGGATGGCCGAGTACGCGCCCCAGCTCCTGAACGCCTATGACGAGCACGCACTGGTCGCAATCGAGCTTCGCACGCTCTTTGAGGCTCTGCCCAGGACGCATGACGTGCATCGCGAGGAACTCGTCGCGACCGGTGCTGAGCTGGCGGAGCGGATAAGCCCGCGCGTGCTGAAGCGGCTTCCCGCGATGACGCGCCTCCAGCTGTATCTGCTGTCCCGGCGGATGTTGCCGGAGTTGCTGGAGGTGCTGCGCTTCGTCCACCTCCGGAAGGCGGCGGACGCGCCGCGGGTGCGGCGGGGCCTGCGGCCACGGTGGTACGCGGAGTTCCCGTTCTTCGAGGACGAGGAGCGCGCCGTACCGCAGCACCTGTACGACGTGACCGACGAGCTGACGCCGGTCGCGGCGATCGACCGGGCCACGTGGGTCGACGGGCGGCTCCGCATCGAGGGGCACGCCTACATCCGGCATCTGGACTCCTCGACCGAGGACGGCTCCCGCATCCGGGTGTGGCTGGTGGCGGCGAACCGGCGCGGGCTCATGCGGGTGCCGGTCACCCGGGTCCGGAGGCCGGACGTGACCGCGAGGTCGCGGCAGTCGACGGTCTCCTACGACTGGTCCGGGTTCGTCGCGGACATCGACCCGGCGTCGCTGAAGTTGTTCGGGCGCTGGCGGGACGTCGACTGGGTGCCGTGCGTCGAGGTCGCCAACCGGGGGCTGCGGCGGCGGGCCACGTTCGCGAACCCGCGGCTCACCGCGCTGCAGTGGCCGGACGACCGGGAATGCGCGCCGGGCGTGCTCGTGCAGGGCGTCGCGGGCAGGCACCGGTTCGTCGTGCAGGTGCGGCGGACGCCAGCGGCCGTCGTCGGAGGCCATCTGGAGCGCGGCGAGCTGTGGCTGGACGGCTGGAGCCTCGCCCCGTTCGGCGACGAGCCGCGCATCATCGCCGCGCCCAAAGCGGGACGGGCCACGGTGACCGGCCCGGTCGAGCCGGTAGGGGACAACGGGTTCCGTGCCAGGCTGCCGGTCGCCGGGCTGGCCGGACGTCCCGGCGACTGGGAGATCACCCTGCCGGACGGGGTCAAGCCCTACCTGGACGAGGATCCGGCCGGCACCGCGTTCCCGATCCCGGGCGGGGAGGTGGAACTCGCCAGGACACGGCGGAGCACGCTGAGGATCGTCGTCCGCGGACGGGTCCTGGCCGTGGACGAGGTGTCCTGGTCGCCCGACGGCGCCCTTCACCTGGCGGGGACATGCACGGACGGGGCGGGACGGCCCGAAGCGCTCGTGCTCCGGCGGCGACGGTCGTGCGAGGAGCACACGGTCGGGTTGCGCTGGGAAGGGCACCGGTTCACGGCGTCGTTCTCCCCGGCGCGTATGCCGGTGCTCGGGTTGTCGCGTCCGCTTGTCGCCGGCCGTTGGGACGTCCTTGCCGCCCTCGACGGGAAGGAGCAGCCGGTCGTCGTCAGAAGGCACACCCTGCGCACGCTGCCGGAGCCGTTCGAAGCGGGTCTGCACAGGATCGGGGTCCGCGCCCACAAGACCGACCAGCTGCAGTTGCGCATCGAGACGGCACTGGACGACGACGAACGCGGGGCCTACGCGCAAAGCCGCATACGGTCCGGGCATTACCGCCGCCACCTGAACCTGCCCGTGCGTGAACTCGCCGTGTTCGACGCCTACAGGGGCCGCCAGTACTCGTGCAACCCGCGCGGCATCTACGACGAGCTTCGGCGGCGCGGAACCGACATCGAATGCGTGTGGGTCACCGAGAACGGCCAGTTCGGCAAACCCACGGGCGCCCGGACCGTCCTGGCCGGTACGCGCGAGCACTACGAGGCGTTGGCCCGCGCGCGCTACGTCTTCGGCAACTGGTCACAGAAGGACTGGTTCACCAAGCGCGACGACCAGACGTACGTGCAGTGCTGGCATGGGACGCCGTTGAAGAAACTCGGATACGACGTCAAGACGATGCCGTACAAGCGCACCGAGGGCGTCGACTGGATGGAGTACGACGTTCCCCATTGGGATCTGCTTCTCGCCCAGAACGCGTTCTCCGTGCCGCTGTTCCGGCGTGCCTTCCGCTATGACGGGCCGGTCTTCGAAAGCGGCTATCCGCGCAACGACGTCCTGAACAGCCCGCACCGGGGGGAGATCGCGTCGGCGGTGCGGCGGCGCCTCGGCATCCCGGAGGGCAAGCGGGTCGTCCTGTACGCGCCGACGTGGAGGGACGACTTCCACCACGCGGTCGGCAAGCGCGCGTTCCGCCTCGAATTCGACATCGACCGGTTCAGGGCCGCCCTGGGGGACGACCACGTCCTCCTCCTGCGCACCCACTATCTCGTCACCGACCGCCCGAAGCTCCGGCCGGGCGACTGCGTGATGGACGTGTCCGTCTACCCCGACATCTCCGAACTGTTCCTCATCAGCGACGTGCTCGTCACGGACTACTCGTCGTCCATGTTCGACTTCGCCGTCACCGGCCGCCCGATGGTGTTCTTCACCTACGACCTGGAGCGCTACCGCGACCACGTGCGCGGTTTCTACTTCGACCTCGACGCGGAGGCCCCGGGGCCTCTGCTGAGCACCTCGCAGGAGGTCGTCGACGCCCTGCGCGAGCCGGGCGCGCTCGATGCCGGTTTCCGGGACGCACGCGCAGTGTTCGCCGCCCGGTACTGCCCGCACGACGACGGCCACGCCGCCTCCCGCGTGCTCGACCGGGTCCTCCAGCCCGCCACCTGAAACCCCACCACGGAGCCGCAGTTGTCACCCCAGATAAGCATCGTCGTCCCCTTCCGCAACGCCGAGGAGCACCTCGCCGGCTGCCTGGCGTCGCTCGCCGGGCAGACCCTGCGCGGCCTGGAGGTGCTCATGGTGGACGACGGGTCGAGCGACGGCGGCGCGGCCGTCGCCGAAGAGTTCGCCGAACGCGACGACCGTTTCACGCTGCTCCGCCCGTCCGGCGGAATGCCGGCCGGGGACACCGGCGTGGAGCAGGCGAAGGGCCGGTACCTGGCGTTCGCCGATGGCGAGGGCGCCGCGCCTCCGTACGCCTACGAACTGATGGTCGGCACGCTGGAGTCGACCGGATCGGACCTCGTCGGCGGGAACGTCATGTGCCTGGACGGCACGCAGGCACGGCAGTCCCCGCTGCACAGCGTTCCCTACGCGACAACGGTGAAGTCGACGGATGTGACCCGCCACCCTGCGCTCCTGCAGGACAGGATGGTGTGCAACAAGGTGTTCCGGCGCGCGTTCTGGGACACGTACCGCTTCACGGTCCCGACGGCCTCTGACGTGCTCACGGCCATGCAGACCCAGATCCTGGCCTCCGCGATGGACGTGCTCGACACGACCACCTACTTCTTGCGCGAGCGTCCGGGAACGGCTAAACGGATCCGTCACGAGGCCACGGATGTCACCGAACGGATGGCGACCCTGGCGAAGGTGCGGGAATTCGTCGAAGACCACGCGCCGGAGCTTTTGGCCGTCCACGACATGTACGCGCTGGACCTGGACGTCCGCGCGCTGATGCTCGCCCTGCCCGAGGCCACCGGGGAGGAACGGGAACGCCTTGTCGAGCTGGGTGCCGAGGTCGTCGCCGGGGGCGACCGCTCCGCCGCCGAACGGCTCGTGTCGATCAGGCGGCTGGAGACGTATCTGCTCGGTGAGCGGATGCTGCCCGAACTGCTGGAAGTACTCCGTTTCGAGGCGGAGGGGCTGCGGGACGTCCCGCTCGTGCAGCGGGGCCGCCTCCGCCAGCGCTGGTACGCCCGGTACCCCTTCTTCGACGACCTGGACCGTGCCATCCCGGAGGACCTGTACGACGTCACCGACGAACTGCTCCTCTGGGCGGACGTCGACCGTGTGGAATGGGACGTCGACACACTCATCGTCGAGGGGCACGCCCACTTCGACCGGCTGGACGTGTCGTCGGTGGCGGATTCCCGCATCCGCGTCTGGATGCGCGACGTCAGGACCGGCAAGGAGATCCGGCTGCCGGTGGAACGGATCCGCTGCGCCGACGCCACGGCCCAGTCCGGCCAGTCGCTCGTCTCCTACGACTGGTCCGGGTTCTCCGTCCGGGTGGAGCCCGAGTACCTGCTGGACGGCGACGAGTGGCGGACGGCCACCTACGAGCTGTACGCCGAGGTGTCGACCGCGGGACGCAAGGCCGTCCAGCGGCTCATCGCGATGGCCCCGGCCGTGCGGTGGACGGCCGCACGGCAGGTGGACGAGCACGTGGCCGTTCAACCGGCGGCCGGCGACGACGACGTGTTCGTCGTCCACGTCAAGCGGGCCAAGGCCGTCGTCACCGGCATCCGGCGCGACGGCGACCATCTGGAGCTGACCGGCTGGACCAGGCGAGCCTTGGGCGCGGGGGTGGCCATGGTCGCGGCACGCCGGCACGGGGGCGCGGAGATCCGCGGAGAGGTGACGCTCCGCCAGTCGGCCGTGCTTCGCATGGCGGAGGGCACCGGATTCGACTTCAAGGCGCGACTGCCTCTGGAGGACGGGTCGATCTGCTGCTCGTCCTGCCGCCCCTCCTCCTGCGGACACCTGCTGGACGCCATCGACTGGGACATCAGGCTGACCGGCGAGGGCGGGCCGCTGAGGCTGACCGTCGCGAGCAACGTCCCCGCCGTCCGGTACGCCCTACCGCCTTGCACAGGGTCGGCCTGCACGGGGTCGGCCTGCGAGTGTGGCAGGGAGTTCGCCCTCACGCGGACGGCGTTCGGCAACCTGCGCGGTGTGGAGCGCAGCTTCCGGCCGGTCGTGACCGCGGCCGAGTGGGACGAGAACGGGCTCCTCACGCTGAGCGGCGACTTCGCGGACCCCGAGGAACGGCCCTCCCACTTCGTCCTGCGGCGGTTCCGGTCGGGTGACCAGCACCGCGTCCCCGTCACGTGGGACGGGTGCCGGTTCACCGCCGCGTTCACACCCGCGGCACTGGCCGTGTTCGGGACGGACCTGCCATTGCCCAGCGGAACATGGGAGTTGCTGGCGCGCGCGCGTTCCGGAGAAGTGGCCGTCGTCGTCGAACGTGAGGCGATCCCGGACCTGACCGGCCGGCAGCTCGTGGGAACGCACGAGTTCGAGGTCGACGTACACCAGACGGACGCGTTCCTGCTTCACAGCCGTCTCACCCTCAACGAAGACGAGCGCGGCGGACACGCGCAACTGCTCCTCCAGCAGCGTGACTACCCCGTCTACCTGCGGAGCCCCATCGCGGACGTCGTCGTGTTCGACAGCCACGAGGGGACCCGGTACAGCTGCAACCCGAAAGCCATCTACGAGGAACTCATCCGGCGCAAGCCGAACCTGGAATGCGTGTGGATTTCCCGGGACGGCCAGTTCGCGGTCGAAGGGAAGGCCCGGACGGTCCTGGCGGGAAGCCGCGAGCACTACCGCGTCCTCGCGCGCGCCCGCTACGTCGTCACCAACGTGGGGCTGCCGTCCTGGTACGCCAAGCGCGCGGGCCAGACGTACGTCCAGACCTGGCACGGCACACCGCTGAAGCGTCTCGCCCACGACCTCAGCGACATGCCGTACCAGCGCACGGAACGCTTCGACTGGACGGAACGGGAGGTGGCGCGGTGGGACCTGCTGCTGTCTCCGAGCCCGTTCGCCACCCAGGTCATGCGCCGGGCCCTCCGGTATGAGGGGGAGATCCTGGAGACGGGTTACCCGCGCAACGACATCCTCAGCACACCCGAGTGGGAGAGCATCGGGGCCCGCATCCGCAAGCGCCTGGGGATACCCGACGGCAAGAAGGCCGTCCTCTACGCGCCCACATGGCGGGACGACCGGCACCACGCACCCGGCGGCTACGGCTTCTCCCTCGAACTGGACGTGGAGACCCTGCGCCAGGCCCTCGGCGAAGACCACGTCCTGCTTCTGCGGCCACATCCCCTCATCACCGACCGGGACCCTTCTTCGACCAGTGCCCCAACCACGGGCGGCTCCACCACGGGCGACTTCGTCATCGACGTGTCCCGGTATCCGGACATCGCCGAGCTGTACATGGCGGCCGACGTGCTCGTCACCGACTACTCGTCCGCCATGGTCGACTACGCGATCCTGGGCAGGCCGATCGTCCTCTTCGCCTACGACCTGGAGCGCTACCGCGACCACGTGCGCGGCTTCTGCCTCGACCTGGAGGCCGAGGCGCCGGGACCCGTCGTGACGACGTCCGCCGAGGTCGCCGAAGCGGTCAGGCGGGCGCCCGACACCGAAGAGCGCTACGCGGACGCCTACGACCGCTTCTTCGTGAACCACTGCCCGCACGACGACGGCCAAGCGTCCGCCAGAGCCGTGGACCACATCTTCGGCGATGTCCTAGCCGGGCTGGCGGGCGCGGGCGAAGAGCCAGGCGCCGGGCCATGACGACAGAGGCAGGCGGCGTTCCAGCGCGGCGGTCGCGCGCAGCGCCTCGTTGGCGAGGGGGTGCAGCGGGGCCAGGTCCTCGCGGCGCGCCGTCCGGTGCCTGAGGCGTCGCAGGAACGGCCGGAGCAGGACGCCCCTGCTCCACACCCGCTCCAGCACCAGTCCGGCGCCCTCGACGAGCTCGGCGAGCGTGCGGCGCGTGTAGCGGCGGACCCGCCCGAGCGCCACGTCGTGCGCCGACCACAGGGCCATGTCGCACGGGACGGACAGCAGCGCCGTCCCGCCCGGCTTCAGCACCCGCGTGATCTCCGCCGCCGCCCGCTCGTCGTCCTCGATGTGCTCCAGGACGTCCAGGGCCAGCGCGAGGTCGTAGTGGCATGGGGGGAGCGGCAGATAGCGCGCGTCGCCCTCGTACGCCTCGACGCCGTGCGCGCGCGCCAGCGCCACGGCGTCAGGGCTCAGGTCGATCGCGGTGGCCTGCCAGCCGTGCTCGGCAAGCACCCGTGAACCCGTTCCCGCGGCGGCTCCGATGTCGACCGCCGTCCCCGGCTCGCTGAACCGCAGCAGTTCCGCGGACAGGATCTTGCGGCGCTCGCGGTACCACCAGTTGTCGTTCTCGATCCGCGTGATCCGCTGAAGCTCGATGGTGTCCACGGGACAAGCCGACGGCATGCGCGGCGGCGCGTTCCACCGACGTCGCCGTCCGGTGACCGATCGTTGACCGGTGTTTGACCCCCGGCCGGACGTCAGCGCTTCCGGCGGCGGCGCCGGGTGAGGAAGCGGAACACCAGCAGCAGAGCGACCAGGCCGCCGACGGCCGGGACGGCCCGCTTGGCGACCGACGGGCCCGCGACCTCCAGCAGGTCGATCGCGTCGTCCTCCCGCGCCACCCGCAGCGGCCGCTCACGCTTCTCCGCCGCCGGCGCGGCCTTCTCCGCCGCCGGAGCGGCAGCCCGCTCCGGGTCGCCGGGGCTCTCGGGTGCGGTGGCCGGGACGGGCTCGACGACCTCCGCGGTCGCCGGGCCCGGCTTGTCGGCGGGCTCCGGCTTCGCCGCCGCGGCCGGGCTCTCGGCGGCCGCGGCCGGGGTCGTGCCGGACGACTCCAGCTCCTCCTCCAGCGCCTTGGCGAACCGGGAGATGATCTTGGAGCCGACCTCGGACAGGATGTTGCGCCCGAACTGGGCGGGCCGTCCCGTCACGTTCATCTTGGTGTGCACGGTCACCCGGGTCGTGTCACCCTCCTCGTGCAGCTTCGCCTGGACGGTCGCCGACGCCGTCCCCGAGCCGCGGGCCTCCTTCGCGGACGCCTCCATCGTCACCGTGCGTGACGACTCCTCGGCCGACACGATGCGCGCGGAACCGCGGTAGGTGATGGTCATCGCGCCGACCTTCACCTTCATCCGGCCCTTGAACTCCTCGCCCTCGATCGAGTCCAGGGTCGCGCCGGGCATGCACGCCGCGACGCGCTCCACGTCGAGCAACACCGACCAGGCCTGATCGACCGGTACGGGGACGGTGAAATCGTGGTCGAGTTCCATGATCAAATGTCCTTATCGTCCGGAGACCTTGTCCGCGACCCTACGGCTGACGCCCATCGCGTCGCCAGTGGGGCCGATCACCCCGCCCGGGACCAGGGATCGTACCCGGCCGGTACCCCGCGACGGGTCGGCCATGCGGCCGGATCCCCGGGGGTCCGGAGATCCGGCCGCACGGCCGTCAGCGCCCGCCTTTCAGCACCGGCCCTCAGGCACCGGCCGCGGCGCTCAGTGCCCGCGCGGTCAGCACCGTCGCCAGATGGGTCCGGTACTCCGACGAACCGTGCAGGTCGGTGGGTGGCTCGGTGCCCGCCGCGGCCTGCGCCGCGGCGGTCCTGAACGAGTCGTCCGACGCCGACCCGCCCCTGATCGCGATCTCCACCGCGCCGGCCCTGACCGGGGCGGGCCCCATGTTGGTCAGCGCGACGCGCGCCTCCTCGATCCCGTCACCGTTGCGCCGGACGGCGCACGCGACACCGACGATCGCCCAGGCCTGGGCCGTCCGGTGGAACTTCTCGTAGTGCACGCCCCAGCCGGACCCCAGCTTCGGTACGCGGACGCCCACGAGCAGCTCGTCCGGCTCCATCGCCGACGTCATCCAGTCGACGAAGAACTCGGTCGCGGGGATCTCCCGCTCGCCGCGCACGGACCGGACGAGGAACACCGCGTCCAGCGCCAGCGCGACGGCCGGCAGGTCGCCCGCCGGGTCCGCGTGCGCCAGCGACCCGCCGAACGTGCCCCGATGCCGGACGGCCGGGTCGGCGACCGTCTCCGTCGTCACCGCGATGAGCGGCGCGTGCTCGCGGACCAGCGGATCGCGGATCACCTGATGGTGCGTCGCCATCGCGCCGATGACCAGTGAGTCGCCCTCCTCGCGGATCTCCCGGAGTGCGTCGATCCGGCCGACGTCGATGAGCGACTCCGGGATGGCGAGCCGCATCCGCAGCAGCGGCATGAGGCTCTGCCCGCCGGCGAGCACCTTGCTGTCGTCGCCCCCGTCGGACAGCGCCCGGACGGCGTCGTCCACCGAGGCGGGACGGGTGTAGTCGAACGTCGCGGGGATCACTGGGCACCTCCGGCCGATCCGAGTCCGCCGCCCGCACCGGGTTGCGCGGCCTGCGGTTTCGATTCCGCGCGCAGCGCGCGCCAGACGCGTTCGGGCGTGCACGGCATCGCCACGTCCTGTACGCCGTGCGGGCGCAGCGCGTCCACGATCGAGTTGACGACCGCGGGGGTCGAGGCGATCGTGCCGGCCTCGCCGACGCCCTTCACGCCCATCGGGTTGGACGTCGCGGGCGTCTCCGTCCGGTCGGTCGTGAACGTGGGCAGGTCCGCCGCCGACGGGATCAGGTAGTCGGCCATCGTGGTCGTGGTCAGGTTGCCCTCCGCGTCGTAGACGGCCTCCTCGTAGAGGGCCTGCGCGATGCCCTGCGCGAGGCCGCCGTGCACCTGCCCCTCCACGATGAGCGGGTTCACGACGTTCCCGACGTCGTCCACCGCCACGTACTTGCGGATCTTCACCATCCCCGTCTCGGTGTCGACTTCGACGGCGCACAGGTGCGTGCCGTGCGGGAAGGAGAAGTTGTCCGGGTCGAACGTGGCGTCGGAGTCCAGCGACGGCTCGATGCCGTCAGGCAGGTCGTGCGCGGCGAACGCGGCCAGCGCGACCTCCTGGAGCGTCTTGCCCTCCTCCTGGACGCCGCGGACGCTGAACCGTCCGCCGCTGAAGTCGAGGTCCTGTTCGGACGCCTCCAGCAGATGCGCCGCGACCTTGCGGGCCTTGTCGACCACCTTTTCGCACGCCGAATAGAGCGCGACACCGCCTACGGCCAGTGAACGCGAACCGTACGTGTCCATGCCCTTGTGCGAGATGGCCGTGTCGCCGTGCAGGACCTTCACGTCCTCGAACGGCACACCGAGCCGGTCGGCGGTGATCTGCGCCCACGCCGTCGCATGGCCCTGACCATGCGGGGACGAACCGGTGACCACCTCCACCTTGCCGGACGGAAGCATCCGCACCGACGCGTGCTCCCAGCCGCCCGCACCATAGGACAGCGAACCCAGAACACGGGACGGCGCGAGCCCGCACATCTCGGTGAACGTGGACACTCCGATGCCCAGCTGCACCGGATCCTGCCGTTCACGGCGGTCCGCCTGCTCGGCGCGCAGCTTGTCGTACTCGAACAACTCCAGCGCCTTGTCCGTCGCCGCCTCGTAGTTGCCCGAGTCGTAGGTGAGGCCGGCGATCGTCTCGTACGGGAACTCCTCGTGCGCGATCCAGTTGCGGCGCCGCACCTCAATGGGGTCGACGCCGAGTTCGGCCGCCAGGTCGTCCATCATCCGCTCGATCGCGAACGTGGCCTCCGGCCGGCCCGCACCCCGGTAGGCGTCCGTGGGCATCTTCGTCGTGAAGACACCCGTGCAGGTGAACGACAAGGCGTCCATCTTGTAGATGCCGTTGAACATGAACGCGCCCAGCAGCGGGATGCCCGGAGTGACGAGCATGAGGTACGCGCCCATGTCCGCCAGCAGATCCACCTTCAGGCCGCGGATCCGTCCGTCCCGCTCTGCCGCGAGCGTGAGCCGCTGTATCTGGTCGCGTCCGTGGTGGACGGTCATGTTGCCTTCGCTGCGCGACTCCGTCCACTTGACCGGGCGGCCGAGCCGCCGGGCGAGCAGCAGCGCGATGACCTCCTCCCCGTACACCTGCAGCTTGGAGCCGAAGCCGCCGCCGACGTCGGGTGCGA
This sequence comes from Spirillospora sp. NPDC048823, assembly GCF_043198445.1. Classification (NCBI taxonomy): domain Bacteria; kingdom Bacillati; phylum Actinomycetota; class Actinomycetes; order Streptosporangiales; family Thermomonosporaceae; genus Spirillospora; species Spirillospora sp. NPDC048823. The sequence goes on along the minus strand of NZ_JBICUT010000006.1, from coordinate 37,701 downwards.
CGACCCGGATGTGGTGCTCGGGGATCCCGGTGACGGTGGCCAGCATCAGCCGCAGGATGTGCGGGATCTGCGTGGCCGAGTACAGAGTGAAGTCGTCTCCGTCCGGGACGCACAGAACCGACCGCGGCTCCATCGCCGTAGGGATGAGCCTCTGCTGGACGTACTTGCGTTCGATGACGACCGGGGCGTCCCGCATCGCGGCGTCCAGATCCCCGTTCTCGAACACCCACGTGTAGGACTTGTTCGTCCCCAGGTCTTCGTGGACGAGGTCGGCGCCTCCCGCTATCGCCGCCTCCATGTTCACGACCGCGGGCAGCGGCTCGTAGTCGATGTCGATCTCTTCCAGGGCGTCGACGGCCGCGTACTTGTCGCGGGCCACCACGCACGCCACCGGCTCACCGACGTACCGGACCTCCCTCACGGCCATCGGCGGATGGTCCGGATGCTTCATGTCGTCGGTGACGACCCACGCGCACGGCAGCGACCCCTGCTCGTCGGCCAGATCCTCGCCGCTGAACACGGCGACCACCCCGGGACTGCTCTTCGCCTGGGACGTGTCGACGCGGGAGATCCGCGCGTGTGCGTACGGGCTGCGCAGATAAGCCACGTGCAGCGTCCCCGCCGGCGTCATGTTGTCGGTCCACTTCGTCCGGCCGGTGATGAGCCGGGCGTCCTCGGACCGCCTGCGCGGGGAGCCGATCTCCCGCGTGGTCACGGCTTCGCCCTCGACCGCGGTCACGGCGTCACCTCCTGTCCCGCGGGGTCGCGCATCTCACTCGCGGCACGCCGGACGGCCTTGACGATGTTCTGGTAGCCGGTGCACCGGCACAGGTTCCCCTCCAGCCCGTCCCGGACCTCGTCCTCGGACGGGTCCGCGTTCTCCCGCAGCAGATCGAGAGACGCCATGATCATGCCGGGGGTGCAGTACCCGCACTGGAGAGCGTGCTCCTCGTGGAACGCGCGCTGCATCGGATGCGTGCCGCCGTCGACGCCCAGGCCCTCGATGGTCGTCACGTCACTGCCGTCCGCCTGGACGGCGAGCACCGAGCAGCTCTTCACGCTCATCCCGTCCATCAGGACGGTGCAGGCTCCGCAGTTGCTGGTGTCGCACCCCACGGGAGTGCCGACCTTCCCCAGCCGTTCGCGCAGATAGTGAATCAGAAGGAGGCGCGGTTCGACGTCGTCTTCATACGTCGCGCCATCGACCTCGACACGGATACGTGGCATGAGTTTCTCCCAGGGACGTCTCAGGGTGGACTTCGAGAGACACGCCCCCAGGTGGGGCTCGCTGGTCCGGCCACGTCATCGGGGCCCCCTCCGTGGAAGGCGACCATACGAACTTATGCCGCGGTTGATTTCCGTACTAGCCCCCGGCGTCGGTTATTTACCGACGTCTGAGTGAATGATGGCCGCCAGGGCACACGAAGCAGAACCCGCCCGGTCGCAGGCCCGACGATGCCGTTGTCGGAGACTCCGCCCCACCGCCGTACCGCCCCGGCCGAGGACCGATACCGGGCAGGCGATGAGCGGGGATTCCGGGGTAGGGGGCGCCTATGTTCTTCTTCTTCTCATCTCGGCTGGGATGTCTGGGATCGCTGGCCGTGACCCTCGTCCTCACCTGGATCGCGTATCTGGTCCTCAGCCGCTGAGATCGCAGGCGTCGCGGATCTTCTCGGCGGCCTCGGCGAACCGCAGGGTCTCCTCGTCCGACATCCGGTCCTTGCCGCCCGAGGCGATGACGGTGTCCACCTGATCTGCGAGGTCGTCGTCCTTCAGCTTCGGCCGGACCTCGCGCAGAGCGGCGAGCACCTGGTCCGCGCTCGGGTCCGGCGTCTCCGAAAGGGCCGACGAGATCTTCGCGCAGTCGGCCTTTCGGTTCCCCTCGCCGTTCGAGCAAGCGGACAGGACGAGGCAGAGCCCCAGCAAGACGTAGGTGCGTTTCACGCCGACGATGGTGCCATGCGCGGCCGTGAGGACAGGCCCGCGGACCGTGTGGGCGTCCCGGAAGTCGGGGCGGCGGCTCACGTCCGGGCGGCATCCGGGTGTTCAACTTGACGACCGTTGGTTACAGAGTGTCTTCTTATGTGCGTGTCAGCGCGAGTCTTCATCAACAGCCCCGTGGCCTTCTGCCGCGTGGCCAGCGCGCTGTGTCCGTGTTGTCGCTGATTCCCGTCTCTTTCCAGCCGACACACGTACACGAAGGACCTTTCCCGTGGACCTTTCCGTGGTTCCCGATCTCACCATGCGCGGCCAGGACGATCCGCACGGCCGCGCCGCCACCGCCCGTCCTCCCACGGTGGGGCGGCTCGCCGGCCGGGTCCGCGACCTCGCCGGGCGGCCCGGCGAGTGGTGGCGGCTCGCCGGCTTCGACGCCGAACGGCCGGTGCACGTCCGGCTCGACGACCAGGTGTGGCTCACCACGTGGCCGCCCGGCCACGGCGGGACGATCCACGGGCAGGTCAGCACATTGATCGCGGGTGAGCTGGCGGAGGTGACGATCACGCCGGACGGCGTCACCGAACGTCCGCTGCGCGCCAACCGGGTGCGGGTGCACGGGGGGCCGCGCGCACTGACGAACCCGGGGCCCGCGTTCGCCGTCAGCCTGCACGCCGCCGCGACGGCCCCTTCGGAGACGACGCGTCAGGCCTCGGACAGGTACGGGGACGCCGCCTCGCGGCCGACGAGGGGAAGCAGCACGAAGTAGGTGAGCGACGGCAGCAGCGAATTCAGTTCCTCCGCCTCGCCCGTCTCCATCTGGACGTGGATCGCGCTGTAGATGCCGCCGACGATCGCGTCCACCACGGCGACCGGGACGGAGGCCACCGACGGGTCGTCGAAGAAGGCGCGGAACCGGGTGAGGTTGTCGATGCGCGCCTGCCGGACCCGCGGCCCCGCCGCGTTCACCTCCACCAGCGAGGCCCGCGCGAACCGCGGCTCGCGGGCGAGGGCGGCGAGCATGGTGCGCAGCGCCGCGTGAATCCCGTCCGGCCACGTCGGCGCGGCCTCGAAGACCTCCGTCATGCGGGCGAGCAGGATGTCCATGCCGCGCTGGTAGGCGGCGAGGAAGCAGTCGTCCAGGTCCATGAAGTGCGCGTAGAAGGTCTTCTTCGTGACGCCCGCGCCCTCGGTGACCCGGCTGATCGTGGTGTGGGCGAAGCCGCGTTCCGACACGACCTGGACGAAGGCGTCGATGAGCCGCTCACGCTGGATGCCGGCGACGGTCTCGGGGGACAGGCCGTGCCTCCCGGGCTTGATGGCCCGCCCCGGGTCCAGGGCCGAGCGCGAGCCGGGCAGCACGTCCGTGCGGCTCGCCTCCGGCGTCCCCGGCTGACCTGACATCCGACCTCGCTCCGATCACCTGCCGTCGGGGTCAGGCTACTTCCCGGCCGTCGCGCGCGGGGAGACCGGGTCAGCGCAGTTCGCGGCGGCGCGAGCGGGTCAGCACCCGGACGGTCCCGACCAGGCCGAGGCCGATCAGTACCACGGGGGCCAGCGTCGACGGGGCCAGGATCCGCTCGTCGGACAGGCCGTCCGCCAGGAACAGGCCCGCGAGGACGAGGAAGAACACCCCGGTGACGGGCCCCGCCGGATCGAACCGGCGCCGCCGCCTGCGCGCGTCTCGTCCGGCCCCCGGCCGCCCGGCTTCCGCCCGCTCAGCCACGGCGCACGTCCACGTCTCCGACCTTCCCGCGTATCCGCAGGACGATCACCGGCGGGTTCTGGCCGGGTCTTCCCTCGGGCTCCATGACCTCGGTGCTCCTGACGTTCGGTCCGCTGGTCGTCTTGCTGCCGACGCGCAGGTCGCCGAGCGCGATCTTCGCGTCCACCATGACGCGTGCGGCGGGCGGCACCTTGACCTCGAGCTCGCCGAGCATCACCTCGGCGTTGATCGTGACCCGCTGTCCGGGGACGACGGGAAGGGCGGTGAGGTCCAGGGTCCCCTGCCCGACGCCGACCTTGTACGCCTGGCCGGTCTGCGCGGCGTCCAGGGGACGCCACTCGACCTCCCCGTACTCGGCGTTGCGCGGCATCTCGCCCGCGACCACCGTGGTCAGCATGGCGAGCGTCAGCACGGTACCGGCGGTCGCGAGGCCCCGCGTCCGGAACCAGCCGCCGAGGACGAGGCCGAACCCGACGACCGCGAGCGCGGGTGCCATGACGATCAGCCAGGAGTCCGGGGCGGGGTAGGGCTGCGCGACCGGGATCATCGCCGCGCCCGCGGCCATGGCGGCCAGCAGCGTGATCGTCGCGGCGGGGGAGCGCCCGCAGCCGTCCTGCTTCGCGGGTGGCGCCGCGTCGTCCGGGAGCGCGTCGTCCGGGAGCGCGCCGGCCTGCGCGGCCGAGTGCGCGGCGCTGTAGGCGGCGAGGTCGATCATGCCCTCGGGCAGGCCGCCGCCGGTTCGCGGCATGGTGCCGGTGCGCGTGTCCTTGTACCGCGTGTCCTTGTACAGGGAGACGCTGCCGACGGTGACGCTCTCGGAACGCGTCCAGGCCGCGGAAGGCTCGGGCGCATGCCCGGACAGCCGTTCCGGGACGGACCGCGCGGCCGCCACCAGGTTCACGCCCCGTGAGTGAGCGACGAGCAGCACCAGCCCGAACACCACCAGAACCGCGATCGCGTCGGTGGGGACGCCGCCGAAAAGGCTGAACACGACGCCCGCCGCCAGCAGCGCGCCGAGGATCGTCAGCACCGCCGCGCCGTCGAACCACCGCTTGAAGAACTGCTCCGCGAGCGACGACTCGCCCGGGCTCGCGGGCATCAGCAGCGCGGCCGCGATGTAGAGGAAGATGCCCTGCCCGTGTGCGAGGACCAGGAGCGCGAACCCCACCCGGTAGACGACGGGATCGACGCCGGTGTAGCGGCCGAGCCCGGTGCACACGCCGGCCAGCACGCGGCGTTCGGCATCGCGCGCCAGCCGCTCGTAGCCGCCGGTGCCTCCGCCGGCCTCGGTGTCGTTCCTGGAGTCGTGCTCCTCGCTCATGCCCACCATCGTGACGTGCCGCGTCCCGCGCACGGTATCGGGGACGTCCCTGATCCGACCCTGAGGTGAGCCTGGGGGTGAGGCCCTGATGCGGTTCGAGGCCGCGCGTGTGACGATCGACAACGTGGCAGAACCTTGGGAAGGACGGCGGTGAGCGAACAGACGGCCGGGCAGCCCGGCACCGCGCCGCCGGGGCTGCCGCCCGCGCAGGCGGGCACGCGGGCGGAGGCGGGCGCGGCGCCGGCGGCGGCGCCGCGGCTGGAGCGTGCCGCGGACGGCAGGCTCGTCGCCGGTGTGTGCCGCGGCCTGGCCGGGCACCTCGGCGTGGACGTGGTGATCGTCCGCGCGGCGTTCGTGCTGCTGACGATGACGAGCGGGCTCGGCGTCGCCGTGTACGCCGCGTTCTGGATCCTGGTGCCCGCCCCGGAGAAGTCCGACCGGGCGCCCGGCCGGCTCCGTGGCCGCGACTGGGGCAAACTGCTGGTCTACGCGACGGTCACGGTGGGCCTGTCGGTGCTGCCGTGGGGCGCGGCCGGGGTCGTCCAGTGGGCGCTGTGGCCGTTCGCCATCTGCGGTGTCGGCGCGGCGATCCTGTGGCAGCAGGCCGACCGCGACCAGCGGCAGCGCTGGACGCTCCCGCTCCGGCAGCGGTGGCTGCGGAGCCTGCTCGGCGTGCTGCTGGTCGTCGGCGGCATCGGCGGCGTCGTGGTGCAGAACGTGGAGGCCGCCCAGGCGCGGTCCGTCGTCATCGCCATGTTGATCATCCTCACCGGGGTCGCGGTGATCGTGACGCCGTGGGTGGTGCGGCTCTGGCAGGACCTGGACGCCGAGCGGCACGAGCGGATCCGCTCCCAGGAGCGCGCCGAGCTGGCCGCGCACATCCACGACTCGGTGCTGCACACGCTGACCCTCATCCAGCGGAACGCGCACGACACCCGCGAGGTGCAGCGCCTCGCCCGGTCCCAGGAGCGGACGCTCCGGACGTGGCTCTACCAGCCGCGCGCCGACCCCGACCAGACGTTCGCCGCCGCGATCAGGGAGGCGGCGGGCGAGGTCGAGGACGACCACGGCGTGCCGATCGAGATCGTCTGCGTCGGCGACACGGCGCTGGACGAGCCGCTCGGCGCCGCGCTGCAGGCCGCACGGGAGGCGATGGTGAACGCCGCCAAGTACGCCGAGGCCCCGTCGGTGTCGGTGTACGCCGAGGTGGAGGGCGACGAGATCGCCATCTTCGTCCGCGACCGCGGCAAGGGATTCGACCTCGACCAGGTTCCGGAGGACAGGATGGGCGTCCGGGAGTCCATCATCGGACGTATGGAGCGCAACGGCGGCAAGGCCACCGTCCGTACCGAGCCGGGCGAGGGCACCGAAGTGCGATTGGAGATCAAGAAGACATGAGCGGAGCGAACCGGTGAAGAAGGTCGTGCTGGTCGACGACCACCAGATGTTCCGGACCGGCGTCAAGGCCGAACTCGGCGGCGGCGTCGAGATCGTCGGGGAGGCCGGCGACGTCGACGAGGCCGTCTCGGTGATCCGCGCGACGCAGCCGGACGTGGTGCTGCTGGACGTGCATCTGCCCGGCGGCGGGGGCATCGAGGTGCTGCGCCGGCTGCACGGCGCCGTCTCGTCCAAGTTCCTCGCGCTGTCGGTGTCGGACGCCGCGGAGGACGTGATCGGTGTCGTCCGGGGCGGGGCGCGCGGCTATGTCACCAAGACCATCTCGGGGCCGGAGCTGACCGACGCGATCGGCCGGGTCGCCGACGGCGACGCCGTGTTCTCGCCGCGCCTCGCCGGGTTCGTGCTGGACGCGTTCGCCGCGACGGACGCGCCCGCGGTCGACCCCGAACTGGACCAGATCACCCAGCGGGAGCGGGACGTCCTGCGGCTGATCGCGCGCGGCTACGCCTACAAGGAGATCGCGAAGGAGCTGTTCATCTCGGTGAAGACGGTCGAGACGCACGTGAGCAGCGTGCTGCGGAAGCTTCAGCTGTCCAACCGGCACGAGCTGTCGCGCTGGGCCGCCGCCCGCCGGCTGGTCTGAGGGCGAACGTTCTCTATGCCCTATCGCGGCACCTAGGTAACCTTCTGCTGATAAGTGTGAGGGAATCGTCATCTTGGATTTCCGCACATCATGATCGTGCTCCCTGCCGGGTATGGGACAGTTCCCCATGAGTTACCCTCCCCCCTGGTCCGGGCCTCCGGGCCCCGGCTCCCCGGCGCCCCAGGCGCCGCCCCCTCCCCCGCCGCAGGTCCCGCCTCCACCGCAGGCGCCGCCGTCACCTCCGCCCATGTCCCCCGGTTCCGGCTACGGGCCCCCGCCCATGCCGGCCGGTCCGGGCTACGGGCCTCCCATGCCCGGCGGCCCCGACTACGGGGCGCCGTACGGACCCCGTAGCGACAAGACGAGCGGCCTCGCCATCGCCGCCTTCGTGACCGGCCTCCTCGGCTGCCTGGGCATCCTCGGGATCATCCTGGGGATCATCGCCCTCCGTGAGATCACGCGGAGCGGTGCCAGGGGCCGTGGCCTCGCGGTCGCCGGCATCGTCCTGTCGTGCCTGTGGCTCGTCGCAGGCATCGCGAGCTTCGCGCTGCGCAGCGCCGTCACCGGCTCGTCCTCGGGCGACCTCGGCAGCCCGCCCGGCACGTCCGAGCCCGAGTCGAAAGAGGTGGACGCCAAGAGGATGAAGGTCGGCGACTGCATCAACGACGACCAGGGCGCCACGAACGCCCCCGTCGACGGGGAGCCGGTCGAGGTCGACAGCGTCAAGATCGTCTCCTGCAAGGGCCCGCATGACGGTGAGGTCGTGGCGATCTTCCAGTTGCCCGGCAGCATCACGCCGACCGACCAGCAGATGAACACGCTGGCCTCGTCCGGTTGCCGGCCGCGCATGCGGAGCAAGCTCAGCCGCGACCCGGCGGCCCGCTCCCTCGCGACGTCGTACTACTACCCCACGACCGAATCGTGGCGGCAGGGCGACCGCGACGTCACCTGCGTCGCCGTGTCCGCCAACGAGGGCACGAAGCTCACGCGGCCGCTGCGCTCCTGACGGTCCGAGCCGACGGGCGGCCGGCCCGCCGTCCGCCAGCCCCCACCCGCCACCGTCCAACGGACGAACTCCGCTCGCACAGCCCGCTCCCGCCCCTCGTCCCGCGCCACGCGTGCGGCCGGTCTGCGCCTGCGTCAGAGCGCACCCGGAAGGCGCGCCGGGCAGCCGGGCTCGCAACGCTCGGAATGCCACGCCACCCGGCGGGCGTACGCGCCGAACCGGCGCCGGAGCATGGTCCGCGTGAACGGCCCCGTGCCCGGGAGACCGTCGAACGCCCCGCGCCAGCGGATCAGGGTCCCCGCCGAGTGCGGCTCCAGCGTGACGTCCGCCCGGAAGCGACGGGGCGGCGGCCCCGCCAGCGCGATGTAGCCGTAGTGCCGGGGCGGATCCCAGGCGACGACCTCCTCACGCCAGGGCGGGACGCACCGGACGGCGCCGATCCCGTTCGGGTGGTCCTCGCCCGCGGACTCCCGCCTCCCGCGGACCCAGAACCCGCCCCATTCACCCCACGCCTCCGCCACGCACAGATGCTTGAAGATCACTTCCGGCGCGGCGCCGGAGGTGGCGGTGGCCTCGATCTCATGCGGCATGACAACCCCCCGAGTTCCGTCACATGCGGGTACATGCCCGATCGGGAGGCGATTACGGCTTGTGAGCGATTGAGTTTGGAACGTGACGATCCCGGGGCGGGCGCTCCGGCGTGTCCGCTCAGGCGTGTCCGCTCAGGCCGTGTCGATGACCTGGAACGACTCGGCGAGACGGCCCTCGGGGAGGCCCGCCGCCGCGGCGTTGGCCGACAGCCAGCCGCGCAGCATCTCCGGCAGCCCGTCGCCCATGTGCCCGGTCTGGCTGACATGGGCCCGCAGCGCGTTCAGCTTCCGGTCGAACCGGTCGGTGATGTCGACGTAATGGTTCGCGACGGGTCCGCCGGTGAGCCACACCTCCCGCGCCGTCCAGGCGTCCAGGCCCTCGTCGGCGAGCAGTTCCGGGAACGCGTACGGGTTGCGGGCATCCGGGTAGACGGCGTCGAGCGCGGCCGAGCCGACCGCCCGGTGATCGGGGTGGCTCGGGTAGATCCGCTCGTAGTTGCGCTCGGGGCTCGGCATCAGCACCCGGTCCGGCCGCACCTGCCTGATCACGCGCGCGATGTCGCGGCGCAGGTCCAGCGTCGCCTCGACCCGTCCGTCGGAGTAGCCGAGCCACCGGACGTCGCTCACACCGACGCACTTGGCCGCCGCGCGCTGCTCCTCGCGCCGGAGAGCGGCCATCTCCTTGCGCGTGACGTTGTCGTCGAACCCGCCCGCGTCGCCGTCGGTGACCATGAGGTAGACGACCTCGATGCCGCCGTCGGTCCAGCCCGCCACCGCCCCCGCCGCACCGAAGTCGACGTCGTCGGGATGCGCCATCACAGCGAGGATCCGCTGAAGTTGACTGTCGTCCAGAACGTTGGTCACAGTTTCAACGATAAGGTCTGCGAAAGGTCACCGGCACGCCCGAAGATCAAGTTTCCGCCGGCGGCCGGGCCGATGCGGCCGATCCCTCCGGTCGACGGGAGTCAGAGGGACAGGACGGCGGTGAGGAGGCGTTCGCGGAAGGCCGGGACGTCGCTGCCGACGGCGACCTTGACCGGGCGGCGGGTGTCCTCGGCGGGCAGGGAGCGGGCGTCCCACACCGTCGTGCCGCGCGTCAGTTCGCCCCGCAGCTCCACACGGACGGCGCGCTGCGCGTACTCGCCGAGCTCCGGATCCACCGCGAGCATCGCGGCGAGCGCGTCGTGGATGACCGCGCCGCGGCGGCGCAGCGTGGGCGTGTAGGCGCCGACGTAGAACTCCAGGATGCGGACGGCGAAACGGGCGGCCGCCGCGTCGTGCGCCGCGAGCCGTTCGAGCCAGTCGTCGTGGACGGCGGTCGGGTGCGTGGCGTCCAGCGGCACCAGCACGACCGGCCAGTCCGCCGCGAACACCAGATCGGCGGCCTCCGGGTCGTGCCAGATGTTCGCCTCGGCGTGCGTCGTGATGTTGCCGGGGTGGTCGAACGCGCCGCCCATGACGACGACCTCGCGGACGAGTGAGGGCAGCTCGGGGTCCAGCAGCAGCGCCGCCCCGAGGTTGGTCAGCGGTCCCGTCGCGAGCAGCGTCAGCTCCCCCGGCATGGCGCGGGCCAGCCGGACGATCTGCGTGGACGCCGGCTCGGCGACGGGGCGCCCCGCCGGGTCGGGCAGACGCGTGTCGCCGAGCCCGTCCGTCCCGTGCCAGTCGAGCGCGTAGTGGACGTCCTGCGCCATCGGCCTGGCGGCGCCGACCGCGACCGGCACCCCCTGCTCACCCGCCTTGATCCCCGCGAGTTCCAGCACGCGCAGCGTGTTCAGCGCACCGGTCAGCGGATCGATGTTGCCGTGCACCGTGCCGACGCCGGCCAGCTCGATGTCGCCCGCCCGGACGAGCGAAGCCAGATACAGCAGGGTCATCGCGTCGTCGATGCCGGTGTCGCAGTCGTACAGGATCGTTCGCGCTCTCGTCACGGAGGCAACCTAATGCCGCGCGGCCCGCCATGGCACCCGGAAACCGGGGCCGCCGGCGATGATCGGCGATTGGGTCTGGGACGCGGGCCCGCGCCGGGGTAGAGCATGAGACATGCGCAAACTCATCAACGCCCCGGCGGACGTGGTCTCCGACGCGCTGCGCGGCCTGGCCGCCGCGCATCCCTCGCTCCGAGTCGACCCGGGGAACGGGACGGTCGTGCGGGCGGACGCGCCGCGCGCCGGGAAGGTCGCCCTGGTGTCGGGCGGCGGATCCGGCCACGAGCCGCTGCACGCCGGGTTCGTCGGCCACGGGATGCTCGACGCGGCCTGCTGCGGCGAGGTCTTCACGTCCCCGGTCCCCGACCAGATCATCGCCGCGACGATGGCGGTGAACGGCGGCGCCGGCGTCGTCCACCTCGTCAAGAACTACACCGGCGACGTCATGAACTTCCAGATGGCCGCCGAGCTGGCCGAGGACGAGGACATCGAGGTCGTGTCCGTCGTCCTCGACGACGACGTCGCCGTCGAGGACAGCACGTTCACGGCGGGACGCCGCGGCACCGGCGCCACGCTCTTCGTCGAGAAGATCGCCGGTGCGCTCGCCGAAGAAGGGGCATCGGCCGATGCCGTCGCGGCCGTGGCGCGGGAGGTGAACGAGCGCAGCCGGTCGTTCGGGGTCGCGCTGTCGTCGTGCACGGTCCCCGCCGCCGGGACGCCGACGTTCGAGCTGGGCGAGGACGAGATGGAGCTCGGCATCGGCATCCACGGCGAGCCCGGCCGCGAACGCGTCAAGGTCGGCACCGCGGCGGAGATCGTGGACGCCTCGCTCAGCGCGATCGACGCCGACATGCCGCTGTCCGGGTCGGAGGTGCTGGTGCTGGTGAACGGGATGGGCGGCACCCCGCTGATCGAGCAGTACGTCGCGTACGCGGCGGCGGCCGAGTGGCTGGACGGGCACGGCGCGACCGTCGTCCGCCCCCTGGTCGGGCCGTACGTCACGAGCCTGGAGATGGCCGGCTGCATGATCAGTGTGTGCCGGCTGACGCCCGAGCTGACCCGCCTCTGGGACGCGCCCGTCGAGACGCCCGGGCTGCGGTGGGGCCGGTGAACGCGGAGGATCTCGCCTCCTGGATCCGGCACGCCGCCGAACTCGTCACCGCCGACGCCGACCGGCTCACCCGGCTGGACGCCGCCATCGGCGACGGCGACCACGGCCACAACATGGACCGCGGCTTCCGCGCCGCCACCGAAGCCCTGTCCGGCGGGGCGCCGCCCGAGGACGTTCCGCCCGGCAAGGTGCTGATCGCCGCCGGGCGGGCCATCGTGTCCAAGACCGGCGGCGCGTCCGGCCCGCTCTACGGGACGGCGCTGCGCCGCGCGGGCAAGGCGCTCGGCGACACCGCCGACGTCGGCGCCGCCGCGCTCGGGGACGCGCTCCGGGCCGCGCTGGACGGCGTCCAGGACCTCGGGAAGGCCGTCGAGGGCGACAAGACGATGGTCGACGCGCTGGCGCCCGCCGTCGCGGCGTACGAGGCGGCGCTGGCGGACGGCGCCGGCCTCCCCGGCTGCGTCCGCGCCGCCGCCGGCGCGGCGGCCGAGGGCGCGGACGCGACCGTCCCGATGCAGGCGCGCAAGGGCCGGGCCAGCTACCTGGGTGCGCGCAGTATCGGGCACATGGACCCGGGTGCGGCGTCCAGTGCCCTTATCCTGCGCGCCCTGGCCGATGTCGTCGCGGCCGAAGCCGCTGCAGGGGAGGGGTGAGGCGGATGGTCGGGATCGTCGTGATCTCCCATAGCCGGACGCTCGCGGAAGGCGTCGTCGAGGTGGCGCGGGCCATGGGCGTCGGCAAGGCCGTCGTGGAGCCCGCGGGAGGCGACTCCGGGGGAGGGCTCGGCACGAGCGTCGACCTCGTGGAGAGCGCCGTCGCCGCGGCGGACGGCGGCGACGGCGTCCTGCTGCTCGCCGACCTGGGCAGCTCCGTCCTCACCGCCATGATGCTCATCGAGGACACCGACGGCGACGACGTGCTGCTGGCGGACGCGCCGCTGGTCGAGGGCGCGGTCGCCGCGGCGTCCATGGCCGCGGCGGGCGCCGACCTGGCCGCCGTGCACGCCGCGGCCGAGTCGGCCTACGACCACCGCAAGACCCGCTGACCCGCTGACCGGCTGACCCGCTGACCGGCGGTTCAGGTCGCGTCGGGGCCGGGAGGCCGGTCCGCCGCGCCGGAGCCCGAGAGGAGCGTCCCGAGGACGGACGTCACGCCCTTCGACGGGTCGCCGCGCACCTCGAACACGCGGCTCTCCTCGCCGGACCCGCCGCCCTCGAAGGCGTCGCCGCCCTCGGTGACGGTGATCCGGTACGCGGGGAGGTCGGCGCCCACCTCCCCGCCCTCGTCGCCGCGCGCCTGCGCGGCGGCGAGGGCGTCCACCGCCTCCCGGATCCGCACGGCGGGCCCGGCGGGGAGCGCGGCGGTGTCGTAGAGCGCGACGACGGCCCGCCGGCCGGTGAACCCGCCGGTACTCTCGATCTTCACTCGCATCGTCGCGCACCTCCCCGCGGGCGCCGGTTCCGGGCTACGTGCCGAAGACGCGCCGCAGTTCGTCGAGATCCTCCCGGAGGATGTCATCGTCCTCCAGGGAACCCCCCATGGCCAGTTTCTCGGGCGCGACGACCTCGTACTCGGGCATCTGCATCGTGCCGCAGCAGCGCGACCTGTCCTGCTCGGCCCGCAGGCTCGCCGACCGCCCGTCGTACGGCTCGACCTCGGTGACGTCCTGCCCGTCCCCGGTGTAGGCGGCGTCCGTCATCCTCATCTGCCCGCTCATCAGGTCGGTCAGCGGCGTCGCCGCCGTCGTGACCTCGCGGACCGCGAACCGGTTGCGGACGAACGTCCGGTAGATCGCCGGGTCGCCGCGCGTCGCCGAGATCTGCAGCATCCCGTTCGCGACGTCCGCGTACCCCGCGCCCGTCGCCGGGGACGCGACGATCGCGTCGAACACCAGCTTGCACAGCCCCGACGCGACCTCGATCAGCACGAGCGCCGGGTCCTTCGTGCGCTGCTGCCTGCTCAGCTCGAACGCGTAGACGTCGGCGAGCACGTCGTAGATCGCACCGGTGAACACCTGGGAGATCGCGTGGACCTCGTTGCCGACGTCGCTCAGCTTCAGGTCGTTGTCGGCGTTGCGCAGCCCCGCCGGCATCCCGAGCGCCTGGCCGAACTCCTCGGCGAGGTCGGCCAGGAACGACTTGTCGTGCAGGTTCGCCTTGGTGAGCGCCACCAGCGCGTCCGCCTGGTCCGGCTGGGCCAGCGCCAGGAAGATCGCCGTGAGGTCGCCGAACGACTCGTGCAGGCCGCCGGTCTGCGGCGGGTTGCCCGCCGACAGCCAGCCCGGCTTCAACCCGTCCAGCAGGGCGTGGCCCGTCTCGTGCGCGACGATGTCCAGCGACCGGCACGTGTGGACGACCCTGGGTGGCACCTGCCCCTCCGGGGTGAAGAAGAAGAACTTCAGGGCCTGGGCCGTTCGGCTGTAGAACGCGTTCGCGCCCGTCGCGGCGTGCGGGAACACCGTGATGGGGTCGGTGTTGCCGCCGACGTTCCACGCGAACGGGATCGGGGTGCCGCCGTTGTGGCGCTCGAACATCGCCATCGCCTGCCGGACGACGGCGAACGTGTGCGCGCAGTCGAACTGCGCGGTGCCGGCGTCGAACACGAAGTCGCCGCTGATGTTGCGCGCGACCGGGGTGACGCCCGGCAACTCGATCTTGACGCGCGCGTCCGCCGGGCCGTTCAGCACCACGGTCGGGATGAAGGCCAGCCGGGCGCCCAGTTCGGTGACCGACGGGTCCTGCTTGTAGACGAACAGCCGGTGGCCGGTCCGCGGCGGCACCGGGACCGGCACCGGACGCGGTACGGGCGGGGCGGCCTGCCCCTGAACCGCGGCCTGGGGCCCCCGCCCCGGCCACTGCGCGGGAACCTCCGCCGCCGCGTGCTCGGCGTCCCGCTGTGCCTGGATGTCGTGCTGGTGGATCGTCATCGAAGCCACCTTCCCCTGACAGTGCGCGAGTCCTGCTGACTCTGCGCTGCTGTGGGCGGACATGCGGGGATGCGGTACGGGGTTGTGCACTCCGGCGGGACGAGCCGGTCCGGGTCGGTCCGGCCCGTCTCGTATCCGCCCTCTTCCAGAAAAACGCTCCGCCGGTCAGGAGATCCAGTCAACCCGGGAAGTCCAAAAGACGCCTCATCTGTCCACATGCAGCCGCGGGACCGTTCCGCACGCGGCCGCACGGCCGCCCCGCACACGGCCGCACGGCCGCTCCGCACACGGCCGCCGGGCCGGGTGGGGCGGACGCGCCGAAAACGTCCCCGCCGCGCCGTAGACTCGCACGTGATGTCGAAGACCGAAGCTCACCCCTTGCTCGATGGCCTCAACCCGCAGCAGCGCGCCGCCGTCGTGCACTCCGGCGGCCCCCTGCTGATCGTCGCGGGCGCCGGCTCGGGCAAGACCCGGGTGCTCACCCACCGCGTCGCCCACCTGCTCGGCGAACGCGACGCGCACCCCGGCCAGATCCTGGCGATCACGTTCACCAACAAGGCCGCCGCCGAGATGAAGGAACGCGTCGACGCCCTCGTCGGCCACCGCTCGCGCGCCATGTGGGTGATGACGTTCCACTCCGCCTGCGTCCGGATCCTGCGCCGCGAGGCCAAGCGCCTCGGGTTCCCCACCAGCTTCTCGATCTACGACCAGGCCGACGCGAACCGGCTCATGGCGCTCGTCTGCCGCGAGCTCGACCTCGACCCCAAGCGCTACCCGCCGAAGTCGTTCAGCGCCCAGGTGTCCAACCTGAAGAACGAGCTGATCGACTACGAGACGTTCAAGGACCGGGCGTCCACCCACATGGAGCAGACGCTCGCCGAGGCGTACGAGATGTACCAGGCGCGGCTCCAGCAGGCCGGCGCCATGGACTTCGACGACCTGATCATGCTGACGGTCAACCTGCTGCAGGTCTTCCCGGAGGCCGCCGAGCACTACCGGCGCCGGTTCCGGCACGTCCTCGTGGACGAGTACCAGGACACCAACCACGCGCAGTACGAACTCGTCCGGGAGCTGACCGCCCCGGTCGAGGGCATCGGCGCGGCCGAACTGTGCGTCGTCGGCGACGCCGACCAGTCGATCTACGCGTTCCGCGGCGCGACGATCCGCAACATCCTGGAGTTCGAACGCGACTACCCGGACGCCACCACGATCCTGCTGGAGCAGAACTACCGCTCCACGCAGACGATCCTGTCGGCGGCCAACGCGGTCATCGAGCGCAACGCCGACCGCAAGCCGAAGAAGCTCTGGTCCGACCAGGGCGAAGGCGCCAAGATCACCGGCTATGTGGCCGACAACGAGCACGACGAGGCCGCGTTCGTCGCCCGCGAGGTCGACCGCCTCACCGACGACGACGCGGCCCGCCCCGGCGACGTCGCCGTCTTCTACCGCACCAACGCGCAATCGCGTGTCTTCGAAGAAGTGTTCATCCGCGTCGGCATGCCCTACAAGGTCGTCGGCGGCGTCCGCTTCTACGAGCGCAAGGAGATCCGCGACCTGCTCGCCTACCTGCGCTGCCTCGCCAACCCCGAGGACACCGTCTCCCTGCGCCGCATCCTGAACGTCCCCAAACGCGGCATCGGCGACCGTGCTGAGGCGTGCGTCGAGGCGTACGCGTCCCGCGAGCGCATCTCGTTCTGGCAGGCGCTGCGGGTACCCGAGGACGTCCCGGGCATGGCCACCCGCTCCATCAAGGCCGTCCGCGACTTCGTCGCCCTCCTCGACGAACTCGGCGCCGCCGCCGAGTCCCTCACGCCCGCCGACCTCGTCGCCGAGGTCCTCAAGGCCAGCGGCTACCTCGCCGAACTCCAGGCGTCCAAGGACCCGCAGGACGAGACCCGCGTCGAGAACCTCCAGGAACTCGAAGCCGTCGCCCGTGAATTCGAAGAGCGCCTCGACGGCGAACCCGCCGAAGGCCGCCTTTCCGAATTCCTTGAGCAGGTCGCCCTCGTCGCCGACGCCGACTCCATTCCCGGAGGCGCCAAGGGCAATCCCGTCCCGCCCGGCGAGCAGCCCGAGGAGACCGAGCACGGCGTCGTCACCCTCATGACGCTGCACACCGCCAAGGGCCTCGAATTCCCCGTCGTCTTCCTCACCGGCATGGAGGACGGCGTCTTCCCCCACCTGCGCGCCATGAGCAACCCCAAGGAACTCGAAGAGGAACGCCGCCTGGCCTACGTCGGCATCACCCGCGCCCGCCAGCGCCTTTACCTCTCCCGCGCCACAATGCGCAGTTCGTGGGGGGCTCCGCAGGTCAACCCGCCGTCCCGTTTCCTCGGCGAAGTCCCGAAAAGCCTGGTCGAATGGGAACGCGAGGCTTCGTCCACCTCGGGATCGGCGATGGCCCAGATGGCCTCCCGCCCAGGGACGCGCTCCCCGGGCAACCGCCCCGTCCCGTCCCTCTCCCCGGGCGACAAGGTCACCCACGACGCCTTCGGCCTGGGCACCGTCGTCTCCGTCTACAACGAGGGCGAAAAGGCCAGCGTCGACTTCGGCGGCGAATACGGCGTCAGGACCCTCGTCCTCCGCTACGCCACCATCGAGAAGCTCTGACCGCGGGTTCCGATCAGTCTTCCTTCACGCGCACCTGGTCCTTGACCCGGCACCCGTCCGGGAGGTCGCGGAAGTCGGGATAGCGGTCGCGGCCGAGTTCCAGCCCGTTCAGGCTCCGGCGGCACGACCGGTCCGCGAGGACCACCTGGATGAGGTAGGTGTCGCCGTCGCGCCCGAAATCAGGGCCGATGCCGGCGGAGCGGATGTCCCACGGCCCGTCCCCGCCGACGTCCTCCGGGCCGTAGTCGGCGAGATGGAACGTCTCGTCGTCCTCCTCGAAGATGAAGATGCGCAGATCGTCGTCACCGATACCGCTGACGGTCCCCTCGACGGTGAAGTCCTCGTCGTCGAACAGCGTGTCACCGTCGTCCGGGTCGGTCAGGTCCACCTTCACGGCACGCCTGGACGGCCTCACCGGGGAGGGCGACGGCGAGAGGCTCGCCCGCGTGGCCGACGACGTGGGGATCGCCGGAGACGCCTCCCGGCTCGGTGAGGCGGCCGCGGGCGGGACGAGCACCGGTGTCCCCGGAGGCCGATCGTGATCATCGGATACGGCCCACACCAGGGAGCAGGCGGCCAGGGCGGTCGCCACGCCGAACGCGACGAAAGGCCGGGCGCTCGGCGGCCAGAGGTGCTCCTGCGGTGGCATGGCGTGCTTCGGCCGCTGTTGTCCCGGCCGCCTCTCCGATGCAAACTCACGTTCCACGCTGAGCTCCTCGCGCCGCGGCCGTCGTCGGCCGGAGCGTTCCCCCGGCCCGCCGACGCCGAGGCCGTCGAGAGCGGGGGAACGCCCTACTCTGCTGCACGTGCGCGGCACCCGAGAAGGTTCACCGGGACCGCGTCCAACGAACGGACACGTACCAGGACGGCACCGCCGCCATGCTCCCAGGCGCGGATGTCACCCTCATGCTGTAAAGATCGTTCCTTGAAACGAAGCCGTGCCGAGGACGTCCGGTTCGTGGCGTCGGATCACGGGTTGTATCCGGGAGGCCCCCCATGTTCGCTCGCCAGCTCGCCGACGCCGCCGAGCTACGTCCGCTGGAGCCGTGGCAGGCGGCCGAGTTCGCCGAGCACGCGGACCGGGTCCGCAAGGACATCGACCACTACATCCCGTGGGGACGCACGGTCGTGGACGAGTCGACGGCCCGTGAGTTCCTGCAATCGTACGCGGTCAAACAGGCCAGGGACGAAGGCCGCATCTACGGCATCTGGGTGGACGGGGTTCTTCAGGGCGGGACAGTGTTCCGGACGTTCGACGCCAAGATGGGCGTCTGCGAGGCCGGTGTGTGGCTCGGGGGCGAGGTGCGGGGACGCGGGCTGGTCACCGTCGCGGTCGGCACATGATCGATTGGGCGTTCGGGGTGCGCGGGATGCATCGGGTGGAGTGGTTCTGCGACCCGCGCAACACCGCCAGCGCGGCGGTGGCGAAACGGCTCGGCATGACCTGCGAGGGCGTCCACCGGCAGTCGTTCGTGCTGGACGGCGACCGGCGTGACACCCAGGTCTGGGCCGTCCTCGCCGATGAATGGCCGCCCGCCTGAACCGGCCGCCCGCCTGAGCAGGCCGCCGCCTGAGCAGGCCGCACGGCTGGGCGAGTACACGCGGCTCGGCGTGACTCAGACGCGTCGCCGGTCCGGCCGGCGCGCCCCCGGCCGGTCAGCGCGCGGGCGGGACGGGCAGGGGCCGTTCCAGGGCGGAGAGGCTGAGAAGGACGAGTGACGCCGTCCAGCCGAGAGGTGCGGGGCCGGCGGGCTCGCCGGTCGGGCCGACCTTCTCCGGCAGGACGCCCAGGGACGTGCGGTGCGCGGACAGCCAGCTCAGCCGGCCGAGCGCGTCGCCGGTCCGGCCCGACGCGGCCGCGTTGAGGCCGAACATCGCCGTCTCCGGCGTCCAGGCGACGTCGGGGTCGCCGGACCAGCGTTCGCCCGGCAGGACTCCGCCGTTCGGCAGCGCCGTCTTGCGGGCCGCGACGGCGATCGCGGCGGTCACGTCCGGGTCGGCGGCCGCGAACGGGGGCGCGATGAACGTCACCGACGCGTCCATCAGCCCGCCGGGGACGGGCGAACGCGGGTAGCCGTACGGGGCGAACTGGCGGTCCACGGCGGCGGAGACGCGCTGCGCCGCCCGGTGCCACCGCGCGGCGTCGCCGCCTTCGCCGCGGCGTCCGGCGAGGTCCGCGGCGGCGCGCAGGCCGGCCAGCACCGGGCCGACGACCCCGAGCGTGGGGCGGCGCGGGTCCTCTTCGCGGCGGTGGTCGCGTTCCCAGTAGTCGGACGAGGCGGGCGGCAGGCCCTCGGCGTCCAGCGAGCGCGCCAGGTGGTCGGCGGCGCGCCGCACCATCGGCCACAGTTCGGGCAGTTCGTCGAGCCGCCCGGCGCCCTGAACGCGGTGGAACCACGTGGCCCACAGGACCCAGCCGAGCGAGTCGAGCTGCGGTGCCCGGCCGTCGGCGACCGCCGTCCCGTCGGGGTTGTAGCGGGCGGCCCACATGCCGTTCTCGGTCTGGGCCCGGGACAGGAAGCGCAGGACGCGGCGGGCCTCGGCCGGGTGCCCGGTCACGGTGAACGCGGCGACGGCGAAGGCGGAGTCGCGGGGCCAGCAGTACCGCCACTTGGTGTACCAGGACGCGAGGGACGCCCCGTTCGGGCGGGTGAGGAGCCGCAGGTCGAGCAGCGCGCGGGCCGCCATGTTGCGGTAGCCCATGTCGGTCCCGGTGGCCGGGTCCAGCCCGCCGGACGGGATCGTGCCCTGCGACAGCCAGGCGTTGTCGGACCGGACCGCCTGGTCCACCCGGGGGTCGGACGCCTTGACGGTGACGGGCCGCTCCCCGCCGGACGGGATGAGCCGTATCCGCCCGTCCGCGAGCCGGACGACCGAGCTGTCCGGCAGGTAGGACGCCCCTTCCGCCTGGACGGGCGGCAGCGGGACGCCGGCGAAGGGCCAGCCGCCACCGCCGACGAGCCCGGGGCTCGCCCAGCCCGGCGCGGTGCGGTCCGGGACGGTGGCGCCGCCGGTCGCGATGAGGGCGGCCACGATGAGCAGGGCGGTGACGCGCCGGAGCCTGCGTGCGCCGCCACGCCTCCGCGGCCGCCTGCGGCGCGGTGAACCGTGCGTGGGCGGCGAGGGGATCCCGGCCGAGGTGATCCCGGTGGGGAGGGGCTCGGCGGTGGTGTGGGGCGCGACGGTCGTGTCCCGTTCCTCCGCCATCGCCATGCGTTCGCCCCCTACCGCATCTTCCGTCCGGCTGGCCACCGAAGACGAAATAAGTACATCAAACTAAGTCAATTGGTTCATCCTCCTCACGAGCCACTCGTGCCCTCCTGGAGGATGAGCACACCTTCGTTTTGGTGACACTCCCGGACATCTGGACCCGGCGGCATCACCACGTTGGCGGGTTGACTAGGCTGCATCGACGGAGCGGACCGCAGAGTGCCGGCCGCACGGAATACCGTGTAACCCCCACTCGCGTGGTCATTCGGCTGTCGATCCCTTATAAGGACGCCTCGTGGACCTGTTCGAACATCAGGCGAAGGAACTCTTCGCCGAGTACGGGGTACCGGTGCCCACCGGCAAGGTCGCCCATACTCCCCAGGAAGCCCGGGCCATCGCGGCGGAGCTGTTCGCCGCGGGAAGCTCGAAGGTCGTGGTCAAGGCCCAGGTGAAGACCGGGGGCCGCGGCAAGGCCGGCGGCGTGAAGCTGGCCGACTCGGCGGACGAGGCGCAAGCGCTCGCCGGTCAGATCCTCGGCATGGACATCAAGGGCCACACGGTCCACAAGGTCCTGATCGAGGAGGGAAGCGCGATCGCGCAGGAGTACTACTTCTCGTTCCTGCTCGACCGCGCCAACCGCACCTTCCTCACCATCTGCTCCGTCGAGGGCGGCGTGGAGATCGAGGACGTGCCGCACGACCGGCTGGCGATGGTGCCGGTCTCGCCGCTGGACGGCGTCGACCGGGCCAAGGCCAGGGAGATCGCCGAGCAGGGACGGCTCCCGGAGGAGGCCCTCGACGGCGCCGCCGAGCTCATCGAGCGCCTGTGGGCCGTGTTCACCGACGAGGACGCCTCCCTCGTCGAGGTGAACCCGATGATCCTCACCGCCGACGGCCAGGTGAAGGCCCTCGACGGCAAGGTCACGCTGGACGACAACGCGACCTTCCGCCAGGACCACGACAAGTACGAGGACAAGAGCGCCGCCGACCCGCTGGAGGCGGCGGCGAAGGCCAAGGACCTCAACTACGTCAAGCTCGACGGCAGCGTCGGCATCATCGGCAACGGTGCCGGGCTGGTCATGTCCACCCTGGACGTGGTCGCCTACGCGGGCGAGCAGTTCGAGGGCCAGAAGCCCGCGAACTTCCTCGACATCGGCGGCGGCGCGTCCGCCGAGGTGATGGCGAACGGGCTGGAGATCGTCCTGTCGGACGACGACGTGAAGTCCGTCTTCGTGAACGTCTTCGGCGGGATCACGGCGTGCGACGCCGTCGCCAACGGCATCGTTTCGGCCTACCAGCTGCTGGCCGAGCGCGGCGAGGCCGTCAACCGCCCCCTCGTCGTCCGGCTGGACGGCAACAACGCCGAACTCGGACGCAAGATCCTGAGCGACGCGGCGCTGAACGGCGTACAGCAGGTCGACACCATGGACGACGCGGCCAAGCGTGCCGCGGAACTCGCGGCAGGTGCATGAGCGATGGCCATCTGGCTCACTGAGAACAGCAAGATCATCAT
This sequence comes from Spirillospora sp. NPDC048823, assembly GCF_043198445.1. Classification (NCBI taxonomy): domain Bacteria; kingdom Bacillati; phylum Actinomycetota; class Actinomycetes; order Streptosporangiales; family Thermomonosporaceae; genus Spirillospora; species Spirillospora sp. NPDC048823. The sequence continues at coordinate 15,785 of NZ_JBICUT010000006.1, read as the reverse complement.
TCAGGGCATCACGGGCTCCGAGGGCACCAAGCACGGCCGCCGGATGCTCGCGTCCGGCGCCAAGGTCGTCGGCGGCGTGAACGCCCGCAAGGCCGGGCAGACCGTCGAGTTCGACGGCACGACCCTCCCGGTCCTCGGCACCGTCAAGGAGGCGATGGAGCAGACCGGCGCGGACGTGTCGGTCGTGTTCGTCCCGCCGAAGTTCACCAAGGACGCCGTCGTCGAGGCGATCGACGCGGAGATCCCCCTCTGCGTCGTGATCACCGAGGGCATCCCCGTCCACGACACCGCCTACTTCTGGGCGTACGCGGAGAAGAAGGGCGCTGCGTCTTCCGGAACCACGGGGACCCGCATCATCGGGCCGAACTGCCCCGGTATCGCGTCCCCCGGCAAGTCGAACGCGGGCATCATCCCGGCCGACATCACCACGCCGGGCCGCATCGGCCTCGTGTCGAAGTCGGGCACGCTGACCTACCAGATGATGTACGAGCTGCGCGACGTCGGCTTCTCCACCTGCGTCGGCATCGGCGGAGACCCCGTCATCGGGACGACCCACATCGACGCCCTCAAGGCGTTCCAGGACGACCCGGACACCGACGCCATCGTCATGATCGGCGAGATCGGCGGTGACGCCGAGGAGCGCGCGGCCGCCTACATCGAGCAGAACGTGACCAAGCCGGTCGTCGGCTACGTCGCCGGGTTCACCGCCCCCGAGGGCAAGACCATGGGCCACGCCGGTGCGATCGTGTCCGGTTCGTCCGGCACGGCGGAGGCGAAGAAGGAAGCCCTGGAGAAGGTCGGCGTCCGCGTCGGCAAGACCCCCAGCGAGACGGCGGTCCTCATGCGGGAGATCATGAAGAACCTCTGATCCCACGCTTCGCGAAAGACGCCCGAGCCGCTTTCGGCCCGGGCGTCTTTCGTGTCCGGGGCTGGACGACAAAGGCGACACGCCGGGCTGGGGGGCGTCTGGGGGGCGGGCGTGGTGCCAGCATGGAGCGCGTGAGCGAAGCGAGCCCTGGACGGCGTGCGGTCCCCTCGCCGGGAGACGAGGCGTCGGAAGGCGCGGCGGGACGGGCGCCGCGGCGTCCGGGGCGAGGCGGGCAGCCGGTGCCGCCGGCGGCCAGGCCGCTGTACGTGACGGGGCTCGTGGCGGCGCTGTGGTGCATCGGGATCGGGCTGGCCGTGCTCACCACCGTCACGCTGATCGGGTGGATCGCCGCGCCCAAGACCGCTCTCGGCGACGGCCTGTCCGGGGTGTTCCGGACGGCCGTCAACTTCTGGCTCGTCTCCCACCACGCGGGCTTCTCCTACGGGCAGGGACGGGTGGGGCTGCTGCCGCTCGGTGTGCTCGTCCTGCCGGGGGCCCTGCTGTACCGCGGCGGCGGGTGGATGATCCGGGTGGCCGGGCTGACGCATCGTCCCCGGAAGGCGGTCGTGCACGTCGCGGTCGCGCTGGCGGCCCCGTACGCCGGGCTGGCCGGTCTGCTCGCGCTGGCGGCGGCGTCCCCGCAGGTCCGGCCGTCGGCGTGGCAGGCGCTCGTCGGGGGCTTCCTCGTCGCGGTCATCGCGGGCGGGCTGGGCGCCGCGCGGGCCGTCGTCGCGGCGCAGGTGGCGGCGCAGGCGCGCGGGGAGCGGGTCCGGTCCGGGCTCGGCGCGCTGCTGCGGCTGCTGCCCGACCGGCCGCGTTCGCTCGTGATCGGCGTGGCGGGGGCACTGGCCGTGCTGCTGGCGTCGGGGGCGCTGCTCGTGGGCGCGTCCCTCGCCGTGAACATGCCGGACGCCGACCACCTGTACGACCTCCTCGCCCCCGGTGTCGTCGGCGGCGTCCTGCTGCTGCTGGTGGAGCTGGCGTTCCTGCCGAACGCGGTGATCTGGGGGATGGCGTACGCGGTGGGGCCGGGCTTCTCCGTCGGCTCCGGGACGAGCGTGTCGCCGACCGGGGTCTTTCTGGACGCCGTCCCGGCGTTCCCTCCGCTCGCGGCCTTGCCCGACCCCGGCCCGGCGCCCGCGATCTCGCTGCTCGCGCTGGCCGCGCCGTTCGTCGCGGGCGCGGTGGGCGGCGCCCTCACGATCCGCTCGCTGCCCGCCCCCGTGTCGGAGGGCGCACCGATGTGGGGTTTCGTGTCGGGGGCGCTCACCGGCGCCGTGGTGGCGCTGCTGAGCGCGCTGTCGGGCGGGCCGCTCGGCGGCGGCCGGATGGCGACCGTGGGTCCCTCGGCCTGGCAGGTCGGGTTGCTGGCGGCCCTTGAGGTCGGCATCTCCGCGGCGATCGCGGCATGGGCGGCGAACACGATGATCCTGCGCCGTCCCGCCCGCGCGGCGTCCAAGCCCGGGAAGCGCTCCAGGAAACGGCCGGAGAAGAGCCCGGCGCGGCGTGCGCGGAGGGCTCCTGCGCCCGTGCCGCTGTCAGCGCCCGTCCCCGGTGACCACCAGAGCGCGCCCCGGCCCGCGCCCAGGGCCCCGTACGCGCCGGATCCGCTGGAGTTCGAGGAGGCCGATCCCGTCCTCGCGCCGCGCCGTCCCGCCCGCCGGAAGGCGGATCCGCTGCCGGACCTGGCCGAAGAGCGGCCCCGGCGGAAGCCGGAACCGCCGCTGCCGCCGCCGAGCGACGGCACCGTCGTCGTCGAAGGCCACCTCATGGACGATCCGGTCGACCCCGCCGGCATGGGCGGCCCGGCGGACGAGCCCGGCCCGGGGGAGCCGCCCGTCCCGCTCCCTCGCGAGGACCCCGGGCGTACCGAGAACCGCGGCGGCGCCATCTACGTCCTGCGCGAAGAGCCCGAACGGGACGACTAGCGCCCGCCGGCGGTCAGAGCAGGTCGCCGTACTGGTCCATGCTGCCGCGCGGCAGGCCGAGCTTGTCCTCGATCTTGGGGTAGTACTCGTCCCGGCAGGACTGCTTGTCGGCGCCGGTGTTGGCCGTGCTGAGGCAGTTCTGGTAGCCGCTCAGCTCCGACCACAGGAACACCGTCATCGAGACCGACAGCACCGAGAACACCAGGCCGACCGAGCCGAGCACGATGCCCGGGACGGCGCCGGGGGCGGCGTCGCCCCCGCGCCGCGCGGCCCGGCGGGCCCGGATGCCCACGACGAGCGCGGCGATGCCCAGCACGAGGCCGAGCGGGTAGAAGAAGAACGCGGTCAGCAGCGCGATGCCGCCGAGCCACAGTGCCCGCCAGCCGGTCTGCCGAGACTTGGGCGGTCCCGCGGGCGGCTGCCCCGCCGGCCGCCCGTCGGGGCGGTCTTCGGGCGGGGCCGGAGGGCCCGGCTGCTCGCTCACGTTCGTTCCTCCTGGCCTGGGGCGGATGTCGGCGTGGTCCGCTCTCCGCGTGGTCTGCTTTCCGGGTGCGCCGAACTGGCCCGATAGGCTTCGTGGTGGCCCGAACACAACCCCACCGTCCACCAGGGAGTCATGGTGTCCGCCCGGCTCGTCGTCCTCGTCTCCGGCGCGGGGACCAACCTACAAGCGCTGCTCGACGCGTGCGCGGATCCAGCCTACGGGGCGAAAGTGGTGGCCGTGGGAGCGGACCGTCCCGATACCGGCGGAAACGCCCGCGCCGAACGATCAGGTCTGCCCACTTTCACCGTCCGCATCCCCGATTTCCCGTCTCGCGACGAATGGGACGCGGCGCTGACGGAGGCGGTCGCCGAGCACGCACCGGACCTGGTGGTCTCCGCCGGGTTCATGAAGATCTTCGGGCCGCGTTTCCTGGCCGCGTTCGGCGGCCGGACGGTCAACACCCATCCGGCGCTGCTGCCGTCGTTCCCCGGCGCCCACGCCGTACGGGACGCCCTGGCGTACGGCGTGAAGGTGACGGGCTGTACCGTTCACTTCGTCGACGAAGGCGTGGACACCGGACCCGTCATCGCCCAGGAGACCGTTCCCGTGGGCCGGCATGACGACGAGGACTCCCTGCACGAGCGGATCAAGCAGGTGGAGCGCCGGCTCCTGGTCGACGTCGTCGGACGGCTCGCCCGCGACGGCTGGACCGCGCACGGCAGGCGGGTCTCGATGAAGTGCAGGACCTGTGGTGATGCGTCCGAGAGTGGTTCGTCCGATGAAGAGGGGAGCTCGGCCGGTGAGTCGGGTGGCGATTAAGCGCGCGCTGATCAGCGTGTACGACAAGACCGGGCTGGAGGAGCTGGCCCGCGGCCTGCACGAGGCGGGTGTGGAGATCGTCTCGACCGGGTCGACGGCGGGGCGGATCTCCTCCGCCGGCGTCCCGGTGATGAGGGTCGAGAAGCTCACCGGGTTCCCCGAGTGCCTGGACGGCCGGGTCAAGACCCTGCACCCGAAGGTGCACGCGGGCCTGCTCGCCGACCGCCGCAAAGAGGACCACCTCCAGCAGCTGGACGACCTGGCCGTCGAGCCGTTCGACCTGGTCGTGGCGAACCTGTACCCGTTCGCCGACACGGTCGACTCGGGCGCCAGGCCCGACGAGTGCGTCGAGCAGATCGACATCGGCGGCCCGACGATGGTCCGCGCCGCCGCGAAGAACCACGCGAGCGTCTCCGTCATCGTCGACCCGTCCGCCTACGGCGCCGTCCTGGACGCCGTGAAGGGCGGCGGTTTCACGCTGGAGGAGCGGCGCCGCCTGGCCGCGCGGGCCTTCGCGCACACCGCGTCCTACGACGTGGCCGTGGCGTCGTGGTTCGCGAGCAGCTACGCGCCGGACGAGACGGCCGCGCAAGCGCAGTGGCCCGACTTCCTCGGCGTGACGTGGGAGCGCGCGAACGTCCTCCGCTACGGCGAGAACCCCCACCAGCGCGCCGCCCTCTACACCGACGCGTCCGGCGGCGGTCTCGCCGGGGCGGAGCAGCTGCACGGCAAGGAGATGTCGTACAACAACTACGTGGACGCGGACGCCGCCCGCCGCGCCGCCCACGACTTCACCGAACCCGCCGTCGCGATCATCAAGCACGCCAACCCGTGCGGCATCGCGGTCGGCGCGGACGTCGCCGAGGCGCACCGCAAGGCGCACGCCTGCGACCCGCTGTCGGCGTTCGGCGGCGTGATCGCGGTGAACCGGCCGGTCACCGTCGCGATGGCCGAGCAGGTCGCGGAGATCTTCACCGAGGTGCTGGTCGCGCCCGCGTTCGAGGACGGCGCCCTCGACGTCCTGACCCGCAAGAAGAACATCCGGCTGCTGCGCTGCCCGCAGGGCCCCGCGAACCAGGCCGAGTACCGGCGGATCGACGGCGGTGTCCTGCTGCAGGGCGTCGACCGCGTGGACGCCGCCGGCGACGACCCGTCCACCTGGGAGCTGAAGACCGGCCCCGCCGCGGACGAGGCCGTGCTCGCCGACCTCGCGTTCGCCTGGCGGGCCGTCCGCTCGGTGAAGTCCAACGCGATCCTGCTGGCCGCGGACGGCGCCACCGTCGGCGTCGGCATGGGCCAGGTCAACCGCGTCGACTCCGCCAAACTCGCGGTCGCGCGGGCCGGGGAGGAGCGGGCCGCGTCCGCCGTGGGCGCGTCCGACGCGTTCTTCCCCTTCCCGGACGGCCTTGAGGTGCTCGCCGAGGCGGGTGTGCGGGCGATCGTGGAACCCGGCGGGTCCGTCAACGACGACAAGGTGATCGCCGCCGCGGAGAAGGCCGGAATCAGCCTCTACTTCACCGGCGTGCGCCACTTCTTCCACTGAGCAGCCCCGCTGGTCGGGCGCTGATCGGGCGCTGATCGGGCGCGGACCCGGTGTGGCGGAGAACACCGCCGCATCGGGTTTGAGTCGTCGCCTTCCCGGTTCGGTGCGGGTAGCCTCGGCTGGGCCGCGCCTCATGACCGCTTCTTGACTCCGGCGCGACCGTTCCATTGTTGAAGGGCTGGCGCCATGGACGTGCTGTTGTCGCTCATGCTGGGCGTGGTCTACCGGGCGGACACGCTGCTGATGGAGTCTCGGCAGATGATCGGCCTGCTCGCCGCCTTCCTCGCGGCGGTCCTCGCCGCCCAGCTCGGCTGGCACGGCACCGACCGCCTGATCGCCTGGCGGCAGGGCTCCTCCGAGGACTGACCGACCCCGAAGACCCGGCGGCCCCGGACGGATGGCGGGTGTTTCAGCGGAGCCGCGCCCGCAGCGCCTCGGCCGCGGCGGGCCAGTCGTCGTCCGTCATCCCGTAGGCGGCGGTGTCGCGGATCGACCCGTCCTCCCGGATCCGGTGCTTGCGGTGGATCCCCTCGAACGTCGCCCCGAGACGCTCGATCGCCGCACGTGACCGCCCGTTGCCCGCGTGGGTGTGCCAGCCGACCCGGATCGCGCCCAGCTCGTCGAACGCGCGTCCCATCAGCAGCAGCTTCGCCTCGGTGTTGACACCGGACCGGTGCCACCGCGCGCCGAGCCAGGTGTGCCCGATGCACAGTGCCCGATGGGACGGCGTGACCTCGTAGTACGACGTCATCCCGGCGACCTCCCCGGTCTGCGCGTCGATCTGCGCCCACGGAAGCTGGAAGCGCTTCTCGTGGCGCGCGAGGGCCTTGCCGACCAGTGCGCACATGTCGTCCGCGGTCGCGGGCTGCCGCTCGCTCAGCCACGTCCAGACGGCGGGGTCCTTGGACGCCTCGAACAGCCCCTCGGCGTGCCTGGGGGACAGCGGCTCCAGCCGGACGTACCGCCCGCTCAGGACGGGGCGCTCGAACCATTCGTGACGCGTGCCATGACTCATGCGGATCACGCTAAAAGCACGGGGGCGGTACCCGGCAGAGCCACCTGACGCTGATTTCCGCGTGCCACTCGGCCGCGGGTGGGCCGGATACCATGGATTCTTCACGCGACTGGCGCGGTCAAGGTGGATCACCACCGGGGAGCGAACGACAGTCCGGACACCGCGCGCCTGGGTGGACGGGACCCCATGGCGGCCGGGCTCCAAGCCGGGCCCGGGCCCTGGTGAGACCCCACGCGGAGGAACGCATGACGGCACAGATTCTGGACGGCAAGGCCACGGCCGCCGAGATCCGCTCGAACCTCAAGGTACGCGTCGAGGCGCTCCGCGACCGCGGCGTGACCGTCGGCCTCGGCACGGTCCTCGTCGGCGACGACCCCGGCAGCCACTCCTACGTCGGCATGAAGCACCGCGACTGCGCCGAGGTCGGCATCGAGAGCATCCGCCGCGACCTGCCCGCCACCGCCGCGCAGGACGACGTCGAACGCGCCGTCGCCGAACTGAACGCCGACCCGGCCTGCACCGGCTACATCGTCCAGCTTCCGCTGCCGAAGGGCCTGGACGAGCAGCGCGTCCTGGAGCGGATCGACCCGTCCAAGGACGCCGACGGCCTGCACCCGACGAACCTCGGGCGGCTCGTCCTCATGCAGCCCGGCCCGCTGCCGTGCACGCCGAAGGGCATCATCGAGCTGCTGCGCCGCTTCGACGTCCCGATCAAGGGCGCCGAGGTCACCGTCGTCGGCCGCGGCATCACCGTCGGACGTTCGCTCGGCCTCCTGCTGACCCGCCGCACCGAGAACGCGACCGTCACCCTCTGCCACACCGCCACCCGCGACCTGGCCGAGCACACCCGCAAGGCCGACATCGTCGTCGCCGCCGCCGGTGTCCCCGGCCTCATCACCGGCGACATGGTCAAGCCGGGCGCCGCCGTCCTGGACGTCGGCGTGTCCCGTGTGGACGGCAAGCTCGCCGGGGACGTCGCCGCCGACGTCCGCGACGTCGCCGGCTGGGTCGCGCCGAACCCGGGCGGCGTCGGCCCGATGACCCGCGCGATGCTGCTCGCGAACGTCGTGGAGGCCGCCGAGCGGCGGCCCGCCTGACACGCGGCGCGACGCACGTCCCGTGCCCGGCAAGCGGAGGCCGCCACCAGCACCCCGGTGGCGGCCTCCGCCGATACTGCGCCGGACGGAGCCGCGCCGTCACATGCGCGGCCCCGTACGGGCCGGTTCAGCGATCGCCCTCGTGTCGCGCTGCCGGAGAGGGCGACCGCAGGTTCATCTCAGCTCGCCCTCCGTCCCGCCGCGCTCGGCGCCGCACGATTCGGGGCGGTGGCATGGCCGTGTCCCGTGCCCGTCCTGCGGGTCTCGGCCGTGCCGCGGACCCCCGGGACCCGCCCGTCCATCGGCGGGCGGCCCTGCGGGACGTGCACCGGCGGCAGCGGCCGGACGAGGCCCATGGCGATGACCTCGTTGGCGAGCCGCGTGCGCCGGTTGGCGCCCTCGGGGATCCGGAACTTCTGGTAGAGGCGCAGCAGATGCTGCTTGACGGCCGCCTCCGTCACCACGAGCTCGCCGGCGATGTCGCGTGCCGTGGCGGGGGCCACGAACGCCTCGTCGGAGAGTGCGGGACGGCAGAGCGAGGTCAGCACGTCGACCTCGCGGCGGGTGAGCTCGGGTGCGACGGCACGCCTCAGTTCGACGTCCGGGTCGACCTCCTCACGGGGGATGCCCCCCATCCGGCAGCGCGCCGTGCCGAAGCTGACGACGTCACCGTCCTCCAGGACACGGCGGGCGATCGGCCTGCCGTTAACTCGGGTCCCGTTACGGGACAGGCCCATGTCCACCACGTAGATGTACGGACCACGTCGGACGATCTCTGCGTGCAATTGGGACACACTCGGGTCGTCGAGGCGTACGTCGACTCCTCTCCCTCTCCCGACCGTCGTCACGTCGGGGCGCAGCGGCACCACCAGCCCGCTGTCCTCGATCCGCATGAACGGCCCCTCCACGGCAGTCCTCCCAGCTAGTTAGCGACCCCTGTCTGCCGGGTTACCCGGGCGCGTCACCGTCACACCCTCCTACTGGCGAGTAGCACCGATGGCGCAGGGCATTCGGGCCTCTCGGGCATCCCTGCGGCCCCTTCCGTCCCGCCCACTTTTCCGTCCCGTCCGACAAGCCCGGCACCCCCGGACCTGCGGATGATCCCCGCGATGTGCGGCGGCGGACGAACGCCGCCCACCGGAAGAGGCCCACCGGACGAGTCGTGCCGAGCCCCGGATGCCGATACCGTGAGCCGAGCGGAGCTCGTCCGTTGAATGGCGGCGGGTGGGGGCTGGAGGACGGTGAGCCGAGCGGAGCTCGTCCGTTGAATGGCGGCGGGTGGGGGCTGGAGGACGGACCATGAGCACCGAGGTGCACCGGCGGAGGCGCAGGGCGCCGCGCGGCAGAGGCGCCGCGCCGCACTGGCTCGCGCAACTGCCCTACCTGATCGTGCTCAGCGGCGTCGGCGCCGGCCTCACGCTCTGCGCCTTCAACTACTTCCGCAAGGGATCGGGCCTGATGGCGGCCGCGCTGCTCATCGGCGCGCTCGCCCGGCTCCTGCTGCCGGAGTCCCAGCTCGGCCCGCTCGCCGTCCGCAGCAGGTCCATCGACTGCTGGACGCTCGTGATCCTCGGCGAAATGGTCGCGTTCGTGTCGCTGAGCGTGCCGCCGATGAACAAGACCGGGCTCGTCCTCGCGGGCGCCTTCGGGGTGCTGATCCTGCTCACCCTGGTGGCGCGCGGTGTGAAGCTTCTCATCACCGGACGCCGGGCCGGTCCGCAGGGCGGAGACGTCGCCCCAGGTGAGGGCGGTCATGGACGTCCGGAACCGCCGGGTCAGGTCTAGACCTCCCGAACGCCTCGGCTAGCCTTGCCAGTTGAGCCTTACAAGGACCGAGTCCCTTGCGTCCGGGGTGTCCCGGCGGCCCGACACCGCCACGCCCACCGGGGATGTGAGGGCTCACCGCTGGCCAGGTGTAGGAAAGGGACAGCAGCAGCATGCCCAAGATCAAAGTAGCGGGCCCGGTCGTCGAACTCGACGGCGACGAAATGACGCGGATCATCTGGAAATTCATCAAGGACCAGCTGATCCTGCCTTACCTCGATGTGGACCTTAAGTACTACGACCTGGGAATGGAACACCGTGACGCCACGGACGACCAGGTCACGATCGACGCCGCCAACGCGATCCGCGAGCACGGCGTCGGTGTCAAGTGCGCGACCATCACCCCCGACGAGGCGCGCGTCGAGGAGTTCGGCCTGAAGAAGATGTGGCGGTCCCCCAACGGGACGATCCGCAACATCCTGGGCGGCGTGGTGTTCCGCGAGCCGATCATCTGCTCCAACATCCCCCGGCTCGTCCCCGGCTGGACCAAGCCGATCATCATCGGCCGCCACGCGCACGGCGACCAGTACAAGGCCACCGACTTCGTGGTCCCCGGCCCCGGCACGGTGATGCTCACCTACACCCCCGAGGACGGCGGCGAGCCCATCGAGATGGAGGTCGCGAAGTTCACCGGCGGCGGTGTCGCCATGGGCATGTACAACTACGACGCCTCGATCCGCGACTTCGCGCGGGCGACGATGCGGTACGCGCTGGAGCGCGGGATGCCGCTGTACCTGTCGACGAAGAACACGATCCTCAAGGCCTACGACGGCCGCTTCAAGGACCTCTTCCAGGAGATCTACGAGAGCGAGTTCAAGGCCGAGTTCGAGTCCAAGGGGCTCAGCTACGAGCACCGCCTCATCGACGACATGGTCGCGGCGGCGCTCAAGTGGGAGGGCGGGTTCGTCTGGGCCGCCAAGAACTACGACGGCGACGTCCAGTCCGACACCCTCGCGCAGGGCTTCGGCTCCCTCGGCCTCATGACGTCCGTCCTCATGACCCCCGACGGCAAGACCGTCGAGGCCGAGGCCGCGCACGGCACGGTGACCCGGCACTACCGGCAGCACCAGCAGGGCAAGCCGACGTCGACCAACCCCATCGCGTCGATCTTCGCCTGGACCCGCGGCTTCGAGCACCGCGGCAAGCTCGACAACCAGCCCGAAGTCACCAACTTCGCGCAGCAGGTCGAGCGGGTCTGCATCGAGACCGTCGAGAGCGGCCAGATGACCAAGGACTTGGCCCTCCTCGTCGGCCGCGACACGCCCTTCTTGACCACGCAGGAATTTCTGGAGGCCCTCGACACCAACCTCCAGAAGAAGATCAACGGCTGATACGCCTCTCAGCACTGTTAGTGTTCGTGCGAATGCTCCTTGCTGATGCGAGGGTGACCCCCAGCCCGAGGTGAGCGAGTTCGCCCGGACGCTGTGCTCCCCGCGCACGCAGGGTTAAGGCCGTCCCGGATGCGTCCGGGGCGGCCTTTCGCGTGTTCGCCATGCCGGTTGGTGCACCTGGGCGATGGCGGGTAGGGGGTGCGCGATAGCCTGTGGCACGGAAATATCTCGACGGCGAGAGATCCCGCGCGGCGGCGGGCTCCAGGTCACCAGCAGCAGGAGAAGGACGCATGACTCGCACCCCAGTCACCGTTACCGTTACCGGCGCCGCGGGCCAGATTGGCTACGCGCTGCTGTTCCGCATCGCGTCCGGGCACCTCCTGGGCGCGGACGTACCCGTACGCCTGCGGCTGTTGGAGATTCCGCAGGCGGTGAAGGCCGCCGAGGGCACCGCGATGGAACTGGACGATTGCGCGTTCCCGCTGCTGTCCGGCATCGACATCCTCGACGACGCGACCAAGGCGTTCGACGGCGCCAACGTGGCCCTGCTGGTCGGGGCGCGGCCCCGGACGAAGGGCATGGAGCGCGGCGACCTGCTGGAGGCCAACGGCGGCATCTTCAAGCCGCAGGGCGAGGCCATCAACGCCGGCGCCGCCGACGACATCAAGGTCCTGGTGGTCGGCAACCCGGCCAACACCAACGCCCTGATCGCGCAGCAGCACGCCCCGGACGTCCCGGCCGGCCGCTTCACCGCGATGACGCGCCTCGACCACAACCGCGCCCTCGCGCAGCTGTCGAAGAAGGCGGGGGTGTCGGTCGCCGACATCCGCAAGCTGACGATCTGGGGCAACCACTCGGCCACCCAGTACCCGGACATCTTCCACGCCGAGATCTCCGGCAAGAACGCCGCCGAGACGGTGAACGACCAGGCGTGGCTGGAGAACGACTTCATCCCGACCGTCGCCAAGCGCGGCGCCGCCATCATCGAGGCGCGGGGCGCGTCGTCGGCCGCGTCCGCCGCGTCCGCCGCGATCGACCACGTGCACACCTGGGTGAACGGCACCGCCGACGGCACCTGGACGTCCATGGCCGTCGTGTCGGACGGCTCCTACGGCGTGCCCGAGGGCCTCATCTCGTCGTTCCCGGTCACCACCGAGAACGGCAAGTGGGAGATCGTCCAGGGCCTGGACATCAACGACTTCTCCCGCACCCGCATCGACGCGTCCGTGAACGAGCTGTCCGAGGAGCGCGACGCCGTCCGCAAGCTCGGCCTCATCTGAGTTTCCCAAGGTGCGCCCCGGACCGGTGTGTGGTCCGGGGCTCTTTTCTTCTTTGCTATGGATGGATGGAGGGCGTGCGGTCGCGGTGAAGGTGGTCTGGGCCGGGCTCGCGGAAGATCCAGGGTTTCGGCGGCGGTTCGTCCGTGAGGTGGAGGCGGCCCGCCGGGTGAGCGGCTTCTTCACGGGCCTCCTGGCCCTGGGCGCGCTAGCCTTCCTGACCTCCGACCGGACGGCAAGCCCGGTCCTCGAACGAACCGGCACCGACCTCTCCGAACGCGAGTAAACACCCGGCGCGTACGGCTGGTGGATCGTCGGGGTTTTGATCATGATTAGGGGGTGGATGGCAGGGAGAGTGTGGTGGGGGTGTTGTCGGGGCGTTATGAGCTCCTGGAGCCGTTGGGGCGCGGCGGTATGGGGGTGGTGTATCGGGCGCGTGACCAGCGGTTGGATCGGCTCGTGGCCGTCAAGGTGATGCCTGCTCAGATGCTGCGCGACGAGGGTTTCCGGGCCCGGTTCCGGAGGGAGGCGCGGGCGGTGGCGGGCTTGTCGCATCCCAATATCGCGGTCATCCACGACAGCGGCGAGGATGACGAGGGTGAAAGGCCGGTTCCGTATCTGGTCATGGAGCTGGTGGAGGGAAGGACGCTGGCCGATCTGCTGCGCGAGGCGCCGCCTACCCCTGCAGAGGCCGGGCAGATCGCGGTGGCGGTCCTAGAGGCGTTGGAGCACAGCCACGGGCGAGGGGTGGTGCACCGCGACATCAAGCCCGTCAACATCATGGTTCGCCGCGTCGGCGGCCGGATGCGAGCGAAGGTGCTGGATTTCGGGATCGCCAAGCTCATGTCGGAGACCGCGACCCGGTTGACCGCCACCGGATTGGTGATCGGCACCCCGTCCTACATGTCGCCCGAGCAGGCCGATGGCGAGGCCGCCGATGCGTGCTCCGATCTGTACTCCACCGGATGCGTGTTGTACGAGATGCTCACCGGCCGACCGCCCTTCACGGGCGACTCGCACAGCGTCGTGCTCTTCCAGCACCTGAACAAGACCCCGCCGCCGCCTTCACAGTTGAACTCGGTTCTGGATTTCTTCTGGGATCAGGTGCTGGCGACCGCGCTGGCCAAAGACCCGCAGCAGCGCTACCGGGACGCCGCGGCGATGCGACAGGCCATCGAGACCGGCGCGACCGCCCCCAGCCAGGCGCCCCCGCAGACTCCGCCCCCCACGTCGGCCCGCTTCGACGCCCCAACGCGGATCCACGTCGCTGCCGCGCCGCACCGGATCCTGACCCGCCGCCACCTGCTCACCGTACTCGGCGCCGGATTGGGGACCGCAGGCCTGGTCGCCATCCTGCCGGCCGCCACGCGCGACATCCTCACCAGGGAAGACAGCAACGCCCCTCAGATCCTCAACAACCACACCGGCGCCGTCCGCTCGGTGGCGTTCAGTCCGGACGGCAAGCTCCTGGCCAGTTGCAGCAACGACGAAACCGTGCGGTTGTGGGACGTGGCCACCCGCCGCTCCATCGCCCGGCCCCTCACCGGGTACACGGACACTGTCAACGCGGTGGCGTTCAGCCCGGACGGCAAGCTCCTGGCTGTCGGGGGCAATGACACCACCGTCCGGTTGTGGGACGTGGCCACCCACATCCCCGTCGGCCGTCCCCTCACCGGCCACACCGACTCCGTCCACTCCCTGGCGTTCAGCCCAGACGGCAAAATCCTGGCCGTCGCAGATGACGACACAGTGTGGTTGTGGGACGTGGCAGCCCGCACAGCCATTGGCCGCCCCCGAGTCAAGCACGGCCCCCACGGGCTCGTCTTCGCGGTGGCGTTCAGCCCAGACGGCAGGATTCTGGCCGCCGACGAAAATGACACCGTGCGTTTGTGGGACGTGGCTACCCGCACCCCTACTGGCCGCCCCCTCGCCGGCCACACCGGCTACGTCTACTCCCTGGCGTTCAGCCCGGACGGGAAGCTCCTGGCCGCCGGCTGCGATGACGGGACGATGCGGTTGTGGGACGTGGCCACCCGCACCCCTATCGGCCACCCCCTCACCGGTCACCACGACGGCATCGGCTCTGTGGCGTTCAGTCCGGACGGGAAGGTTCTGGCCACCGCCAGTAGTGACGAGACCGTGCGGTTGTGGGACGTGGCTTCCCGCCGCCCCATCGGCCGTTCCCTTACCGACCACACCGCTCGCGTCAACTCGGTGGCGTTCAGCCCGGACGGCAAGCTCCTGGCCAGCGGCAGTCACGACGACACCGTGCGGTTGTGGCGACTGGAGGAGGTCTCATGACACGAACACTGTCCACGAGGCGCTGATGCTTTCGAGGCAGTTCATCTGGCGAGTGAGCCCTGCACTTCCGGGACCCGGTTGGGGTGAGGTCGGTGGTGGTGAGCCCGGTCCGGTGCTCCAGCCCGGCGAACCGGATGGGGCGGTTCTCGCGCCACACGCAAAGGTCGAAGCTCATCGTCCGCGCTCCAAGATCGGTTCGTGGTCGAGGGTGCATCAGACGTGCGCGCAAGCGAGGACGTTCCCCTGACCCTGGGGAGGCGGTCGGTCTACTTCGGGTGGCGTCGCTGTTCCAGGGATTCGAGCCGGCGATGAGCATGTCGAGGCCGAACTCGTACTCGGGGTCCAGGCCCGGTTCGGTCGCCGGCTCGTCACCGGTGACGTAGCCTCCGGCCGCCATGATGGGGGCGAGATGCGGGAAGCGGTCGGCGGTGATGGCTTCGCGGAGTTTCTCCATCCCGTGCGGGCTGATGGTGACCTTGCCCTCCTCGGCGAGGACCTCTCCAGTTGCGAATCTGAGGTGATCAGAGTCTCGCCCCCGAACCCACGCCGGGCCTCGCCGTAGGCGAACGCGCGCTCGGGCGAGGTCGACGGCTCCTCCAGGAGAAGGAGCCTTCGTTGTGGACGGCGCGACCACGCTGGGCCGGACCGATACGAGCCACGGCCCCCGAGGCATCGTGTCCCGGTGGTTCCCTCAGGCGCAGGACAAATGCCTGATCTGGCTCGGTTGTCGGCTGTCCGGAGGGTGTCAATATTCTCACCCGGAAACTGTGAGACGGAGTGTGAGTGTTCGATAACATGGAGTCATGTGTTCGACTGGGATCGACGTGGCGTCGATGTCCACCGGTGAGCTGGTGGACGCGGCGGCGCTGATCGCGGCCGAGCTCGCACAGCGGGACGCGCCCGCATCGGCGGCCGCCTGCATGCAAGACGCCGAAACCCTGGCCCGCGCCACCGACCTGCACGAAAGCGCCCTCGCCCTCTTGATCGGGCGGGTGGACGCCTCGGGAGAGATGCGCCGCTGGGGCCTGCCATCCACGCGCGCATGGCTACGCTCTCACATGGGAATGCGCGAGGCGCGCGCCAAGGAGCGCATCAACCTGGCCCGTCAACGCGACCGCCTTCCCGAACTCACCCGGAGACTGGCCGCCGGAGAGTTGTCCCACGGGTACGCCGCCACCATCGCCGGTGCGGTCGTCCGCCTGCACGACGAGGACTGCGCGGCGGCCGAACAGATCCTGCTCGACCTCGCCGGGCAGGGATTCTCCGCCGGGAAGGTCGCCGCATTCGGCAACAAGATC
>NZ_JBICUT010000005.1:0-467940 GCF_043198445.1 Spirillospora sp. NPDC048823 | reverse complement strand
CGGTCCCATCCCGAACCCGGAAGTTAAGCCCTTCAGCGCCGATGGTACTGCATGGGAGACTGTGTGGGAGAGTAGGACACCGCCGGACTCATATTGGTCGAGGGTCGCCCCGATTTTTGGGGCGGCCCTCGACGCATGTCGTGGGGCCGCAAAGTAGGCTGCAAGAGTCCACGGAACCACCCTTCAAGAACAGTGACGGACACGTGATGAGCGCGGAAGAGGACGGCCGTAGCGGCGACAACCGTGAGCGGCGGGGCGATGACGGAAGGCGGACCACGCCTCCCCGTCGTGGGGGCGGCGCTCGTGGCGGCCCGGGTGGCTCCGGTGGCCGTCAAGGCGGTGGTCCTCGTGGAGGAGCGCCTCGCGCCGGCGGGCAGCAGGGTGGCCGTGGCCGTCCCGGTGGCGGGAAGGACAAGGACCGGGACGCGCGTGGTAAGCGCGATGACCGGAAACCCGGCCGTCCGTTCAAGCGCTCCGATGACCGGCGAACAGACTCCCGTGAGGGACGTTCTGACGATCGTCGGGAAGGTCGTCCCAGCGGGCCGCGTGGAGAGCGCCGGGAAGGTCGCTTCAATGCGCCTCGCGGCGGTCAGAGCGGCGAGCGCCGGGAGGGACGGTCGGAAGGTCGTTCCGGTGGGCCGCGTGGTGAGCGGCCGCAAGGTCGCTTCAATGCGCCCCGTGGTGGTCAGAGCGGCGAGCGCCGGGAGGGGCGGCCGGAGGGTCGTCGGGAAAGCGGTCCGGGTGGTTCGCGTGGTGAGCGGCCGCAGGGTCGTTTCGGTGCGCCTCGTGGTGGTCAGGGCGGTGAGCGCCGGGAGGGACGGCCGGAGGGTCGTTCCGGTGGGCCGCGTGGTGAGCGGCCGCAGGGTCGTTTCGGTGCGCCTCGTGGCGGTCAGGGTGGCGAGCGCCGTGAGGGGCGTTACCCGGGAGCACGTGGTTCTCGCCCCGGCGAGGGAGGTGGCCCGCGTCGTGAGGGGCGACCGAACGGCCGCCAGACCGGTAGCGGCCAGGGGGAGCGCCGTTTCCAGGACCGCGACGACCGTGGCAGACGGGACGACCGCGGCAAACGGGATGAGCGACGGCCCGGTGGACGCCCGTTCGAAGGCAAGCGTGAAGGGCGCCCAGGAGATCGTGACCGGGCCTTCAAGGGACGCGGCGGGCCGAGGCGCCCGCAGGACGGTGGTGGACGCCCTACCGGGCCGCGCCGCGACCGCCCGGACCGGCGAACACACTCGGACGAGCGCGAGCGTCCCGCGCCGGTGTACGACGACCCGATCCTGCCGGACGACGTCACCGGCGAGGAGCTGGACGAGGAGGCACGGGCCGAACTGCGCACGCTGCCGAAGGAGTTGGCCGCGAAGGTCGCCCGGCATCTTGTGATGGCGGGTCGGCTGGCCGAGGAGGAGCCCGAGCGGGCCTACAAGCACGCGCGCGCCGCGCGTCGGCTCGCGTCGCGGGTCGGAGTCGTGCGGGAGGCGGCCGGGATCGCGGCCTACCACGCGGGCGAATGGTCGGAGGCGCTCGCGGAGCTGCGGGCCGCGCGTCGGCTCAGCGCCGGCGACGAGTCCTACCTGCCGGTGATGGCCGACTGCGAACGTGGTCTCGGACGTTCCGAACGCGCACTGGACCTGATCAAGTCGCCTGAGGCGAAGAGCCTCGACCCGATGGGCCGAGTCGAGCTGCGCATCGTCGAGTCCGGTGTACGCCGCGACCTTGGGCAGCTTGACGCGGCAGTTGTGACCTTGCAGATCCCCGAGCTTCGCGACAGGCGGCTCAGGCCGTGGTCGACGAGGCTGTTCTACGCCTACGCGGATGCGTTGGTGGAGGCCGGGCGGGAGGACGAGGCGTCCGACTGGTTCGCGCGTGCCGCGGCGGCCGACCGGGACGGCGACACCGACGCCGCCGAACGGTACGCCGAGCTCGAAGGCCTGCACATCGTCGACACCGAGGACCACGAAACCGAGGGCGACGAAACCGAAGGCGTCGTCGCCGAAGGTGTGGCTTCCGAGGTCACGGCTCCGGAGGACCTCGTTTCCCAGGAGGCCGCGCCTGAGGTCGCCACTGCCGATGGGGGCGAGTCCGATGGGGGCGTTGCGGAGAGCGCCGTTCCTGAGGGTGCCGAATCCGATGACGCCGTTCGGGTGGATGCGGGGGCTGAGGGCGTCGACGCCGAGGACGGCGGGTCCGCAGGGGGCGTGGCCGGCGCCGAGGAGGTGTCGGCGACCGACATCGAGTTCAAGGCCGCCGGGCCCGAGGAACCGGAGGCGCCCGGGGACGGGGCGCCGGACGTTTCCGTGGTGTTCCTGGAGCCGGAGCGGGCCGAGGAGGAGCAGCCGCCGTCCTCGGAATGACGTGTCCTACTTGACTGGCGGGTAGGTTTCGCCAGATATTCACGGGACCGTGCCGTTCGGGGGGCCGCCGGAGATGTCCGGTGGTGATCGACTCCTGGAGTGATCATGCCCCTGAACCGACGTATGTTCCTGCGTGCCGCCGCCGTCGCGGGTGGTACGACCGCCTTCTCGGGTGCCCTGTGGCAGCAGGCCTTCGCCTCGGGGCCGGCGCAGCCCGGCCCCAGCCCGTACGGTCCGCTTCAGGCCGTGGACGGCAACGGGCTCCAGCTCCCGGAGGGATTCTCGAGCCGGATCGTGGCGCGGTCCCTTCAGCGTGTGGAGGGGACGAGGCACACCTGGCATCCGGCGCCCGACGGCGGCGCGTGCTTCACCGACGGGGACGGCTGGATCTACGTCAGCAACTCGGAGGTCCCGATCGTCGGTGGGGTGTCCGCCGTGCGGTTCGACGCGTCCGGCAAGGTCACGTCCGCCTACCGGACCCTGAACGGCACCTCGCTCAACTGCGCCGGCGGTGCGACGCCGTGGAACACGTGGCTGTCGTGCGAGGAGCACGACTTCGGGCTCGTGTGGGAGACGGACCCGCGCGGCGAGGACTCGGCGGTGGCCCGTCCCGCGATGGGGCGGTTCAAGCACGAGGCCGCGGCGTCCGACCCCGAACGGAAGGTCGTCTACCTCACCGAGGACCAGTCCGACGGGTGCTTCTACCGGTTCCTGCCGCGGACGTGGGGCGACCTGTCGTCCGGGACGCTCGAAGTGCTGGTCGGCTCCGGAACGGGCCCCGTCCGGTGGGCGAAGGTGCCCAACCCCGAGTACTGGCTCACCGCGACGCGTGAGCAGGTGGCGGAGGCCATGCATTTCGACGGTGGCGAAGGCTGCTACTACACGAACGGCGTCTGCTACTTCACCACCAAGGGCGACGGCCGTGTGTGGGCGTACGACGCGGCCGCCGAGCGGCTGGACATCGCCTACGACGACGACCTCGTCACGAACGGCGAGGCGCCCCTGCACAACGTCGACAACCTGACCGGTACGTCGTCCGGTGACCTGTACGTCGCCGAGGACGGCGACAACATGGAGATCAACCTCATCACCCCCGACGGGATCGTGACTCCGTTCCTGCGCGTCGTCGGGCACGACGAGTCGGAGATCACCGGCCCGGCGTTCAGCCCGGACGGGTCGCGCCTGTACTTCTCGTCCCAGCGCGGCAAGAGCGGGTTCATCGCCGGGACGGACGGCTGCACGTTCGAGGTGACCGGCCCCTTCCGCCACTGAGACCCGCAGGCGGCCCGGAACCGGTCAGGCGTGCCTGCCCAGGGAGTGCATGATCCCGGCGACGTTGCTCTCGGCGCTGTTGAGGACCTCGTACTTGGCGGCCAGATCGGGGTCGACGTCGTCGCCCGTGATGGCGTAGCGGTCCTTGGTGCGGTCGACGACCGCCGCCACGGCGTGGTCGAGGTCGAGGCCCTGGTCCTTGGCGTCGCGGACGGCGTCCACCCAGATCCGCAGTTCCTCGGCCGACCGCTTCAGCGTGTCGTCGACCTCGGTCACGGGGCCGTAGTGCGCGAACAGCAGCCGCTGCGGGCCGAGCGACCGGAACCTGCCGAGCGAGGCCAGCGCGGTGTCGAGGTCGAAGTCCGGCGGCGGCGTCGCGGGCTTCACGTCGGCGGTCTCGGGGATGTAGATCCCGGCGGCGTCGCCGACGTAGAGGTCGCCGGTCTGGGAGTCCATCAGCCCGACATGGTGTTTGGCGTGGCCGGGGGAGTAGTGCGACTCCAGCCGCCGCCCGCCGCCCAGGTCGATGATGCCGGTGTCCTCGACGGCCCGGATCCGTGCCGCGTCCGTCGGTTTCAGTTCGCCGAACAAGGTGTCGAGGCTGTCGCCGTACACCATGCGGGCGCTGCGCATGAGCCGCGACGGGTCCGCCAGGTGCCGTGCGCCCTTCTCATGGACGACGACCTCCGCCTGCGGGTACATCCGGGCGATGTCGCCGACGCCGCCCGCGTGGTCCAGGTGGATGTGCGTGACGACCACGCTCGCCAGGTCGCCGGGCCCGATGCCCAGTTCCCGCAGGGCCCCCTGCACGACGGGTGCGGAGCCGGACGTGCCCGGCTCCACCAGGCAGGGCCGGTCGGACATGATCAGGTAGCCGGCGGTGATGCCGCTGTATCCGGCCATCCGCGTGTCGATCTCGTAGACGTCCCCGCCGAGCGGCGTGATCGTGGTCGTGGTGTCCATGCCCCGATCATCGTCCCCGGCGGCCCCCGGGGGCCACCCGTCCCGTCATCGGCCGTGGTCGAGGACGCGCAGGACGAGGCCGGTGCGGGGTTTGGGGCCGAACGAGGTCGACTTGCGGGGAACCCGCTCGCCCTCGCCCGCGACGGCCAGGACGTCCTCGGCCTTGAGGGGGTTCAGGATGACGGCGGTGCCGCCGGTGCGCCGGGCGCGGGCGATGGCGGCGGACGGGTCGTCGTGCACGACCTCGATGGCGTCCTCGTTCTCGGGGACGTTCCACACGCTCCCGATGAGGAGATGGTCGAGGACGGCGGTGTCGAGCCCCTGCCAGCGCGGCGAATGCTCGGACGGCATGGAGCGGGCCAGCGCACCGGAATCGGGGTCGGTGAGGAGGTGCAGCGACTCGTCCCCACCGAGGAGGAACGCGGGGCCGGGCACTTCGGCGAGCGCTTCGACCGCGTCCGCCTCGTCCCGGAAGTCGGTGACGCGGAAGACCTTACGGGCCTGTTCGACGGCGTCGTCCGGACGGAGGCCCGGCAGGACACGGTGAATCGCGCCCAGATGGGGCGGATAGCGCGTGGAGTCCACCAGCAGCGCCAGCCCGGCGTCCCATGGCCCGGGGCCGTCGCCGGCGGCGTGGTGGCGTGCCTGAAGGGCGCGGTAGGTGGCGTAGCGGTGGTGGCCGTCCGCGATGAGCGCCTGCTTGCCATGGATGTCGGCGGACACGCGAGCGTGCAGCGCCGGGTCGGTGATGCGCCACAGCCGGTGGGTGAGCCCGTCGTCCGCACGGAACTCCATCAGGGGCCTCCCTGCGGCCGTGTCGTCGACGATCCGCGCCGCGTCGCCGCCGCCCGGGTCGCCGGCGCGTTCGCCGTCCCCGCCGCCCTCGTAGACGAGGAAGATCGGCTCCAGGTTGGCGTTCGCGGCCGTCATCAGCGCGAGCCGGTCGCGGACCGGCCCGGGGAAGACGTTCTCGTGCGGCAGCACGACCCCGTCGGACTCCGCGCGCAGCCCCACGGCACCGATCAGGCCGCGTTGCAGGACCGTCCCGTCCCGGGACGCCTCGTAGACGTACAGGGCGGGATCGGGGTCGGTCGTGAGGGCGCCCTCGTCCAGCCAGCGGCGCAGCCGGTCACCCGCGGCGTCGTAGCCCTCCCCGGCCGCGCGCGGCAGGTTGAGCCGGACGATGTTGTGCCCGCCGCCCGCCAGCAGCCGCAGGGCCGCCGCCTCGTCGATCAGGTCGTACGGGGGCATGGTGACGGAGGCGAGGTCGCCGGCGACCTCGGGGACGAACCGGACGCCGCGGAAGGGGGTCAGCTCCAGGCCGCGGCCCGTCCGCGGCTCCGCCGTCCCGAAGATCCCGGCGCTGAACTCCTCCGGGGTGAGGCCGGAGGGGAGGTCGGAGGGGAGGTCGTCGTCCACCCTGGGCATGCTAATCACCTGGCGGGCGTACCTGGTCGGGGCGGGCCGTCCTGGTGCCGCGGATCGTCCGGTCGACGCGGGTACGGTCGGATTGCGAGGGAGGTCCACATGAGTCATCAAGGACCTGGGCGGCCGGAGGATTCCCCGGGAGATCAGGCCGCCTCGCCGGAGGGCGGGGTCTACGAGTGGTACACGCGGGGCCTGGAGCTGCTCCGGGCGGGCAGCTCCGCCGCCGCGGTGCAGCTGCTGGCCAGGGCCGCCGAGGCCGAGCCGGGGTCGCACAGCATCCGTGAGGCGCTCGCCCGCGCGCTTTTCGGGGCGCGGCGGTTCGGTGCCGCGGCCGAGAGCTTCCAGTCGATCATCGAGGAGGAGCCCGCCGAGGACTACGCGCGGTTCGGTCTCGGGCTGTGCCTGAGCCGGATGGGCGACTTCGAGGGCGCGGCCCGGCATCTGGCGCTCGCCGCCGCCATGCGCCCCGAGAACGAGGACTACGCGAAGGCGCTGCGGCACGCCAGGGCCACGCTCGCGTCCCGCGGCTGACCCGCGCCGCCCCGCACCACGTTTTACCGGCCGGTAACAATCCCCGTACGATCATGGTCATGAGGAGCCCGATGAAAGGCAGCGACCGTCCCCTGAGCGAGGCGTACGACGTCGCCCTGCTGGATCTCGACGGGGTCGTCTACGTCGGCAGCAGACCCGTCCCCGCGGCGGCGGAGTCGCTCGCCAAGGCCCGCGCGGCGGGGCAGCGGCTGGCGTTCGTGACCAACAACGCCTCCCGGACACCGTCGGCGGTCGCGGCGCTGCTCACCGACGTGGGCGTCCCGGCGGACGAGGAGGACGTGGTCACCTCGGCGCAGGCCGCGGCGCGGCTGCTCGCCGAACGGCTCCCCGCCGGGTCGGAGGTCCTCGTCGTGGGCGGCATGGGCCTGCGGCACGCCCTGTACGCGCACGGGCTCCGCCCGGTGTCCACCGCGGCCGGACGGCCCGCCGCCGTCGCGCAGGGCTACTACCCGGAGATCGGATACGGGCTGCTGTCCGAGGGCGCGCAGGCCGTCAGCATGGGTGCCCTGTTCGTCGGCTCCAACGGGGACCTCACCATCCCCGGCGGCGACGGGCCCCCGCACCCGGGCAACGGGTCCCTGCTCCGCGTGATCAGCTCCGCCACCGGCGTCGAGCCGATCGTCACCGGCAAGCCCGAGCGGCCGCTGCACCAGGAGTCGGTCCGGCGCACCGGCGCCCGCCGCCCCCTCGTGGTCGGCGACCGCCTCGACACCGACATCGAGGGCGCCAACAACGGGGACGCCGACAGCCTCCTCGTGTTCACCGGCGTCACCGGCCCCCTGGAGGCCCTCACCGCCCCGCCCGGCCGGCGTCCCACCTACCTGGCGCCCGACTTGACCGGCCTGCTCGTCCCGCACCCGGAGCCCGTCCGCGCGGACGGCGGCCACCGCTGCGGCGGATGGACGGCCCGCCGCGACGGCGGCGCGTTCACGCTCACCGGATCCGGAGACCCCTACGACGGCCTGCGCGCCCTCGCGTCCGCCGCCTGGGAGACCGGCACGCCGCCGCCCGCGGAATCCCTGACGGGCGCCGTGGAGTCCCTCTCCCTCTGACCCCCCCGGAGGGACATCGGCAGTTCGCCCGACGATCATCGTGCGAACGCCGGGACGTCGCGCCGCTGCCCGAACGTGTCCCCCGGACCGCATCGGCGGTTCCGCTGGACACGGAAGGAAGTGAGCCATGAGCGGCTGGCGCCGTACGGCAGTGGTGACGGGCCTCATCGGGGTCCTCGTGGGGACGGCTGGGCCCGTACTGGCCGGTGAGCACCGGCACGGCCCCGACCGGCGGGGAGGCAAGCACGCGTTCGACCTGCAGGCGCACCGCGGCGGCCTCGGGCTGGTGGTGGAGAGCACGTTGCCCGCGTTCGCCAACGCCCTCCGGGTCGGGGTGAGCACGCTGGAGCTGGACGTGCAGATCACCGAGGACGGGCAGGCGGTCGTCACGCACGACCGCAGGGTCAGCCAGGCCAAGTGCCGGGACACCGGCCCCGTCCGCCCGGACGACCCGGAGTACCCGTACGTCGGGAAGTACGTCAACACGCTCACCCTTGAGCAGGTGCGGACCCTGGACTGCGGTTCCCTGACCCTCCCCGCCCACCCCGGGCAGAAGGCCGCGCCCGGCGAGCGGATGCCGCTGCTGAGCGAGGTCTTCGGCCTCGTCCGCAAGTACCGGGCGTTCGGGGTGACGATGAACATCGAGACCAAGGTCGAGGCCGGGGCACCCAGGGAGACCGCGCCGCGCGAGCAGTTCGTCCAGGTCACGGTCCGTGAGATCCGGCGGGCGCGGATGCTGCGGCAGGTGACGATCCAGAGCTTCGACTGGGGCGCGCTGATGCGCATGCGGCAGGTCGAGCGCCGGCTTCCCCTCGTCGCGCTGACCAACTACGACTTCCTGCAGACGGGGCAGCCGGGCAGGTCGCCCTGGCTGGGCGGCATCGACATCGACGACTTCGGCGGTGACCCGCTCACGGCCGTCAAGTCGTTCGGCGCGTCGGCGTTCTCCCCGGTGCACGGGTTCCCGCAGAACGGCAAGGTCACCGATCCCGGTTACCGCCCGTACGTGACGAAGGCGATGATGGACCGGGCGCACCGGCTCGGCCTGAAGATCGTCCCCTGGACGGTGGACGACGAGCCGACCATGAACAAGCTCATCGACGACGGCGTGGACGGACTCATCACCGACCGCCCCGACCGGCTCCGGGCCGTCATGGCCGAGCGCCGCCTCAGGCTGCCCAGGGCCTACCGGGAGCGCTGATCAGAGAAGCCTGCGCAGGCGGAGCAGGTCGAAGATGCTCGCCTCGATCTTGAGGCGTCCCGCGGCCCACGCCTTGGCCGGGTTCAGCTCATCGTGGGCCATCGCGACGAGGTCGTCGCTGTCCATGGTGAGCCGGACCTGGGCCGCGCCCGGGTCGTCGTCCGGCTCGAACGGGTCGAGGCCGCCCCCGTGGAGACGGGTGCGGTAGGCCACCCCGAGATCCGGGATCAGGCAGCTGATCGTCCGCTCGACCACGTGCTCGGCGAACCGGTCGCCGTCCACGTCCTCCAGGCGCGCCGCGACACGGCCGAGCGCCGCCCGGCAGTCCTCCTCGTTCGCCATGGTCAGGCCGTTCCCCGTTCCTGCGACAACGATGTCGTTCAGGGACGGTAGCGTTCAGGATGAGCCGGAGGCGACTCGTCGCGGGCGCTCAGGGCCTACTGGGAGGTAAACGTGATGTCCGACGAGGCCGCGCAGGTGCCGGAGTCCCCGGCCGCGCAGGTGGTTCCGGCCCCGGACGAGCCGGAGATCCCCGCCGTCCCGCCACCCGACCCCACCGGCGACCCGCGCGTGGACGCCGCCGTGGCCCGCCTGGCCGAGCTGGGCGCGCGGCCCGTCTCCGAGCACGTGGAGATCTACGAGGACGTCCACCAGCGGCTCCAGGAGCTCCTCGCCTCCGCCGACCAGGACGGCCAGGAAGGCCAGAACGGCCAGGACGGCCAGGACGAGCGGCCCGGGCAGCCCCGCCCCGCCTTTCCCGACGCCCTCCGCCCCCGCCCGTGAGCACCAGGCGGCGTCTGGACGCGGAGCTCGTGCGGCGGGGGCTGGCCCGGTCGCGCGAGCACGCCGGGCAGCTCATCGGCGACCAGCGGGTGCGGGTCGGCGGGCAGACCGCGGCGAAGCCGGCGACGCAGGTGGAGACCGGTGCCGCGATCGTCGTGGCGGAGGCCGCCCGCGGCCCCGAGTACGTCTCGCGCGGCGGCCACAAGCTCGCCGGCGCCCTGGAGGCGTTCGGCGGCCTGGAGGTCGAGGGCCGCGTGTGCCTGGACGCGGGCGCCTCGACCGGCGGGTTCACCGACGTGCTGCTGCGGGCGGGCGCCGCGCACGTGTACGCGGTGGACGTCGGGTACGGGCAGATCGCGTGGTCATTGCGGACGGACGAACGGGTCACCGTCATGGAGCGGGTGAACATCCGCGAACTGGAGCCCGGGATGCTCGGCGGCACGCCTCCCGGCCTGGTCGTCGGCGATCTGTCGTTCATCTCCCTCAAGCTCGTCCTCGCGCCGGTGCAGGCGTGCGCGGCACCGGGCGCCGATTACGCGGTCATGGTGAAGCCGCAGTTCGAGGTCGGAAAGGACAGGGTCGGCGCGGGCGGTGTGGTGCGCGACCCCGAGCTGCGCGCCGAGGCGGTCCGGGGCGTGGCCGGGCACGCGGCGACGCTGGGCCTCGGCGTCCGGGGCGTGGCGGCCAGCCCGCTGCCGGGCCCGTCGGGGAACGTGGAATATTTCTTGTGGCTGCGTGCAGGTGCCCCGCCGTTGGACGAGGCCGACCTGGCCACGGCCATATCGGAGGGCCCGCAGTGATCGGCGCCGCTTCACGGGCCCGTACAGAAGGCGTCCGAACCGGGAACGTCCCCCACGGGGATGTTCGTCCAGACGTCTGTACGCGGTAGCGCGTCGGGGAGTGGGGCGAGAGCATGAGCAAAAGGTCGGTGCTGGTCGTGGCGCACACGGGGCGTCCCGAGGCGGTCCGCAGCGCCCAGCTGGTCATCGAGCGGCTCAGCGAGGCCGGGATCTGCGTGCGGGTCCTGGACGACGAGGCCGCGGCGATCGGCGCCTCGGGCGTCGACGTCATGCCCAGCACGGCGGCGGCGGCCGACGGCGCCGAGGTCGTCATGGTCCTCGGCGGGGACGGGACGCTGCTGCGCGCCGCCGACCTGACCCGCACGTCCGGCACGGCGCTGCTCGGCGTGAACCTCGGCCATGTCGGGTTCCTCGCCGAGGCCGAGCGGGAGGACCTCGCCGCCACCGTCGACCGCGTCGTGACCCGCCGCTACGACGTCGAGGAGCGCATGACGATCGACGTCACCGCGCGCCGCAACGGCACGGTCATGGGCACGACGTGGGCGCTGAACGAGGCGAGCATCGAGAAGGGCGAGCGGGAGCGGATGCTGGAGGTCGTCGCCGAGATCGACGGCCGGCCGCTGTCGAACTGGGGCTGCGACGGCGTGGTGTGCGCCACACCGACCGGATCCACCGCGTACGCGTTCTCGGCCGGCGGGCCGGTGGTGTGGCCGGAGGTCGAGGCGATGCTGGTCGTGCCGATCAGCGCGCATTCGCTGTTCGCGCGGCCGCTGGTGGTGTCGCCGCGCTCGTCGGTGGCGGTGGAGGTGCTGCCCGGCACGCCCCGCGCCGTCCTGTGGTGCGACGGCCGCCGCACCCTCGACCTGCCCCCGGGCGCGCGGGTGGAGGTCAGGCGCGGCGCCGAGCCGGTGAGGCTGGCGCGGCTGCACCTCACCCCGTTCACCGACCGGCTGGTCACGAAGTTCGGGCTTCCCGTGACGGGCTGGCGGGGCCGGGTCCGCCAGCCCGCGCGCCCGTCCCCTCCGCTGCAGGATTCGCAGGTCGGGGACGCCCCGGCGGCGGGCGGCATCGTCGGCCATCCGGGGCCGGGCGTGCTCCGCCGCGGCGGTCCCGCGGCGCCGGACGGGGAAGCGCCCGGCGAGGAGAGGGGATAATCTCCACAGGCGCTGATCCGGGATCTGTTTGCGGAGGGTTGTGACGCTGGTGCGCCCGATGGTCGATGAGGTGCGGATTCAGGGCCTCGGAGTGATCGACGAGGCCGTGCTCGATCTGTCCCCGGGGTTCAACGTCGTGACCGGTGAGACCGGGGCGGGCAAGACGATGGTGGTCACGAGCCTCGGGCTGCTGTTCGGCGGCCGCGCCGACCCGCAGCGGGTCCGGCCCGGCGCCGACCGCGCCACCGTGGAGGGGCGCATCGTCGTCGATCCGGGCGGCCGCGTCGTGGAACGCGTCGAGGAGTCCGGAGGCGAACTGGACGACGGCGCGCTGATCGTCACCCGGTCGGTGTCGGCGGAGGGCCGCTCCCGCGCGTTCCTCGGCGGGCGGTCCGTCCCGGTGAACGTGCTGATCAACCTCGCGGACGATCTCGTCGCCGTGCACGGGCAGTCCGACCAGCAGCGGCTGCTGCAGTCGGCGCGCCAGCGCGGCGCCCTCGACCGCTACGCGGGCGGCGCGCTGACCAAGCCGATGCGCGCCTACACCAAGGCGTACCAGCGGCACCGGCAGGTCACCGCGCTGCTGGAGGAGCTGACGACGCGGGCGCGCGAGCGGTCCCAGGAGGCGGACGTGCTCCGCTTCGGCCTGGAGGAGATCGAGAAGGTCGACCCGAAGGACGGCGAGGACACCGACCTCGCCGCCGAGGAGGAGCGGCTCGGGCACGCCGACGCGCTGCGCGGCGCCGCCGACACCGCCCACGAGGCGCTGCTCGGCGACGCGGCGGCCGCGTTCGAGGCCGCGAACGTGACGAACCTGCTCGGCCAGGCACGCAACGCGCTGGACGCCGTCCGCGAGCACGACCCGGAGCTGGCGGCGCTCGCCGACCGGCTCGCCGAGGCCGGCTACCTGGTCGCCGACGTCGGCACCGACCTCGCGTCCTACGCCGAGTCGGTGGACGCCGACCCGGCGCGGCTCGCGGTCGTCCAGGAGCGGCGGGCCGAGCTGACCGGGCTGATCCGCAAGTACGGCGGCCCGGACGCGACGGTCGCGGAGGTCCTGGAGTGGGCGCGGCGGTCCGCGGCGCGGCTGACGGAACTGGAGGGCGACGACGACCGCATCGAGGGGCTGCGGGCCGAGCACGCGGAGCTGACCGAGCGGCTCGCCGCGGAGGCGGGGGAGCTGACCGAGGTCCGCACCCGCGCCGCCGAGCGGTTCTCCGGCGCCGTCACCGAGGAGCTGACCGCGCTGGCGATGCCGCACGCCCGCGTCATCGTCACCGTCGCGCCGACCGGGGACTACGGCCCCCACGGCCTCGACGAGGTGGAGGTGCGGCTCGCGCCGCATCCGGGCGCCAACCCGCTGCCGCTGCACAAGGGCGCCTCGGGCGGTGAGCTGTCCCGGGTGATGCTGGCGATCGAGGTCGTGTTCGCCGGTGCCGACCCGGTGCCGACGTTCGTGTTCGACGAGGTCGACGCGGGCGTCGGAGGCAAGGCGGCGGTGGAGATCGGGCGGCGGCTCGCGCGGCTGGCCCGCAACGCCCAGGTGATCGTCGTCACGCACCTGCCGCAGGTCGCGGCGTTCGCCGACCAGCATCTCCTGGTGGAGAAGTCCGACGACGGCACCGTCACCAGCAGCGGCGTCACCGCACTGGACAGGGAGGGGCGGGTACGGGAGCTGTCGCGGATGCTCGCCGGCCTGGAGGACTCCGAGCTCGGCCGCGCCCACGCCGAAGAACTCCTCGCCATGGCGTCCGAAGAACGGTGACAGCCCGCCACCGCGCGAAAAGCTACAGAGGGTACACGAACGGACACGCCTGGACAGTCGTCCTTTCCGGCGATCGCCTCCGCGCTCTGGCAGGATGGTCGGTGATGAACGACCCGTCACCCACCACCGAGCGGCGCGTCCGGCTGGCACAGAAACTGCCGCTGCGCGTGCTCGCGCTCGGCCGCGGCCGCGACGACGGCCGGCCCGGGGTCAGCGCCACGGTCCGGCTCGACCGCCGCACCAAGGACCTGACCAAGCGCCTGCAACCCGGCGAGGTCGCGGTGATCGACCATGTCGATCTCGACCGCGTCAGCGCCGAGGCGCTGGTGGCGTGCCAGGTCGGCGCCGTCGTCAACGTCGCGCCCAGCATCTCGGGCCGGTACCCGAACCTCGGCCCGCAGATCCTGCTGCAGGCCGGCATCCCGCTGGTCGACGACATCGGGCCGGAGATCTTCGCCAAGCTGCAGGAGGGCGACCAGGTCCGCGTCGAGGGCCCCGCCGTGCACCGCGGCGACGACGTCGTCGCCAAGGGCACCGAGCAGACCGCCGAGTCCGTGGAGACGGCGCTCACCGAGGCGAAGGCGGGCCTCGCGAGCCAGCTGGAGGCGTTCGTCGCCAACACGATGGAGTACGTCAAGCGCGAGCGCGACCTGCTCATCGACGGCGTCGGCGTCCCCGAGGTCACCACGAAGCTCAATGGGCGGCACGCGCTGATCGTCGTCCGCGGCTACCACTACCGCGAGGACATCGCGACGCTGCGGCCCTACATCCGCGAGTACCGTCCCGTCCTGATCGGGGTGGACGGCGGCGCCGACGCGCTGCTGGAGGCCGGCTACCGCCCCGACATGATCGTCGGGGACATGGACTCGGTGTCCGACGACGCGCTGACGTGCGGCGCCGAGATCGTCGTGCACGCCTACCGGGACGGCCGCGCGCCCGGCCTGCAGCGGGTGCACGACCTCGGCCAGGAGGCGGTGACGTTCCCCGCCACCGCCACCAGCGAGGACATCGCGATGCTGCTCGCCGACGAGAAGGGCGCCACGCTCATCGTCGCGGTCGGCACGCACGCCAACATGGTGGAGTTCCTCGACAAGGGCCGCGCCGGCATGGCCTCCACGTTCCTCACGCGGCTCCGGGTGGGCAGCAAGCTCGTGGACGCCAAGGGCGTCAGCCGGCTCTACCGCAGCCGGATCTCCACCTGGTCGCTGCTGTTCCTCGTCCTCGGCGCGTTCATCGCCATCGTCACCGCCGTCGCCATGTCCCCGGCGGGGGACGTCATCAGTCCCCTGCTCGCCGACCGCTGGCACGCCTTCGTCTTCTGGCTGACCGGACTCTTCACGTGATCGATTTCCGATACCACCTCGTCTCCATCGTCGCGATCTTCCTGGCGCTGGCGCTCGGCATCGTGCTGGGCTCCACGACGCTGTCGGACTCGGTGAGCGACACCCTGCGGCAGCAGGCGAACCAGGCCGCCAAGACCGCCCAGCAGGCCCGCAACCAGCAGCGGCAGCTGCAGCAGCAGGTGAACGGGCAGGAGCAGTTCGCCAACGTGCTGGCGCCGCAGATCGTCGTGAACCGGCTGAAGGACCAGTCCGTCGTGATGATCGAGACGCCGGGCGCGGGCAACGACAGCATTGAGCAGGTCAGCGAGCTGGCCAAGAACGCGGGCGCCGCCGTCACCGGCCGCGTCACGATCCAGAAGAAGCTCCTGGACGACGACCAGCGGATCACCGTCGACGAACTCGCCACGCAACTGAAGGCCGACGACGTCACGTTCCCCGAGAACGCGGGCGCCTACGAGAAGGCGGGCGCGGTCCTCGCGGACGCCCTGGTCACCCAGGACCCCACCCAGTCCGGCCGTGAGGACGCCGCCAGCGGCGCCGTCCTGAACGGCTTCAAGGAGGCCGGGTACATCACCGCGAGCGGCAAGCCGGGGCAGCACGCGACGCTCGCCGTGATGATCGGGCCCGCCACCCCGTACGCCTACGACGGCGGCGGTGACGACAACAAGGCGCTGATCTCGCTGGCCACCGCACTCGACGCCGCCGGGCGCGGTACGGTCGTCGGTGGCCCCTCCACCTCCGCGCAGGAGGGCGGGCTGATCGCGGCGCTGCGCGACTCCGACGCCGAGGAGTCGGTCTCCACCGTCGACGTGGTGGACACCGCCTCGGGGCAGGTCGTGACGATCCTGGCGCTGCAGAACGAGATGGGCGGCAAGTCCGGGCAGTACGGGACGGGTGCCGGTGTGAGCGGCTACCTGCCCTCGCCCGCGCCCACGGCGGGGAAGAACGGGTGACCTGATGAAGCGACGCTTCGCCTCCGGCTCGGCGCGGACCGCACGGCTGCTGGCCGGTGCGGGCCTGGGCGCCGCCGCCGCACGCGCCGCCTACACGGCGATGACGCGCAACCCCCCCGGCCTCAACGGGCTGCCGGGCGAGGAGGTGTGGGGCCGCACCAACCACCGCGGCGAGCCGGTGACGCTGCTGGAGGGGCCCGCGGTCGTCGCGGGCGCCGCCGCGGCCGGGCTGCTGGCGCCCGGCGTGGAAGGCCGGATGCGCGCAGCCGCGCTACTCGCGGGCGCCGGGTCCGGGCTGCTGGGCGGCTACGACGACCTGGCGGGCTCCGCCTCGTCCCGCGGTTTCAAGGGCCACCTGACCGCGCTGGCCCGCGGCGAGGTCACCAGCGGCGCCGTGAAGATCCTCGGCATCGGCGCGACCGGGCTGGCCGCCGCCGCCGTCGCCGGGTCGCCCGCCCCGTCCCGGCCGGGCCGCGCGTTCGACGCCCTCGTCAACGGCGCGATCATCGCCGGGTCCGCGAACCTGATGAACCTGTTCGACCTGCGTCCGGGCCGCGCCATCAAGGTCGGCGTGATCACCGGTGCGCCGCTGGCGCTGGCGCGGCCGTCGTCCGCCGTCGTGGCCGCGCCGCTCGGCGCCGCCGCCGCGCTGCTGCCCGAGGACCTCGCCGAACGCGCGATGCTCGGCGACACCGGCTCCAACGCGCTCGGCGCGCTGCTCGGCCTGGCCGCCACCCGGCTCGGCCGCCGCCCGCGCCTGGCCGTGCTGGCCGGGCTGGCCGGGCTGAACGCCGCCAGCGAGTTCGTCAGCTTCACCAAGGTCATCGCGGGCAACCCGGTGCTGAACCGGCTCGACATGCTCGGCCGCCGCCCGGTGGCCGCGACCGTGCCCGCACCCGCGTCCCCCGGCGCGGCGGAGAAGCCCGACGTGCGGGACGCGTTCCGCACGTCCGTCCCGCCGCAGCCGGGGTCGGCGGGCGACGGCGTCACCGCCGGTCCCGCGTAGGCCGGCCGGACACCCCCCGCAGAACCACACGAGCGTGCCACCGTCACATCTTCGCCGCCTCACCGGCGGCCTCGCCGGCGCCGCCGTCGTCATCGCGGTCATCACCGTCCTGGCGCGGCTGGCCGGGTTCGGGCGCACCTACGCCTTCTCCCAGACGGTCACGACGTCGTGTCTCAGCCAGGCGTACTTCACATCGACGCAGTTCCCGTTCATCGTCTACGAGATCGTCGCGGGCGGCGCCCTGACCGCCATGGTCGTGCCGGTGCTGGCCGGGGCCGCCGAGCGCGGTGACCGCGAGGAGGTCCGCCGGATCGGGTCGGCGCTGCTGACCTGGATCGTGGTCCTGATGGTGCCGCTGTCGGCGCTGATGGCGCTGGGCTCCCGCCCGGTCATGGAGCTGCTGGTCGGCGGCGACCTGAAGGGCTGCACCCGCGACGGGATCGTGGACGTCGGTTCCTCGATGCTCACCGTGATGTCGGCGCAGATGGTGATGTACGGGGTGGCGGTCGTCCTGTACGGGCTGCTGCAGTCGCACCGCCGGTTCGTCGCGCCGGCGCTGGCCCCGCTGATGTCCAGCCTGGTGGTGATCGGCGCCTACATCGCGTACGCGCCGCTCGGCCGCGGCCACGAGAACGACCTGGCGGGCCTGCCGCTGGACGCGGAGCTGACGCTGTCGGTGGGGACGACGCTCGGCGGTGTCGCGATGGCGGCGACCGCCGGGATCGCGGCGTGGCGGCTGAGGCTCCGGCTGCGGCCGACGCTGCGTTTCCCGGACGGGGTGGCGCGGCGGGTGCGGCGGCTCGCGCTCGCCGGGCTCGCCACGGTCGCCGCGCAGCAGCTGTCGGCGCTGCTGGTGGTGCGGCTCAGCTACGAGGGCACGGGCGGCGCGCTCGCCAACTACCAGTACGCGTGGGCGATCTACCTGCTGCCGTGGGCGATCCTGGTGGTGCCGATCGCGACCAGCGCGTTCCCGGCGCTGTCGGCGCGGATCAGCGCGGGGGAGCAGGAGCGGTTCGACCAGGTCACCGCGTCCACCACCCGCGCGGTCGTGCTGGTGTCGTGCGCGGGGGCCGCCGTGCTGGCCGCGGTCGCCGCGCCCGTCGCGGCGATGTTCAACCCGGGGCTTCCCGACCAGCAGGACGTGCTGTCCCGCGCGGTGCTCGCGTTCGCGCCCGGGCTGATCGGATACGGGCTCGTCGCGCATCTCGGGCGCGTCCTGTTCGCCTGCCACCGGGGCCGGATGGGCGCCGCGGCGGTCGTGGCGGGCTGGCTGGTCGTGATGGCCGCCGACGTCGCGCTGGTGCTGACGGTCGACCCGGCGTGGGTGGTCGCGGCGCTCGGCGTCGGCAACGCGACCGGGATGACCGTCGCCGGCGCGCTGCTGCTGGGGACGCTCGTCCGCGCCAGGGGCGCCGCGTCCGTGGCCGGGATACCGCGCGCCCTGGCCGCCGGGCTGGCGGGCGCAGCCGCGGGCGCCGCCGCCGGGTACGCGACGGCCGCGCTGCTCGGAACGGGCGGGGAACTGCGCAGCGTCGGCGCCGGAGTGCTCGCGGCGCTGGTCGCCGGCGCGGTTTTCCTGTTCATCGCATTCGTGATCGACGGCCGGGATCTGCGGGCCGTCCTCAGCCGGAAGGTCACCCGCAATGTCTGAGAACCCGGCAATGCCGGAGAGGAAGGATCCCCGCTCCGTCTGGGGGCGGGCTCCCAGCCCCCCCGAACGCTCCGCGCTTGTTCTCGACGGGCTGCGCGTCGCGCTGGTCCTCGGCACCAGCGCAGGCGGCGTCGGGCGGCATGTCGGGTCGGTCGCCGTCGGCCTGGCCGGACGCGGCGCCCAGGTGCTGGTGTGCGGGCCCGCGTCCACCGAGGAGCTGTTCGGGTTCACCGGCGGCGGCGTGCGTTTCGCCGAGGTCGATCTCGCCGACCGGCCCCGCCCGGTGAGCGACGCCAAGGCCGTCGCCCGGCTCCGCTCGCTGCTGCGCGGCGCCGACGTCGTCCACGCCCACGGGCTGCGCGCCGGTGCCCTCGCCGTCGCGGCGTGCGCGCGGGTCGCGCCGGGGCCGCTGCGGTTCTCGCGGGGCGGGCCGCCGCTGGTCGTCACCCTGCACAACGCCGTCATCGCCGGCGGGCGGACGGCCGCCGTCTACGGGACGCTGGAACGCGTCGTGGCGCGCGGCGCCGCCCGCGTCCTCGGCGTCTCACCCGACCTGGAGGAGCGGATGCGGGCCCTCGGCGCCCGGTCGGTGGGGCACGCGATCGTCCCGGCGCCCGCGCCGCAGGCCCTGCCGGGCCCGGCCGTCCGCGCCGACCTGCGCGCCGAGCTGGGCGCAGGGGAGCGGCCGCTGATCATCACGGTGGGGCGGCTCGCCGAGCAGAAGGGCCTGCCGACACTGCTGGACGCGGCGCGGGACTGGGCCGGCCGGACGCCGCCGCCCCTCGTCGCGATCGTCGGTGACGGCCCGCTCGAGGACGGGCTGCGCGCCCGCGTCGAGGCCGAGGAACTGCCCGTCCGGCTGCTGGGACGCCGCTCGGACGTCGCCGGGCTGCTGGCCGCCTGCGACGTGGCGGTCGTGCCGAGCGTGTGGGAGGGGCAGCCGCTGATCGTGCAGGAGATCCTGCGGGCGGGCCGGCCGCTCATCGCCACCCGCGTCGGAGGCATCCCCGGCATGGTCGGCGCGGAGGAACGGCCGGCGGACGGCGGCGCGGCGGGCCCGCTGCTGCACGGCCCCGAGAGCGAGGCCGCGCTGCTGGTGCCCCCGGGCGACGCGGGTGCCCTGGAACGCGCGGTGAGCCGCGTCCTCGACGATCCGGCCCTGGCCGCGCGGCTCGGGTCGGCCGCCGCGCAGCGATCGGCCCTGCTGCCGGACGAGGACGACGCCGTCGACCAGCTCGCCGGCCTGTACCGCGAACTGGCGGGCACCCGCCGCTGAGCCGGAAGGCGCGGGTGACGGCGCCTTGGACGCGGTTTCCGGCGGTCAGGTTCGAGAAAGGGCTGGAAAAAGTTCGCGCGGAGGGAACCGCCCTGATGGGGCCCGCGTTGAAGGAGGCAGTGGAGGGGAGTATCCCCGCGCACGGTTCCCGTCAATACGGCCGGTCCATACCTGCCCGGGTTCCGCGGCCCTCGCTCGTCCGGGGCGGGAGAGACCTCCAGCGCTCGTTCGTGTCCGCTGGAGGTGTTCACGTTGTCCGTCTCACCCTTGGTGTGGGCCCTGACCATCGCAGGGATCCTCGCCGTCATCGCCGCCGACCTGTTCCTGATCCACAGGAACGACACGCGGGAGTTCACCACCCGCAGGGCCGCGTTCTGGTCGTCGGTCTACATCGGCCTCGCCGTGCTGTTCGGCATCGGCGTGTGGATCTTCTCCGGCGCGCGGTACGCGGGCGAGTACTTCGGCGGCTTCGTCACCGAGAAGAGCCTCAGCGTCGACAACCTCTTCGTGTTCATGGTGATCCTGACCCGGTTCGCCGTGCCGAGGCAGGCCCAGCACACGGTGCTGATGGCGGGCATCGTCATCGCGCTGGTGCTGCGCGGCATCTTCATCGCGGTCGGCGCCGCCGCCATCTCGACGTTCACGTGGGTCTTCTTCATCTTCGGCGCGTTCCTCATCTGGACGGCGATCGGGCTGGTCCGCGGCGGCGACGAGGAGGAGGAGTTCAAGGAGAACGTCCTGCTGCGGTGGGCCAAGCGGGTCATTCCGACGTCCGACGCGTACGAAGGGAACCGGTTCGTCGTCCGGCGGCACGGCCGGCGCCTGGTCACCCCGCTGGCCATCGTCATGATCGCCATCGGGTCCACCGACGTGCTGTTCGCGCTGGACTCCATTCCCGCGATCTTCGGGCTGACGACCGAGCCGTACCTGGTGTTCACCGCCAACGCGTTCGCGCTGATGGGCCTGGTCCAGCTGTTCTTCCTGCTCGGCGGGCTCACCGACCGGCTCGTCTACCTCGCGCACGGGCTGGCGTTCATCCTCGGCTTCATCGGGGCCAAGCTGATCTTCCACGCGATGCACGAGTACGGTGTCGCGTGGGCGCCCGAGATCCCGATCTGGCTGTCCCTGGCGGTGATCGCGGGGACGCTGTTCGCGACCACCGTCGCCAGCCTGGCCGCCGGCCGCAGGGCCGTCGGCAGGGCGGCGTCCCGCGAGATGCCCGCGGACGGGCAGGTGTCTGACGCGGACGCCGCGCAGACGCGCAAAGGTTGAGTCCGCGAGCACTGGACCACAGCACCGAATCCTGTTCTAGAATCGTTGTCAAAAGCGGCTGAGAGAGGGTTCACGCATGGCCATCGGGCTGACCGAGGAGCACGAGGCGCTCGCCGATTCGGTGCGCGGCTTCGCCGAGCGCAACATTCCGGTGACGGCCGTCCGGGCCGCGCTGGAGGCGGACGAGGAGACCAGGCCCGGGTTCTGGCCGGCCCTGGCCGAGCAGGGCCTGCTCGGCCTGCATCTGGACGAGGAGCACGGCGGCCAGGGCTACGGCCTCCTGGAACTGTCGGTCGTGCTGGAGGAGCTGGGCCGCGCCGCCGCGCCCGGCCCGTTCCTGCCGACCGTGCTCGCCAGCGCCGTCGTCAACGCGTCCAGCAACGCCAAGGTGCGCGCGGAGCTGCTGCCCGCCCTCGCCGACGGGTCCAGGACGGCCGCCGTCGCCCTCGACGGGGAACTGACCGGCAGCCGCGACGGCGACTCGTTCGTGGTGTCGGGGACGTCCGCGACGGTCCTCGGCGGCGCGCTCGCCGACGTGATCGTCCTGCCGGTCGCGGACGGCGACGGCGAGCAGTGGATCGCGGTCGACGCCGCCGATGTCACCGTCACGCCGGTCGTGAGCCTCGACAAGGTCCGCCGCGTCGCGTCCGTCGAGGTGTCCGGCGTCGCCGTCGCCGCCGACCGGGTGCTGGACGGCCTCACCACCGGCCGCGTCCGGGACCTCGCCGCGGCGCTGTTCGGCGCCGAGTCGGCGGGCCTCGCCGGCTGGCTCGTGACGACCGCGGCCGAGTACGCCAAGGTCCGCGAGCAGTTCGGCCGCCCGATCGGGCAGTTCCAGGGCGTCAAGCACAAGGCCGCGCGCAGCCTCATCGCGCTGGAGCAGGCCCGCGCCGCCGCCTGGGACGCCGCCCGCGCCTTGGACGAGGGCACCGAGGAAGCCGGGTTCGCCACCGCGGTCTCGGCCGTCATCGCGCTCGACGCGGGCGTGCAGACCGCCCGCGACGCCATCCAGATCCTCGGCGGCATCGGCTTCACCTGGGAGCACGACGCGCACGTCTACCTGCGCCGCGCCCTGACGCTGCGGTCGCTGCTCGGCCCGTCCAAGGACTGGGCCGCCAAGGTCGCGGCGCTCGCGCTGGACGGCGGCCGCCGCGAGGTCGTCCTGGAACTCGACGAGGATGCCCAGCCGCTCCGCGAGCGCATCCGCGCCGAGGTCGCCGGGCTGGCCGCCATCGAGGACAAGGAGGCGCTGCACGCCAAGCTGGGCGACGAGGGCTGGAGCGTCCCGCACTTCCCGAAGCCGTGGGGACGCGAGGCCGGGCCGGTCGAGCAGATCCTCATCCAGCAGGAGCTGAAGGCCGCCCAGGTCAAGGCCCCGAACCTGGGGATCGGCGCCTGGCTGGTGCCGTCCCTCGTCCGGTACGGCACCGACGAGCAGAAGGAGAAGTTCCTCCGCCCGACGCTGCGCGGGCAGATCGTGTGGTGCCAGCTGTTCTCCGAGCCCGGCGCCGGCTCCGACCTGGCGTCGCTGTCGATGAAGGCCGAGCGGGTCGAGGGCGGCTGGAGGCTCACCGGCCAGAAGATCTGGACGTCGCTCGCGCACTACGCCCAGTGGGGCTTCTGCATCGCCCGCACCGACCCGGACGCGGCCAAGCACGACGGCATCACCTACTTCCTGGTCGACATGAAGTCCGAGGGCGTCGACGTCCGGCCCCTCAAGGAGCTGACCGGCGAGGCCATCTTCAACGAGGTGTTCCTCGACGGCGTGTTCGTCCCCGACGACCGCGTGGTCGGCGAGGTGAACAAGGGCTGGCAGGTCGCGCGGAACACGCTGTCCAACGAGCGGGTGTCGCTGTCGACCGGCGGCGGCCTCGGCATGGGCGTCCCCGAGCTGCTGAAGTTCTTCAAGCGGCGGACGCTGGACCCGGTCGCCGCCGCCGAGGTCGGCAAGCTCGTCGCCCAGGGCCAGTCCATCGACCTGCTCGGCCTGCGCACCACGCTCAAGCAGCTGAACGGTGTGGAGCCCGGCGCGGAGGCCAGCGTCCGCAAGCTCCTCGGCGTCCAGTTCAACCAGGACGTCGCCGACTACTGCTGGTCCGCGCAGGGCACGGCCGCCGTCACCGAGGTGCCGCTGACCGAGAGCGGCATCGTGGCGCGCGCCATGCTGTTCAGCCGCGCGATGACGATCTACGGCGGCACCACCGAGGTGCAGCTCAACATCATCGGCGAGCGCCTCCTCGGCCTCCCCCGCGACCCCGAACCGGGCAAGTGACCAGAGAACGCCATGAACCTCGCTCCGCGGGTCCCAGGGGTCGCCCCCTGGGCTAACGAGGACGGCGGGTGTAGGTGACGTTCACTAGGACGATCGCGGCGAGGGCCGTGACCAGGCCCGGGAGGCCCGCGTGGACGACCGCGATCGCGCTCAGCGGGATCGCGGCCAGCAGCGACAGCACCGCCATGGCGAGGCTGTGATCGCGGCCGCCGCGCCCCGGCTCCGGTACCGGGCCGAACCGGGGCCGGGGCGACGCGGTGGTGCGGGCGTCGAGGGCCTCCTGGATGCGGTCGACGACCGTCTCGATGAAGGCTTCGTCGTAGTCGGGCCCCAGCTCGCGCCGGGCCGCCATCGCCGCCGTGAGGTCGTCGCGGGGAAGTCGTGGGGTCGTCATGGTTCGGTTATAGGCAACGGCGCGCCGCGGCCGCCTCACCCACCGGCGCCAACCGCGGCCTACCCCGCAGGTCTCACCGCAGGTCTGGGCGGGGACGAGAACGGAACCGCCGGTAAACTGCCGCTTCGCCCCAGATCGCCCCGGAGGTCCTCGTGAGAGTCGCCGCCCTCGCCGCCTGCACGGCCGCCGCCGCGCTCGCCCTCACCGGCTGCGGCGGCGAGGGGGAGGCCGCGGGCACGGCCTCGTCCGCCCCGCCCACCACGCTCGCGCCGATCCCGGTGGTGAAGCCCTCCGACATGAAACCGCTCGTCGGGCGCTGGGTCGGCACCGCCGGGGACTACTTCCAGTTCGCGGCGGACGGCAGGGGCGTGTGGGTGAAGCAGAAGCAGAAGCTCTGGAGCGGGACGGCCATCCCCGAGGGCGGCGGCAAGTACCGCTTCTCCTGGAAGGGCGGCGACCCGAAGACCGCGTCCTACTGGGGCGTCGCCCTGAGCGAGGACCAGAGATCGATCGTGTTCGCCGGCACCAACCAGACGTACAAGAAGGCGGCCGCGCAGAAGCGCGGCGCACAGAGGGGCAGGGGATGACCGACATCGTGGACGGGGCGTTCGCGTCCCCCGCCGACGTGGACCGCAGGCTGGCGCGGGTCCGCTACCTCGCCGACGAGTCGATCGCCACGACGGTGTATCTCGCGCAGGCGCTCGGCAAGCCGCTGCTCGTCGAGGGCCCCGCGGGGGTCGGCAAGACCGAGCTGGCCAAGGCCGTCGCCGCCGCGACGGACGCCGAGCTGATCCGGCTGCAGTGCTACGAAGGGCTGGACGAGGCCCGCGCGCTGTACGAGTTCAACTACAAGAAGCAGCTCCTGGCGATCCAGGCCGCCCCGTCCGACCGGGCCTGGCAGGAGACCCACGACGACATCTTCTCCGAGGAGTTCCTGCTGGAGCGGCCGCTGCTGGCGGCGATCCGCCGCACCGGCCCGACCGTCCTGCTGATCGACGAGGCCGACAAGGCCGACGTCGAGGTGGAGGGCATGCTGCTGGAGGTCCTGTCGGACTTCCAGGTCACGATCCCCGAGCTGGGGACGGTCGACGCCGTCCGCCGCCCGTTCGTGGTGATCACCTCGAACGCGGCGCGGGAGCTGTCGGAGGCGCTCAAGCGCCGCTGCCTCTACCTCCACCTGGACTATCCGGCGCCGGAACGGGAACGCGACATCGTCCTCGCGCAGGTGCCGGGGATCGAGGCGGAGCTGGCCGAGCAGCTCGTCCGCACGGTCGGCACGCTGCGCGACCTGGAGATCAAGAAGGCCCCGTCGATCGCCGAGACCGTCGACTGGGCGCGCACCCTGCTCGCCCTCGGCCTGGACGAGCTGGACGAGGCCGCCGTCGCCCGCACCCTCGGCGTCGTCCTCAAGCACGTCACCGACCAGGAGCGCGCGGTCAAGGAACTGGGGCTGCGGGGCTGACCCCGGGATTTCAGACATGGCCTCACTCATCGACCGGCACACGGGGTTCGTCGCGGAGCTGCGGCGGGCCGGGATGCCGGTGTCGGTCGCCGAGGGCCTGGACGCGGTCCGCGCCATGCAGGCCATCGACCTGCTCGACCGCGAATCGCTGCGCGCCGCCTACGCGGCGACACTCGTCAAGCGGCCCCAGCACCGCCCGACGTTCGACACCCTCTTCGACCTGTGGTTCCCCGGAGCGGTCGGGGACGGCGCGGGGGCGCACCCGGACCCGGACCGCCCCGCCCGGACGCTGGACGACGACGGACGCCCCGTCCCGCCCGCCCTGGACCCGGAGGTGCAGGCCCGCCGCGGCGAGCTGGCGGAGCTCCTCCTGTCCGGCGACGACGCCGCGCTGCGGCAGTTCGCCCGCATGGCCGTCGCCGAGTACGGCCAGACGCCGGGACAGGAGTCGTGGTTCTCCTTCGGCGTCATG
This sequence comes from Spirillospora sp. NPDC048823, assembly GCF_043198445.1. Lineage (NCBI taxonomy): Bacteria > Bacillati > Actinomycetota > Actinomycetes > Streptosporangiales > Thermomonosporaceae > Spirillospora > Spirillospora sp. NPDC048823. The sequence continues at coordinate 442,521 of NZ_JBICUT010000005.1, read as the reverse complement.
CGCGCCATGTCGCCCGAGACGCTCATGAGCAGGCTGCTCAACGCCGTCCTGACCGGGCGGGAACGCGGCGGCATGGCCGAGCGGGTCGCCCGCCGGACGTTCCGCGACCGCATCGCCCGGTTCGAGGACCTCGTCGCGGGCGAGGTGCGGCGCCGCATCGCCGAGGACACCGGCGTCGAACGCACCGCCCGCATCGCCGTCCGCCCGCCGCTGGAACGGCTCGACTTCTCCGCCGCGAACCGCGCCGATCTGGCGGCGCTGCGCCGCGAGGTGTACCCGCTGGCGCGCAAGCTCGCGTCCCGGCTCGTGCAGAAGCAGCGGCGCGGCCGGCGCGGCCGGCTCGACTTCCGCCGGACGGTCCGCGCGTCCCTGGCCAGCGGGGGAGTGCCGCTCACCACCCACCACCGGCCGCGCCGGCCGCACAAGCCGGAGCTGGTCGTGCTCTGCGACGCCAGCGACTCGGTGTCGTCGTTCGCGCACTTCACGCTGCTGCTGACGTTCGCGCTGCGGGAGCAGTTCAGCAAGGTCCGCGCGTTCGCGTTCATCGACACCACCGACGAGATCACCCGGTTCTTCGCGCCGGGCGCGGACGTCGCGGAGGCGATGACCCGGCTGGCCGCGGAGGCCGACCTCGTCTGGATCACCGGCCGCTCCAACTACGGCCACGCCATCAAGGTGTTCGACGACCGGTACCGCGACGCCATCACGCCCAAAACGTCCCTGCTGATCCTCGGCGACGCCCGCTCCAACTACGGTGAGCTGTCCCTGCCGGTGCTGCGTTCCCTGGTGGACCGCACCCGGCACGCCTACTGGCTCAACCCGGAGCCGCGCGGCCAGTGGGACACCGGCGACTCCGCCGCGTCCCGCTACGGCGAGCTCGTCCCCATGTACGAATGCCGCAACCTGACCCAGTTGGCGGCCTTCATCGAGGAACTCACCTGACGCGGACCGCGACGGCGAGGACGGCGCCGGCCAGCGCGATGACGGCGGACACGAACATCGCCACGTTGGTGCCGTGGGCGAGGTCGGACACGCCGGTGCCGGCGCCGGTGGCGATGGCGCCCACGATCGCGACGCCCACCGACGCGCCGACATAGCGGGCGGTGTTGTTGGCGCCCGTCCCCATGCTCGCCCGGTCGGCGGGGACGCTGTCGACGGCCAGCCTGGCGAGCATCGCGTTGGAGAGGCCGCCGCCCAGCCCGGCGACGATCAGCCCGGGGACGAGCCGCCCCCAGTGGTCCTGCGGGGCCATCCCCAGCATCGCGAACTGCCCGGCGGCGCAGAGCGCGAGCCCGGCGCCGAGCAGCCGCCCGGCGGACAGGCGGGCGGGCAGGCGGCGGGCCTGCAGCGAGGCGAGGAACGACAGCCCCGACCAGAACACCAGGACGAGGGCCGCCACGAGCGGGGATATGTCCATGACCAGAGTCATCATGGTCGGCAGGTAGCTCATGATCCCGATGACTCCGAGCCCGGTGACCATCGCCCCCGAGATCGACAGCAGGAACGCGGGCCGCCGCAGCAGCGCGAGGTCGAGCATCGGCTCCCGCCGCCGCGTCTCGATCACGGCGAACGCGGCGAGCAGCACGGCCGCCGCGGCGAACAGCACCGCGACCACCGGACGCGTCCAGCCCAGCCGTCCCCACGTGATCGCCGTGACCAGGGCCCCCACCCCCAGGCACATGGTGAGCAGGCCGGGCAGGTCCAGTCCGCGCGGCCGTTCGGCCCGGGACTCCCGCAGCCGGAGCGCCGCCACGCCGAGCAGCACCGACCCCAGCGCCGCCGCCCAGTACCAGAGCCGCCAGTCTCCGGCCTCGGCGAACCCGGCGGAGGCGATCGGGCCGACCGCGACGCCGAGTCCGAGCATCGCGCCCCAGACCCCGGTGGCGTGCGCCCGGCGGGGCCCCGGACCGAACGAGGCGGCGATGATGCCGAGCCCGGTCACCAGCAGTGCCGCGCTCGCGGCACCCTGCACGATCCGTCCGGCGACGAAGACCGCCGCGTTGGGCGCCACGGCACAGGCGACGCTGGACGCGGCGAGCGTCCCGGCGCCGATCAGGAACACGCGCCGCCGCCCGTGGTCGTCGGCGAGGCTGCCGACGGCCAGCAGCGCCGCCGCCAGACCGAGGCTGATCGAACTCATGAGCCAGATCTGGGCCGTCGGATCCGCGTGCAGACCGCGCGCCGTGTCGGTCAGCGCCGCCATCGGCGCCGTGTAGTTCATCAGGGCCAGCAGGGTCGCGGCGGCGGGGACCGCCAGCGCGGCCGCGGAACCGGGCGCGCGGCGTGCGGTACCGGAGGCCGCCACGGTCGTCATGCAGTCTCCAGGGGGTTCAACTGGTGGGTTTCTTGAATGAACTCAGGCCGACGACGGTAGCACCCGCACGCGCGCGGCGAGATAGGTGGATATGACCGGATAATCTGCACGCTCATGGAGACCGAAAAGGCGACGCCTGCCCCGCGGTCCAGGCGGATCCTGCTCGGCCCCCTGTGGCGGCTCATCGACGGCGGCCCGGACGACACGCGCGCGCAGATCGCGCGCCGCGCCCGCGTCCTGGTGACGATCGCCACCGGCCTCGCGAACCTGGTCGGCGCGCTCGTCGTGCTCGCCTTCGCCGTCGTCGTCCCCGACCCGGTCGGCGACGTCTCCGAACGCCTGCAGCTGATCAACCTGATCGTCTTCACCGCCTACGTCGCCGCCGCCGTCCCCCTCGGCCTCGTCCTCGGCGAACGGTTCTTCCGCCGCGTCCGCCGCCTTGTCGAACGGCACGAGGAACCCGGCCGGCACGAACGCTCCCTGCTGCTGTACGGGCCGCTGCGGCTGATGGCCCTGCACCTGACCCTGTGGGGCATCGGGACGGTCGGCTGGGTGATCATCAACGCCCCGTTCTCCGCGCTGCTCGCCGTCAAGCTCGGCCTGACGAGCCTGCTCGGCGGACTCACCACCTGCACCGTCGTCTACCTGCTGACCGAGCGGCTGCTCCGGCGCGCGGTCACCACGGCGCTGCACAGCGAGCTGCCGCGCCGGACCGGCCTGCCGGGCGTCGTCGCGCGGTCGGTCCTCGCCTGGGGGCTCGGCACCGCCGTCCCGATCCTCGGCCTGATCACCCTGGCCGTCGGCTCGTTCCTCATCGCCAGGATCACCGTCCGGGACTTCGCGCTGGCCGTTCTCGCCCTCGGCGGCATCGCCCTCGTCGTCGGGCTCGGAGTCACCTACGGCGCCGCCCGCGCCATCGCCGACCCGGTCGAGTCGGTGCGGCTCGGCCTCGCCCGGGTGGAACGCGGCGACCTGGACGTCGAGGTGCCCGTCTACGACGGCAGCGAGGTCGGCCTCCTGCAGGCCGGCTTCAACCACATGGCCGCCGGGCTGCGCGAGCACGAGCGGCTCCAGGACCTGTTCGGCCGCCAGGTCGGCGAGGACGTCGCCCGCGTCGCCGTCGAACGCGGCATCGACCTCGGCGGCGAGCTCCGCGAGGTCGCGGTGATCTTCGTGGACCTCATCGGCTCCACCCGGCTGGCCGCCGACCGCCCGCCCGCCGAGGTCGTCGGGCTGCTGAACGACTTCTTCGCCGTGGTCGTCGAGGTGGTCGGCGCGCACGGCGGCTGGATCAACAAGTTCGAGGGCGACGCCGCACTGGCGATCTTCGGCGCGCCCCTCGACCTGGACGGCGCCCACGGCCGCGCCCTCGCCGCCGCCCGCGAGCTGGCCCGCCGGCTGCGCGACGACGTCCCCGGCCTGCGGGCGGCCGTCGGCGTCTCCGCCGGGGAGGCCGTGGCCGGGCACATCGGCGCCGAGGAACGCTTCGAGTACACCGTCATCGGCGACCCCGTGAACGAGGCCGCCCGCCTCACCGACCTCGCCAAGACCTACGACGAGCGGGTGCTGGCGGCCGGCTCCCTCGTCGCCCGCGCCGGGCCGGACGAGGCGGCGCACTGGACCCTCGGAGACGAGGTCACCCTCCGCGGCCGCACCCGCCCCACCCGGCTCGCCTCACCCCGCCCGGCCGGACGCGCCGCGACCTGAGGTCAGTGGCCGCGGGCGATCCACTCGTCCAGTTGCGGGGCCTCCGCGCCGATCGTGGTGGAGTCGCCGTGCCCCGTCCGGACCTCGGTCTCGGCGGGCAGCGTCAGCAGCCGCTCGCGGATCGAGGTGATGATCGTCGGGAAGTCGGAGAACGACCGCCCCGTCGCGCCCGGCCCGCCGCTGAACAGCGTGTCGCCGGAGAACACCGTGCCCAGGCCGGGCGCGTGCAGGCACACCGCCCCGGGGCTGTGGCCGGGCGTGTGCAGGACGGTCAGATCGGTGCCCGCGACGGTGATGACCTGCCCGTCGGACAGGTCGCCGTCAGGACTCGCGCCCGGGTGCCTCTGCTTCCACAGCATCAGGTCGTCCGGGTGCAGCAGGACGGGCGCGCCGGTGCGGGCCTTCAGCGCCGGCGCCGCGTCGATGTGATCGTCGTGGCCGTGCGTGGACACGATCGCCACGAGCCGCCGCCCGCCGAGCGCGCCGGCGATCGCGTCAGCGTCGTGTGCGGCGTCGATGACGATCGCCTCGCTGTCGTCGCCGACGATCCAGACGTTGTTGTCGACGTCCCACGTCCCGCCGTCCAGCGAGAACGTCCCCGACGTCACGATGTGGTCGATCCGCGCCGCCATCAGAGGATCACCACCGAGCGCAGCACGTCGCCGTGGTGCATCTTCTCGAACGCGGCCTCCACGCCGTCCAGCTCGATCGTCTCGGACACGAACGCGTCCAGGTCCAGGCGGCCCTGCAGGTACAGGTCGATGAGCATCGGGAAGTCCCGGGAGGGCAGGCAGTCGCCGTACCAGGACGACTTCAGCGAGCCGCCGCGCCCGAACATGTCCAGCAGCGGCAGCTCCAGCTTCATCTCGGGTGTCGGGACCCCCACCAGCACGACCGTCCCGGCGAGGTCGCGGGCGTAGAACGCCTGCTCGTAGGTCTCCGGGCGGCCGACCGCGTCGATGACGAGGTCCGCGCCGTTCCCGCCGGTCAGCTCCCGCACCGTCTCGACGACGTCCCTGTCTTTGCCGTTCACGGTGTGCGTCGCGCCGAGCGCGGACGCCGTGGTCAGCTTCCGCTCGTCCAGGTCCACCGCGATGATCTTCGAGGCGCCCGCCAGCCGAGCCCCGAGCACCGCCGCGGCGCCGACGCCGCCGCACCCGATGACCGCGACGGAGTCGCCCCGCCCGGCCCCGCCGGTGTTGATCGCCGCGCCGAGCCCCGCCATGACGCCGCACCCCAGCAGCCCCGCCACCTCCGGCTTGGCCGCCGGGTCGACCTTGGTGCACTGCCCCGCCGCCACCAGCGTCTTGTCGGCGAACGCACCGATGCCCAGCGCGGGCGACAGTTCCGTGCCGTCCTCAAGGGTCATCTTCTGCGCGGCGTTGTGCGTGTCGAAGCAGTACCAGGGGCGCCCGCGCAGGCACGCCCGGCACTGCCCGCACACCGCCCGCCAGTTCAGGATCACGAAGTCGCCCGGCGCGACCTCCGTCACCCCGTCGCCCACCGACTCGACCACCCCGGCGGCCTCGTGCCCGAGCAGGAACGGGAACTCGTCGTTGATCCCGCCCTCGCGGTAGTGCAGGTCGGTGTGGCACACCCCGCACGCCTGGACGTCGACGACCGCCTCCCCGGGCCCGGGATCGGGAACGGTGATCGTCTCGATCCGCACCGGCTGCCCCTTGCCCGGTGCGATGACCCCGCGTACCTGCTGCGCCATGCTGCCGCCTCTCCTGATCTGGATCTTCCTCCGACCCTATATATCCCTCCCCGGCCGGCATCCCCCATCGCTTCCGCCGTCCGGAACCCGCGCGGGCACGGAAACGGGGCGGGGCGCCGCCGGCGCTCAGGTGAAGTGGATGGCCTGGAGTTTGTCGGCGGCGTCGCGGTCGAGGATCGTGACGCCGGCGGCGGGCGGGAGGGGGTCGCCGCCGCGGGCGCGGGCGATGAGGGGGCGCCAGCGGCGGCAGTGGCGGGCGAACGTGACGGACGTGACGACGCGGCCGCGGGCGAACTGCCCCGCGCGGGCCGTCTCGGGGTCGACGTCGATGAGGATCAGGTGCAGGTCGTTACCGCGCTGGTGCGCCATCCAGGCGAAGCAGCGCAGGATGTGCGGCCAGGTGCCCCGGGTGTGCGCGACGACGCCGTGCCCGGTGAGGATGGCCCGGCCGATCCGCCACACGTGGGTGGCGTGGACGAGCGGGGTGCGCAGCCGGACCGGCAGGGGGCGCAGGGACCGCGCCCACCAGTTGCGAGACTGGCCCGAGTCGATGATGAGGACGTTTCCGGCGGGCACCGGCGCGGTCTCGTCACCGTCGAGCCCGTACAGGCGGTTCAGCAGCGTGCTCTTGCCGGCCCCCGGAAGGCCGGCGACGAGCACGAGGGAGCCCGCCGGGAAACGCAGCGCGGGCCCCGGGTCCACCTGGTGGAGTTCGTGGATTGTCTGTCTCCTGGTATCGGCCCGAAGTGTGGTTGAAGCAACGAACGCCCACCACCGCTTGTTCCGGCCGGGGGACCGGGATCACCAGCCGCGGGCCCGCCATTCGGGGAGTCCGGGACGCTCGCGGCCCAGTGTCGAGTCCTTGCCGTGGCCCGGATAGAACCAGGTGGCGTCCGGGAGCCGGTCGAAAACGCGTTCCTCGACGTCGGAGAGCAGCTGCTTGAAGCGGGTCGGGTCGCCCCAGGTGTTGCCGACGCCGCCGGGGAACAGGCTGTCGCCGGTGAACAGGTGCGGGCGGTCCGTCAGTTCGCCGCCCGCGTCGTACAGTAGCGCGATCGAGCCGGGCGTGTGGCCGCGTAGGTGGATGACGTCGAGGGACGCCCGCCCCACCCGGACGGTGTCGCCGTGCTCGACGGGCTCGGCGACCGGTTCGGGCAGCGGCTCGGCGTCGCGGGAGTGCGCGACGACCGGGGCGCCGGTGGCGCGGACCACCTCGCTCAGCGCCATCCAGTGGTCCTGGTGGCGGTGCGTGGTGACGATGCGGGCCAGGGGAGCGTCCCCGATCAGCTCCAGCAGCCGGGGCGCCTCGTTGGCCGCGTCGATGAGCAGCCGCTCGCCGGTGGCGGTGCAGCGCAGGATGTAGGCGTTGTTGTCGTACGGGCCGACCGCCACTTTCGTGACCGTCAGCCCCGGCAGCTCCCGGACGTCGGGACGGCCGCCGGTCTCGACGTTTCCCGTGTAGGTCATGCGTCCTCCCGTCGGTGGTGCGAAGCCCCATCCTCCACCATCGGCGCCCGGGTTCCGCGCCGTCCCGGCCACCTGATGGAAATGAGTCACCAGACGCAGCCGAACCGTGCGCGGGCGGACGGAAATATCCGTCTTGCCAGCGCATCATGGTCAATGGAAGATCAGGATCGAAGCGGGAGGACGGTGAACCTTGGTAACCGCATTCCGTCCCGGACCCGACAGGGAGAAGCCCGAGGACCTTCTCGGGCACGCCTGCACACTGGTCCGGCTGTGCGGCCGGGACTCCGCCGTCGCCGCGGTGTTCCTCGCCCTCGTGCTGGTCGGGATCGTGTCCCGGCTGGCGGCCGGCATGCCCGGCCTCGCCGCGCTGGCGCTGCTGCCCGTGCTGGCCGGATCGTTCGCGATCTCGGCCGCCTACGCGGTCCGGTCGCGCCGGACGCTGGTGTCGGTGCTCGCGGAGGTGCGCGGCCGGACCGGCTCGCCCATCGACCCCGGGGTGCCGTGGACGCCGTTCGGGTCGGCGGTCGCGCTGGACGACCGCATCCGCGACGTGGAGCTGCGGCGGCTGCTGTCGGCGGCGCACCGCTGCGGCGAACTGTCCTGGCAGGCCGTCGCATGGGCCGCGACGACCTCGGTGCTGTTCCTGTTCTGGACGCTGGCGGCGGCGATGGCTGGAGGCTGACCCCTTTGATCGACGATGTCCCCGGTGGGCAGGCGGCCCCCCGCACCCCTCGGCACCCCCTGGACGTCCGGCCGGGCAGCTTCTGGGAGCGGCTGGCCCCCTCCGACCGGCAGGCCCTGCGCGCCATGGGCCGGCGCACCGACATCCCGCCCGGCGGGATGCTGTGCCACCAGGGGTCGGTCGCACCGGCCGTGTACGTGGTGTTCAAGGCGTCCCCCCGCGCGGCGAGCAACGCGGTGGCCAAGGAGTTCGTGGACTCCAGCGAGGGCGACGAGTCGATCATCGACCTGTTCGGGGCGGGCGACCTGGTCGGCGTCCTCGGCCCGTGGGGGCATCCGCAGCGCGGCACCGTCGCCGCGCTCGACCACGTCGCGGCGCTGCGGGTGGACCGCCGCAAGTTCCGCAGCCTCCTGGCGGCCAGCCCCCAGGTCGCCGAGGCGATGATGCACGCGATCTCCCAGACCGTCACGTTCGGCGGCCGCCGGCACGCGGTGCGGGCGGCCGACCATCCGCAGCGGCTCGCCTACCACCTGCTGGAACTCGCCCACCGGTTCGGCGAGCCCGTCGCCGGGCAGGGGACGCGGATCCCGCTGAAGCTCAGCCAGGCGGAGCTGGCGAACTGGGCGGGCATCTCGCGCGAGACGCTGGTGCGGTGGTTCCGGCTGTGGCGGGCCAAGGGGATCCTCGACAGCAGGCCGCGCCCGCTGACCGTCCTGGACACCGAGCGCCTGCGCCGGGCCGCCAGCCCGTGGGGGGACGAGTGGCCGGACCCGGAGCGGGAGGCTCCGCCGCGCCCCGAACCCGACGCGGACGCCGTGATCGCGGCGCGTGAGCCGGTGCGCCTGGAGGGCGGCGGGGCGCCCCAGGTCCGGCTGCCCGCCGACAACCCGTTCTTCGCCGGCCGGACGGTCAGCCTCGGCAAGCTGGACCTGCTGGTCGGCCAGTCCGAATGGCCGCGCGCCGTGCTCGTCCAGGGGATGGCGGGCGTCGGCAAGACGACGCTGGCGCTGCACTGGGCGCACCGGGTCGTCGACCGGTTCCCCGACGGCGTCCTGTTCGCCGACCTGCGCGGCACGCGGCGCAGCCCCGTCACGCCGGCGGAGGCGATGGGGCAGGTGCTGCGCGCGGCGGGCGTGCCCGGCGACCAGCTTCCGCGGACCGAGGGGGAACTGGCCGCGCAGTGCCGGTCGATGCTGGCCGACCGGCGGATGCTGCTGATCCTCGACAACGCGTCCCGGCCCGAGCAGATCAGGCCGCTGCTGGCGGCGGCGACGTCCGGGCTGGTGCTCGTGACGAGCCGGCGGCGGCTGCCCGCGCTGCTCGAAGGCGCCGACGTCCGGACGCTGGAACTGCGCGAGATGGCCTCGCAGGAGGCGGTGGATCTCATCTCGAACGTCCTCGGGCCGGGGGACGCCCGCGTCCGAGACGAGCGCAAGGCGGTCGTGCGGCTGGCCCGCGAGTGCGGGCATCTGCCGCTGGCGCTCGGCGTCATGGCCGGGCGGCTGGCGGAGAACCCCGGCGAGTCCGTCGCCGCGACCGTCCGGGAACTCACCGCGCGGGACGCCGAGGCGGCGCCGCCGTACGGGCCGGGACTGGCGGGCGCGGGGCTGGGCGACGGCGCGGCGCACGGCGCGTCCGGGCCGGGGCTGCAGGCCGTCATGAGCCCGACGTTCGATGTCGCCTACCGCAGCCTGCGCCACGACCAGCGGGAGGCGTTCCGCAGGCTCGGCCTCGTCGCCGGCCACGACTTCACCCCGGCCGCCCTCGCCGCGCTGCAGGACCGGACGGTGGACGAGGCGCGCGAGTGCCTGGAGGGCCTGCGGCAGGCGTACCTGGTGCAGGACGTCGGGCCGGGCCGCTACCGGATGCACGACCTGCTGCGCGACTTCGCCCGGGAGCGGGGGCTGAGGGAGGACTCCGACGGGGAGCAGCTGGCGGCGCAGCGGCGGCTGCTGGCCGGGTACCTCGCCGAGGCGCGCAGGGCGGGGGCGGTGCTGACGGGACGGCCCCGCCCCAACGTGCATCCCGCCGAGACGCCGAGCCGCCCGGCGACGACCGCCGAACGCGCGGCGGGGCTCGGCTGGCTGGAGTCCGAGCGGCGCAACCTCGTCGCCGCCGTCCACCAGGCGGCCCGGCTCGGCCTGCACCGGACGTGCTGGGAACTCGCCGACGCGCTCTTCGACTTCCAGGAGTTCCGGCGCTACAGCGAGGACAACATCGCCGTCCACCAGGTGGCCCTGCACGCGGCCCGCACCGAGGAGGACTGGGCGGCGGCGGCCGTCATGCTGCACAACCTGGCGATGGCCCACTTCGAAGTGGGCGACTCCGTCCAGGCCATCGGATACGGGGAGGACGCGCGGCGCGGGTTCCGGGCGGTCGACCCGCCCGACCGGTACGGGGAGGCCGTGACGCTCGCCACCCTCGCCGACGTGCACGTGGCGCTGGGCCGCTACCTGACGGCGATCGAGCATGCGCGCCGTTCCCTGGAGATCCACGGTGAACTGCGGGACGAGGGCGCCGACGGGGGAGTCGCCAAGGGGAACGACACCCTCGCCCGCGCGCTTCTGGGCCTCGCCGAATACGAGCAGGCGCTGGAGCACGCCGCCCATGCGCTGGGCATACGGCGCCGGACAGGCGACCAGCCCGGCGTTGCGGAGACGCTGCTCACCATCGCGCAGGTGCACCGGCGCCAGGGGAACTTCCACGAAGCGGTGTCACACGCACTGGAGGCCCTCTACATCCGGCAGGAACTGGCCGACATGTACGGGGCCGCCCAGGCGCTGACAGAGCTGGCGCGCATGAACGCCACGCTCGGCCTGCGCGACATGGCACAGCAGGACGCCGAACAGGCCCTCCAGACGTACCGTGCCCTGGGCGCACGCCACGGGGAGGCGCGCGCGCTCACCACGCTGGGCAGGCTGATGTGCGACGCCACCAGGTTCGCCGAGGCGTTCACCTTCTGCGGGCAGGCATTGCGCCTGCACCGCGACACCAGCGACCGGCACGGCGAGGCCGAGACGCTCGCGCAGATCGGGATCGTCCATGCGCGGCTCGGCCGGTACCGGGAGGCGCGCGAACATCTCCTGCGGGCCCTGGAGATCCGCCGCGAGATCGGTGACCAGCACGGAGAGGCCCACGACCTGGAGAACCTCACGGTCGTCATGCGCCGCCTCGGCCGCCACCAGGAGGCGTTCGTGCTCGGCCTGGAGGCCCTCGACCTGTGGCACCAGCTCGGCGCGCAGGGCGGGATGGCGGGCACGCTCGGCAGCCTGGCCCGCACGTACTCGCGGCTCGGCCTGCCCGAGGACGCCGAACGCGCCGCACGCCAGGCCCTGGAGATCCGCAGGTCCGGCGGCGACTGGTACGGCCTCGGCGTCGGGATGGACACCCTCGCCGCCGTGCTGCGCCGCGCCGGCCGTCCCGAGGAGGCGCTGGAACGCGAACTGGAGGCGCTGCGGGTTCTCGGCGAGGTCGGCGACCGCCACAGCGAGGGCACCGCCCTGGTCCACCTCGCCGCCATCCACCTCGACCTCGGCCGCGCCGACGAGGCCCTGGACACCGGGCGGCGCGCCCACGACCTGGCCGCCGAACTCGGCGACACCCGCGCGCAGTCGTCGGCGCTGCACTCCATGGCCCGCGCCTCCCAGCTGCTCGGCAAGCACGCCCGCGCGGTGGAGCACGTCAGCGCCGAGATCGGCATCCGCCGCGACATGGACGACCAGCGGGGCCTGCGGCGCGCGCTGGAGCTGCTGCGCGACTCCCACCTCGCCCTGGGCGACCAGGCTGCGGCGGCCGACTGCGTCCGCCGCGTCCGCGCCCTGGACAGCTGGCTCGAATCAGACGGGTCGCTCGACATGTGACAGAAGACGCCGAGGTGCGACACAGGATGCCCGGCGTGTGACAAAGGGCATGGTCCATCGGCGCAGCGCCGCGTTCACTGGACTGCGAGGCAACGGATCATGAAATAAATGATCATGAGGGACCGTGCCCCGGCCCGGGTTCGGCGGAGGAGGCGAGATGGAGACCGCACCGTTCTGGGACGCGCTGCCCGAACGCGCCCGCGAGGCGCTGCGGGAGGCGGGCGCCCCGGTGGTGATCCGGCCGGGCGCCTACCTGACGCGCGAGCACACCCGCGCGTCCCAGGTCTTCGTCCTGCGCGCCGGGGCGGTGAAGGTCTGGGTCGACCGGGACGGCGAGGTCGCCATCCTCGACGTCCTCGGCCGCGGCGACCTCGTCGGCGAGCTGGAGGCGGTGGACGGCGGCGTCCGGCACGCCAACGTCGAGGCGCTCACCCGCGTGGAGGCTTTCGTGCTGCCCGCCGCGCGGTTCCGCGCCGTCCTCGACGACCACCCCGGCTCGGCCTGGGCCGTCGCCGCCGTCCTCGCCGAGCGGCTGCGCGACGCCAACGAGCTGCGCGTCGCCCACTTCCCCGACGACCCCGAACGCCGCCTCGCGACCCGGCTGCTGCGCCTGGTGTCGCGCTTCGGATCGCCCGTCAAACAGGAGCGCCCGGACGGCGTCACCGCGGGGCCGGACGAGGTGGCCGAGGACGGCGGCGTCCAGGTGCAGATCCCCGTCACCCAGCAGGACCTCGGACGGTGGGCCGGCATGGGCCGCCGCAAGGTCGCGCAGATCCTCGCCACCGACCCCGTCCGCGGCGGCCTCACCGTCGCCCGCAACACCATCGTCGTCCGCTCCGTCGACGCCCTGCACCGCCTGGCGGGCCACGACTCCGACTGACCGCGCCCTCGACGGCGGGCCCGGGGGCGTCCCTCGGAGATGCGTCAGAAGCCGGCGGGCCGGTGCGGCCAGGGCGGCGGCACCGGCAGCCGGCCGTCCGGGCGGATGCTCACGCCGGCGCCGTCCGTGCGGCCGCTCAGCCAGCCGAGCAGCGCCCGCCCGGACCCGGACGCCTCCGGGCCGCCCGGCGTCCACCCGAGGCCGGCGGACTCGCCGGAGTCCGTCGCGGTGATCCGGAGCCCGCCGAGTTCACCGCGGAGCCTCTCCGGGAGCGCGGCCATGTCCGCCAGCGTGGCGCCCAGCGACCACCGGACATAGGGCTCGGGCCAGTCGGCGGGCCCGTACCCGGCCGCGAGGTCGACGTGATGCGCCTCCACCTCGTTCCAGCGGCGGTGAACGGTGTACCAGGCCGGGTGGGACCAGCCCCCCATCGCCTTCACGGGAGCGTTCCAGGCCTCTTCGGGCAGCGTCCTCGCCTGCTCGGCGAACCGCGCGCCCGTCGCGCGGACGTCCTCGACCAGCTCGTCCCGGCTGCGTCCGGCGCCCTCTTCCAGCGCGGCGTTGCGGGCGTCCAGGCTGGGGTACTGCGGGATTTCCACGCCCGTCCGCGCCCATTCGAGCAGATTCCACAGGGAGTCGGCATTACGGGCAATATGGGTGGCCACATGCCCGCGACTCCACCCGGGCAGCGCCGACGCCGCGCGCAGATCCTCGTCGCCGAGTTTCGACAATGTCCGGACGATGCTCTCCACGCCGGAATCAAGCTCATCGATCACTTCTCGCCAGTCCATTGCGCGCCTCCTAGACCAAAAGTGCCTCCATCCTTTCGCACGGCCCCTCCCCATGCCACACAATGGCGATCATGGAACTTCCGATCTGCGTGACCTGCGGCGTCCAGTACGCCGGGCCCCGCCCCGACTGCCCGATCTGCGAGGACGAGCGCCAGTACGTCGGCTGGGACGGTCAGAGATGGACGACCCTGGAGGAACTGCGCACCGATCACCGGTGCCGGATCGCCGAGGAGGGCCCCGGCGTCATCGGCATCGGCACCGAGCCGGCCATCGCCATCGGCCAGCGCGCCCTGCTGCTGCGCGCCCCGTCCGGCAACGTCCTCTGGGACATGATCACCCACATCGACGACGACCTGGTCCGCCAGGTGGACGACCTGGGCGGCATCTCCGCGATCGCGATCAGCCACCCGCACTACTACGGCACCATGATCGAGTGGGCGCACGCGTTCGGCGCCCCCGTCCTCATCCACGAGGCCGACCGCCGCTGGGTGGCCCGCCCGGACGACGCGGTGGTCTTCTGGTCCGGCGACACCCACGAACTGGCCGACGGCCTCACGCTCGTCAACGCGGGCGTGCACTTCGACGGCGGCCAGGTCCTGCACTGGCGGGACGCCCGCGCCGTGTTCTCCGGCGACATCCTGCAGGTCGTCAACGACCGCGACTGGGTCAGCTTCATGTACAGCTATCCGAACTTCATCCCGGAACGCCCCCGCACGGTCCGCCGCGCCCTGCGCCTGCTGGAGCCCTACGAGTTCGACCGCGTCTACGGCGCATGGTGGAAGAAGATCGTCTACACCGACGGCAAGAACGCCGTCCGCCGCTCCGCCGACCGCTACCTCTCCCACGCCCTGGACGACGAGTGACCCGGGCCGGCGCCCCATTCCCGATCGGCGCCGCCGAGGGGTGTTCTGGTGGCGGGGGGCGTTCGAACACGTGTACGGTGCGGTAGTGCCGTCCGGGCCCTCCGGGGAGGGTCATGAAATGCGGCGGCGGCCGCCGCCGTTGATGGACTCGGGGGATTCTGTCGCACCCCCTGGCTAGCCTTGAGACCGACCTGTCTCTCCCGGCGGTCGCGCCCAGAAGAGGAACCGGAAGAACACCGTGCATGACCGACTCATCGTGCGTGGAGCACGCGAGCACAACCTGAAGGACGTCTCGCTCGACCTCCCTCGGGACTCCATGATCGTGTTCACCGGTCTGTCGGGTTCCGGGAAGTCCAGCCTGGCGTTCGACACGATCTTCGCGGAGGGGCAGCGCCGGTACGTCGAGTCGCTGTCGGCCTACGCGCGCCAGTTCCTCGGGCAGATGGACAAGCCCGACGTCGACTTCATCGAGGGCCTGTCCCCGGCGGTGTCGATCGACCAGAAGTCGACCAGCAAGAACCCTCGGTCGACGGTCGGGACGATCACCGAGGTGTACGACTACCTGCGGCTGCTGTACGCGCGGATCGGGCATCCGCACTGCCCCGAGTGCGGCCGGCCGATCAGCCGGCAGGCGCCGCAGCAGATCGTCGACCGGGTGCTGGAGCTGGAGCCGGGCACCCGGTTCCAGGTGCTCGCACCGGTGATCCGCGGCCGCAAGGGCGAGTATCTGGAGCTCTTCCGCGAGCTGCAGTCCAAGGGGTACTCGCGGGCGATCGTGGACGGGCGGACGATCCGGCTGGACGAGCCGCCCAAGCTGAAGAAGCAGGAGAAGCACGACATCGCGATCGTGGTCGACCGGCTCTCGGTGAAGGACACCGCGCGCCAGCGGCTCGCCGACTCGGTGGAGACGGCGCTGGGCCTCGCGGGCGGCACGATCGTCCTCGACTTCGTCGACATGCCGGAAGGCGACGAGAACCGCACGCGGATGTACTCCGAGCATCTGTACTGCCCCTACGACGACCTGTCGTTCGAGGAGCTGGAGCCGCGGTCGTTCTCGTTCAACTCGCCCTACGGCGCGTGCCCCGACTGCACCGGTCTCGGGACGCGCATGGAGGTCGACCCGGAGCTCATCGTCCCCGACGAGGAGCTGACGCTCGGCGAGGGCGCGATCCAGCCGTGGTCGAACGGGCACGTGAGCGACTACTTCCTGCGCCTGCTGTCCGCGCTCGGCGACGCGATGGGCTTCGACCTCAACACGCCGTGGGAGAAGCTGCCCGCCAAAGCGCGCAAGGCGATCCTGAACGGGCACGAGACCCAGGTTCACGTGCGCTACAAGAACCGTTACGGCCGGACGAGGTCGTACTACACCGCCTACGAAGGCGTGATCCCCTACATCCAGCGGCGGCACGCCGAGTCCGAGAGCGACACCAGCAGGGAGAAGTTCGAGGGCTACATGCGGGAGATCCCGTGCCCGACGTGCGACGGCGCGCGGCTCAAGCCGGTCGTGCTCGCCGTCACCATGGGCGGGATGTCGATCGCCGAGGTCGCCGCGATGCCGATCGGAGAGGCCGCGAAGTTCCTGCTGGCGATGGAGCTGAGCGACCGCGAGACGCACATCGCCGAACGCGTCCTCAAGGAGATCAACGCCCGGCTCGGGTTCCTGCTGGACGTCGGCCTCGACTACCTGACCCTCGACCGGGGGTCGGCGACCCTCGCCGGCGGGGAGGCGCAGCGCATCCGGCTGGCGACGCAGATCGGCTCCGGGCTGGTCGGCGTCCTGTACGTGCTGGACGAGCCGTCGATCGGCCTGCACCAGCGCGACAACCACCGGCTGCTGGAGACGCTGCTCCGGCTGCGCGACATGGGCAACACCCTGATCGTCGTCGAGCACGACGAGGACACCATCGCCGCCGCCGACTGGATCGTCGACATCGGCCCCCGCGCCGGTGAGCACGGCGGCGAGATCGTCGTGTCCGGCACCATCGAGGACTTGAAGAAGTCCGACCGCTCCCTGACCGGCGCCTACCTGGACGGGCGCCGCGAGATCGCCGTCCCGGAGATCCGCCGCCCCCGCACGCGGGGCCGCGAGATCACCGTGAAGGGCGCGCAGCAGAACAACCTCCGCGACGTGGACGCGGCGTTCCCGCTCGGCGTCCTCACCGCCGTGACCGGGGTGTCCGGGTCGGGCAAGTCGACGCTGGTCAACGACATCCTGTACAGCTCGCTGGCCAAGAAGCTGAACGGGGCCAAGCTCGTCCCGGGCAAGCACAAGCGCGTCAACGGCGTCGACCAGCTCGACAAGGTCGTGCACGTCGACCAGTCGCCGATCGGGCGCACGCCGCGCTCCAACCCGGCGACCTACACGGGTGTGTTCGACCACATCCGCAAGCTGTTCGCGCAGACGACGGAGGCGAAGGTCCGCGGCTACCAGCCGGGCCGGTTCTCCTTCAACGTCAAGGGCGGCCGCTGCGAGAACTGCTCCGGCGACGGCACGATTAAGATCGAGATGAACTTCCTGCCGGACGTCTACGTCCCGTGCGAGGTCTGCCACGGCGCCCGCTACAACCGGGAGACCCTGGAGGTCCACTACAAGGGCAAGACGATCTCCGAGGTGCTCGACATGCCGATCGAGCAGGCCACCGGGTTCTTCGAGCCGATCAAGGCGATCCACCGGCATCTGAAGACGCTCAACGACGTCGGCCTCGGCTACGTCCGGCTCGGCCAGCCGGCCCCCACCCTGTCCGGCGGGGAGGCGCAGCGCGTCAAGCTGGCGTCCGAGCTGCAGAAGCGCTCCACCGGGCGTACCGTCTACGTGCTGGACGAGCCGACCACCGGCCTGCACTTCGAGGACATCCGCAAACTCCTCGGCGTCCTGAACGGCCTGGTCGACAAGGGCAACACGGTGATCATCATCGAGCACAACCTGGACGTCATCAAGACCGCCGACTGGATCATCGACATGGGCCCCGAGGGCGGCTCCCGCGGCGGCACCATCGTCGCCACCGGCACCCCCGAGGACGTCGCCGAGGTCGACGCCAGCCACACCGGCCAGTTCCTCGCCAAGATCCTCAAGTGAGGCCGTCCCGGGTTCGCTGAACCCCGCGTCCGCGCCGCCGCGCGCCGTCCGCGCCGCCGCGCGCCGTGGGCGGCGCCGCTCGCCGTGGCTCTCGGCGAAGGGCCGTCGTGGCGTGGCCGCCGCCGGTTACGGGCGGGTCGGTGCGGCGCGGGGGGCGCCGTCCAGGATCATGGAGACATGACTGACGAAGTGACGCCCGGAGCCTCGCAGCGTGCGGGGTGCGCCGGGAACGGGGGGATCGGGCGCCGTACGGTGCTGTGCGGTGCGGGGGTCGCCGGCGCCGCCGTGCTCGCCGGGTGCGCGAGCGGCGGGGAGGAGAAGACCGCCGAGGAGCTCAAGGGCCAGGAGATCGCGAAGGCCGCCGACATCCCGGTCGGCGGCGGGAAGGTCTACGGCGCGGAGAAGGTCGTGGTCACCCAGCCGGCCCAGGGCACGTTCAAGGCGTTCACGGCGGTCTGCACGCACCAGGGCTGCACGGTGGACAAGGTGCAGAACGGGCTGATCAGGTGCGCCTGCCACGGCAGCGAGTTCAAGATCGCGGACGGTTCGGTGCAGAAGGGGCCGGCGGATCAGCCGCTGGCCGAGTACCCGGTGCAGGTGCGCAACGGCGGCATCGTCGTCACCTGAACCGGCCGGCCGCCCGAATCCGGGAAATTGGTTCCGGTTTGAACCATCTCGTTCGCGGATTCGTTCTCCCCGGTGACACACGGGAACCGAGGGTGAGGTCAAGGCGTTCTCCGCGACCTGTACCCACCGGGGCTGCAGCGTCGGCTCGGTGTCCGGCGGCATGATCAACTGCCCCTGTCACGGCAGCAAGTTCAAGATCACCGATGGTTCGGTGGCGAGCCCGCCGGCGGACGAGCCGCTGGAGGAGCGGCGGATCACCGTTCAGGGCGACAAGATCATGCTCGCCTGAGCGTCTTCGTGCGCGCCGGGCCGTCCCGTCGAGGGGCGGCCCGCCCGCCGGCGGCGCGATCGCCGTCCGGCCGTCCGCGGGCCGTCTCGCCGCCGACGATCTCCCCGTCCGCGGGCTCCCGGCCGTCCACGCCCGCGCCGTCCGTGCCGCTGCCGTCCGCGCCGTCCGCGACGCCGCCGCCGGTGATCTCCTCGTGGCCGACGCGGAAGCGGGGGAGCGCGTCGGGGTAGTGGTCGCGGATGTGGGAGACGAGGTGTTCGCGCATGTCGCAGCGCAGGTCCCAGGTGCTCGCGGAGTCGGCGGCGCTCATCAGGGCCCGGAGCGTGACCAGCCCGTTCGGCTGCACATCGACCACCTGCAGGATCCATTCCCGCCGGTCCCACAGCGGGTTCTCCTTGAGCGCCGAGTGCAGTTCGGTGCGCAGTTCCGCGATCGGGACCGACCAGTCGACGTGCAGTTCGACCGAGCCGAGCAGCCGGTTGGAGTGCCGCGTCCAGTTCTCGAACGGCTGCTCGGTGAAATGCGAGACCGGGAAGATCATCCGGCGGTCGTCCCAGAGGCGCAGCACCACGTACGACAGGGTCAGCTCCTCGACCCGCCCCCAGTTGCCCTGTGTGACGACGACGTCGTCCAGCCGCAGCGCGTCGCTGAACGCCAGCTGCAGCCCGGCGAGCAGGTTGCCCAGCGTCGGCCTCGCCGCGATGCCGACGACCAGCCCGGCGACGCCCGCCGAGGCCAGCACCCCGGCGCCGACGGCCCGCACGCCCGGGAAGGTGAACAGCGCGGCGCCCACCGCCAGGACCACGATCAGCACGGCCGCGATGCGGCGCAGCAGCAGCATCTGGGTGCGGGCCCGCCTGGCCCGCCGGTTGCGCTCGCCCTCGATGCGCATCAGCCGTTCCAGCGGCGGATCGCTCAGCGCGTAGCCGATCCGCAGCACCAGCCAGGTGGTGGCGCCGATCGCGGCGATCCGCAGCACGTGCCGGACGCCGCCCTCCGCCTGGCCGGCGAGGAGGTGGTACGGCATCGCGGCGTTGGTGCTGACCACGGCCGCGAACGCGAACGCCGGCGCGGTGCAGCGCCGGGCGGCGCGTCCCGCCCCCGGCCAGCGCACCGACAGCCGGCCGGCCAGCAGCCGCCGGCCGCACTCCACGATGATCGCGGACGTGGCGACGACCGCCGCCAGGACGACCCAGGCCCACAGTTCCGACACCTGCGCAACGACCCCCTCAGCCTGCGTGGAGAAACCTCGCCGGTAAACTTCGTTCGACCCTCCCTTTCCACTCGCTTTGGGATCATCCAGACGAAAAGGCGAGATCTCCGTCACCCTGGGACGGGACGCGCGGGCGTACGGCGTGTCGGTACCGCCCACTAGGCTTCTGAGCGTGGCAGATCCGGCGACCTACCGACCCGCACCGGGCTCCATTCCGGAATCCCCCGGCGTCTACCGATTCCGCGACGAGCACGGCCGGGTCATCTACGTGGGCAAGGCCAAGAGCCTGCGCCAGCGCCTGAGCTCCTACTTCGCCGACTTCTCCGCCCTGCACCCCCGCACGCAGACGATGGTCCAGACCGCCGCCCGCGTCGACTGGACCGTCGTCGCCACCGAGGTCGAGGCCCTCCAGCTCGAATACTCCTGGATCAAGGAGTTCGACCCGCGGTTCAACGTCCGTTACCGCGACGACAAGTCCTATCCGTTCCTGGCCGTCACCCTGAACGAGGACTTCCCGAGGGTGATGGTGATGCGGGGCGCCAAGCGCAAGGGCGTGCGCTACTTCGGGCCGTACTCCCACGCGTGGGCGATCCGGGAGACGGTCGACCAGCTGCTGCGCGTGTTCCCCGTCCGGACGTGCAGCGCCGGCGTGTTCAAACGGCAGCACCAGCTCGGCCGGCCCTGCCTGCTCGGCTACATCGGCAAATGCTCGGCGCCGTGCGTCGGCCGCGTCTCCCCGGACGAGCACCGCCTCCTCGCCGAGGACTTCTGCGACTTCATGGCGGGCCACACCGCCCGGTTCATCAAACGCCTCGAACGCGACATGCGCGAGGCGGCCGCGTCCCAGGAGTACGAGCGCGCCGCCCGGCTCCGCGACGACATCCGCGCCCTGGAGCGCGCGCTGGAGAAGCAGACGGTCGTCCTCGCCGACACCACCGACTGCGACATGATCGCCTTCGCCGAGGACCAACTGGAGGCGGCCGTCCAGGTCTTCTACGTGCGCGGCGGCCGGATCCGCGGCCGGCGCGGCTGGGTGGTCGACAAGGTCGAGGACGTCACCACGGCCGACCTGGTCGAGCACTTCCTCATCCAGATCTACAGCGAGAGCGATTCGGTGCCCCGGGAGGTGCTCGTCCCGGCCATGCCGCCCGAGGCGGACGCCATGACCGAACTGCTGTCCGAGCAGCGCGGCGGGCCCGTCCGGCTGCGCGTCCCGCAGCGCGGCGACAAGAAGACCCTGCTGGAGACGGTCGCGCGCAACGCCCACGAGGCGCTCAAGCAGCACAAGACCCGCCGCGCGTCCGACCTCACCACCCGCAGCCGCGCGCTCCAGGAGATCCAGGACGCGCTGGAGCTGGACGAGGCGCCGCTGCGCATCGAGTGCTACGACGTCTCCAACCTGCAGGGCACGAACGTGGTCGCCTCCATGATCGTGTTCGAGGACGGCCTGGCCCGCAAGAGCGAGTACCGCCGCTTCACCGTCAAGGCCGTCGAGGGGCAGGACGACGTCCGCTCCATCCACGAGGTCATCACCCGCAGGTTCAGGCGCTACCTCGCCGAGAGCGAGAAGATGGGCGAGCTCGACCACCTGGGGGATCCTCCCGACGCGGTCGCCGGAGGGCCTGAGGGGCCGTCCCCCCGGGATCAGCCGGAGGAAGGCGCGCACCAGCCGATCGACCCGGAGACGGGCAGGCCGCGCAAGTTCGCCTACCCGCCCAACCTGGTGCTCGTCGACGGCGGCCCGCCGCAGGTCGCGGCCGCGCAGCGGGCGCTGGACGAGCTCGGCATCGACGACATCGCGGTCTGCGGCATCGCCAAGCGGCTGGAGGAGCTGTGGCTGCCCGCCGAGAGCGACCCGGTCATCCTGCCGCGCAACAGCGAAGGCATGTTCCTCGTCCAGCGGGTCCGCGACGAGGCGCACCGGTTCGCCATCACCTTCCATCGGCAGCGGCGATCCAAGTCCATGACGGTGAGCGAACTCGATAACGTTCCGGGTCTGGGCCCGGCGCGCCGCGCGGCGCTGCTGAAACACTTCGGTTCGCTGAAGCGGCTGAAGGACGCGACACCCGAGCAGGTCGCCGAGGTCCCCGGAATCGGGCGGCGCAGCGCCGAGGGCATCGTCGCGGCACTGCACGGCGCCGCCGTCCCCTCCGGGGGCCCCGGCGGAGACGGTGGCCGCGCGGGCGGAGACGGGGAGCACAGGGGGAGACGGCCATGACCAGAGAGACGAAGATCCCGGACATCGTGATAGTCACCGGCATGTCCGGTGCGGGCCGCAGCACCGCGGCCAAATCCCTGGAGGACCTCGACTGGTTCGTGGTCGACAACCTGCCGCCGGGGCTGCTGGCCACCATGGCCGACCTCGGCGGCCGCGTGAAGAACGCGGTGCCCCGCATCGCCGTCGTCGTCGATGTGCGCAGCCGCGCCTTCACCGAAGACCTGCACTCCTCCATCGCCGAGCTGGAGGCGCGCGGCGTCCACCCGCGGGTGGTGTTCCTGGAGGCGAACGACGCCGACCTGGTGCGCCGCTTCGAGAGCGTCCGCCGCCCCCACCCGCTGCAGGACGACGGGCGCCTCGTCGACGGCATCGCGCGGGAACGGGAACTGGTCCGCGAGGTCCGTGCCGAGGCCGACCTGGTCATCGACACCAGCGGCCTCAACGTGCACGAGCTGCGCAACAAGATCATCGGATTCTTCGGCACCGACACCGGCGAATCCAGCCTGCGCGCGACCGTCGTGTCGTTCGGCTACAAGTACGGGCTGCCCGTCGACGCCGACCTCGTCGTCGACTGCCGGTTCCTGCCGAACCCGCACTGGGTGCCGGAGCTGCGGCCGAAGACGGGCCGCGACACCGCCGTCCGCGACTACGTCCTCGGCCAGCGCGGCGCCAAGGAGTTCCTCGACGCCTACGCCGAGGTCCTGCGCCTGCTCGCCGACGGCTACGAGCGCGAGGGCAAGCACTACGTGACCCTCGCCGTGGGATGTACCGGCGGCAAACACCGTAGTGTGGCCATGGCGGAACAGATCGCCGCCCGGCTGCGGGACGAGGGCATCGAGGTGCAGGTCGCCCATCGTGACCTCGGCCGAGAGTGAGGCCCCCCGGGGTGCGGCGCGGGTCCCGGACGAGGAGAGCAGGATAACGGCACGGTGAAGCCCAACGGCCCGAAGGTCGTCGCACTTGGCGGCGGCCACGGCCTCTACGCCTCGCTGTCGGCGCTGCGCCGCGTCACCGACCGGCTGACCGCGATCGTCACCGTCGCCGACGACGGCGGCTCCAGCGGACGGCTCCGCCGCGAGCTCGGCGTCCTGCCGCCCGGAGACCTGCGGATGGCGCTCGCCGCGCTGTGCGGCGACGACGAGTGGGGGCAGACGTGGCGGGACGTGGTGCAGCACCGCTTCCGCAGCCAGGGCGACCTGCGCGACCACGCCGTCGGGAACCTCCTCATCGTCGCGCTGTGGGAACTGCTCAGCGAAGTCGAGCCCGGGCCCGGCGGCGGGCCGGGCTCCACCGTCGCCGGCCTCGACTGGGTCGGACGGCTCCTCGGCGCGCAGGGCCGGGTCCTGCCGATGGCCGCCGTCCCGATGGACATCGTCGCCGAGGTCCGCGGCGCCGACCCGTCCCGCCCCGACGAGATCACCCACGTCAAAGGGCAGGCGGCGTGCGCCAAGACGCCCGGTAGCGTCCTCGGGGTGTCCCTCGTCCCCGCCGACCCGCCCGCGTGCCCCGAGGCCCTCGCGGCCGTCGAGGACGCCGACTGGATCGTGTTCGGGCCCGGTTCCTGGTTCACCAGCGTCCTGCCGCACCTCAAGGTGCCCGCGCTGGCCCGCGCCCTCACCTCCGCCCGCGCCCGCCGCGCCGTCGCGCTGAACCTCGCGCCGCAGCCCGGCGAGACCGACGACTTCTCCCCGCAGACCCATCTGGAGGTCCTGCGGGCCCACGCGCCCGACCTTAGCGTCGACGTCGTCATCGCCGACCGCGGGGTGGTCGACGACCCGGAGGCCCTCGACAAGGCCGTCAAGGAGATCGGCGGACGTCTCGTCCTCGCCGACGTCGCCGCCGACGACGGCTCTCCGCGTCATGAACCCGCCCGTCTGGCCCAAGCCTTCGACAAGATATTCACCGACTGACGTCCCGTGGGGCCGGAATCGGCCACACTGCTGGGAGTCCGATAGGGGGAGGGTTCATCAGATGGCGATGACCGGTGTGGTCAAGGACGAGCTGAGCAGGCTCACGGTCATGAAGCCGTGCTGCCGCAAGGCCGAGGTCTCGACGCTGCTGCGCTTCGCGGGAGGCCTGCACCTGGTCAGCGGGCGGATCGTGATCGAGGCGGAGATCGACACCGGCGTCGCGGCACGGCGCCTGATCAGGGACATCGCCGAGGTGTTCGGTCACACGTCCGAAGTCGTCGTCCTCGCGCCCAGCGGCCTGCGCAAGGGCAGCCGCTACGTCGTCCGCGTCTTCCGCGAGGGCGAGTCGCTCGCCCGGCAGACCGGGCTCGTCGACAACAACGGCCGGCCCGTCCGCGGGCTGCCGCGGCACGTCGTCGCGGGCGCCGCCTGCGACGCCGAATCCGCCTGGCGCGGCGCGTTCCTCGCGCACGGCTCCCTCACCGAACCCGGCCGGTCCATGTCCCTCGAAGTGACCTGCCCGGGCCCCGAGGCGGCGCTCGCCCTCGTCGGCGCCGCCCGCCGCCTCAAGATCCACGCCAAGGCCCGCGAGGTCCGCGGCGTCGACCGCGTCGTCGTCCGCGACGGCGACGCCATCAGCGCCCTGCTCACCCGCCTCGGCGCCCACGACAGCGTCCTCGCCTGGGAGGAACGCCGCATGCGCCGCGAGGTCCGCGCCACCGCCAACCGCCTCGCCAACTTCGACGACGCCAACCTGCGCCGCTCCGCCCGCGCCGCCGTCGCCGCCGGCGCCCGCGTCGCCCGCGCCCTGGAGATCCTCGGCGACGACGCCCCCGAGCACCTCGTCAACGCCGGCCGCCTCCGCCTCGAACACAAGCAGGCGTCCCTGGAGGAACTCGGCCAGCTCGCCGACCCGCCGCTCACCAAGGACGCCATCGCCGGCCGCATCCGCCGCCTCCTCGCCATGGCCGACAAACGCGCCGGCGACCAGGGCATCCCCGGCACCGACGCCAACCTCACCGCGGACATGCTCGCGCCGTAACTCCCAGGGGGCGACCCCCGCTGAGGCTTGGTCCAAGTGGGGGGCGGCCGGCGGTCAGTTCGTCTTGTCCAGGTCGCCTCTGAGGATTCGGTGGATCAGGTCGTCGCGGAGTTGGCCGTAGCCGGTCTCGGCCCAGACGCTCTGGGACGGATCGGCCTCGTAGTAGGGGACGTCGCGGCCGTCGCGGTGGTCCATCAGGACGTCCGGGGTCTGCTTGCCGCGGGTCGCGCGGGCGCAGGCGCGGCACGTCGTGACGCGGAGGCGCTTGCGGGACCCGATGGGCCGCCAGTCGACCCCGGTCGTGGCGTCCCCGTGCAGGGGGTTGAAGAAGCAGAGCGGCATCGCGGGGATCTCCGCCTTGCCCTCCGCGGCGGCCTTGGCGGACGCGAGGGCGTCCCGGCCCTGGTCCACCAGGACGAGGACGCCCGCGAGGTCGGGGATGCCGCGCGCCGCGTCGAGGGTCTTGCCCGCCGCCTGGTAGGCGTCCAGGGCCATGGTCATGAGGGTGCGGGGCCGTTCGTCCGCGGTGGGGACGCCGCTCTCGTCCAGGAGTTCGCCGAACGCGATGACCTCGTGGGACGCCTGCTCGCGGAGCTGGTCCTCGTTGGCGCGGCTCGCGGTGGCGAACACCGTGCGCGGCATCAGGAGGCCGCTGCTCTCGCGGCGGACGGACGCCATGCGGCGGCGGCGCCACAGCAGGAGGCCCGCTGCTCCGGCCACCGCCACCCCGGCCGCGCCCAGGGGCAGCGCGAGACCCCCGTCATCCGACTCGTCGCCGGGCGCGCCGCCGCCGTTCTTCTCCCGTTCCTTGGCGCGTTTGCTGATCTCGGCGGAGACGCGATCGTATTCCCGGGTCCCGGTGCCCGAGACGATCAGATCGATGATGCGCGACAGCTTGGCCGCGAGCGGCGCGTCGTTCATGGCGCGGTCGAGCGTGACCGCCCAGGCGGCGTCGCGGGCCTGGTGGTCGCCGCCCCACTCGCGCGCGCTCAGGTCGTCGGTGTCGTCGTCGAAGGTGATGAAGATGCCGTCGCGCCCCAGCCGGTCGTGGACGACGGTCGCGAGCTGCTCGGCCTCGGTCCAGGTGCCGCCCTTGACGAGGGGGACCAGGACGACGAAGACGGGCGCCGGCGCCTTCGCCAACTTGGCGAGGAGCCTGCGCCGTTCCGCCTCGGGGAGTGCGGACGCCAGCGACGGGTCGACGTGGATCGGGGAGCGGCGGAGGGCGGCGGCCAGCCGTTCGCCGGGGGACGGTTCAGTCAACACCGAGGTACCTCATCACACGGGGTAGGAAGTTCTTGCCGGTGGCGCCCCACGACGCGTCCCGCCACACACCGGGGATCGCGGTGTGGGGGCGGTGGCGTTCGGGCCCCGGGACCTTGAGAAGGTGCCGGTCGGTGAGCCCCTGCCGCTGGTCGTGCTCATTGCATGCCTCGCACAGAGGGCACGGCTTCGGCAGGACCTTGTGGGTGAGCTTCGCCAGGCGCCTGCGCGCGGTGGACTCGCCGTGCAGCGGGTTCACAACACAGGGGGCGGGTGGTTCGGCGATGTCCCGGCTGAGGACGAGTCGTCCCTGGCGCGCGAGGACGATCGCGCCGACCAGGTCGACGGCGCGGTCGGCGTCGTCCTTGGCGTCGTCGTAAAGGATCTGGGCGGCATCGTAGGCGGAGACGGCGTAGGGGCGCCCGCGTTCGGCCCCGGTCGTGGTGAGCAGGCTCTGGAGCCGTTCCAGTTCCTTGGCGCCGTGATGGCGCAGCTGGCGCATGCTGGGTTCCGTCGCGCTCCAGTAGCTGCTCGCCTTGCCCCGCGTGGACGGGCCCCCGCGCCGGCCGAGGAGGGCGAGGACGCCGAGGCCGATCCAGTACAGCAGCACCGCACCGACCGGCCCGGCAAGGATGAGACCGGTGAGGAGAGGTGCCTGGATCTCGGGGTCGTCCGGTGTGAGCTCGTGCTCCTCCCCGAACGGTTCCGGGGTCGAGTACAGCGTCGGCATGGAGGGGGACGCCGAGGGCGCCGTGGCGTAGCCGTTCAGCCGCTGGACGATCCGGTCCGCGAGCCCGGCGAACGGACGGTCGTGGTCGGCGGGGCTCGAACTGCCCGGCTCGTCCTCGTCGAGTGGGGAGTACCGGTAGCGGCGCGGCACCCGGAACGCCTCGGAGTCCATGTGGCCGTGCGAATCGACCATCACGTAGAGCCCGTCGCGCCGCGACCGCTCATGCAGCGCGAACAGGAACGCTTCGTTGCGGCCCTGGGACTCCGAGTCGGTCCCGTTCGGGAGGACGACGACGTAGGCGGGCACGCCGAGCCGTTCCGCGGCCTCTCCGGCGGCCCGGCGGACCCGGCCGCGTTCGGCTTCGCCGAGGGCGATGCCGATATCGGGGTCCACGAAGAGGGGGTCCTCGGCGAGGGCGGCCGCGACCCGGACCAGGCGGTCGTCGGCGTGCGGAGGATCGTCGGCGGCCGCGGCCCCGGCGGGCCATGCGGTGAGGACGACTGCGGCGAGGAGCGCGAGGACGCGGGCCGGTCTCATCGGCGCCCCTTCGCCTGCTTCTTCTCGGCCTGCTTCTGATTTTGCGGGGCCGGTCGGGGCTTCTTCCCGCGAGTGCGGTAGATCAGCAGGGCGAGGATCGGCAGGCCGCTGAGCGCCGCGCCCCCGCCGAACGTCCCCCACTCCACGATCGCGGCCCGCCGGTCCGCGGCCTCGTCGGCGTCCAGTGCCTTGCGGACCTCCGACTTGGGCCTCGGACGCGGGTTGTCGGCGCGTTCCCGCGCCTGGCCCGACAACGCGATGTCGACGAACCGCGCGACCTTCTCGGGGGCCGTGGCGTCGTAGGGGAGTTCCTGGCTCGCGGCACGCCAGGCGTCCTCGACCGGCAGGCGCCGGGCGCCGCCGAATTGGCGGACCTCGCCGCCGGGCGTCGACGGGGGCACCACGAGGTAGATCCCGTCCTCGCCCAGCCGGTCCCGCAGCAGCGCGATGAGGGAGTCGGCGGGGTTCTGCGGCCCGAGGCCGGTGGTGGGCGTCACCGCGACGTACGCCGGGACGCCGAGCCGGGCGACGGACGCCTCGATCTGCGCGGCGGCGTCCGGTGGCAGCACCCGCGGGGTGTGGTCGGTGACGTAGACGGGGTGGCGGCGCAACTCCGCGGCGAGGTGATCGGCGCGGCTCACCGGTTCGGCACGTTCCAGCGCGGTGGCCGGGCCCGTGAACAGGCACGCGAGCATTCCGGTCAGGACTAGGACGAACCACCCGCGGCGCATGAACGGGGAGTCTAGTGACGGCCGCCGGAGCGCCGTGACCGGGGACGCGACGGAAATGATCCCCCGCCCGGGGGAGGCGGCCTCACCCCCGGATTTCCCACACCGGCGGTGTCAGGCTACCCGCCGGTCATTGGATAGGGTCGGGAGCAGGGGGAGATCCCCTAGATCGACCGTAGTTAACAGTCCGGCTGACACCGGGCGCTATCGACGTGCGAGGAGAGCCGTTCCGTGACCATCCGAGTAGGCATCAACGGTTTCGGCCGGATCGGCCGTAACTTCTACCGCGCAGTGAAGGCATCCGGGGCCGACATCGAGATCGTGGCGGTCAACGACCTGACCGACAACGCCACGCTGGCCCAGTTGCTCAAGTACGACAGCATCCTCGGCCGCTTCCCCGAGGACGTGCGCGCCACCGCGGACGAGATCGTCGTCGGCGGCAAGGCCATCAAGGCGTTCGAAGAGCGCGACCCCGCCAACCTCAAGTGGAGCGACGTCGGTGTCGACATCGTCGTCGAGTCGACCGGTTTCTTCACCGACGCCGCCAAGGCCAAGGTGCACGCCGACAACGGCGCCAAGAAGGTGATCATCTCCGCGCCGGCCAAGAACGAGGACCTCACCGTCGTCCTCGGCGTCAACGAGGACAAGTACGACCCGGCCGCGCACACGGTGATCTCCAACGCGTCCTGCACCACCAACTGCCTGGCCCCGCTGGCGAAGGTTCTGAACGACTCCTTCGGCATTGAGAACGGCCTGATGACGACGATCCACGCCTACACGCAGGATCAGAACCTGCAGGACGCCCCGCACAAGGACCTGCGCCGCGCCCGCGCCGCCGCGGTGAACGTCGTGCCGGCGTCCTCCGGCGCCGCCAAGGCCATCGGCCTGGTGCTGCCGGAGCTGAACGGCAAGCTGACCGGTTACGCGCTGCGCGTGCCGGTGCCGACCGGCTCGGCCACCGACCTCACCGCCACGCTGTCCCGCGAGGTCACGGCCGAGGAGGTCAACGAGGCGTTCAGGGCCGCCGCGGAGAGCGGCCCGCTGAAGGGCTACCTCAGCTACACCGAGGACCCGATCGTCTCCAGCGACATCGTCACCGACCCGGCGTCCTGCATCTTCGACTCCGGGCTGACCCTGGCCCTCGGCAAGCAGGTCAAGGTCATCGGCTGGTACGACAACGAGTGGGGCTACTCCAACCGCCTCGTGGACCTCGTCAAGCTCGTCGGCTCGCAGCTCTGACCGCCGGCCCGCCCTGACCGAAGGAATCCGGCGCCGTGGCCGCGCACCGTGCCTCGACCGGGGCGTGCGGCCACGGCGCGGCCGTGTACGGAAGGACACCGCATCCCGATGCGCACCATTGACGATCTCGACGTCGCCGGCAGGCGCGTGCTCGTCCGCGCGGACCTGAACGTCCCGCTGCAGGACGGCGCCATCACCGACGACGGGCGGATCCGGGCGAGCCTGCCGACGATCGAGGCGCTGCGGACCCGCGGTGCCAAGGTCATCGTCTGCGCCCACCTCGGCCGCCCCAAGGGCGAAGTCAAGCCCGAGTTCTCCCTGGCCCCGGTCGCGGCACGGCTCGGTGAGCTGCTCGGCGCGGAGGTGACCGCCGCCGGAGACGTCGTCGGCGACTCCGCCCGCGCCGCCGTGGACGGCCTCGCGGACGGCGGCGTCGCGCTGCTGGAGAACCTGCGCTTCGAGCCGGGCGAGACCAGCAAGGACGATGCCGAGCGCGGCGCGTTCGCCGACCGGCTCGCCGCCCTCGCCGAGATCTACGTCGGGGACGGGTTCGGTGCCGTGCACCGCAGGCACGCGTCGGTGTACGACGTGCCGGAGCGGCTCCCGCACGCCGCCGGCGGTCTGATCGCCGCCGAGGTCGAGGTCCTGAAGCGGCTCACCGAAGACGTCGAACGCCCCTACGCCGTCGCGCTCGGCGGCTCCAAGGTGTCCGACAAGCTCGGCGTGATCGACAACCTGCTCGGCAAGGCCGACCGCATCCTGATCGGCGGCGGCATGGTGTTCACCTTCCTCAAGGCCCAGGGGCACGAGGTCGGAAAGAGCCTCCTGGAAGAGGACCAGCTCGGCACCGTCCGCGAATACCTGCGGCGGGCCGAGGACACCGGGGTGGAGTTCGTGCTCCCGGTCGACATCGTCGCCGCCACCGCGTTCGCCGCCGACGCCGCCCACGACGTGGTCGCCGCCGACGCGATTCCGTCCGACCGGCTCGGCCTGGACATCGGCCCCGAGTCCGGCAAGCTGTTCGCCTCGCGTCTCGCCGACGCCCGCACCGTGTTCTGGAACGGCCCGATGGGCGTGTTCGAGATGGAGCCCTACTCGCACGGCACACGCGCCGTCGCCCAGGGCCTCATCGACTCCGGCGCGTTCACCGTCGTCGGCGGCGGCGACTCCGCCGCGGCCGTGCGGCGACTCGGCTTCGACGAGGCCGCCTTCTCCCACATCTCGACCGGCGGCGGCGCCAGCCTCGAATATCTCGAAGGCAAGACGCTGCCCGGCCTGCAGGCCCTGGAGGACTGACCGATGGCGCCCACGACCCCTTCCGGCGCGCAGAGCGGCCGCAAGCCGCTCATGGCGGGCAACTGGAAGATGAACAACAACCACCTCGAGGCGATCTCGCTCGTCCAGAAGATGGCGTTCGCGCTCAAGGAGGCCGACCACGACGCCGTCGACATCGCCGTGATCCCGCCGTTCACGGCGATCAGGTCGGTGCAGACGCTGGTCGACGCCGACAAGCTCGGGATCCAGTACGGCGCGCAGGACGTCTCCCAGCACGCCTCCGGCGCCTACACCGGCGAGATCTCCGCCGCGATGCTGGCCAAGCTGGGCTGCGCCTACGCCGTCGTCGGGCACTCCGAGCGCCGCCAGTACCACGCCGAGGACGACGCGGTCGTCAACGCCAAGGCCAAGGCCGCGCTCGCCGCCGACCTCACCCCGATCCTGTGCGTCGGCGAGGGCCTGGAGGTCCGCAAGGCCGGCGAGCACGTGGCGCACGTCCTGGCGCAGGTGGACGGCGGGCTGGAGAAGATCCCCGCCGACCAGGTGCGGCGCACCGTCATCGCCTACGAGCCCGTCTGGGCGATCGGCACCGGCGAGGTCGCCACCCCGCAGGACGCGCAGGAGGTCTGCGCGGCCATCAGGACGCGGCTCGCCGAGCTTTACGACGGTGGACTGGCCGACCAGGTGCGTATCCTGTATGGCGGTTCGGTCAAGGGCGGCAATGTCGCCAAGCTCATGAAGCAGGACGACGTGGACGGCGCCTTGGTCGGTGGTGCCAGCCTGGACCCGGGAGAGTTCGTCAAAATCTGCCGGTACCGGGATCTCCCCGTCTGATCAAAACTGATCAATTCTGTGTGAACTGGGGGTTCTTGCCGAACCAGCGGGTGGTTCGTCGTACCCTTCGTACCTGACGGGTAAACCGCCCGGCCCGATCCACCGTCCGGAACTACGAAGACAAGGCGCTGAAGAAACGTGATCATCGCATCGTCCATCGTGCTCGTCCTGTCGAGCCTGCTGATGGTGGTCCTCGTCCTGATGCACAAGGGCAAGGGCGGCGGACTGTCCGACATGTTCGGCGGCGGCATCTCGACGTCCCTGGGCGGGTCGTCGGTGGTGGAGCGCAACCTCGACCGGCTGACCGTCGGCGTCGGCGTGATCTGGTTCGCCTCCATCGTCGTCCTCGGGCTGCTGTTCAAGAGCAACGGCGCCGGCTGAACGACCCGTCAGGCATATGCGAGCGCCGCGCCGTCCTGGAGGGCACGGGCGGCGGCGGAAACACCGAGCGAGGAGTAACTCCGTGGGTAGTGGTAACGCGATTCGGGGCAGCCGCGTCGGGGCCGGTCCGATGGGAGAGGCGGAGCGCGGCGACGCCGCCCCCCGCGTCTGGGTGACGTTCTACTGCGCCAACCGGCACGAGACCCGTCCCAGTTTCGCGACCGACGTCGCGGTCCCGGAGACATGGGACTGCCCGCGCTGCGGGTTCCCGGCCGGCCAGGACTCGGAGAACCCTCCGGCCCCGCCGAAGACCGAGCCGTACAAGACGCACCTGGCGTACGTGAAGGAGCGGCGCAGCGACGAGGACGGCGAGGCCATCCTCGAGGAGGCGCTCGCCAAGCTCCGCGAGAAGCGCGCCGCCGTCAAGCGGGCCCTGGAGTCCGCGGGGCGCCCCTGACGCCCCTGCCTCCCTGAACCGTGAAGGACCGGGCTCCCGTGACCGCACGTGCGGTCACGGGAGCCCGTGCACGTGCGGGGGCCCGTGAACGGGCCGACCGCCGGCGTGAGCGGGATCAGCAGTCGGGGGCGCAGAGGCGGCGCGCCGTGGCCTGGCCGAAGATCCGCAGGATGTCCTGCGGTCGCTGTGCGGTGTAGACGCTGCCGCCGGTCGCCTCGGCGATCTTGCCGAGTTCGGCGGTGTCGACGTCCGGGCCGAACCCGATCACGATGATCTGGACGGGGCGGGCCGGGTCGCGCCCCTTGCGCAGCGCCGTCAGCGTCGCGGCGAGCGACGGCCCGTCCGGGTCCTCGTTGCGGCCGTCGGTGAACACCAGCACCGTGTTGATCATTTCGGGCCGGTGGGTCTCGCGCATGTACCGGACCGCGGCCAGCAGCGTGTCGTAGAGGCCGGTGTCGCCGTCCGGCTTCGGGCGCAGCGACGAGAGGGTGCTGAGGATCCGCTGGCGGCGGGTCGTCGAGCCGATCCGCCGGCCGAGCGGCCCCATCGGCACGGTCTCCCGCCAGTCCCGGTCGCCGTCCATCCGCGTGGAGAACACCCACTGGCCGAGTTCGGTGTCGTCCGGTTGCAGCGCCAGTCCCCGCTGCGACGCCTGGGCGATCGCCTGAAGCCTGGTGAGGCGGGTACCGGGGACGGGCAGGGCCATCGACCCGGACAGGTCGATCACCGACAGCATCCGCGAGCTCAGCGCCAGCCGCGCCCACGCCTGCGCGACGCGCCGGACCTCCGCCGCGCCCGGAGCCGGCAGGCCCGGCGGCTGCCACGCCTTCACCCCGTCGGCCGCGGCGAACGCCGCCGGCGGCTCGCCGTCCGGGTCCCGGAACCCGTGCGCGCGGAAGACCTCCCGGGCCCGGTCGGTGCGCAGCGCCCGCGCGAACAGCCGAACCGCCGGCCCGTCGTCGACCAAGGCGAGCGGGAAGTCCAGGGACAGGGTGCCGTCACGGGGATAGACGGCCTCCGCCGGGACCGGCGGCGCACCGTGATTGTGAGCCCACACCGCCTGCTCGGGCGTCAGCAGAATCGGGACCCGCCCGTCACCGCCTCTCTCGAACGCGGCGAACTGCCCCCGCACATCCGGCGCGGTGCTCTCCCGCACCGAACGCGCGAACGCCGCGAAGGACCCCTCCGACTTCCGGTAAAGATCGTGGACGATCAGCAGCGACATCATCCCCGCACCCGTGCGGGCCGGGTCCGCCGGCGTCAGCCGGAAGGACCGGGAGCCCTCCGACCCCGGCACCGACGCGCTCAGCAGATCCCCCCACGACCCGTTCACCCGGCCCGCCTCCTTCCGGGGGAGCGCCGCCACCAGCGGCGAACGCGCGAGAGCGCCGCCCACGACGACGGGCGGCCGCTCGAGCATCCGCAGCCAGAGCGACGAGTCCGGGACCCACACGTCCGGCAGCCGGACGCCCGCGTCACGCGGAATCCGCCCCGCCAGCAGCGCCTGCACCCCGGCAGGTCCCGAGGCCCGCACGGCGACCCGCACGCACTTCCCACCGGCGCTGTGCTCCCGCCGGTTGAAGTCCGCGCCCACCGCCGACACCGCACCGGCGATCTCCGGTGCGACCGCGACGTCCAGCCTGAGCACGGGGCCGGAACACCCCCGGACCTCCGACAACGCGTACACCGAACTGCCGAGCACCGCCGCCAGCGCCACCCCCGTGACCGCGGCGACCCGCCTCGCCCGCCCCCGCGTGCGCGGACCCTTCCCGCTATGTGATCCACTCAAGGTCGACCTCGACTCCCCGCCCGGCGGACACCCGCGCCAGAAACTGTGAGCCGCCAATTGTCGGGGCATCCCGGCCCCGACCGCATCGGCGAAATCGCCTGCTTGTTTTGCATTTCCCTTGGCGGTCGGGCCCTGGGGGCCCTCCCTTCGGCGGGAACTGCGGTGCGATCGCTGCATCGCTTCGGCTCGCCTTGCGGCTCGCTGCGCGATCAGGTTTCTCGCACGCTCGAAACCTGCCTTCGGACACGATCGCGATGGTCTGGGTCGTTGCGGGTTGAGGTAGTGGCTGGTGCCGCTGGCACGGTGGTGTTCGTTGCAGTGGTCGGGCTGGCGCCCGTGTCGACGGGCCTGGCCATCGTCGTCCTCGGAGAGCGGATGTCGGCGCCGGTCGCGGCCGGGTCGCTGCTCCTGCTGGGCGGGTTGTTCGTCGTCTCGTTCCGGCGCGGCCACCGCGCGGGCGGGCCGCCGCTCGGTATGATGGCGCCCACGCGACTGGCGCAGTCAAGGTGGAGACGACCACCGGGGAGCGAAAGTAGTCCGCACACCGCGCGCCTGGGTGTACGGGTCCCCTTCGCCGGGGCGCCCGAAGTCCCGGCGCGAACAGCGCGGAGGCTCACGATGCACGAACCGGCCGTAACCCGTCTGCAGGCCCAGGACCCCGAGATCGCCGGGCTGGTGGAGGCCGAGGCCCGCCGCCAGTACGAGAAGATCCGGCTGATCGCCTCGGAGAACTACGTGTCGCCGGCCGTCCTGGAGGCCACCGGCAGCGTCCTGACCAACAAGTACTCCGAGGGCTACGCGGGCAAGCGGTACTACGAGGGGCAGCAGAACGTCGACCCGATCGAGCTGCTGGCCATCGGCCGGGCGAAGGAGCTGTTCGGCGTCGAGCACGCCAACGTCCAGCCGTACTCGGGGTCGCCCGCGAACCTCGCCGTCTACATGGCGTTCCTGGAGCCCGGCGACCCCGTGATGGGCCTGTCGCTGCCGATGGGCGGCCACCTCACGCACGGCTGGTCGGTATCGGCCACCGGCAAATGGTTCGCCCCGGTCCGGTACGACGTGCGCGCCGACACCGGGCGCGTCGACATGGACCAGGTCCGCGACCTGGCGCTCAAGGAGCGGCCGAAGCTCATCTGGTGCGGCGGCACCGCGATCCCGCGGACGATCGACTTCCCGGCGTTCGCCGAGATCGCCCGTGAGGCCGGCGCGGTGCTGGCCGCCGACATCGCGCACATCGCGGGCCTGATCGCCGGCGGCGCGCACCCGTCCCCGGTCGGCCACGCCGACGTGATCACCACGACCACGCACAAGACGCTGCGCGGGCCGCGCGGCGCGATGATCATGTCGACGGCCGAGCACGCGAAGGCGATCGACAAGGCCGTGTTCCCCGGCCTGCAGGGCGGCCCGCACAACCACACCACCGCCGCGATCGCCGTCGCGCTGCGGGAGGCCGCGCAGCGGGACTTCCCCGGCTACGCGCGGCAGATCGTCGCGAACGCCAAGGCCCTCGCCGCGGCGCTGCTGGAACGCGGCTACGACCTGATCTCCGGCGGCACCGACAACCACCTGATCCTGATCGACCTGACGAGCAAGGGCGTCGCGGGCAAGCCCGCCGCGCAGGCCCTCGACCGCGCCGGGATCGAGCTGAACTACAACGCGGTCCCGTTCGACCCGCGCAAGCCGTTCGACCCGTCCGGGCTGCGGATCGGCACCGCCGCGATCACCACCCGCGGGCTGCGGGAGGCGCAGATGCCGCAGGTCGCGGCCTGGATCGACGAGGTCGTGCAGGCCGCCGCCAAGGACGACGAGACGGTCGCCCTGCGGGTCGCCGGCCAGGTCCGCGAGCTTCTCGCGTCCTACCCGATGCCCGGCTGGACGTCCGCGCCCTAGGCGCCGCGCAGGATCGTGATCATGCGCCAGGCTTCGGGGCCGGTGAGGGCCACGGTGTCCGCTCCGGTCCCGAAGTCGCCGTACTGCGCCACCACCTCCAGGCCGCCGGCCAGGCGGATCGCGGCGTCGAGTTCGGTGGCGGTCCAGAAGCGGTAGGGGACGACGTCGCGCAGGACGCGCACACCCCCCGCAGTGACGCCGCCGTTGCCGGGGGATCGGGGGCGTCCGTCCGCGATTGCTTCGTCGTCGCCGGTGATCGTCATCGTGACGTGGTCGTCGGCGATCTGCGTCACCGGGTCGAGCCGGTCGCCCGGCTCGCCCCAGCGCACGCTGGCGTGGACGCCGCCGCGTTCGACCGTCCAGCCGGTGCTGACGGTCGGTTCGTCGCCCAGCCGGTCCCGGGGATGTGACATCTCCACGATGTACAGGCCGCCGGGGGACAGGTGCGCGGCGACGCGGCGCAGGTGCGCGACGAACGCGTCCAGGGTCATCAGGTGGGACGTGGAGTCGAGCATGGTCGCGATGAGGTCGAACCGGCGGCCCAGATCGAACCGGGTCATGTCGTCCTGGACGACCTCCACCTTCACGTCCGCGCGGGTGGCCTCGCCGGCGGCGTAGGCGCACATCCGCGGGTTCAGGTCGAGGGCGGTCGCGGCCGGGCCGCGGCGGGCGAACTCGCGGGCGTGCTCGGCGGGCCCGGCGGCCAGCTCCAGCACCGTCGCGGGCGCCGTGTCCCGGCCGGGCCCCCGGTGTTCGGCGTACCAGGCGAGCAGCACGTCCACCTCGGCGGACACGTCGCGGAACGAGCACGCCAGCTCGTACGCCCAGGGATCGTCATAGATGCCGGTCACCCGGCCATCCTGCCAGCGTGCCGGGGCCGGCCGGGCGGCCGTCCAGCCGCAGCCGGATCTCCACGACGGCGGGGTCGGCGGTGCGCCGGGTCCGGCCGCCGAGCGAGGTCAGCAGGCGCCTCATCCGCGCGTTCTCGCTCAGCGCCGTCGCCCGCAGTTCCACCACGCCGCGGTCCCGGCCCAGGGCGATGAGCAGGCCCGCGAGGGCGCGGCCGAGGCCCCGGCCCTGCCAGCCGTCCTCGACCAGGAACGCGACTTCGGCGGCGCCCGGGTCGAGGACGTGGATGAGGTGCGCGAGGGCGAGCAGCGACCCGTCCGGCCCCTCGGCGACCAGCGTGAGGCCGTACGCGGGGTCGCAGAACCGCTCGATCGCACGCTGCGGCGGGAACGGCTTCGGGCTGAAGTACCGCATCCGGCGGCTGTCGAGGGAGGAGCGCTCGTGCAGGGCGCGGACGGCGTCCGCGTCGCGCCGCCGGATCGGCCGGACGACGACGCGCGTGCCGTCGCGCAGCACGACGCGGTGGGACGCGGGACGCCGCGGTCCGGCGGGCAGCGCGGCGCGGACCAGCGCGTCCGCCCGGGCCGCCTCGGTCGCGGTGAACGGCAGGCCGAACCTGCGGAGCCGGACGGCGCGCCCCCGTCCCACCGGGACGGTGAGGACGCACGCGTCTGTTTCGTCCCGCCTTGTTTCGCCCCGGCCGGTTTCTCCCCGCCTGGTCTTCCTCTGGCTGGTTTCGTCCCGTCCGGGGGTGGTCCATGACGATTCGTTGGCGCGGAGCAGTTCACCGAGGACCGCGGGCACGGCGTGCGGCTCGGTGCGCAGCCGGGACGCCAG
This sequence comes from Spirillospora sp. NPDC048823, assembly GCF_043198445.1. Taxonomy (NCBI): domain Bacteria; kingdom Bacillati; phylum Actinomycetota; class Actinomycetes; order Streptosporangiales; family Thermomonosporaceae; genus Spirillospora; species Spirillospora sp. NPDC048823. Next base: position 405,056 of record NZ_JBICUT010000005.1, on the reverse strand, counting down.
GACGAGGACGCGGGTCGGTTCGTCGACCAGTTCGTGGGGGCGGGCGGGCAGCACGGCGGTGCGGATCCCGCCGGCCGCGCCCAGCGTCTCGGCGAGGTCGCGCGCGTCGGCGCCGCCGTGCGGGACGTCCACGATGAACTCGTCCACAACGCCTTCGGTGTCCATCTGGACGGACAGGCCGAGGATGTTCGCGCCTCGCCGGCCGAGTGCGGCGGTGAGCAGGGCGAGGCGTCCGGGCCTGTCCTCGATCGCGGTGCGGATGCGCAACAGCGGCATTGGAACGTTCCCTTCACGGGGCCGGGTGCCCGTTCGTCTCCGGTGCGGTCGGCGACCAGGTTCGCCGACCGGTGTTACGCGACCGCTACGTCACGGTGTGCCAGGGGTTTCACATACCGGACGGGGACTTGAGCGGCCAGGGCGGACCGCCTACCGTGCGGTGAGTGATCGACCCCGTGACCGGTGAGCCTGTCAACGACCGACCTCCGCGCGGTCCGTCCACGACCCGGCTCCCCCTGCTGCTCCCCGGCTCGCTCAGCGACGAGCAGCGAACCGTCTACGAGGCGCTGACCGGCGGCCCGCGCGCCACCGGCCGCACGCCGCCGTTCGGCATGGCCGACGACTCGGGCCGCCTCCACGGCCCGTTCAACGCGATGCTCTACAGCCCGTCCGTGGGCCTGCCGCTGCAGGACCTCGGGGTCGCCCTGCGCTTCCGCACCGCGTTCACCAAGCGCGAGCGGGAGATCGCGACGCTGGTCGTGGCCGCGCACGTCCGGTCCGACTACGAGTGGTACGCGCACGAGCGGATCGGGCGCCGGGCCGGGCTCGGCGACGACGAGATGGACGCGCTGCGCGAGGGCCGCGCCCCCATGCTCGCCGACGTCCGCGAACGCGTCGTCTACGAGGCGACGCGGCAGCTCGCCGCCGAGAACGACCTAGGCGACGCCGTGTTCACCGAGGCGGTGGCCACGCTGGGGCGCACCGCCGTCGTGGAGCTGGTCACCCTCGTCGGGTACTACAAGGCGCTGGCGCTTCAGCTGCGCGTGTTCCGGGTGGGCGTCCCCGACGGGGAGACCCCGCCCGGGTGGCCCGCCGAGGGGGACGCCGCCGCGGAGGACGGGGATGTCTGAGGTCCTGCGCACGGTCCGGCTCGTCCTGCACCCGGTGGCGATGAGCGACCACGGCGCGTTGCTGACGCACTGGACGGGCCCGATCGTCCGCCGCCACCTGTTCGACGACCGGATGATCTCCGCCGTCCAGGTGGCGGAGATCATCGACGCCAGCGAACGGGACTTCGCCACCGAGGGCTACGGCCTGTGGGTGATGCGCCCGGCCCGCTGGCCCACCGGGATCGACACGGCCGGGATCGACACTGCCGGGATCGACGGGGCCGCGGCGGGTGAGCCGCTGATCGGTGTGGCGGGGCTCAGCCACCACGACGGGCCGCTCGGGCATGGCCTGGACGTGGAGATCCTCTACAGCCTGGAGCCGGACCGGTGGGGCCAGGGCCTGGCGGCCGAGGCGTCCCGCGCGGTGCTCGACTACGCGTTCGGGGTGGTCGGCGTGCACCGGGTCACCGCCGAGATCGACACGGCGAACCCGGCGTCGGCGGACATCGCCCTGCAGCTCGGGATGCGCCGCCGGCCGGACGGTCCGGGCGGCCCCGACGGCGCGGCCTACTATGCGGCGGAGCGCTCCCGCTGGATCGGATCCCGCCGCATCGTCGACGCCGTCCCCTGAGGGCGCCCGCCCTGCGCCGCCGGCATCAGGGCTGGACGAGTCGCTGGACGTCCCCGTACGAGGGTGCGGGCGGCCCGCCGTCCTCGCCCGTGACGCCGAGGGCCGCGGTGACGGTCGCCTGGAGCGCCTTCCGGAACAGCAGCGAGCCGGTGCTCAGGCGGTGCACGCCGAGGCGGGCCATCCGCGAGTACTCGGTCTTGCCCGGCATGAACAGGACGTTCAGCGGGATGTCGGTGACGTCGAGAACGGCCTTGATGTCGGCGTCGTCGACGATTCCCGGGACGAAGATCCCGTCCGCGCCCGCCTCCGCGAAGGCGCGGGCCCGCCGCAGGGTCTCGTCGCGGTCCGGGTCGCCCAGCCAGAACGTGTCGGTGCGGGCGTTCAGGAACACGTGCGGCGCGGCCCGTTTCACCGCGGCGATGACGGTGGCCTGGTGGTCGAGCGGCGTGAGGGTGCCGTCGGACCGCCCGTCCTCCAGGTTGATCCCGGCGATCCCGGACGAGGCCAGCTCGGTGACGAGCCCGGCGACGTCCGCGGCCCGGGTGGAGAAGCCGCCCTCGATGTCGACCGTCACCGGCACGGGCAGGCGGGACAGGACGCGGGCGAGCGCGAGGGTCTCCTCCCGGGTGTCGCCCGCCGCGTCGGTCTTCCCGGCCGCCGCGGCGACGCCGAGGCTGGTCGTCCCGATCGCGGGGAACCCGGCCTCGACCAGGGCCGCGCCGCTCGCGAAGTCCCACGCGTTCGGCAGGACCAGCGGACGGTCACCGTGGTGCAGTTCGCGGAAGCTCACCGGCCGCCCTCCGTCGCGTGCGGGACCGCCTCGACCACGCCGGCGGCCAGTCGGAGCGCGTGGCCGCGGCCGGGGCACGGCCGCCGGCCCGCGCCGAACGTCAGATGGGGAGGTTCCCGCCGGTCGGCATCGAAACGGCCGGGCCTCTCGAACACGCCGGGGTCGCGGTTGGCGGCCCGCACATCCAGCGTCACGGCGGTGCCCCGGGGGATCGCGCGGCCGTTCAGCCGTGCGCCTTCGGCGGCGACGCGGCGCATGACCGGGACGGGCGGGTCGAACCGCAGCGTCTCGGCGACGACCCGGCTGGCGGGCCGGCCGCGCGACTCCGGGCGCCGGGCGTACGGCAGTGCCGCGCGGACGAGCGCGGCGGTCGCCTCGCACGCCTGCACGAGGACGGCAATGCGGCCCGCGATCCGCTCGTCCGGCCCGGGGCCGAGGAGCCGGACGAGTGTCGCGACGGCCGCGTCCGCACCGTCGCGCCCCTCGCCGGTGAGGTACCCGGACGCCGCGAGGGGAACGGCGTGCCCCAGGGTGCCGAGGTCGGTGACGCCGAGCGCCTCGCCGAGCACGAGGACCGGTACCAGCTCGGGGTCGTCGCCGGCCAGGACGCGGTCGCGGGCGCGGAGCCGCAGGCGATCAGGGTCGATGGCGTCCAGTTCGTCCACGACGATGGAGCGGCGCCGTTCATGGTCGGCGCCCTCGCTGAACCGGCACACCGTCTGGCGGAGCCACGCCAGCGAGTGCGGCCGGGCGTCGCCCACGGCGGGCGGGACGGTGAAGCGGGCGTCGCTCAACACGACGATGACGTCGGCGTGGCCGGTGACGACCAGGTCTGTGTTCTCCACGTCCCCGAATCTAGGGACGGTTCGTTTCACCGCCGGTCGAAGTGTCCGCCGCGCCATGCGGGGAGGGGGCGGCGGCCCACCGCCACGTCGAAGGCGGCGCGGGCGAGCAGCCGTGTCGAGTCGAGCGTCGGCAGCGGCGAGTCGGCGGGCGTCACCAGCAGCGGGATCTCGGTGCACACGAGCGCGACGGCGTCGCAGCCGCGTTCGGCGAGCCGCTCGATGATCCGGACGTACCGCCGGCGCGAGTCGTCGGTGAAGACCCCGTTGACCAGTTCCTCGAAGATGATGCCGTTGACGGTCTCCCGGTCGCCGGCGTCCGGAACCTCGGCGGCGATGCCGCGCGCCTCCAGTTCGCGGGGGTAGACGTGGCCGTCCATGGTGTAGCGGGTGCCGAGGACGCCGACGCGCGTCCTGCCGTCGCGGGCCGCCTGGTCGGCGACGACCTGCGCGATGTGCAGGCCGGGCACCGCCAGGTCGTCGCCGGGCCGTTCGAGGGCCAGGTGCGCGGTGTTGTCCGGGCAGACGAAGAAGCCGGCGCCCGCCGCCGCGAGCCGCCGGACGCTCTCGGCCAGCGTCGCCCGGATCGAGTCGTGGTCTCCGGCGTCCCAGGCGGGCATGCTCCGCGCCAGCGCGATGAGGTCGAGCGTCACGTCGGGATGGTCGTCGGGGCCCAGCTCCCGGAAACCCTCCTGGCAGAAGGTCCGGAAGCACAGTGCCGCGCCTTCCGCGCTGTGGGCCAGGATGCCGAGATGCTCCACGTTCCGCTCCTGTTCGATAGTGCGCGCAGCCCGTTCTGAGCGCTCGACCAGCCTGCCACGCCCCGCGGTCATCCCCGCCGGACACCCCGCTGGAGCACGTCTAGGCGAGCAGGGACGTCAGGGGGGCCAGGTCCTTCATCGCGGCCAGGTCGCGGGTGAGGTCGGCGATCCGGTCGGCCTGGGTTTCGGGAACGCGGCGGACGGCGTTCAGGCAGAACTTCGCCGCCAGTTCGCCGGACGACAGCGGGTTGCCCGGCCCGCCCCGGTTGGCGTCCACCCGTTCCTCCAGCAGCGTGCCGCCGCGGGTGAGGACGCGCAGGACGGCCGGGAACTGGTGCGGGAAGATCTCGTCGCAGCGGGCGTCCGGGACGCAGCGCACCTTCGCCGCCAGGGCCAGCCGGCCGGCGTCGGCGGCGGCCGCGTCGGTGAAGTCCTCGTGGAACACGCCGAGGCCGCCGCCCCCGAGGAGCGCCGCGGCGACCGTGTAGGGTCCGGAGAACGCCGCGTGGTACCCCGACCTGGGACGGATCTTGTCCTCGCGGGGTTCGCCGATCGTGCGCAGGACGGGCGTCGGCGCGCCCAGTTCGATCGACTCGATGTCGGCGGGGTCCAGCCCGCGGGCGCGCAACCGTAGGGCGGCGTCGATCCCGGCGTGGGTGAAGTGGTTGCACGGGTACGGCTTGAAGAAGACGCCGGGCAGTTCCCAGTGCTCGCCCAGCCCGGCGGTGAGGGCGTCCAGGTCGACCCGGTCGCCGCAGAACGCCTGGAGGAGGCCGAAGCGGCCTTCGAGGACGGTGGGCGGGCCGGTGATGCCGGTCCGGGCGAGGCCGGCGGCGGTGACGGCGGCGTGCGCGGCCCAGCCGCAGTGGATCCGCTTGACGGTGCCGCCGGTGCGGTTCGCCTCCAGGATGCCCGAGCCCATGCTGGCGGCGATGCCCATCGCGTCCGCGATGCCGGCGGCGTCCAGGCCGGACAGCATGGCGGCGGACGCGGCGGCGCCGACCGCACCGCAGATGGCGGTGGCGTGCTGCCCGCGTTCGAAGAACACCGAGTTGCCGAGGGCGCGGTCGTAGCCCGCCATGCCGAGCCGGACGGTGATCTCGATGCCGACCCCGACCGCGTCCAGGAGCGGGGCGCCGCCGGCGCCGCGGGCCTCGGCCACCGCGAGGGCGGCGGGCACCACCGAGGCCGACGGGTGCAGGACGGACGGCAGGTGCGTGTCGTCGAAGTCGAGGGAGTGCGCGAGGGTGCCGTTCAGCAGGGCGGCGCTCGGCTCGGGGAGCCGGACGCCGGTGCCGATCGCGGTGGCGCGGCCCGCGCCGCCCCATTCGGTGACGAGGTCTCCCACGGCGCGCGCCGGCGGCTCCGCCGTGGCGGCCAGGCTGTTGCCCAGGACGTCCAGGACCCGGCGGGCGGCGTCGGCGCGCAGGTCGGCGGGCAGCCCGCGCCGCACGGTGCCGGACGCCAGCGCGGCGAGACGCCGGACGGGGGTCGCGTCGTCGCCGGTCACGCCGACACCGCCGCGAGGGGACGGACGGGGGAGCCGGTGCCGCCCTTGATCCGCAGCGGGGCCAGCACGAACACGAACTCGTGCAGGCCCGCGCCGGCGAGCGCCTCCAGGTCGAGGTGCTCCAGGATGTAGATGCCCGACTCGACCAGCAGGATCCGGTGGACGGGCAGCACGGCGTGTCCCGCGCCCGCCGGGATCTGCTCGTAGGCGGTCGTGTCGGCGCCGGTCGCGGCGATTCCCCGGTCGGCGAGCCAGCGCGCCGCGTCCGGGGTGGCGCCGGGGACGCCGGTCTCCTTGCCGAGGTAGGCGGCGGTGTCGCCGAAGTTGCGGGACCAGCCGGTGCGGATCAGCGCGACATCGCCCCGGCCGGGTTCGGTGCCCGCGCGCTTCGCCGCGAGGTCGAGGTCTCCGGCGGTAACGCCGTGGCCGGGCGGCAGCGTCCCCACGCCGTGGACCGCCGCCACGTCCAGCAGGACGCCGCGGCACAGCAGGCCGGGCAGGTTCTCGGCGCCGTGCGCGGTGAAGGCCCCTCCGCGCTGCGCGTCGGCGGCGGAGACCCCGCCGTGGAGTTCGCCGTCGTGGCTGACGTGGGAGAGCGCGTCGATGTGCGTGCCGACGTGCCCGCCGGTCACGATGATCTCGTTGGCGGCGGAGCCGCCGTCGGGGCGCTCCATGTCGCCGTGCCGCCGGATCAGCGTCATCCGGAACCCGGGGTGGTTGGGGGAGCAGGGCATGCCGGTGAAGAACGGCTGCCCCAGCTCGATCAGCCGGACCCCGCCGGCGACGGCCGCGAGCAGCGGGTCGTGGGCGTTCATGCGTGGCCTTCCTTGACGGGCCGGACGGCGTCGGCGGCGGCGAGCAGCCAGGTGGCGCGCTCGACGACCGCCTTGTCCACGAACCGGCCGGCGGAGTCGATCCATGCGGCGCCGTTCCCCGCCGCGCCGCCGCGTTCGGTCACCTGGCTCATCAGGTCGCGGGCCCACGCGACGTCCCCCGGGTCCGGGGCGCACGCCTCGTGGACGACGGGGATCTGCGCGGGATGGATCACCGACCGGCCGAAGAACCCGGCCCGCCGCCCCGCGAGGGTGTCGGCGCGCAGCCCGTCCAGGTCGCGGACGGCCGTCCACACGCTCTGCGGCGGCGACGGCAGCCCGGCGGCGCGGGCGGCGACGACCACCCGGGACCGCGGCCACGCCAGCGCCTCTCCGCCGCCGACGCGCAGGTCGGCGGCCAGGTCGGCCTCGCCGAGGGAGATCCCGGCGACGAGCGGGTGCGCGGTGGCGAGGGCCAGGGCGTTCTCCACGCCGAGCGCCGACTCCAGCACCGGGAACACCGGGACGCCGAGCGTTCCGGCGACGCGGCACAGCTCGCCGGGGTCCTCGCTCTTGGGGACGCGGACACCGGCGAGGGCGCCCGGCGCGGCGGCGAGGCCGGCGAGGTCGGCGGCGCCGTCGGGGGTGGCGGGCGCGTTGATCCGGACGTGCGCGGCGTGCCCCGCGGCCAGGGCGTCCAGGACGGCCCGCCGGGCGGCCGGCTTGCGGGCCGGGGCGACGGCGTCCTCCAGGTCGAGGACCACCGTGTCCGCGTCCGATGCGAGGGCCTTGCCGATGCGGTCCGGACGGTCTCCGGGGACGTAGAGCCAGGTCCGGGGGAGCGGGTCTCGCGGCGTCACCCGATCACCCCTTTGGCGCGCAGTTCGTCCAGCTTTTCCTCGCCTACCCCGTACCGGGCGAGGATCTCGGCGGTGTGCGCGCCGAGCGGCGGCCCGGCCGACTCGATCCGCCCCGGCGTCCGCGACAGCCGGAACAGGACGTTCTGCATCTTCACCGGGCCGAGTTCGCCGTCCGGGACGGTCGCGATGGTGCCGAGCGCCTCGAACTGCGGGTCGGCCATGACGTCGGCGGCGTCGTAGATCGGAGCGACGGCGGCCTGCGCGTCCTCGAACGCCGCGACGACGTCGTCGCGGTCGCGTGCGGCGATCCAGGAGCCGACGGCCTCGTCCAGCACGTCGGCGTGCCGGGCGCGGTCGGCGCCGGTCGCGAACCACGGCTCGTCGATCAGCTCGGGCCGCCCGACCAGCCGCATCACCCGCTCGGCGATCGACTGGGCGCTGGTGGAGACCGCGACCCAGCCGCCGTCGCGGGTCCGGTAGGTGTTGCGGGGCGCGTTGTTGTGCGACCGGTTGCCGGTGCGGGCCTGCAGCTCGCCGAGCTGGTCGTAGGTGATGATCTGCGGTCCGAGCACGGTGAGGATCGGCTCGATGATGGCGAGGTCGATCACCTGGCCCTCGCCGGTGGCCTCCCGTGCCCGCAGCGCCGTCATGATCGCGAACGCGGTGGTCAGCGCGGCGATCCCGTCGGCGAGCCCGAACGGCGGCAGGGTCGGCGGGCCGTCGGGCTCGCCGGTGATCGCGGCGAACCCGCTCATCGCCTCGGCGAGCGTCCCGAAGCCGGGACGCCCGGCGTAGGGGCCGGTCTGCCCGAACCCGGTGACGCGCGCCACGACCAGCCCCGGGTTGGCCTTCTGCAGCTCGTCCGGTCCGAGCCCCCAGCGCTCCAGCGTGCCCGGACGGAAGTTCTCGATCACCACGTCGGCGTCGGCGGCGAGCCGGCGGAACAGCTCCTGCCCCTCGGGGGAGCCGAGGTACAGGGTGACGGCCTTCTTGCCGCGTCCGAGCATCTTCCACCAGAGCCCGGCGCCGTCGCGCTGCGCGCCGTGGCCGCGCACCGGGTCGCCCTTCGGATGCTCGATCTTGATGACCTCGGCCCCGAAGTCGGCGAGCAGCGTCGCGGCGAGCGGCCCGGCGAACAGGGTGGCCGCGTCGAGGACGCGGACTCCGGACAGGGCGTCGGTCATGGGGCGGTACCGCCTTCCGCATCGTCGTTCCGCTTAGAGAAACAGTATGGGTCATGGAATCCGATCTGCGGAAGCGCCCCAGCGCTATCGGATCGGTGCCTGTGGCCATGTTGCGTCAAGTCCGGCCTCGATATTGACCGGTCACCGGTCGGAATGCCACCCTGACGCAACGGTGATCCGTTGTTCCTGCCAGCGGAACATGCATCGGGGAGCTGTGGCAGGTGGGCGCCCGACCACCCGGTACCGTGCCTGACCACCCGAGAAGGAGACACGATGGCGACGACCGAGCTGCTGCTGAAGAACGTGCGGGTGGTCCGTCCCGACGCACCCGACGGCACCGGGCCGCAGTCCCTCGACATCGCCGTCGCCGGCGGCACCATCACCCGCGTCGCCCCCGGCCTCCCCGAGGACGACGCCGCCACCGTGATCGACGGCGGCGGACGGCTCGCGTTCCCCGGCGTCGTCGACGCCCACCAGCACTGGGGCATCTACAACGACCTCGCCGCCGACACCCGCACCGAGAGCCGTGCCTGCGCGCAGGGCGGCGTCACCACGTCCCTGACCTACATGCGGACCGGCCAGTACTACCTGAACAAGGGCGGCCCCTACCGCGAGTTCTTCCCCGAGGTCCTGAGCGCCGCGCAGGGCAACGCCTACGTCGACTACGCGTTCCACCTCGCGCCGATGGCGGCCGGGCACATCGACGAGATCCCGTACCTGGTCGAGGAGCACGGCGTCACCTCGTTCAAGGTCTTCATGTTCTACGGGAGCCACGGCCTGCACGGACGCTCGTCCAGCCAGAGCGACTTCCTCATGACGCCGCCCGGCGAACGCTACGACCTCGCGCACTTCGAGTTCGTCATGCGCGGCGTCCAGCGGACCCGTGAGCGCCTCTCCGACCACGCGCCGTACATCTCGCTGTCGCTGCACTGCGAGACCGCCGAGATCATGACCGCCTACACCAGGATGGCCGAGCAGGACCCGTCGCTCACCGGCCTGCGCGCCTACAGCGCGTCCCGCCCGCCGCACTCGGAGGGCCTCGCCGTCACCATCGCGTCCTACCTCGCGCACGAGACCGGCCTGCCCAACATCAACCTGCTGCACCTGTCGTCGGAGAAGGCGCTGTCGGCCGCGCTCACCATGGCGGGCGCGTTCCCCCACATCGACTTCCGCCGCGAGGTCACCATCGGGCACCTCCTCGCCGACGTCGACACCGCCCACGGCCTCGGCGGCAAGGTCAACCCGCCGCTGCGCGACCGCGCCGACGTCGAGGCGCTCTGGCGGCACGTCCTCGCCGGGGACGTCGACTGGGTCGTCAGCGACCATGCCTGCTGCCGCGACGAGATGAAGTTCGGCGCCGACCGCGACGACGTCTTCCTCGCCAAGTCCGGCTTCGGCGGCGCCGAATACCTGCTGCCCGGACTCGTCGGCGAGGGCCTCAAACGCGGCCTGCCGCTCCAGCGCGTCGCGCGGTTGACGTCCTGGAACCCGGCCCGGCGCTACGGGCTCCTCAACAAGGGCGCCATCGCCGAGGGCTACGACGCCGACATCGCCCTGGTCGACCCCGACGTCTCCTGGACGGTCCGCGCCGCCGACTCCGAATCCACGCAGGAGTACACGCCGTTCGAGGGCTTCGCCATGACGGCCAGGGTGACCGACACCTTCGTCCGCGGCCACCGCGTCTGCGCCGGCGGAGAGATCGCCGGCGACCCGGTCGGCCGCTACCTGCGCCGCGGCCGCTGAACCCTAGGATCGTGCCCGTGACCGACCAGACCGCCACCGCACCGCCGGGAGCGGCCGCCCCCGGGGGGACCGAGGTCGCCGGGCGGGTCGCGGACGTGCTGCTGCTGTTCGCCGGCGGGCCCGAACACCTCGGCGTCAGCGCCATCAGCCGCGAACTCGGCATCTCCAAGGCCGTCGTGTACCGGATCCTGCAGTCGCTGGTGTCCCGCGAGGTGCTGGAGGCCGGCGCGGCGGGCTACCGGCTCGGCCCCGCCGCCGTCGCGCTCGGTGTCAGCGCGCTGCGCGGGTTCAACGTCCGCGACGCCGCCGCGCCCGTCCTGCGCGGGCTGCGGGACGCGACGGCCGAGACGACCACGCTGTCCGGCCTCGTCGGGGACGAGCGGGTCTACCTCGACCAGTTCGAGAGCCCCCGCGAGGTCAAGATGACGGTCGAGGTCGGCCGCCGGTTCCCCCTGCACGCGGGCTCGTCCGGCCGCGTGATCCTCGCGTTCCTCCCCGAGGACCGCCGCGAAGCCCTCCTGTCCCGCCCGCTCGCCGCCCTCACCGACCGGACGCCCGGCGACGCCGCCGCCCTCCGCGCCCGCCTCACCGAGACGGCCCGCGACGGCGTCGCCGTCTCGTTCGGCGAACGGCAGGCCGACGCCGGCTCGGTCGCCGCGCCCCTGTTCGGCCCGGACGGCGAGGTCCACGGCTCCATCAGCGTCTGCGGACCCCGCCACCGCTTCACCCCCGAGGCCGTCGACCGCTACCGGACCCTCGTCCGCGACGCCGCCGAGGAGATCACCCGCACCTGGACGACCCGCCGCTAGACGGTGCGGAAATGCGTCATCAGGCGGCCCTCGTCGTCCAGGACGTGGAACGCCAGCCCCGGGGGAGCGCCGTAGTCGGCGATGTCGCCCCCTTGCCCCGGCAGGTTGAGCGTGGAGACGACCCCGGGTGCGACGAGCAGCGGCCGCCCCGCGAAGGTCGTGGCCGCCGCCGTGTGCGCGTGCCCGCACAGGACGGCGACGACGTGCGGGTGCCGTTCGACGACCTCGGCCAGCCGTCCTTCGCCGAACTGCCGTATCGCGTCCACGTACGGGATGCCCAGCGTCACCGGCGGGTGGTGGAAGCAGACGAACGCGGGGGTGCCGGGCTCCGCGGCGAGGGCCCGGTCGAGCCAGTCGATGGTCGCGTCGTCGAGGAACCCGTGATCCTCGCCGGGGACCGTGGAGTCGCACATCACGAACATCCCGCCCGCCACCATGTGGACCCTGTTGACCGGCCCGTCTTCAGGGGGCTCGTCAAGGAGAACCTCCCGGTGCCACGCTGCCGTCGACCCGCGCGCTCGCCCTCGAACTGGGCTTCTCCCGCGGGACCGTGAGCGCCGCCTACGGCTGGGGCAGTTCGTCCTCGCCGACCTGATCGGCGGCCACGCCTACGACCGGCACGTCCGGGCGTCGCGGCTCCGCTACCGCCGCCGCCGGGACCTCCTGGTCGAGACGCTCCGCGAGCGGGTGCCGCACGTCCGCGTGCGGGGAGTCGCGGCCGGCCTGCACGCCCTCGTCCTCCTCCCGGACGACGGCCCGGGGGAGGACGAGATCGTGCACCGCGCGGAAGCTCTCGGCCTCGCCCTCATGCCGCTCCGCGACCACTGGCAGAACCCCGCCGGACGCCCGCAGGGCCTCATCGCCGGCTACAGCACCCCGCAGGGCTCCGCCTACCCTGCCGCGCTGGACGCCCTCTGCACCGCCCTGGCTTGACCGTCACGTTCAGCTGGGGCGTTCCAGGGCGACCCTCGGGAGGCGCTTCGCCACGGGGCCGGGAAGCCACCAGGCGTATCTGCCGAGCAGCTGCATGACCGCCGGGACGATCAGGCAGCGGATCACCACGGCGTCCAGGAGGACGGCGACCGCGAGGCCCAGGCCGAACTGCTGCAGCATCCGGCCGGGACTGAGGATGAACGCCGCGAACACCACGATCATGATGGCGGCGGCCGCGGTGATGACCTTGCCGGTGGCGGCCAGGCCCTCGCGGACGGCGTGCGCGGGGTCCCCGGTGCGTTCCCACTCCTCGTGGATGCGGGAGACGAGGAACACCTCGTAGTCCATGGAGAGCCCGAACACGATCGCGAAGATCATCACGGGGATGAACGCCTCGATCGGGCCGGGCTGCGCGCCGAACCGGCCGTCCTGGAACACCAGGGTGATGGCGCCCAGCGCGGCGGCGATGGACAGCAGGTTGAGCAGCGCGGCCTTGACCGGGATCAGCACCGACCGGAACACCACCATGAGCAGGACGGCGGACAGTCCGACGACCACGGCGACGAACAGCGGCATCCGTTCCGACACCGAGTCGGCGAAGTCCTGCGTGGCGGCCGTGGGGCCGCCGACCAGGTAGTCCGTGCCGGTCCTCTGGGAGAGGGCCGGGAGGACGTCGTCGCGGAGCGTGTGGACGAGTCCGGCGGTGGCCTCGTCCTGCGGCGCGGTGTCCGGGAACGCGATGACGGTGGACACCGCACCGTCCTTCGACGGCAGCGGCGGGGTCGTCGCGGCGATCCCCTCGGTCTGCTCCAGCGTCGGCCGCAGCTGCGCGGCCGGGCCTTCGGCGACGATGACCAGCGGGCCGTTGAAGCCGGGGCCGAACCCCTCCGCCAGCAGGTCGTACGCCTGCCGGGTGGTGGTGGACGGAGCGTCGTTGCCCGCGTCCGCGAAGCCGAGCCGCATGTCGAGGGCGGGCGCCGACAGGGCGAGCAGGGCCGCGACGGCGACGAGCAGCGCGGGGACGGGACGGCGCTGCACGGCCGTGGCCAGCCGCCGCCAGCCGTCGTCCCGGGAGCGGCCCGCGCGCTTGCGGACCTGCCGCTGGATGCGGCCGCCGAACACGGCGAGGAGCGCGGGCAGCAGCGTCAGCGACGCCGCCATGGTCACCAGCACGGTCAGCGCCACGGCCAGCGCGACGCCCTGGAGCGAGCCCAGGCCGAGGACGATCAGCCCCAGCAGCGCGATGATGACGGTGCAGCCGGCGAAGAAGACCGTCCGGCCGGCCGCGTCCAGCGCCGTGCGGGCGGCCGCCGCCGGGTCCGCGCCGCCGCGGAGTTCGTGCCGGTAGCGGTAGAAGATCAGCAGGGCGTAGTCCACGCCGACGCCCAGCCCGATCAGCATCATGATCGGCGGGGTGAAGTCGGCGACGGTGAAGACGTGCGAGGCCAGCGCGATGAGCCCGACCGCGCCGCCGACCGCGAACAGGGCGGTGACCAGCGGGACCGCGGCGGCCACGATGGAGCCGAACAGCAGGATCAGGATGACCAGCGCGGCCAGCATCCCCGCGCCCTCGGCGCCTCCGCCGCCTTCCTCCTGCGCTCCCCGGACGGCGTCCCCGCCCAGTTCGACCTGGAGGCCGTCCCCGCCGGCGGACTTCGCGGTCTCGATGATCTCGGTGACGTGCGCGGACGGCACGTCCTCGGCCGAGCCGCCGAGGGTGACGGCGGCGTAGCCGATCGTGCCGTCCTCGGAGATCGAGCCGGTGCCCGGAGGCTGGACGTCGGCGACGCTCGGCAGCCCGCGCACCTCGTTCAGCATCCCGTCGATGGCGGTGCGGTCGCCGCTCAATCCCCGGGCGTCCTTGAAGACGATCTGGACGGTGGCGCCCGCCTGGAGTGAGCCGTGCTCCTCCATCAGGTCGGCGGCGGCCTGGGAATCGGTGCCGGGCAGCGAGAAGTCGTTGTGGTAGGTCGCGCCGGCGGCCTGCGAGCCGACCGTGATCGCCGCGACCGCCAGCACCCACAGCAGGAGCGCGGTCCATCGGTGGCGCTGCGACCAGGAGGCCAGGCGGCCGAACGTTCCCGTCCGCGCGTTCGGGGACCCCGCGTTCGGGGACTCTGTGGTCGAGGACATGGCGGTCAACCTCCCTGACGTCCGCCGAGGCGGACGCCGATGGCGGCGCCGAGCACGGCGCACAGGATCGGGACGCCGATGAAGACGGCCAGCAGAGCGCCGGTGCCGTCCACGTCGAGCGTGCGGTCGAGAGCGAAATGGAAGAAGGCGGCGACCGACTCGGTGAGGAAGAACCCCGCGGCCCCGCCGGCGAGGAGGCCGACGAAAGCGCCGGTGGCCCTATTGGATGGTGCGCTCATACAGGCCAGCCTCCGGGCACGGCATGCCGCGCGGCATCGGCCTCCGGCTGGCACTCGTCCTACCCCGCGAGTTGCGGGGCGGCGGCCCGCCTACCCCGGCGGTTGCGGCCCGCCGGTCATCCAGCCCGGGTTGACCATCCCGGACTCGTAGGCCAGGACGACCAGTTGCGAGCGGTCCCGCACGTCCAGCTTCGACATGATGCGGCTGACGTGGGTCTTGGCCGTGGCGGGGCTGAGGACGAGGCGGGCGGCGATCTCGTCGTTGCTGAGCCCGGCGGCCACGAGCAGCATGACCTCGCGTTCCCGGTCGGTGAGGGCCTTCAGCCGGGGGCCGGGGACGGGCGCCTTGACCCGCCCGGCGAACTCGGCGATGAGGCGGCGCGTGACCGACGGGGTGATCAGCGCGTCCCCGCGCGCCGCGACCCGCACGGCGCGGATCAGCTCCTCCGGGTCGGTGTCCTTGAGGAGGAAGCCGGCGGCGCCGGCCCGCAGCGCACCGTACACGTACTCGTCTAGGTCGAAGGTGGTCAGGATGACGACCTTGACGCCGTCGAGACGACGGTCGGAGGTGATGCGCCGGGCGGCCTCCAGCCCGTCCATGCCGGGCATCCGGATGTCCATCAGCGCCACGTCCGGACGCAGCGCGCGGCAGGCGGCGAGGGCCTCCTCGCCGTTCGCGGCCTCCCCGGCCACGGTGATGTCGTCCTCGTCGTCGAGGATGGAGCCGAATCCGGCGCGCACCAGCCGCTGGTCGTCGGCCAGCAGAACCTTGATCATGAGGCTCCGTTCCCATGGGGCAGGCAGGCCCGGACGAGGAAACCGCCGTCCGGCCCGGGGCCCGCGGTCAGCTCGCCGCCCAGCGCGCGGGCGCGTTCCCGCATCCCGCGGACGCCGCCGCCCATGGCGTCCGCGGCCCCGCCCCGGCCGTCGTCGGCGACATCGATGAGAACCGCCCGCTGCCCGCGCTCGATGCGCACGGTGGCCACCGAGGCGGAGGCGTGCCGGACCACGTTGGTCAGCGATTCCTGCACGATGCGGTACGCGGCCAGGTCCACACCCGCCGACAGCGGCGCGTCCCCGCCCGTGGAGCGGACATGGACCGTGAGTCCCGCCGCCCGCGCCGACTCGACCAGCTCACCGAGCCTGTCGAGACCCGCAGCGGGCGCCGTCGGCGCCTCCTCATCGGCCTGTCGCAGGACGCCGAGCGTCGCGCGCAGATCGCGCAGCGCGTCCCGGCTCGACTCTTTGATCGCGGCGAGGGCGGCCTCCGCCTGCGCCGGGTCCCGCTGGAACCGGTGCAGCGCCGTCCCGGCCTGGACGTTGATGAGCGAGATGTGGTGCCCCGCCACATCGTGCAGGTCGCGGGCGATGCGCAGCCGCTCCTCACCGGCGGCGCGCTGCTCGGCCTCGCGCAGGTAGATCTGGCGGCTGTGCCGGACCCAGCCCAGCGCCACCATCGCCACGACCCACCCGGTCAGCATGAACACCGCGACCCCGTTGACGTCCTCGGCGCCCGCGAGCGTCCCCGCCCCCGTCGCGATGACGATCAGGGCGGCGACGGCGACGGCCGCCTGGATCCGTCCCTGGGCCGCGATCATGTAGAGCGCGACGATGGGCGCGATCATCAGCGGCCCGTCGTACGCGCTGATGACGTAGTGGGCGCTCGTGGCCGCCACCGCGACCGCCGCGACCGCCACCGGACGACGGCGGCCGAAGTACAGGGCACCGCAGGCGGCGATGATCAGAACCCAGGACAGGGCGGTGACCGACCAGGGCTCTTCGCGGGTGCCGATCAGCGACCGCAGGCTGCCGGCGGCCACCAGCAGCAGGACGCCACCGGCCAGGATCCCGTCCGCCGCCCGGCCGCGCAATCCGGACCAACCACCCATGCGACCAGCCTAGACGTCGGCCCGGCCGGGGCATTCCCCCTCACGGCCCGGCCGTGCGGACCCTCCCCGCAACTTCTGGGGTACCGCGACGCGCCCGAGCCGCAACCACGGGTGTAGGCGGATCAGCGCTGCACCCGTGCGGGGAACTCGGCCCACACGGTCGTGCGCGGGCCGTCGGGCCGGTGTCCCCAGCGGGACGCGAGCGCGTCGACGATCTGCAGGCCGCGCCCGCTCTCCCCGTCCTGCGCGTCCCGCAGAACCGGCCGCTCCCCACCCGCCCCGTCGTCACTGACCTCGGCCCGCAGAACACTGTCACCCGCCCACAACGCGATGTGGATCTCCCCGCCCCGCCCGGACGCGGTGTGCCTGATCCCGTTCCCCGCGAACTCGGCCACAACGAGCGCCATGTCGTCGAGTAGTTCGTCGTCCGGCGGCACGAGTCCCGGGACGAGCGTGTCCCGCAGGAACAGCCGGGCATGCCGGACGGAACGCTCCACGCCGGGAAGCGTGAGCACGGCGAGAAGCTCCAGCTCTCCCACCTTGGCGGATGTCATCGTGATTCCTCCTCCGAATGTCACCCGCCAAGGCTGATCGCCCTCCGTCACCGCATCAACACCATTGGAGGAGGTGAGAAGTATTCGATGATCACTCCATCGACCCCGTGATAGGCGTAAGAACGAATATCTCTAACTTTCACGGGATCGAACCGATCACGTACACAGCGTGACATTCTCGCGGTATGAGATACGAAGACCGGCAGACGTATCGCCGCCGAAAGATCGGCGACGCCCTGAAGAAGTTCCGTGAGGATCTCGGGCTCACCCAGGGCGCCGCCGGCCGCCTCCTCGACCGCTCACAGGCGTCGCTCAGCGCCTACGAGAACGGCCATCGCGCCATCCGCCCCCGCGACCTCAAGTACATCCTGGATATGTACGACATCACGGACGAACTCGTCCGCAAGCGCCTGCTCTCCCTGGCCAAGCAGGGGCGCCAGAACGGCTGGTGGCACGACTTCAACGAGCGCCTGGAACCCGGCGTCGTCGACTTCGCCGCTCTTGAGGCCGACGCTTCGCGCGCTCGGATCTACGAGCCGCTGCTGGTGCACGGTCTCCTGCAATCGGAGGAGTATGCGCGAGCCGTGATCGCAGGTTCGGGAAGTGAGCTCCGCAGCCCGCGTGATATCGAGACCGAAGTCAGCTTTCGGCTGCGTCGCCAACGGCTCCACGAACAAGACCCACCGAACATATCGGCCATAATCGGGGAAACCGCGCTGCGCCAAATGATGGGCGGCTCCGCGGTCATGCGGCAACAGCTGACCAAGCTGCTGACGATGGCAGATTTAGCGCACATCGCGCTTCAGATCCTTCCGTTCTCGGCAGGGGCCCATCCTGGCGGCGAGGGTGCCTTCACGATCCTGGGGATCGGGCCAGACGAGCTGTTCGAGGTCGTGGCGATCGACAGCCTAACCCGCAGCTGGTACGTGGACGAGCCGTCGGACGTCGACCACTACAACGAAGCGTTCGACCAGCTTCGAAAGATCGCACTGTCCGAAACGGATTCTCGGATGCTCATCGAACGGATATTGTCCGATCTATGAGTGAACAGGGTCTTTCAAGCTTTGTATGGCGCACGAGTAGCTACAGCTCTGGGCAAGGCACCCAGTGTGTCGAGGTGGCGCAGTTGCGGAGGGCGGTCGCCGCACGTGACTCCAAGGATCCGGCGGGGCCGGTGCTGGGGTTCTCGCAGGGGGAGTGGCGTGTGTTCTTGGACGAGGTGAAGAGCGGTGCGTTCGACCTCGCGTGAAGGGAGAGGGTGAAGGCTGTGGCGTGTCGGATCAGTGAGCTCGTGCTCGACTGCCGTGATGCGGAGAGGCTCGCGGAGTTCTGGTGCGAGGTGCTGGGGTTCGTGGTGCTGGCCCGGGAGGACGACGGGATCGAGATCGGTCCCCCGGAAGGGGGCGGAGGGCTCCAGCCGACGCTCGTTCTCAGTCCCAGCGAGGACGCCAGGCCGGGCAAGCTGCCGCTGCACATCGACGTCAACCCCACGGATCGCGACCAGGACGCCGAACTTGAGCGGCTGCTGGCCGCCGGGGCGCGGCACGCCGACGTCGGGCAGACGGGGGAGGAGAGCTGGGTCGTCCTCGCCGACCCGGAGGGCAACGAGTTCTGCCTGCTCCGCAAGCGCCTCTCCTGAGGTCCGTCAGGTCAGGAACGTGGCGCCGTAGATGATGAGGGCCGTGCCGATGGCGAGCATGACGGGGACCACTGCGACGATCTTGAAGGTGAGGACGCCGGGGCGGTCCGCGCTGCCCGCGGGGTCTGCCGGGTCGTACACGATGGGGATCCGGGTTCCGACCTTCGGGCCGCGCGGGCTGGACAGCGAACTGGTCGCCTGAACCACCTGGCCGTCCTCGGTCCTGAACTCGAAGACTCCCGACCGCTGCATGGTTCCGGGACTCGCGGTGACCGGTGAGCGGTGCCCGACGACGATCGCGACCGTGCGTACTCCGCGCCGATGCCGACGGGACCAGGCGAGTACCTCCACCCAGCCGCCCCACAGCAGGCCCGAGCCGAGGGCGATCAGGGCGGCCGCTTTGACGAAGTCCACCGCACTCAAGGTAGTGCGGCCCGGTTTGCGTGGCCACCCCGGCGGCGCGGAGGCCGCCGGGGTGGACGCGCTATTCGGCGGGGGCGTGGCGGGTGAGGACGAGGCTGGAGTTCGGGAGGGCGCGGGACTCCAGGAGTCGCAGCCGGACCGGGGCGGGGCCCTTGAACACCTGCGTGCCGCTGCCCAGGAAGGCAGGGCCGATCATGAGGTGCAGTTCGTCGACCAGGCCGGCGGCGAGGAGGTCGTTCCACAGCGTGTGACTGCCGAACATGAGGATCTCCTTGCCGGGGCTCTCCCTGGTAGCAGGCGAACGCGGGCTGCCCGTTGGCCCGGATCGGCACGAGGCGCCAGGGCGTGGCGAAGACCCGTTCGGTGAGGAAGCGGACGACGCTGTCGCGGCCGTCGAACCAGGCGGGCAGCGGCGGCATGGTGAAGCGGGCGTCCTCGGCGAGGAGGGTGACGAGTGTGTCGACGTCGGCGCGCTCCCACGCGGTGACGAAGGCGTCGATCAGCTCGCGTTGCCCGTCCGCGCCGAGCGCCGACAGTTCGGTCCGCTGCGTGGTGGGCGGTACCCGTTCCTGGACGGCCTTGCGGGCGCGTTGCAGGGCGCTGTTGACGGCGGCCGGTGTGAGGTCGAGGAACCCGGCGACCTCGGCGGCGGAGAACTCCAGCACTCCCGGAGGATGAGCACCGCCCGCTGGGTGGCCGGCAGGTGCTGCAACGCGGCGACGAAGGCCAGTTCCACGCCCTCGCGGCGGGCGAACGCGCCGGCCGGGCCGGGATCGTCGGCGGGGACGTCCGGCCACGGTTCCAGCCACACCGGGCCGGTGACCGGCTCGCCGAGGTCGTCGGTGCCGCTGCGCGGCGGACCGTGGTCGGGGGACAGGACGCGCCGCGGGCGTTTCGAGCTCAACCTCAAGCACGCGTTGGTGCTGATCCGGTGCAGCCAGGTTCGCAGCGAACTGCGTCCCTCGAAACCGCCCAGGCCGCGCCAGGCGGCGAGCATCGTCTCCTGCAGCGCGTCCTCCGCGTCGTGCAGGGAGCCGAGCATGCGGTAGCAGTGCGCCTTCAGCTCACTCCGGTACGGGGCGGCGAGCCTGTCGAACGCCGCCGGGTCCCCGGCGCGGGCCTGCGTCAGAAGTTCGGCCTCGTCCACTCGGGCGAGCCTAGTCGTCCGGGATCCAGGAGCCGTGGAAACCGGACGGCACGCCCCTCGGCAGTTCCACCGCGGCGACCGGGCGGACGTCGGTGGCGTCCAGGACGAGCAGCCGCGAGGCGGTGCCGTCGCGGGTGGTGGCGATGGCGACGAGCCAGCCGTCGTCCTCGCCCCGGCGGCCGCCTGCGGGGACGAAGACCGCCTCGCCGATCATCGTGTCGGAGCCCAGGTCGTGGGCGGTGGCGGCTCCGGTGGCGGTGTCGTACTTGACGATCGCGCACTCGTCGCGGCTGAGCGGTTCGGTCCCGGTGACCGTGTACAGGTAGCGGGCGGGACGTCCCACGCGCTCGTCGTCCAGGGTCGGGAACTCGACGACGCGGTCGTCCAGCGCCTGTCCGGCGGCGGTGCCGGTGCCGGGGTCCAGGGTCCAGCGGTGGAGGCGGGCGCGTCCGGCGGTGGCCCCTCCCGGAGGGACCTTCATCTGTGACAGCAGGTCCCACAGCGACGTGAACTCGGCCTTGGTGTACCGGACGGCGTCCAGGACGATCCGCCCCTCGTCCTCGTGCGCGTTGCCGACGTGGAACACGAAGCAGGGGTCGATCTCGAACCAGTGCACAGGGGCGCCGGGGCGGTCGTGGCGCATGACGCCGAGGCGGGCGCCGTAGGCGTCGTCCCACATGTAGGGCATGGCCCGGCCGACGAGGTGCCGCTGGAACGTGACCGGCAGGTCGAGCCAGACGACATGGTGCTCGGTGATGGCGAAGTCGTGCATCATCGTGCCCGCCGGGACCGTGACCTCCCGGCTGTGGACGAGCCGCCCGGCGGCGTCGAGCCGGTGATAGGTCAGGAACGGCGGCCGCATCCCGTAGCCGAAGAAGTGCAGCTCGCCGGTGACCGGGTCGAGCTTGGGATGGGCGGTCATCGCCGTGGTCAGGCGTCCGCCGAAGTCGCAGGGCCCGACCGTGTCGAGGTCCGGGGTGACCTCGTGGGGGAGGCCGACCTCGACGAGCGCGAGGACGCGGTCGGCGTGGCGGATCACATGGGTGTTCGCCGACGTCGCGGTGAGGTCGAGCCTCCCGTCGGGACCGGCGAACGGCCGTCCTGCGAAGGCGCCCGTCCGCACCCACCGGTTGCGGTACCACTCGGCGCGGCCCTGCCGGAGCCGGACGCCGTGCAGCATGCCGGGCCCCACCTGCGCGTGCCCGGTGGCCGCGCCGGGAAGGGCGTTGGGGCCGTTGCGGATGTAGCGTCCGTTCAGCTCGGGCGGCAGTGTCCCGGTGACGGGCAGGTCGCGTGCGTCGATCTCGTCGGGCACCGACCTGAGATGGCCCGGCAGGCCGTACCGCGTGACCGTGTCGGCGTCGATCATGGGACCGCTCCCGTCGGGCGGACGGCGCCTCGCACGCCGCCGAGAGCGCCATTCTGCGCCGTTGCGCGGACGCCTGTCGTGCCCTTTTCGCCTGGGGTGGGGTCGCTCAGTCGTCGTAGGTGTGGACGAAGCGGGACAGGAGGCGGGCGAACTCGGTGCGCTCCTCGTCCGTCCAGTCGCTCATGGCCTTGGCGAAGTGCTCGTGGCGGGTGCGGCGGGTGGCGTCCACGACGGCCTGCCCGGCGCCGGTGAGTTCCAGGTGGATGCGGCGGCCGTCCTCCTGGGACGCGACGCGGCGGACGTAGCCCGACTTGACGGCCTCGGCGACGATGCGGCTGCCCCGGGAGGCGTCGACGCCGAGGCGGGTGGCGACCAGGCCGACGCTCATCTCCTGGCCGGCGTGGTCGGGGCCCTCGTCGATGATGTCCACGACGTGCAGGATCTGGACGTCCACGGGGAGGTTGTGCTCCCGGATCGCCGCCTTGCCGAGCCGCTGCCGCGACATGCCGCGCCGCAGCTTGACCATGCTCCGCTCGACGGCGTCCATCGCCCCGTCGTGCCCCGCTCCGCTGTCCTGCCCCGCTCCGCTGTGCGACGACTCCTCGCTCATGGTGAGCATCTTAGCTAGGTTGCATCCCACATCTGCATGCGTCTAGCATTCAATTGCTCAAAGCACATAAATGTGAGGTGCACATGACTGCAACGGAACGACCCGGCCCGGACACGACCGCGCCGATGAGCCGCCGGCACCGGCTGCTGGTGTTCGGCGGGCTGATGCTCGCCGGGCTCATGTCCTCGCTGGACGCGACGGTGCTCGGCACCGCGCTGCCCACGCTCGTCGGGGACCTCGGCGGGCTCGACCGGCTCGCGTGGGTGTCGACCGCGTACGTGCTGGCCACCAGCGTCACCGTCCCCCTGTCGGGACGGCTGGGGGACCTGTTCGGGCGCCGGCCGATCCTGCTGATCGGGCTCCTCGGGTTCATGGCGGGGTCGGCGGCGTGCGGGGCGGCGCCGTCGATGAACTGGCTGATCGTGTTCCGCGTCGTCCAGGGCGCCGCCGCCGGCTGCCTGCTGAGCTCGATGTTCGCGCTGACCGGCGACCTGTTCGAGCCGCGCGAGCGCGCGAAGTATCAGGGCTACTCCGCGCTGATCTTCGCGGTGTCCAGCATCGCGGGCCCGCTGATCGGCGGCTTCCTCACCGACCACGCCTCGTGGCGGTGGGTGTTCTACGTCAACCTGCCGCTCGGCCTCGCCGCCACCGCGACGACCGTGCTGTTCCTGCGGCTGCCCCGGCCGGAACGCAGGCCGCGGATCGACTACCCCGGCATCGTCCTGCTCGGCGCGGCGGTCACCTGCTTCACCCTGTTCACCAGCTGGGCCGGGACGCGGTACGCGTGGACCTCGCCGGTCGTCCTCGGGCTCGCCGCCGCGGCGGTGGTGCTGTTCGCCGTATGGGTCCTGGCCGAGCGGACGGCCGCCGAGCCGGTCATCCCGCCGCGGCTGTTCCGCGACCGGTCCTTCGCCGTGGCCTGCGCCGTCGCGGCCGTGGGCGGCGCGACCGGGTTCGGGCTCGCCACCTACCTGCCGATGTTCTTCCAGGTCGTCGGGGGAGTGGGCGCGACCGACTCGGGCCTGCTGCTCCTGCCGATGATGCTCGGCCTCGTCGCCGCCGCGATGGGCGCCGGCACCTACATCCACCGGACCGGCCGCTACCACCGGCTGCCCGCCGCGAGCATGGCGCTCAGCGCGGCCGGCGTCGCGCTGCTGGCGACGATGGACGTCCACACCGGCCTGTTCACCGCCGGGTGCTACATGGCGCTGCTCGGGTTCGGCGCGGGACTGTCGCAGCAGGTCGTCATGCTCATCGCGCAGAACGCCGCCCCGAGCCGCGACCTGGGCGCCGCCGGCTCAGGGGTCTTCGCGACGCGGATGCTCGGCACCGCCGCGGGCATGGCCGTCTTCGGCACCATCATCTCGAGCCGGTTCGCCGAGGAGATCGGACGGCGCGTCCCCGACGGCCAGGTACCCGCGTTCGGCGACGCCGTCCGGCCCGAGGTCCTGTCCACGCTCCCCGGGCCCGTGCAGGACGGTGTCGCGGAGGCGTTCGCGGCCGCCTTCTCCGACCTGTTCCTCACCGCCCTGCCCGTCCTGGCGGCGGGCCTCGTCGCGGCACTGCTCCTCCGCAACGTCCCCCTGAAGCCGCGCGGGCCGAAGACCTAGTCGTCGAGGGCGGCGTCGTGGACGAGGAGGGCTATCTGGACGCGGTTGTTCAGATCCAGCTTCGTCAGAAGCCGCGACACGTACGCCTTCACGGTGGCGACGCTGAGCGACAGCTCCCTGCCGATCTCGCTGTTGGTGCGGCCGCGTCCGACGAGCGCGGCGACGGCGCGCTCGCCGTCGCTCAGCCGGCCCAGCAGGTCCCGGGCGCGGGCCTGGCGCGGGTCGGCGCCGGAGTCGGCGACATAGGACATCATCTTGCGCAGCACCGCCGGCGACATCATCGGCTCACCGGCCGCGACCTCCCGGATCGCCCGGACGATCTCCGGTGGCGGGGTGTGCTTCAGCAGGAAGCCGCTCGCACCCGCCCGCATCGCCCGCACGATGTGGTCGTCGGTGTCGAACGTCGTCAGGATGATGATCTCGGGCGGGTCGCGGCGGGCGCGCAGCAGTTCGGTCGCCGCGAGCCCGTCCAGCCGGGGCATCCTGATGTCCATGAGGACCACGCCGGGCCGGTGCCGGTTCACGGCGGACACCACCTCGGCGCCATCGGCGACGTCCGCCACGACCTCGAGGTCTTCGGCGTTCGACAGCATCATCGACAGGCCGGCGCGGACGAGCGCGTCGTCGTCGACGATCAGCACGCGGATGGGCGGGGAGTCCATGGCGTCACCCTACGGCCTGCCGGGCATCACGGCCGGTGCAGGCGCCGCCCGCTGACCTCCTGCGCCGCGAGCCGGAACCACGCCTCGCGCTCGCCGCCGGGCCACGGCCGGACCTGCGCGGCGGTCGCCTTCTCCTCGTCGCTCAGCGGGTGGGCGCCGCCGCGCACCAGGACGCTCCAGCCCTCGCGGGTCGGCTCGTCGAACCGGTCGACCTCGAAGGCGGCCCTGACCTCGCCGCCCACCACGGACGTCAGCAGGCTGCGGTTGAGCCGGCCCGAGACCGACGTCCGGAAGATCACCGCGTCCCCGTCGACGGCGTAGTTCACCGGGATGACCGTGGGCCCCTCGCCGTCGTCGAAGGCGATGCGGCCGATGCCGCCGTCGCCGATGAGCCGCATGCAGGCGGCGCGGTCGAGTTCCTCCAGGACGGGCCGGGGTGCGGAGTTCGATGCCATGCCTCCCACCTTCCCACCGTTCGGTGCGGCAATGCGAGGTGGGCGCGGGCTACAGCGGGAGGCGGGCGCGCAGCCGGAAGCGGCCGTCGCCGGTGCGGCCGTGCTCCAGCGTGCCGCCGACCAGGGCGACCCGCTCGGCGAGGCCGACCAGGCCCGCACCCGAAACGGGCATCGTGAGCGCGGGCGCCGGGCCGGGCGGCAGCGCGTTGACGATCTCGATGTCCAGGCCCGCGCGGGTGTCGAGCCGCACCCGGACGTCGGCGCCGGGCGCGTGCTTGCGGGCGTTCGTCAGCCCCTCCTGGACGATCCGGTAGGCGTGCCGCCCGATGCGCGGCGGGACGCGACCCGGGTCGGGGACGTCCTCGTCCAGGGTGATCCGGCCTCCCGCGCGCCGCGACTCCCGGACGAGCCCGGCCACGTCGGCCAGCGTCGGCTGCGGCCGTTCCGGGTCGGTGCCGGGCGTGTCGTCCCGCAGCACACCGATCACCTCGCGGAGGTCCTCCATCGCCTCGTACGCGCTCCGGCGGATGACGCCCGCCGCCTCGCGCTGGTCGGCGGGCGCGTCCGGGCGGAACTCCAGCGCCCCCGCGTGCACGGCGAGCAGCGAGATGCGGTGCGCGAGGACGTCGTGCATCTCGCGGGCGATCCGCTCGCGTTCCAGCAGCCGGGCCTCCTCGACGCGCAGCCGCTGCTCGGTCTCGGCGGCGCGGGCCCGTTCCTCCAGCGACGCGATGAGCTGCCGCCGGGACCGCACCAGCATCCCCGACGACACCAGGACCGCGTACAGCAGGCCGAAGGAGACGCTCCCCTCCTGGAACTCGCGCTCCGACAGCGGCGCGAGCCAGAACAGCCCCAGGAACGCCAGCACGGCCGTGACCGCGACCGGGATGCTCGTCCGCCATGGCCGGAGCATCGCGACGGAGAACACCGCCGCGGCGGCGGTGCCGAGCACGGTCGCCGCCGTCATCTGGAGCGCGAGCATCACGAGCGCGACGGCGACCGGGTACCGGCGCCGCCACAGCAGCAGGATGACGCAGGAGACCGCCCCGGTGGCGATGTCCCGGGGGATCGCGGTCTTGGAACCCTCGGGGAAGTCGCTCAGGGATGCCAGGAGCATCAGGGTGCCGAGCAGCGCCGCCCCGGCGGTGACCGCCAGGTCGCCGAGCCAGTCGCGCCACGATCGCCCGAGATCCACGGGCTCAACGTTAGCCACGGCGGGTCGTCGGGGGCAGCGGCCGCAGGTCGGCGCAACCATCGACTTTGGTATTCGCGCCACGGCGCACGTCGATTGCCACGATTATTACAGGTATATTCGTAAGAACATCGGGAAGGGAGGCCGAGCGCCATGACATCGGAAGGTCCGCGCCGCCGCGAGATCCTGGACGCCCTCCGCGACGCCGGCGGGCCCCTCGGCGTCACCGACATCGCCGAGCGGCTCGGAGTCCACGCCAACACCGCGCGGTTCCACCTGGACGCCCTGGCCACCGAGGGAGCCGTGGAGAGGACCGTCGAACAGCCCTCCGGCCCCGGACGGCCCCGCACCGTCTACACCCCCCGCGCCGGGATGGACCGCGGCGGCGCCCGCGGCTACCGGCTGCTCGCCCAGATCCTCCTCAGCCGGCTGGCGGCGGACGGCCCGCAGGCGAGGGAGAACGCCGCGCAGGCCGGGCGGGAATGGGGCCGGTTCCTCGTCGACCGCCCGCCGCCGTTCAAGCGGATGACCGAGGAGGAGGCCGCCGGCCGGCTCACCAACCTCCTCGACGACCTCGACTTCGCCCCGAAACCCGACGGGGACGTCATCCGGCTGCGGCACTGCCCGTTCCTGGAACTCGCCGAGGAGTACGGGCCGCTCGTCTGCGACGTCCACCTCGGCCTCATGCAGGGGGCCCTGACGGAACTGGACGCGCCGGTCGAGGCCGACCGGCTGGAGCCCTTCGCCGAACCCGGCGCCTGCCTCGCGCACCTGCGGCGCGGCTGACCTCGGGCGGGCCCCGCCCGGCGGGCCGGGGCGGCAGGCCCCGGTCAGGCGGCGTCGCTCAGGGGGTCTTGGCGACGGTGAGCAGGATCGCGCAGTCCTCCAGCGCCTCCAGGCTGTGCCGCGCCGCCGGGATGATCAGCAGGTCGCCGGAGATCCCGTCCCAGGAGTCATCGCCGCTCAGCAACCGTACCCGCCCGTGCAGGACCGTGATCGTCGCCTCCCCGGGGTTCTCGTGCTCCGACAGCGTGGTGCCGGAGGTCAGCGCGATGAGCGTCTGGCGAAGGACGTGCTCGTGACCGCCGTAGACGGTGTCGGCGCTGCGTCCGGTGGAGGCCGCGGCGGCGCGCTTGAGATGGTCCCGTACCAGTGCGTCCAACGAGAGCTTCTGCATGGAACCAAGTGTGCCAGTGATCTCACCGGCGGCTTGCGGGGCGGGGGTCATTTGAGAGGGGTGCCCGTGACCGGCTTGCCGATCGCGCTGCCCTCCAGCCAGCCTTCCCAGGACTTCGCCCACGGCGTCGGGCCGTTGCCGAACTTCAGTTTCCGGCCGGTGTTCTCCACCTTGACGATGTCGCCCCGGTTGGTGAAGTCGAAGAACCACTTGGCGTTCTCGGCGGACATGTTCACGCATCCGTGGCTGACGTTGTCGCTGCCCTGCGCGACGGTCGACCACGGCGCCGAGTGCACGAACACCCCGCTGTAGGTGAGGCGCACGTTCCACTTCGTGGGGATCCGGTACTCGCCCGGGTTCCCGGTGGTCGCCGAATCCATGATGATCTTCTTCGCCTTCTCCTGCGCGATCATCGTCCCGCTGTAGCTCTCGTGACCGGGCTTGCCGAGGCTGACATCCATGGTCTTCACCGTCTCGCCGTTCTCGGTGACGGTCGCGCTGTGCTTGTCGGCGTCGACGGTGGTGATGTGCCGCTCACCGACGGTGAAGCTCGCCGCGCGGTCCTCGACGCCGTAGACGCCGTCGGCGACCTTCACGCCCGCCAGGTGAGCGGTGACCTTCACCTTCTGGCCGGTCGGCCAGTACTCGCGGGGACGGAAGTCGACCTCCTTGTCGCTGACCCAGTACCAGGCGCCCTGGACGGGCTTGGACATCTGGATCTCCAGGGCCTTCTCCACCGCGACCTTGCCGGCCTTCGTGCTCACCGGCCGTGACAGCAGCAGCTGAACCGGCATGCCGACGCCGACCGTCTCGCCGTCCAGCGGCGACATGCCGCTCTCCAGCTTCCCGGCGGGCTTCAGCGTCGTGAACGTGGAGGTCGCGTCGACCTGCTTCCCGCCCTGGCCGGTGCCCTTCGCGGTGAGCGTGTACGTGGTGGAGGGCTTCAGCGTCCACGACGACCGCCACGACGTGCCGTCCGCCGCGAGCGTGCCCTCGGCCTTCGTGTCCTTCTCGCCGTAGGTGAGGGTGACGTTCGTCAGCTTGCCGTTCTCCGCCCGGACGACGACGGGCTTGTCGGGTGCGACCTGCTTCGTACCGGTCGGTGGGGTGATGGACAGCTTCACCGTGTCCGCGGCCTTGCCGCCGTCCCCGCCCTCGCCGCCGCCGCCACCGGACGAGCAGCCGGCGACCGCGATGACCGCCGCCCCGATGATCGCCGCACTCGCCGTCCAGGTCCGGCCCTTGAGCACCTTGAGACTCCTCACGCTCGACGCGGGTTACCTCTTCGTCAGGTTATGCGCGGTTTTGCGGAAGGCATGCGGAAGGAGCCGTACTCTTCGGTTTTCTCTCAGGCGGGTCAAGCCCCGCCCATGCTCGCCGGCGGCTTCAGGATGCGGTGCCGTGCCCCGGCGGAAGCTGAGCGGCGGCCGCCCTGTCCAGCAGGAACAGGGTCCGCTCAAGGCCCCGCGCGCCCGCGGCCGGGGCCTTCACGGGGTCCGTCTCCGACAGGCCCAGCCCGACCGCCTCGGCCTTGGAGCCGCCCGACGCCAGCAGCCACACCTCGCGGGCGGCGCGCAGCGACGGGAACGTCAGCGAGATCCGCGTCGGCGGCGGCTTCGGGGCGCCCCGCACCGCCACCACCGGACGCTCATCGCGCGGCGCCGGCATGCCCGGGAACAGCGACGCCACGTGCGCGTCCGGGCCCACGCCCAGCATCAGCACATCGAACGAGGGCACCGGGCCCCCGCCGCCGGAGCGCGCGGCGGACCGCAGCTCGGCGGCGTACCGCTCCGCCGCGGCCTCCGGATCGTCGCCGTCCGGCCCGTCCGCCGCCGGCATCGGACGCACCCGCGCCGGATCGACCGGGACGTGGTCGAGCAGCGCCTCCCTGGCGCCGGTCTCGTTGCGCTCCGGATCACCGGCGGGCAGGAACCGCTCATCCCCCCACCACACGTCCAGGCGCCCCCAGTCGACCGCATCGCGCGCACCGGTGCCGGCCAGCGCGGCCAGCACAGCCGTGCCGACGCCGCCGCCGGTCAGCACCACCGACGCCGAACCCCGCGCCGCCTGGGCGTCCGCGATCCGCGTCACCAGCCGCGCCGCGGCCGCCTCGGCGAGCACGCCCTGGTCGCGGTGGACCAGGACCGACGGGGCGTTCACGCCTCACCCCGCCCGCCGGACGCGTCCGCGTCCCCCTCGGCGGCCTCCCCGGCCGGCTCGGTCCGCGCCGCCTCCGCCGTCGCCGACAGCGGCTCCTTCGCCACGCCCTCCTGCGTCGACCCGCCCGCGAGGTCCTTGGCGAACCGGGCTGCGGCGTCGCGGTACACCTCGTCGGGATCGAGCCGGCGCAGCTCCTCGGCCAGCAGCTCGGCCATCGGGCGCCGCATCAGCGACACCTGCCGGTCGGGCTGCCGGGGCCGGGACAGCGTCGCCACCCGCCCGTCCGGCCGGTGGATCTGGATGTCGCCGCCGGTCGTCGCCAGCCGTGCGCCCGTGATTCCGGGCCCCTCGGAGACCGCCCGGCCGATCGGGACGCCCAGCCGCACCGACAGCCACGCCGCCAGCAGCTCCGCGCTCGGGCTGTCCGGCTCGGCCGTCACCTCGCCGCCCGTGATCTCGTCGTGGTCCTGGTCGAGCGCGGCGGCCAGCAGCGACCGCCACGAGGTCAGCCGCGTCCACGTGAAGTCGGTGTCGCCCGGGCGGTACCCCTCGGCGAGCTGCGCGAGGGTGCCGAGCCGGTCGCGGGCCGCGTAGGAGTCGGTGACCCGGCGCTGCGCCAGCACCCCGAGCGGGTCCTTGGCCGGCACCTTCGGCACCTTGCCGCCCGGCCACCACGTCACCACCGGCGTGTCGGGCATCAGCAGCGGGACGACCACCGAGTCGGCGTGCTCGGCGAGCGGCCCGTACATGCGCAGCAGCACCGTCTCGCCCGGGCCCGTCTCGCCCATCCGGATCTCGGCGTCCAGCCGGGACGAGCCGCCGCGCGGGTCGCGGGAGATGACGGTCAGCACCCGGCAGGGATGCTCGCGGGCCGCCTCCGTCGCGGCGCGCACCGCGTCGTACTGCGCCGACTCGTCGGTCACGATGATCAGCGTGAGCACCATGCCGACGGCGGGGCCGCCCATCAGATGCCGGGACTGCGTCAGCGCGTCCTGGATCTTGCGGGTGGTGGTACCGGTGAGGTCGATGTTCATGCAGAGCCCCCGTTCAACTAGAGCCGCCGCCAGACGCGCCCGTCGCGCGACATCAGCTCATCGGTGCTGTCCGGCCCGTAGCCGCCGGACTTGTACTGGTCGAGACCCCCGCGGCTCGCCCAGAACTCCTCGATCGGGTCGAGGATCTTCCAGGAGAGCTCGACCTCCTCCTGGCGCGGGAACAGCGGCGGGTCGCCGATCAGCACGTCCAGCAGCAGCCGCTCGTACGCCTCCGGCGACGTCTCGGTGAACGACTCGCCGTAGGCGAAGTCCATGTTGACGTCGCGGATCTCCATCGAGGTGCCGGGGACCTTCGAGCCGAACCGGACCGTGATGCCCTCATCCGGCTGCACCCGCATGACCAGGGCGTTCTGCCCGAGCTCCTCGGTGTCGGTATGCGAGAACGGCAGGTGCGGCGCCTTCTGGAACACCATCGCCACCTCCGTCACCCGGCGGCTGAGGCGCTTGCCGGTGCGCAGGTAGAACGGGACGCCCGCCCAGCGCCGGTTCTCGATCTCCAGCTTGATCGCGGCGTAGGTCTCGGTCCGGGAGTCGGCGGGGATGCCGTCCTCCTCCAGGTAGCCGCGGACGTTCACACCGCCCTGCCAGCCGGCCGCGTACTGCCCGCGCGCGGTGGACTCCGCGAGATCACCGGGTACCCGCACCGAGGAGAGGATCTTGGCCTTCTCGGCGCGGACGGCCTCGGCGCTGAACGACGTGGGCTCCTCCATGGCCGTCAGCGCCAGCAGCTGCAGCAGGTGGTTCTGGATGACGTCGCGGGCGGCGCCGATCCCGTCGTAGTACCCGGCGCGGCCGCCGATGCCGATGTCCTCGGCCATCGTGATCTGCACGTGGTCGACGTAGGAGCGGTTCCAGATCGGCTCGAACATCGCGTTGGCGAACCGCAGCGCCAGGATGTTCTGCACCGTCTCCTTGCCGAGGTAGTGGTCGATCCGGAAGATCGACTCCTCGGGGAAGACGCGGTGCACGGTGTCGTTCAGCTCCACCGCGCTCTTCAGGTCGTGGCCGAACGGCTTCTCGATGACGACCCGGCGCCAGGCCTCCTCCTTGGGCTCGGCCAGCCCGCAGCGCTGCAGCTGCTCCACGACCTGCGGGAAGAACTTCGGCGGGATCGACAGGTAGAACGCGTAGTTCCCGCCCGTGCCGCGTGTCTCGTCCAGCTCCTTGACGGCCATCGACAGCGCGTCGAACGCGCCCGGGTCGTCGAACGTGCCGGGGACGAAGTGCATCCCCTCCGACAGGTGCGTCCACACGTCCTCGCGGAACGGGGTCCGCGCATGCTTCTTGACCGACTCGTGGGCGATCTCCCGGAAGTCCTGGTGGTCCCACTCGCGGCGGGCGAAGCCGACCAGGGAGAAGCCCGGCGGCAGCAGCCCCCGGTTCGCCAGGTCGTAGATGGCCGGCAGCAGCTTCTTGCGGGACAGGTCCCCGGTGACCCCGAACAGCACGAGGACGCACGGCCCGGCGACCCGCGGCAGGCGCTTGTCCCGCGGGTCGCGGAGCGGATTGGCTGGCTCGGTCACGTTGCCCCCTCCGGTGGCACTGCCTTCGACGGCGCCGCGTTGGACGGCACTGTGCCTAGTCGCGCGCTCATTCCCCTCCTCTTGCGGAATCTCCTCTGGCGGAGTCGAGCAACCGGGCGAGCCCGGCCCAGCGGTTCTGCAGGTGCAGCCGCACCACCGGGCGGCCCGCCGCGCGCGTGTCGCGGGCGTCCCCGAGCGCCCGGGCGAGCTGCAGCATGCCGAGCCTGTGGTGCCGGTCCGGGACCGGCACGTCGCGAACCACGTTCCCGGTCACCAACAGGAATACGCCTCCGTCCGGCTGATCATTCCCGCTCGGCAGCCACCCACCGCCCCAGCCGACCGTGACCGGGCGTCCGCAGCGGGCGGCGAGCAGCGCGGCGAGCCTGCGGATCTGCGTGCCCTGCCCGCGTGTCTCGTCCGGGTCCAGGTAGGCGACGATCGCCAGGTGCTCGTCCGCGCCGATCCGCTCGGTCAGCGTGTCCAGCAGCCGCGGCAGGTCGGGCGCCGCCGCCAGCGCCGGGACGGTCGTGTGCACCTCCACGGCGCGGCCCGGGTCGCCGTCGGCGAACAGCGGGTCGCCCGAACCGTCGTCGAGCGTCATCGGGGCCGCGCGGTCGCGCGGCGAGAGGGGGTCCAGCTCCAGCAGGTAGGCGGCGACGGCCGCGGCGTACTCCCACACGACGAGCTGCGCGGCGAGCGGGCCGGTGACGGTGGAGTCGTCCTGGTGCGGGCGGCCGTCGAACGTCACGAGGAACAGGTCGTCGGCGGGGGTCAGCGGGAGGCCGCCGCCCTGGACGACGGGCGTGAGCCGGCCGCGGGCCGTCTCCTCCAGCAGCAGCGCGACCCATCCCGCGATGCCCGGCAGCGCCGCGGGGTAGCCGCCGAGCACGGCCGTCCGCCGGCCGGTGCGGACCGCCCCGCCGAGGACGGCGCCGAGGACCAGGCCCGGATTGTTCTCCGGCCGGGTGAGCGAGGGCAGGACGGCGGTGGCCGCGTCGAGCAGCGGCCCCACCTCGGCGCCGGCGAGCGCGGCGGGCACCAGCGCGTAGG
Organism: Spirillospora sp. NPDC048823; assembly: GCF_043198445.1. Lineage (NCBI taxonomy): Bacteria > Bacillati > Actinomycetota > Actinomycetes > Streptosporangiales > Thermomonosporaceae > Spirillospora > Spirillospora sp. NPDC048823. The sequence continues at coordinate 372,188 of NZ_JBICUT010000005.1, read as the reverse complement.
GGGACAGGGCGCCGAACGCGGTCGGGGCGGGCGCCTCGATCAGCGGATGCCCCGCCTCCGTCGCGCGCTTGGCCGCCGCCGCGCCGGGCTCGGCGACGGTGACGAACCGCCGCGCGATCTCGCCGGGGGACAGGTCGAGGTCCTGGAACATCCGGGTGAACACCTGGCGGAGCGTGTCGGTGCCCGGATCGTCGCCGGTGACGACGATCATCGTGCGGTTCAGCCGCTCCGGGTCGTCGCGGATGCGCAGCAGCGGGCCCGGCTCCGGCCCGTCGAGCACGGTGAGCGGTGACACACCGGCGCCGGGCGGGGCGTCGTGCCCGCTTCTGTCGTCGTCCCCGTTCTCCCGGGGCGTCGCCGCGGCCGGAGCGGTGAGCCGGTGCGCCGCGACGATCAGCTCGGCGGCGCGGGCCGGCGCGCCGCGCCCCAGCAGCGCCACTTCGGTCAGCCCGTCCGCGCGGGCCCGCGCGCGCAGCTCCTCGGCACGTTCCAGAACCGCGCGGCCCGGTCCGGGCTGCCCCGGCCAGCACAGCGGACGGCCCTCCAGCCCGGCGGTCGCGGTCGACGGCCACAGGGACGCGTCCTCCGACGCCAGCCGGACCGGCACCTGGTCGATCCACAGCCGGCCCAGGACCCGCTCGGCGGCCTCCCTCAGCGGACCGCGGGCGGTGATGGCCGTCTCCCCCGAGACGACGGCGGTGAAGGTCACGGCCGGCGAGCCCCCGCCACCGACCGCATCGCCTCGGTGAGCTTGCCCGCGCCCTCCACCGGGTCGCGCAGATGCAGCCGGATCACCGGCAGCCTGCGGTCGCGCAGCGCCCGCAGCTCCGCCAGCGCCCGCGCGAGCTGCAGCTTCGCCAGGCTGTAGGGGCGGCCGGGGACGGGTTGCGTGGCCAGCGCGTCACCCGGCGCGGGGTCGCCGGTGATGATGAGGAACGCGCCGTTGCCCGGCCCGTCCTTGTGCACCGGCCCCGTCGCGTGCGGGTACGCCGGGCCCGGCCCGTAGGCGACGGGACGCCCCGACCCGCGCGCCATGGACGGCGCGAGGTAGCGGCCCGAGAAGTCGCCCGACAGGTACGTCATGACCGACAGGTATCCGTCGTTGGGCACCGAGGCGACCAGCCCGCCGAGAACGGTCCGCAGTTCCGCTCCGGGCGGCCACGGGAAGTCGGCGTACACCTCGATGCCGTCCTCGGCGTACACCGGCTGCTCCTCGGTCAGCGGGCCGCCGCCCGCCGTGCGCAGCATCGTCGCCGCGTCGTCCTCGGACTCCTGGACGACGGTGCTGCCCGCCTCGAACGGGTTCACGCCGAGCAGCCACCCGGCGACCGCCGTCGCGTACTCCCACAGCAGGAACTGCGCGCCGAGCGGCGCCCACACCGAGGTGTCGGCCTCGTCCTGCGCCGCCGACCGCGGGTTGATCGACACGCCGTGCACGTCCGGGAAGTCGCCCCGCCCGCCCGGCGGCTCGAACGCCAGCACCCCGCGGCCCCGCTTGCCGGTGCCGACCGCGAGGAGCTGGGAGATCCAGCTGCTCAGCGCCCCCGGCCCGCCCGGCTCGCGCAGCAGCACCTTGTCGCGGGCCAGGCCGCCCGGCCCCTGCTGGGCGCAGCCGCCGAGGACCGCGCCGAGCAGCAGGCCCGGGTTGTCCTCGTCCTTGCCCAGCGACGGCACCAGCGACGCCGCCTCCTCCAGCAGCCGTTCCGCGTCGGCGCCCGCCAGGACGGCCGGGACGAGCCCGTACGCCGACAGCGCCCCGAAATGCCCGGGAAGATACGGGTCGGTCAGCCCGATCCGGTAGCCGCACTGCCGGGCGAAGTCGTGCAGCGGGCTCCCGTGATCGGTGATCACCAGGAACCGGCCCGCGATCTCCCGTTCCGACAGGCCCCGCTCACGGAACGCGGCGGTGAAGATCCGCCGGTAGGCGTCGCCCTCCAGCGACACGCCCGCCTTGCTGGCCAGCACGACCAGCGTGCGGTCGAGCCGCTCCATCGCGAACGTGAGCGCGGCGGTGTCGCTGCCGTCCAGCACGGTCAGCTCGCCCGTGCCCCGGCCTCCCGCGTCCTGCCCGCCCGTGCCCTGCCCCACGGCGCCGGCGGCGACCGCCGGAGCGTGCGCCTCCATGATCGCCTGGGCGGCGAGGCTCTCGGCCCCGACACCGATCAGCACGATGTGGTCGAGGCCCGAGTAGCGCGCCTCCGCGACCAGGCCGTCCACCTGGGTCAGCAGACCACGGGAGGCGAAGGGCAGGTCGAGCCAGCCCAGCCTGCTGTGGTCGACCGCGCGCCGCCCCCACAGCCGCGGGTCTTTGGCGGCGAGCGCGCCGGGCACACCGCAGCTGACGAGGTAGTCCCTCGCCTGCAGCGCCGAGTCCAGCACGTCGCCGCGCGTCAATACGTCGAATCCGGACACCGTTCCCTCCTGACCCCCCATCGTTTCAGGAGAGAATGGACATTGGCGACCTCTCCCTAGATCTTCTTCAGCGCTCCGGGTGAGCACCGCGTCACACGGGCACCGCGTCACCCGGGCTCGCGTCACGCGAACACCGCGAAGGGAGAGCCCGCGTCAGGCTAGCGCCTCGGCCAGCTGCGCGACGCCCTCCGCGCGGTCACGCAGATGCAGGCGGAAGGCGGGACGGCCGAGCGACCGGACCACCCGCAGATCGCCGAACGCCTGCGCGAGCTGCAGCTCGCCGAGGCTGTACGGCCGCCCCGGCACCGCGACGTCCTCCGTGACAGCACCGGTGACCTGCAGGAACGCCCCGTTCCGCGGCCCGCCCTTGTGGTACTGGCCGGCCGTGTGCAGGTAGCGGGGCCCCCACCCGAACGTGACGGGCGCCGGGTTCCTGCGGACCCTGGCGCACCGCGCCGCCAGCAGCGGCCGCAACCCGGCCGCCGCCGCGTCGCCGCGGCGGTCCAGGTACGCCAGGACGGCGAGGTACCCGCCGTCCGGGACGTCCTCCAGGATGACCTCCAGCGCCTCGGTCAGCGTCTGCGCGCCCCGCAGCGCGCCCTCGGCGGCGTGGACCTCCACGGCCCCCGAGACCAGCTCCGGCGGCCTCCGCACGACCGTGGGGGCGGTGCCCTCCTCCGACCGGAGCAGCGCCGCCGTGCTGTCCACCGACTCGGCGACGTCCGGCTCGTCGAACGGGTCGACGCCCAGCACCCGGGACGCCACCGCCGCCGCGTACTCCCACAGCAGGAACTGCGCGCCGAGGGGGCCCGCGACGCTCACCCCCGCCTCGCGGCCGGGACCGGGCTCGTCCTGCCGGCGGCCCAGGATGACGCGCCGCAGGTCGCCGGCCAGTTCGAAGCCGGGCGCGTCGGCGCCCTCCACCACGACCGGCAGCAGGCCCTTGCCGTCCTTGCCCAGCGCGCCGCCGACCAGCTGCTCCGCCCACCCGCCGAAGCCGTCCAGGCCGGAGCCGTGGTCGGCGATGACGAGCTTGTCGCGGGCGCCGAGCGCCGAGGAGCCCAGCGCCGCGCCCAGCGCCAGGGCCGGGTTGTCGTAGGGCTGCCGGAGCGTCGGCGTCAGCCGGGACGCCTCGTCCAGCAGCGCGTCCACGTCGACGCCGGCGAGCCCCGCCGCAACCAGCGCCCGTGCGCCGAGCGCGCCGAAACGCCCGTCGACGTCGGGTTCGGTGTGGATGAGGTGATGGCCGACCTCCCGGGCGGCGCGTTCGAGCGCGGACCCCTCGTCCGCCACGACGACGAACCGGCGGGCCAGCTCCGAGCCGCCCAGCCCCGCCTCGGAGAACGCGCGCCCGAAGACGCGCCGCAGCGACTCCGCCTCGATGCTCTCGCCGACCACGACCACGACCGTCCGGTGCAGGTCGCCGGCCAGGACGCCCGACACCTCGTGCGGATCGGTGGTGTCCAGGACGATCAGTTCCGCCGCCCCCGCGGCGGAACCGGACGCGGACCGGAACATCGTCTCCGCGGCGACCGCGGAACCGCCCGCGCCCGCCAGCACGATCCGGTCGAGCCCGGCGTCGCGGGCCTCGTCCGCCGGCTCGGCCAGCAGGCCCGCCAGAGACCGCGAGGTCTCCGGCAGGCCCAGCCAGCCCAGCCGGCGGGCGGCCAGCGGGGCCGCGTCGGGCCCCCACAGCTTCGCGTTGCCGGACGTCAGCGAGCCCGGCACGCCGTCGGAGACGAGCCGCCCCAGGACCGTCTCGCTCTCGTCGACGACGGTGCCGCGGATGGTGACCGAGATCCCCCCGGCGGTCACCACCGAGGTCACGCGCCGGCCCTCTTGGAGTCCAGCTCGCCGGTGATGGAGTCGAGCAGTTCCTTCCACGACACCGCGAACTTCTCGACGCCCTCGTCCTCCAGCACCTTCACGACGTCGTCGTAGTCGACGCCGGCCTCCTTCAGCGCCGCCATGTGGGCGCGGGCGTCGTCATAGGTGCCCCGGACGGTGTCGCCGCGGACCTGGCCGTGGTCGGCCTCCGCCACCAGCGTCGCCTCCGGCATCGTGTTGACCGTGCCCGGCGCGACCAGCTCGTCCACGTACAGGGTGTCGTTGAGGTCCGGGTCCTTCACGCCGGTGGAGGCCCATAGCGGCCGCTGGGGACGGGCCCCGGCGTCCTTCAGCGCCTTCCACCGGCCGGTGCCGAACCGCTCCTCGTACAGCGCGTACGCGAGCCGGGCGTTGGCGAGGCCCGCCTTCGACCGCAGCGCCTTCGCCTCGTCCGAGCCGATCTTGTCGAGCCGCTTGTCGATCTCGGTGTCCACCCGGCTGACGAAGAACGACGCCACCGAAGCGATCTTCGACAGGTCGTGACCGTTCTCACGTGCTTGCTCAAGGCCGGCGAAGAACGCGTCGATGACCTCGCCGTAGCGCTCCAGCGAGAAGATCAGCGTCACGTTCACGCTGATGCCCTCCGACAGCGCCGCCGTGATCGCCGGCAGGCCCTCCTTCGTCGCCGGGATCTTGATGAACAGGTTCGGCCGGTCCACCAGCCACCACAGCGCCCGCGCCTCGGCGACCGTCCGGCGGGTGTCGCGGGCCAGCCGCGGGTCCACCTCGATCGACACCCGGCCGTCCAGCCCGTCCGTCCGGTCGTACACCGGGCGCAGCACGTCGCAGCCCCAGCGGATGTCGTAGGTGGTGATCGCGCGGGACGCCTCCTCGACGTCCACGCCCCGCACCGCCAGGTCGCGGACCTGGTCGTCGTAGGCGGTGCCCTTGCTCAGCGCCTTCGCGAAGATCGTCGGGTTGGACGTGACGCCGACGACGTGCTTGTCCTTGACGAGCTCCGCCAGGTTGCCCGTCCGCAGCCGGTCCCGGCTGATGTCGTCCAGCCAGATCGACACGCCCTCGTCCGAGAGCTCCTTTAGAATCTCACTCATCGATACTCCTCGTCACGGTCCTAGTTGCCGGTGGTCTCGCCCCGCCCGGCGTGCTTGACACCGGCCTTGATCAGGCTGGCCTTCGCCGCCGCGACGACCCGCTCGGAGGTGATGCCGAACTGCAGGAACAGCGTCTTGTAGTCGGCCGACGCGCCGAAGTGCTCCAGGCTCACCGACTCGCCGGCGTCGCCGACGTAGGCGCGCCAGCCGAGCGCGACCCCGGCCTCCACCGACACGCGGGCGTGCACCCCGGGCGGCAGGACCTCCTGCCGGTAGGCGTCGGACTGCGCGTCGAACCACTCCACGCACGGCATCGACACGACCCGGGTCGGGGTGCCCTCCGACTGCAGCGCCGTCCGGGCCTCCAGCGCCAGCTGGACCTCGCTGCCGGTGGCGATGATGATCACATCGGGCCGCCCGCCGTCGGCGTCCGCCAGCACGTAGCCGCCCTTGGCGACGCCCTCCGCGGACGCGAGTTCGCCGCCGCGTTCGAGCGTCGGCAGGTTCTGCCGGGTCAGCGCGATGCCCGCCGGGCGGTCGGCGTGCCCGAGGATGGTCCGCCACGCCACCGCCGTCTCGTTGGCGTCCGCCGGCCGGACCACGTCCAGGCCCGGGATCGCCCGCAGCGCCCACAGGTGCTCGACCGGCTGGTGCGTCGGGCCGTCCTCGCCGAGGCCGATCGAGTCGTGCGTCCACACGAACGTCACCGGCAGCTTCATCAGCGCCGCCAGCCGGACCGCCGGGCGCATGTAGTCACTGAAGATCAGGAACGTGCCGCCGTACGGGCGGGTCCCGCCGTGCAGCGCGATCCCGTTGCAGATCGCGCCCATCGCGTGCTCGCGGACACCGAAGTGCAGGGTGCGGCCGTAGCGGTGACCGGGGAACTCCTTGGTCTGGAACTCCTCGGGGATGAACGACGGCTCGCCCTTCATCGTCGTGTTGTTGCTGTCGGCCAGGTCCGCCGAGCCGCCCCACAGCTCCGGCAGCACCGGCGCCAGCGCCGCGAGGATCTGACCGGACGCCTTGCGGGTCGCGACGGCGGTTCCGGCCTCGAACTCCGGCAGCGCGTCCTCCCAGCCGTTCGGCAGGGTGCGCGCCGCGATCCGGTCGAACTCGGCCGCCCGCCCGGGGTTGGCCTCCCGCCACGCGTCGAACGACTTGTTCCACTCGGCGTGGTCCGCGCGGCCGCGGTCGCTGACCTTGCGGGCGTGCGCCAGGACGTCCTCGGGGACATGGAACGACTCGGCCGGGTCGACGCCCAGGATCCGCTTGGTCGCGGCGACCTCCTCGGCGCCGAGCGCCGAGCCGTGGATCTTGCCGGTGTTCTTCTTGTTCGGCGCCGGCCAGCCGATGATCGTCCGCAGCGCGATGAACGACGGGCGGGACGTCTCGGCCTTCGCCGCCGCGAACGCCTCGGCGAGCCCGGCGACGTTCTCGTCGTAGTCGCCGTCCTCGGTCCAGTCGACCCGGTGGACGTCCCAGCCGTAGGCCGCGTAGCGGGCCAGGACGTCCTCAGACAGCGCGATGGCGGTGTCGTCCTCGATCGAGATCTTGTTGTCGTCGTAGAGCAGCACCAGGTTGCCGAGCCGCTGGTGGGCGGCCAGCGCGCTCGCCTCGTGGCTGATGCCCTCCTGGATGTCGCCGTCGGACGCGAACGCCCAGATGGTGTGGTCGAAGGGGGACTCGCCCTGCGGGCTGTCCGGGTCGAAGAGGCCGCGCTCGCGGCGCGCCGCCATCGCCATCCCGACGGCGTTCGCGATGCCCTGCCCCAGCGGGCCCGTGGTCGTCTCCACGCCCGCCGTGTGCCCGAACTCCGGGTGCCCGGGGGTGAGGCTGCCCCATTTGCGCAGCGCCTTCAGATCGTCCAGCGTCATCGGGTAGCCCGACAGGTAGAGCTGGATGTACAGGGTCAGGCTGGAGTGCCCGCAGGAGAGCACGAACCTGTCCCGGCCGGGCCAGTGCGGATCCGTCGGGTCGTGCCGGAGGAACCTCTGGAAGAGAAGGTGGGCGGCGGGCGCGAGGCTCATCGCCGTCCCTGGGTGACCGGAGCCCGCTTCCTCGACCGCGTCCATGGCGAGAATGCGGACCAGGTCCACCGCCCGCCGGTCTTGGTCGGACCACTCAAACGTGCTGTTGTCCCTGCTCACGGAACGCCAGGCTCCTCTCGAACTGAATGTTGTACGACTCTGTAGATTGTGCGCCGCCACGGCGGGCACGACCCGCCCCGGGCGCAGCCCACGACGCGATCGGTCTTCCCGCCGGGCCCCGTGCGCCGGCCGCGTCCGCCGCAGGCGAAGATCATGCCGCGCCCCCGGCGAGCCTATCGCGCGGGAGGGCCGCCGCAGGCGGGCACAGGACGCCGCGTCCTCGGGGGGCCGCGCCGCTTCAAGCACCCTTGCCCGAACGCCCCGGGGACTAACCCCCCGCACGGGTGATCCCACGGGTGATCCGGAGAGCGCACCCGGGAAGTGATCCTTCCGGGTGCCCGCCGGGCACCTGCGGGGGCGCGCGGCGCGTCCGGCGACCCGGTGCGCGGCCTCCGGAGGGGGCGCACTACAGTGAGGACGCGGTCCGAACGACAGCGGCCGTGGCAGCAAGACCGAAGCCGAAGTTGCACACAGCCGAGGCCGGCCCGGATCGCGGGGGCGCCGCCGAGGTGGTACGCGATTTCCCATCCCTAGTTGGACGTGGACCCGATTGTGACGGTGCTCAGTAACAAGCGCGGGGTCGAGATCGAACTCGACGAGCAGGGGCCGGGGGCGCCTGTGATCCCGCTCGTGCCGGTGCCCGCCGAGCAGGCCGCCCCCAGGACGCTCGGCGCGAGCGTACGCGCCTACGTGGCGCTGACCAAGCCGCGCGTGATCGAACTGCTCCTGATCACCACCATCCCGGTGATGTTCCTGGCGGCCGGGGGCGTCCCGCCGCTGCCCACCGTCCTGCTGACGCTGGCGTTCGGGACGATGTCCGCCGGGGCCGCCAACGCGATCAACTGCTACATCGACCGCGACATCGACGCCAAGATGCGCCGCACCCGCCGCCGCCCGCTGGCCCGCCACCAGGTCACCCCGGCGCGCGCCCTGATCTTCGGGGTCACGCTCGCGGCGCTGTCCACGGCGGGTTTCCTGCTCACCGTCAACCCTGTCGCCGCGGCCGGGTCGCTGTTCGCCATCCTCTTCTACGTCTTCGTGTACTCGCTGCTGCTCAAGCGGCGCACGTCGCAGAACGTCGTGTGGGGCGGCATCGCCGGGTGCATGCCCGTCCTCATCGGCTGGGCCGCGGTCACCGGCGACCTCGCCTGGACGCCGTTCGTCCTGTTCGGCGTCGTGTTCCTGTGGACGCCGCCGCACACGTGGACGCTCGCCATGCGCTACCGCGAGGACTACGCGGTCGCCAAGGTCCCCATGCTGCCGGTCGTCGCCACCGAGCGGCGCGTCGTCACCGAGAGCCTCGCCTACACCTACGCCACCGTGGCCTGCTCGCTGCTGCTGTGGCCGGTGGCCGGGATGGGCCCGGTGTACGGCGCCGTGGCGGTCGTGCTCGGCCTGGCCTTCCTCGCCGAGGGGCACCGGCTGCTGAAGGCGGTCCGCGCCGGGGTGACCGGCGTCCACCTGAGGCCGATGCGGTTCTTCCACCTCTCCAACGTCTACCTGGCGCTGCTGTTCACCGCCGTGGCCGTCGACCCGATCCTGCACTGACCACGGCTTTCACCGCGGATGGTGACCGTCCGTGACGATATGGACTTAGCACTTCGCGCTACCTGCCGTTACGCTTCGCGTCATGGCGCGTGTGGACCCCAAGGCGGTGCTCGAAGGGCGGATCCCCGGCAGGCCCCCGGTCGGCCTCATCATCGGCATGAGCGTGTCCGGGCTGTGCGCCGTGACCGCGCTCGGCGTCATCGCCGTGGCCGGGGGGCCGGGTTTCTGGGTGGGCGCGCTCCTCGCCATCGTCCCGATCCCGGTGCTGATCGCCCTCGCGCTCACCCTCGACCGGATGGAGCCCGAACCGCCGCGCGCCCTGGCGTTCTCGTTCATGTGGGGCGCGGGCGTCGCCGTGCTCGGCGCCCTGGTGCTCAACACCGCCGGCCTGCTGTACGTCACCGTCCCCATCTTCGGCGAGTCCGAGGGCCACTTCGTCAGCGCCACCTTCGGCGCCCCCGTCATCGAGGAGACGCTGAAGGGCGCCGTCCTGTTCGGCATGCTCTGGTTCCGCCGCAACGAGATCGACGGATTCGCCGACGGGATCATCTACGCCGCCATGGTCGGCCTCGGCTTCGCCATGATGGAGAACATCACCTACTACATGCGGGCGTTCGAGGAGGGCGGCACGCAGCAGCTCGGGGCGGTGTTCATCCTGCGCGGCCTCGTCATGCCGCTCAGCCACCCGCTGTTCACCTCGATGACCGGCCTCGGCGTCGCCTACGCCGCCACGCACCGGCGGGGGCAGTTCATCGCGCCGCTCGCCGGGCTGCTCGGCGCGATCGTCCTGCACGGGCTGTGGAACGGCTCGGCGTCGTACGGGCTCGGCGGCCTCGGCGTCGTCTACGCGCTGGACTTCTGCATCCTGGTCGCCCTGATCGTGATCGTTTTCGTCGAACGGCGGGGCACCGTCCGCCGCATCGAGACGTACCTGCCGACGTACGCCGCGACGGGCCTGGTGACGCCGCAGGACATCCGGATGCTGCGTTCCCTCCCCGCCCGCCGCGCCGCCCGCCGCTGGGCCCGCCTCGTCGGCGGCCCGCCCGCCGGGCGCGCGATGACGGACTACCAGCTCGCGGCGACGGAGCTGGCGCTGCTGCACAAACGCGCCGACCGCGGTGTCGCCGACCAGCGGTGGTTCGTCACCCGCCGCGACTCGCTGCTCAACCTGATGTCGCTGGCCAGGCAGGCGTTCCTGCGCACCCCGCCGCGCCCCGGGGCGAACCGGGGTGCCGGCCCGCCGTGGGCGGCGCAGGGCCCGTCCGGGTTCCTCCCGCCCAGCCCCCCGGGCCCCTACGGACGGTGACCGGGGGCCGGATCACGACCACCGGGACCCGGCCATACGATTGGTGCCGTGGCAGAGCGACAGTCGTCCAACATCCCGCTCCGGACCTGGAACGCCGTGTGGCGTCCGACCACCGGGTCGCTGCGGCTGCTCGCGCTCCTCGGCGTCATCGGCAACGTGGTGATCGTCGTCAGCGGCGGCGCCGTCCGGGTCACCAAGTCGGGGCTCGGCTGCCCCGACTGGCCCCGCTGCTCCGGCGACAGCCTCGTCCCCACCAGCAATCCCGAGCACCACGTGCTCAACATGTCGATCGAGTTCGGCAACCGGCTGATCACCTTCGTGGTGCTGGCCGCCGGCCTGCTGGTTTTCATCGCGGCGCTGCGGCTGCGGCCGCGCCGCAAGGAACTGGTCTGGTGGGCGCTGGCCCAGCCGATGAGCGTCGTCGCGCAGGCCGTCATCGGCGGGATCGTGGTCCTCACCGAACTGCACCCGGCCGCCGTCTCCCTGCACTTCCTCGTCTCACCGGCCCTGCTCGTCTTCTGCGTGGCCCTCTGGATCCGCGTGGGGGAGGGCGACGCCCCGCCCCGGCCGCTCACCGGCCCCTGGACGCGCCGCCTCACCGCCGCGCTGCTGGTCGCCTGCGCGGCCGTGCTCGTCGCGGGCACCGTCGTCACCGGCACCGGGCCCCACGCGGGCGACGCCGATTCCCGCCGGTACGGCTTCGACATCACCGACGTCGCCCGCATCCACAGCGTGCTGGCCTGGGTGACCACGGCGCTGACGGTGCTCGTCCTCGTCGCGCTGTACCGCACGGGCGCCCCGGCCGCCGCCCGCCGCCGCGGGCACGAGCTGGCCGTCCTCATCGTCCTCCAGGGCGCCGTCGGCTACCTCCAGTACTTCCTGGGCGTCCCCGAGGGCCTGGTGCTGCTGCACATGCTCGGCTCGGTGCTGATGTGGATCGCGGCGTTCCGCCTCTTCTTCGCGCTCCGCGACCGCGGCCCCGTCCCCGCCGCGGAGCCGTCCCCGGCCGCCGCCCCGAAGGCCGAATCGCCGCAGCCCGCCTGACGCACCGTGTGACCGAGCCCGTGTGACCGAGCCCGTGTGACCGAGCCCGTGTGACCGAGCCCGTGTGACCGAGCCCGTGTGACCGAGCCCGTGTGACCGGGGACCGTGTCAGCGCTTCCGGAGGAAGTCGCGCAGGCGGTCCAGCGGCCAGGTGTTGATGACGTCGTCGGGCGTCAGCCAGCCGCGCTGGGCGGTGCCGATGCCGTAGCGGATGTTGCGGTGGTGGCCGACGGAGTGGGCGTCGGTGTCGACGGAGAACTTCACACCGAGCCGCTTGGCGCGGCGGATCAGGTCGGCGGGCAGGTCGAGGCGGTCGGGGAACGAGTCGATCTCCATGGCGGTGCCGGTGCGGGCGGCGGCGCGGAACACCTCGTCCCAGTCGGCGTCGACGGGCGCGCGGCGGCCGATGCTGCGGGCCGTGGGGTGACCGATGACGTGGACGTGGGGATTCTCGCAGGCGCGGACGAGGCGCCGGGTCATGGCGTCCTGGTCCTGGGTGAAGTGGGAGTGGATCGAGGCGACGCAGACGTCGAAGCCGGAGAGGAAGGCGGCGTCCCAGTCGACTTCGCCGTCCGGGTCGATGTTCAGCTCGGTGCCGTGGAGGAGGGCCATGCCGGGGTACGCGCGCTGAAGGCCGGCGACCTGGTCGCGCTGGGCGAGCATCTTCTCGTCCGTCATCCGCTGCATGAACAGGTTGGGAGCGTGGTCGGTGATGGCGTAGTACTCCAGGCCGCGGGCGTGCGCGGCGGCGACCATGTCGTCCAGGGAGGCGATGCCGTCGGTGAGGTCGGTGTGGCTGTGCAGGTCGCCCCGCAGGTCCGCGACGGTGACCAGGCGGGGCAGCTCGTCCCTGAGGGCCGCTTCGATCTCGCCGGTGTCCTCGCGGAGGGTGGGGTGGACCCAGGGGAGGCCGAGCCGCTCGTAGACCTCCTCCTCCGTCTCGGAGACGATCAGCTCGTTCGACTCGGCGTGGAACAGGCCGTACTCGGACAGCTTGAGGCCCGCCTTCACGGCGATCTCGCGGGTGCGGATGTTGTGGGCCTGCGACCCGGTGAAGTACTGCAGGGCCGCACCCCAGGACTCGGGCGGGACGACGCGCAGATCGACCTGCAGGCCCTTGGCGGTGCGGATGGACGTCTTCTTGTCGCCGCTCGCGATGACCTCGGCGACGAACGGCAGCGCGGTGAACGCCTCCATGATCGGGTGCGGGTCGCGGGAGGCCGCCAGGACGTCCACGTCGCCGATCGTCTCCCGCATCCGGCGCAGGGAGCCGGCGTGCTCGCAGCGTTCCACCTGGGGGAGCGCGGACAGTACCTCGACGATCTCGTCGGCGACGCCGGCGGCGGCGTCGAGCAGCACCCGCTCGCCGGAGCTGCGCATCAGCTCGATGCCGTGGAGGATGTTCTCCTCGGTCTTGGTGCCGAATCCCTTGAGGCCGCGCAGCCGGTTTTCGCGGATCGCCGTCTCCAGCTCGCCGACCGAGGAGATGCCCAGCTCCTCGTAGACGGCGAGGGCCTTCTTCGGGCCGAGGGTGGGGATGGCGGTCAGCGCCCTGACCCCGGCGGGGATCTGGGTGCGCAGCTCCTCCACCTGCCGGATGGTGCCGGTGGTGTTGTAGTCGAGGACCTTCTTCGCGATCGCCTCGCCCACGGCCTGGATCTTGCGCAGCCCGGCGAGATCCAGGCCGGAGATGTCGTCGGGATGGCCGGCGATCGCCCGTGCGGCCTTCTCGTACGCCCTGATCTTGAACGCGTCGCCGCCCGTGATGGACAGCAGATCGGCCAGTTCCTGGATGAGTGCCGCAGCCTCGTCGTTAGCCCGTGCCATACGGCGAGTCTAGAAGCCGGGTACGACGTTCCCGATGATCAGCGGCGTGATCACAGGCATGACCCCGGGCATGGTCACCGCAGCGGAGCCAGGGGGCCGCCGGGGTTGTCCATCCGTCCCCGGACGACCTCGCCGGCGATCGCGGACACCTCGTCCTCGGGCAGGCGCCGGTACCCGTCGTCGGTGACGACCGCGATCGTCGGGTAGATGCGCCGCGCCGGGTCGGGCCCGCCGGTGGCGGTGTCGTCGTCGGCCGCGTCGTAGAGGGCCTGGACGCAGACCGCGGCGGCGTCCTCCAGGGAGAGGTCGCGCCGGTACAGCTTCTTCAGGGCGCCCAGCGCGTACGGGGAGCCCGAGCCGTCCGCGTGGTAGTCGCGGGCCTCCTGCGGGGAGCCGGTGATGTCGTAGGTGTAGATCCGCCCCTCGCCGGTGTCGGGGTCGTACCCGGTGAGCAGCGGGACGACGGCGAGCCCCTGCAGCGCCTGGGCGAGGTTGGCCTGGATGACGGCGCCGAGGCGGCGGGCCTTGCCCGGCAGCGACAGCGGGACCGTCTCCATCTTCTCGTAGTGCTCCAGCTCGACCTGGAACAGCCGGACCATCTCCAGCGCCAGCCCGACCGTCCCCGCGAACGCGACGGCGGAGTACTCGTCGCCGCGCTGCACCTTGTCCAGCTCGCGGTAGGCGATGCGGTTGCCCTGGGTGGCGCGCCGGTCGCCGGCCATCATGACCCCGCCCGGGAACGTCAGCGCCAGGACGGTGGTGCCGTGCGGAAGCTCCGGAACGTCACCGGCGTGCGGGACCCGGTTGACGGGTAGCAACTCGGGGGAGTGGAGGCGCAGGATGTCGACGAACGACGCCGACCCCGCCTCGAAGAACTCGGGCGGTATCCCCTGATCCTCGGTCCGGCCGATCACGGCGGCTCCTCTCCCCTCGCTGGCGACCCTCGCGCTCCGATCCTTCCACGCTGCCACACGCACCTGCCACTCTCACGCACCGCTCATGCCTCCGGCGCCTCGGGCGGGTCCTTCTGTCCGCGGGTCGCGCCCGCACAGGCGACGATGACACAGCAGATCGCGACCCACTGCCGTCCGGTGAGGATCTCGCCGAGCAGCGCCATCCCGACCAGGGCGGCGACGGCGGGTTCCAGGCTCATCAGGACGCCGAAGACGCGGGCCGGCATCCGCCGCAGCGCCTCCAGCTCCAGCGAGTAGGGGATCACCGACGACAGCAGCCCGACGCCGAGGCCGATCAGCAGCAGCTGCGGGTCGAGCACGGCGGGGCCGGCGGACGCGACGCCGATCGGCAGCATGGCGGCCGTCCCGACGATGCTGGCCAGCGCGAGGCCGGTGGAGCCGGAGAACCGCTTGCCGGTGGCGGCGGTGAGCAGGATGTAGGCGGCCCAGCACGCCCCGGCCAGGAGCGCGAACGCGATGCCGACGGGGTCGAGGGAGCCGGTGCCGCCCCTGGCCAGCAGGAGGACGCCCGCGCCCGCCAGGAGGGCCCACAGCCCGTCCCGGGGACGCCGGGACGCGCCGATCGCCACCGTCAGCGGCCCGAGGAACTCGATGGTCACCGCCACGCCGAGCGGGATCCGCGAGAACGACTGGTAGATGGAGAAGTTCATCAGTGCCAGCGCCAGCCCGAAACCGGCGGCGATGGCGAGGCTGGAGCGGGAGTGGTCGCGCAGGATGGTCCGCAGCGCCTTGCGCGCGAGGAACCCCAGCACGATCGCCGAGGTCAGCAGCCGGATCGTCACGACGACGCTCGGAGGCATCCGGTCGAACAGGTGCTTGGCCAGGCCCGCCCCGGTCTGCACGGAGATGATCCCGAACAGGATCAGCGCGGGCGGCGGCACCGACCCCAGCGACAGGAACCGGGCACGGCCGATGGCCCGGGACGCGCCGCCGCGCGCGCCGGGGGCCTCAGCGAGCGCCATCCACTACTCCCATTTGAAGAATCGAGCGGCGAGGGCGAGCCCCGCGGCGGCCCACACCCCGAGCACGAGCAGGGGACCGCCGGGCAGGGCCGCGCCGTCGCGCAGGACGTCGCGCAGGCCCTCCGCGAGCGCCGAGATGGGCAGCAGTCCGAGGACGTCACGGACCGGGCCGGGGAACTCCTCCAACGGGAAGACGACACCGCCGGCGGCCAGCAGCAGGATGTACACGAGGTTCGCGGCTGCGAGGGTGGCCTCGGCGCGCAGCGTCCCGGCCATGAGCAGGCCGAACCCGCTGAAGGCGGCCGTGCCGAGCAGCAGCAGGACGATGACGGAGAGGGGATCGCCGTGCGGCTGCCAGCCGAGCGTCAGCGCCATGCCGCAGATCACGGCCGCCTGCACCGCCTCGACGGCGATCACGGTGAGGGTCTTGGCGGCGATGAGGCCGCCGCGCGGCAGCGGTGTGGCGCCGAGCCGCTTGAGGACGCCGTAGCGCCGCTCGAACCCGGTCCCGATCGCCTGGCCGGTGAACGCCGTGGACATCACCGCGAGCGCGAGGATGCCGGGCGTGAGGAAGTCGACGCGGCGGCCGTCACCGAGGTCCAGCAGGGACGTGGCGCTGAACAGGAACAGCAGCACCACCGGGATGATCAGCGTCAGCAGCAGCTGCTCGCCGTTGCGCAGCGTCGTGCGGAACTCGTAACCGGCCTGGGACAGGATCATCCGCGGCAGGGGGACGGCGGCCGGCGCCGGGGTGAAGTCCAGCGGCGCGGGGCCGTGGGGTGCGGCCTTGTGCGGGATGGTCACGAACGCAGCTCCCGTCCGGTCAGCTCCAGGAAGACGTCCTCCAGGGTGCGGCGCTCGATCCGCAGGTCCTCGGCCATGACGCCGTGGGAGGCGCACCAGGCGGTGACGGTGGCCAGCAGCTCGGGCCGCACGTCCGCCTCGATCAGGTAGTGCCCGGCGGGCGACTCCTTGGCGGCGCAGCCGGCGGGCAGCGCCGACAGCAGCTCCTCCAGGCCGAGGCCGGGGCGGGCGCGGAAGCGCAGCTGGCGCTCGGTGCCGGTCAGCTCCTCGGGGGCGCCCTCGGCGACGACCCTGCCGTGGTCGACGATGACGACGTGGTCGGAGAGGCGCTCGGCCTCCTCCATGTTGTGCGTGGTGAGGACCACCGAGACACCCGCGGCCCGCAGTTCCTCGATGAGCCGCCAGGTGGCGTGCCTGGCCTGCGGGTCGAGCCCGGTGGTGGGCTCGTCGAGGAAGACCAGCTCGGGCCGCCCGACGACGGCGACGGCCAGGGAGAGGCGCTGCTGCTGGCCGCCCGACATCCGCCGGAACGGGGTGCGGGCGTGCTCGGTCAGGCCGAGCCGTTCCAGCAGGGCGGACGGATCGAGCGGCGTCGCGTGAAACGACGCGACGAGCCCCAGGAACTCGCCTGCGCGGGCCGTCCCGGGCACGCCTCCGGACTGCGGCATCACGCCCACCCTCGGCTTCAGCGCGCGCCCGCGTGCGACGGGGTCGAGGCCGAGGACGCGGACGGTGCCGGAGTCGGCGCGCCGGAACCCCTCGCAGATCTCGATCGTGGTGGTCTTGCCGGCGCCGTTGGGCCCGAGCAGCGCGGTGACCGCGCCCCGGGCGGCGCTGAGCGACAGGCCGTCCACGGCGGTCGCCGCGCCGTAGCGCTTGACGAGCGAATCCAGCTCGACGGCGCCGTCTCCGGGGGGTGTCATGGTGACGAGTTTAGAACCGGGGGACGACCGCCCCGCGCCGGGTCCAGCCGGTGCGGCCCGTGAAGATCCGGTAAAGCCGCGGGGTGAACGCCGATCCGGTGGCGGGGCGGAACCGGCCCAGTTTCGCGCCCGTGAGCCGGGGAATTGACCGCCTGTCGCCGGGCCGCCCCCGGCGACCGGGGGCTTCGGTGCCGTGGCCGGGCCCGGACGGAGGTGGGGATGCCGTTCCACGTCGATTCGGAGGTCGGCCGGCTGCGGGGGGTCCTGCTGCACCGGCCGGAGCTGTCGCTGAAGCGGCTCACCCCGTCCAACGCCGCCGGCCTGCTGTTCGACGACGTGCTGTGGGTCAGGCGGGCGGTCGAGGAGCACGAGGAGTTCGAGGACGTGCTGCGTTCGCAGGGCGTCCGGACGTACCTGCTGCTCGACCTGCTGCGCGAGACGATCGAGAACCCCGAGCCGCGCAAGCACATCCTCGACGCCGTCGTCGACCCGCACTGGTTCGGCCCGATCGCCACGGACGCGATCCGCAACTGCTTCGACTCCATGGACCTGGAGGATCTGGTCGCGTTCCTCGTCGGCGGGATCACCAAGCGGGAGATGCTGGAGCGGATGCCCGAGCCGGCGTCCATCGCGTTCCACTCGATCGGGCCGGACGGGTTCGTCCTGCCGCCGCTGCCCAACCACCTGTTCACCCGCGACACGTCCTGCTGGATCTACGACGGCGTCTCGATCAACACCATGCGCAAGAAGGCCCGGATGCGCGAGACGGTGAACATGGAGGCGATCTACCGGTGGCACCCGCTGTTCGCGGGCGGCTACGACCGCCCCGGGACGGGCGGGTACCACGTGTGGAACCGGGGCATGACGATGGCGCCGGCGACGCTGGAGGGCGGCGACGTCCTGGTCATCGGGAACGGGGCCGTCCTGGTCGGGATGAGCGAGCGGACGCAGCCGCAGGCGGTGGAGATGCTCGCCCAGTCGCTGTTCGCCGCCGGTTCCTGCTCCCGGATCGTCGCGCTGCGGATGCCGCGGAAACGGGCGTTCATGCACCTGGACACGGTCATGACGATGGTCGACCACGGCGTGTTCACCACCTACGGGGGGCTGGGCCTGCTGCCGTCGCACACCATCGAGCCGGGCGACACCGAGAAGGAACTGAAGATCACCGACCATCCTCCGGAGGACATGTACCGGGCGATCGCGGCGGCCCTCGGCCTGGACGGCGTCAAGGTGCTCACCCCGGCGCAGGACGTGTTCGCCGCCGAACGCGAGCAGTGGGACGACGGCAACAACCTCCTGGCCGTCTCGCCGGGCGTGGTCGTCGCCTATGAGCGCAACGCGACCAGCAACAATCATCTGAGCGCGAACGGGATCGACGTCATCACCATCCGCGGCAGCGAGCTGGGCCGGGGTCGCGGCGGCCCGCGCTGCATGACCTGCCCGATCCAGCGGGACGCGTGACGGCGGCCATCGGCTGAGCAGGGACGGGGGAGCAGACATGCGCGTGGTCGTAGCGCTCGGAGGGAACGCGCTGGTCAAGCGGGGTGAGACGCCCGACGCGGAACCGCAGCGCGCCAACGTCGACCGGGCGGTGCGGTCGCTGGCGCCGCTCGCCGAGCGGCACGAGCTGATCATCACGCACGGGAACGGGCCGCAGGTCGGGGTGCTGTCGCTGGAGAGCGTCAACGACCCGGGCCTGACCCGGCCGTATCCGCTGGACACCGTCGGCGCCGAGACCCAGGGCATGATCGGCTACTGGATGCTGCAGGCGCTGCAGAACGCGCTGCCCGGCCGCCAGGTGATGGCGATGATCAACCAGACGCTGGTGTCGGCGGTGGACCCGGCGTTCGAGAACCCGACCAAGTTCGTCGGCCAGGTCTACGACCGGGACGAGGCGGACAAGCTCGCCGCCGAGTACGGGTGGACCGTCCGGCGGGACGGGGACCTGTGGCGCCGCGTGGTGCCGTCCCCGCGGCCGCAGCGGGTGATCGAGACCCGGCTGATCAGGGAGCTGGTGCGGCTCGGGACGGTCGTGGTCTGCGCGGGCGGCGGCGGCATCCCGGTGTTCCGCAACGACGTCGGGCGGCTGCAGGGCGTCGAGGCGGTGATCGACAAGGATCTCACCGCGTCCGTCCTGGCCGAGAGCATGGACGCGGACGCGCTGCTGATCCTCACCGACGTCCCCAATGTGATGCGGAACTTCGGAACCCCGGACCAGCAGGCGATCACCCACACGACCCCGCACGAGCTGAGGGCCGAGGACTTCCCCGACGGGTCGATGGGCCCCAAGGTCGAGGCCGCCGCGAGCTTCGTCGAGCGGACGGGCGACATGGCCGCGATCGGGCTGCTCGACCAGTGCGTGCCGATCCTCGACGGGACGGCCGGCACGATCGTCACCCCCAACGCGACCTGGCCGCTGGCGAGCACGCTGTGACCGCCGGTACCGCGCGGGAGTCCTTCGCCCGCAGCCTCCTGCGGACCAAGCCGGTCGACCGGATCGTGGCCGAGGGCGGGGAGGGCGAGGGCGGCGAGCTGAAGCGGTCGCTGAGTCTCCTGCAGCTCACCTTCATCAGCGTCGGCGCCACCCTCGGCACCGGCATCTTCGTGGTGCTCGGCGAGGCGGTGCCGCTGGCGGGCCCGGCGGTCGTGCTGTCGTTCGCCCTCGCCGCCGTCACCGCCCTGTTCTCTGCGCTGTCCTACGCCGAGCTGGCCGGGACGATCCCGGTGGCCGGCTCGTCGTACTCCTACGCCTACGCCACCCTCGGCGAGCTGGTCGCGTGGGTCTGCGGCTGGTGCCTGCTGCTGGAGTACGCCGTCTCGGTGTCGGCGGTCTCCGTCGGCTGGGGCTCCTATCTCAACGCGTTCTTCGAGGCCGCGTTCGGGTTCACGATCCCGGCCGCGATCAGCAGCCCGCCCGGCGAAGGGGGGATCGTCAACATCCCGGCCGTGATCGTGGTCGCGCTCGCCACGCTCCTGCTGCTGCGCGGCGCGTCCGAGAGCGCCACCGCCAACACGATCATGGTGTTCCTCAAGATCGGTGTGCTGCTGTTCTTCTGCGCGGTCGCCTTCACCGCGTTCCGGTCGCGGAACCTCAGCCCGTTCGCGCCGATGGGCTGGGCGGGCATCAGCGCGGCCGGCTCCAGGGTCTTCTTCTCCTACATCGGCTTCGACGCGGCGTCCACCGCCGGCGAGGAGGCCAAGAACCCGCGCCGCGACCTGCCGCTCGCCATCATCCTCTCGCTGATCATCGTGACCGTCATCTACGTGCTGGTCGGGCTGGCCGCGGTCGCCGCGATGCACTGGGAGCAGTTCGACCTGAGCGGCGCGGAGGCGTCGCTGGCGCGGGTGCTGGACGAGGCCACCGGGCAGACCTGGCCGTCGATCGTCCTGTCGCTCGGGGCGGTGATCGCCATCGCCAGCGTCGTGCTCACCGTCATGTACGGGCAGACCCGCATCCTGTTCGCGATGTCGCGGGACGGGCTCGTCCCGCAGGTCTTCCAGAAGGTGAGCCCTGGGCGCCGGGTGCCGGTCGCCAACACGGCCATCGTGGCGCTGTTCATCGCGGTCCTCGCCGCGGTGATCCCGCTCGGCCGGCTGGTGGACGCCACGAGCATCGGGACGCTGTTCGCGTTCGCGCTGGTCAGCATCGGCGTCATCGTGCTGCGCCGCACCAGGCCCGACCTGCCGCGCAGCTTCCGGACTCCGCTCTTCCCGGCGACGCCGCTGCTGGGCGTCGCGTTCTGCGTGTACCTGATGGTCGGCCTCGGCGGCGTGACGTGGGCGGTCTTCCTGCTGTGGATCCTCGTCGGGCTGGCCGCGTACTTCCTGTACGGACGGCGACGTTCACGCCTGGCGGCCGGCTCCCCGGGAAGGGGGCCGCCATGAGCGAGACGACCGGCGCGAGCGAGACGAGCGCCATGAAGGAGACGGCCGGCATGCGGGTTCTGGTCGGCTACTCGCCCGACGATCGCGGCGAGGACGCGCTGGTCCTGGCGGCCATGGTCGCGAAGAGCGCGAACGCGCCGCTGACCGTCGCGCACGTCCACCCGCCCGCCTGGCCCGCCCGCGGCCCCGGCAGCGTGGACGCGGAATGGGTCGCCTACCTCAGGGGGCAGGCCGACGAGGCCCTCGCCGAGGCCGCCGTGCGGCTCGGCGAGCTGCAGGTGCCGAGGCCGGACGTGGATCTGCGCTCCCACGCCCACCGGAGCAGCGGCCGCGGTCTCATCGAGACCGCCAGGAAGGTCGGCGCCGACCTCATCGTGGCCGGCTCGGCGCCGCGCGGACGGCGCGGGCGGATCACCCTCGGAAGCACCGCCGACCAGCTCCTGCACGGTTCGCACGTACCGGTCATGCTCGCGCCGCGCGGATACGCCGCCGAGTCGCCGCATCATCCCGGCGCGGGCCCGCCCCACCGGTCACCGAGGCGGCTCGAGCGGATGACCGTCGCGTACTGGCGGCGCCGCGACGTCGAGGGCCCGCTGGCCGCCGCCGCCGAGTTCGCAGGGTCGCTGGGGCTCCCGATGCGGCTGCTCACGCTGGTGCTGAGGCCGCCCGGGCTCGCGGCGAAGTTCCACACCGCGGGGGGCGTGCTGGAACGGCAGGTGGCCCAGGCCGACGAGGACCTCCGCCAAGCAGCCGGCCGGCTCGGCGGCGGGATGCCGGTGGAGCGGCTGACGGCCGTCGGGACGGGCGTCGGGAAGGCCCTCGCCAGCGTCGATATGCTTGCGGGCGAGGTGCTGGTCTGCCTGTCCGGCCATGACGGGCCGCTGCGCAAGGTCTTCCTCGGGGGGAACTCGGGCAAGATCGTCCGGGCCGCGCCGTGCCCGGTGCTGGTCCTGCCGCGCGGCGCCGCACCCCGGCAGGACGAGAAAGTCCAGGTTAGGTAAGGCTTGCCTGCGTGAGCTAAGACATCGGCGAACCGGTGTTTCGGGGGAAGGAATTACGGCACACTGATGTTGTGAAATACGTGAGCGAGGACCAGACGCATGCCCAGGCCGCCGCCGCGCGGCCTCTCGGCATGCCGTCCGGAGCCGCCCACACCGAGCGCGACACACGCGCCCGGGTGGCCCGGCTGATCCTTGAGCACGGCCCGGTCACGGCGTCCACGCTGGGGGAGCGCGTCGGCCTCACGCCGGCCGCGATCCGGCGGCACCTGGACGCGCTGCTGGCCGAGGGCATGATCGAGGTGCGCAAGGCGCGGGCGACGCAGACCCGGCGCGGGCGGGGACGTCCCGCCAAGTGGTTCGCCATCACCGACGCCGGGCGCAGCGCCTTCGTGCACGCCTACGACGACCTGGCGACCGGCGCCCTGCGGTTCCTCGCCGAGACGGCCGGCGACCACGCGGTCGCCGAGTTCGCCCGGCGGCAGATCGCCGACCTCGAGCGGCGCTACCGGCCAGTCGTGCAGGACGCTCCGCCCCAGCAGCGTGTCCGCACGCTCGCCGAGGCGCTGTCGGGCGACGGGTACGCGGCCGCCGCGGCCAAGGCCCCGCAGCCGGGCGGCGGCGAACAGCTGTGCCAGCACCACTGCCCGGTCGCGCACGTCGCGGCGGAGTTCCCGCAGCTGTGCGAGGCCGAGACCGAGGCGTTCAGCCGGCTGCTGGGCACACCCGTCCAGCGGCTGGCCACGATCGCGCACGGCGACGGGATCTGCACCACCCACGTCAGCTCCCGCTCGCTGAGCGGGGCGGGCGAGGCCGCTGATCCCGCCGCGGGCGCCGCCGCCGGCGGGGACGCGGGAGACGGCGAGCGGGGAGCGGCGTCCCCCGAACGAACAGAGATCAGTGACGAGGAGTCCGGAGGGATCTCCCTATGACTACTGCAGCCCACCCTGAGCTTGAAGGGCTCGACAGGTACAAGTTCGGCTGGGCCGACTCCGACGAGGCGGGGGCCTCGGCGCGGCGCGGGCTGAACGAGGACGTCGTCCGCGACATCTCGGGCAAGAAGAACGAGCCCGAATGGATGCTCGACCTGCGCCTGAAGGGGCTGCGGCTGTTCAGCAAGAAGCCGATGCCCACCTGGGGCTCCGACCTGACGGGCATCGACTTCGACAACATCAAGTACTTCGTGCGCTCCACCGAGCAGCAGGCCACGTCGTGGGAGGAACTCCCCGACGACATCAAGAACACCTACGACAAGCTCGGCATCCCCGAGGCCGAGAAGCAGCGCCTCATCGCCGGCGTCGCCGCGCAGTACGAGTCGGAGGTCGTCTACCACAAGATCCGCGAGGACCTTGAGGAGAAGGGCGTCATCTTCGTCGACACCGACACCGGCCTGCGCGAGCACCCGGAGATCTTCCAGGAGTACTTCGGCTCGGTGATCCCCGTCGGCGACAACAAGTTCGCCGCGCTCAACACCACCGTGTGGTCGGGCGGCTCGTTCGTGTACGTCCCGCCGGGCGTGCACGTGGAGATCCCGCTCCAGGCCTACTTCCGGATCAACACCGAGAACATGGGCCAGTTCGAGCGGACGCTGATCATCGCCGACGAGGGCTCCTACGTCCACTACGTCGAGGGCTGTACCGCGCCGATCTACAAGTCGGACTCGCTGCACTCCGCCGTCGTGGAGATCATCGTCAAGAAGGACGCCCGCGTCCGCTACACGACCATCCAGAACTGGTCCAACAACGTCTACAACCTGGTGACCAAGCGCGCCGTCGCCTACGAGGGCGCCACCATGGAGTGGGTCGACGGCAACATCGGCTCCAAGGTCACCATGAAGTACCCGGCGGTCTACCTGCTCGGCGAGCATGCCAAGGGCGAGACCCTGTCGATCGCGTTCGCCGGCGAGGACCAGCACCAGGACGCCGGCGCCAAGATGGTGCACGCCGCGCCGAACACCTCCAGCAGCATCGTGTCCAAGTCGGTGGCGCGCGGCGGAGGCCGCACGTCCTACCGGGGCCTGGTGCAGATCCAGGAGGGCGCCGAGCACAGCAAGTCCACCGTCAAGTGCGACGCGCTGCTGGTCGACCAGATCAGCCGGTCCGACACCTACCCCTACGTCGACGTCCGCGAGGACGACGTGGAGATGGGCCACGAGGCGACCGTCTCCAAGGTGTCGGAGCAGCAGCTGTTCTACCTGATGAGCCGCGGCCTCACCGAGGACGAGGCGATGGCGATGATCGTGCGCGGGTTCGTCGAGCCGATCGCGCGCGAGCTGCCGATGGAGTACGCCCTTGAGCTGAACCGGCTCATCGAGCTGCAGATGGAAGGAGCCGTGGGTTGATGGGGCTCGACACCAAGCCTCTCTCGACGCTGCACGAGAAGGCGTCGTACGACCTCGGCGACTTCGAGGTGCCGACCGGCCGGGAGGAGGAGTGGCGGTTCACACCGCTGCGCCGCCTGCGCGGCCTGCACAACGGCACCGCCGAAGCCCACGGCAAGGTGCTGGTCGAGGTGGAGGCGGCACCGGAGGTGACGGTCGAGACCGTCGGCCGCGACGACGCCCGCCTCGGCAAGTCCTACGTGCCGGCCGACCGGGTCAGCGCGCAGGCGTGGAACGCCTTCGCCCAGGCCACCGTCGTGACCGTCCCGAAGGAGGCCGTCGCCTCGGCGCCGACCATCCTGCGGCTGCGCGGCGAGGACGCCTCCGCCGCCGCCTACGGTCACACCGCGGTCATCGTGGAGCCGTTCGCCGAGGCCACCGTCGTGCTGGCGCACCGCGGGTCGGCGACCTACGCCGACAACGTCGAGTTCGTCGTCGGCGACGGGGCCCGCCTGTCGGTGATCAGCCTGCAGGACTGGTCGGACGACAGCGTCCACGTGTCCCACCAGCACGCCCGGCTCGGCCGCGACGCCCGGTTCGTCTCGCACAACATCTCGCTCGGCGGCGACGTCGTCCGGATCTCCCCGTCGATCTCCTACGCCGGGCCCGGCGGGGACGCCGAGCTGTACGGGGTGTACTTCGCCGACGGCGGCCAGCACCTGGAGCACCGGCTGCTCGTCGACCACACGGTCCCGCACTGCCGCAGCCGCGTCGACTACCGCGGCGCGCTGCAGGACGAGGACGCGCACGCCGTCTGGATCGGCGACGTGATCATCCGCGCGGAGGCCGAGGGCACCGACACCTACGAGCTGAACCGCAACCTCGTCCTCACCGACGGAACGCGGGTCGACTCCGTCCCGAACCTGGAGATCCTCACCGGCGAGGTCGCCGGCGCGGGACACGCCTCGGCGTCCGGGCGGCTGGACGACGAGCACCTGTTCTACCTGCAGGCGCGCGGCATCACCTTCGACGAGGCGCGCCGGATGGTGGTGCGGGGGTTCCTCGGGCAGCTGATCCAGCGCATCGAGGTCGCCGAGGTGCGCGACAAGGTCACCGAGGCGATCGAGGAGGAACTGGATGTGAGGGCGGAGACCCGATGACGTACGTGAAGGTGTGCGCGCTGGCGGAGGTCCCCGCCGACGGGGCCATCGCCGTCGAGGTCGACGACACTCCCGTCGCCCTCGCGCGCAGCGGGGACGAGGTGTACGCCGTCAACGACATCTGCTCGCACGCCGAGGTCTCCCTCGCCGAGGGCGAGGTCTACGACGGCACCATCGAGTGCTGGCTGCACGGGTCCTGCTTCGACCTGCGCAGCGGCAAGCCCACCAACCCGCCGGCCACGCAGCCGGTCGCCACATACAAGGTCAAGGTCGAGGACGGCGACGTCTATCTGTCCCTCGCCGCCGACGACTAGGCCCACGACGAAGGAACCACGAGCATTATGGCCACGCTAGAGATCCGCGACCTCCACGTCTCCGTCGGCGACGGCTCCGACGGGGCGAAGGAGATCCTGCGCGGGGTCGACCTGACCGTGAAGGCCGGCGAGACCCACGCGATCATGGGGCCGAACGGCTCCGGCAAGTCCACCCTGGCGTACGCGGTCGCCGGGCACCCCAAGTACCAGGTGACGTCCGGGACCGTCACGCTCGACGGCGAGGACGTCCTCGCCATGTCGGTCGACGAGCGGGCCCGCGCCGGGCTGTTCCTCGCGATGCAGTACCCGGTCGAGGTGCCGGGCGTGTCGGTGTCGAACTTCCTGCGCTCGGCCGTCACCGCCGTCCGCGGCGAGGCGCCGAAGCTCCGCGAGTTCTCCAAGGAGATGAAGCAGGCGATGGACGCGCTGTCCATCGACCCCGCGTTCGCACAGCGCAGCCTCAACGAGGGCTTCTCCGGCGGTGAGAAGAAGCGGCACGAGATCCTGCAGCTGGAGATGCTGAGGCCGAAGGTCGCCGTCCTGGACGAGACCGACTCCGGCCTCGACGTCGACGCCCTCAAGGTCGTCGCGGAGGGCGTGAACCGCTTCTCCTCCGGCGACACCGGCGTCCTGCTCATCACGCACTACACCCGCGTCCTGCGGTACGTGAAGCCCGACTTCGTGCACGTCTTCTCCGCCGGCCGCGTCGTCGCCCAGGGCGGGCCCGAGCTGGCCGACGAGCTTGAGGACGAGGGCTACGAGAAGTACGCGGAGCCGGTGCGAGGGGCGGGCGCTTCCCTATGAGGCTGCTGCCGGAGGAGCTGAAGAAGGACTTCCCGCTGCTGCAGCGCACGGTGCGCGGCGGGCGCCCTCTGGTGTACCTCGACTCGGGCGCGACGTCGCAGAAGCCCGTCCGGGTGCTGGACGCGGAGCGGGAGTTCTACGAGCGGCACAACGCGGCGCCGCACCGGGGCGCGCACCTGCTGGCCGAGGAGGCGACGGAGGCCTACGAGAACGCCCGCGCGTCGATCGCCCGGTTCATCGGGGCGACGCCCGGTGAGATCGTGTTCACCAAGAACGCCACCGAGGCCATCAACCTGGTCGCGTACGCGATGAGCAACGCCGCCACCGCGGGCCCGGACGCGGAGCGGTTCGCGGTCGGCCCCGGCGACGAGGTCGTGGTGTCGGAGATGGAGCACCACGCCAACCTCGTCCCGTGGCAGCAGCTCTGCCGGCGGACGGGCGCGACGCTGCGCTGGTTCGGCATCACCGACGAGGGCCGCCTCGACCTGGAGAACCTGGACGACCTCGTCGGCGAGCGCACGAAGATCGTCGCGCTGACGCACCAGTCGAACGTGCTCGGCACCGTCCCGCCGATCGAGCGGGTCGTGGAGCGGGCCCACGCCGTCGGCGCGCTCGTCCTGCTGGACGCGGCGCAGTCCGTTCCGCACCAGCCGGTGGACGTGTCCGCGCTGGGTGCCGACTTCCTGGCGTTCTCCGGCCACAAGATGCTCGGCCCGACCGGCATCGGCGTGCTGTGGGGCCGGAGCGAGCTGCTGGAGGCCATGCCGCCTTTCATCACCGGCGGCTCCATGATCGAGCTCGTCCACATGGAGGACTCCACCTTCATGCCGCCGCCGCAGCGGTTCGAGGCCGGTGTGCCGATGACCGCGCAGGCGATCGGGCTCGGCGCGGCCTGCGAGTACCTCGCCGAACTCGGCATGGACAGGGTGCACGCCCACGAGGAGGCCCTGATCGCCTACTCGCTGGAGCGGCTCACCGAGGTCCCCGGCGTCCGGATCATCGGCCCCGGCACCACCGAGGCCCGCGGCGGCGCCGTGTCGTTCACCGTCGAGGACATCCACCCGCACGACGTCGGGCAGGTCCTCGACGACCTCGGCGTGGAGGTCCGTGTCGGCCACCACTGCGCGTGGCCGATCTGCCGCCGCTTCGGCATCCCGGCGACCACACGCGCGACGTTCTACGTCTACAACACCCTCGCCGACGTGGACGCCCTCACCGACGGGGTGCGGCAGGCCCAGAAGTTCTTCGGCACCACCTAGCGGAACACGCCGGCCCTGGGCCCGGTTGTAGCGAGAAAGGCTTGGAAAGGACGACATGCAGCTGGAGGCGATGTACCAGGAGGTCATCCTGGACCATTACCGCAACCCGCATCACAAGGGGCTGCGGGAGCCGTTCGAGGGGGAGGCCCACCACGTCAACCCGACCTGCGGTGACGAGGTGACGCTGCGCGTCCACCTGGACGGCGACGGTCAGGACGCGACGGTCGCCGACGTCTCCTACGACTCCATGGGCTGTTCGATCAGCCAGGCCAGCACCTCGGTGATGGCCGATCTGATCATCGGAAAGTCCGTCAAGGAGGCGATGGCGGTCGGGGAGGAGTTCCTGGCGCTGATGCAGTCGCGCGGCCGGGACGTCGAGCTCGACGAGGACCTCCTGGAGGACGCCATCGCCTTCGCCGGGGTGTCGAAGTACCCCGCCAGGATCAAATGCGCCCTGCTCGCCTGGATGGCGTGGAAGGACGCGACCGCCCGCGCACTCGGAGAGGCAACATGACCGATACGCCCGCCACCGGCACCGTCCCCGACGAAGAGATCCTCGAGGCGCTCAAGGACGTCGTCGACCCCGAGCTCGGCATCAACGTCGTCGATCTCGGCCTGGTGTACGGCGTCAGCCTCGCCGACGAGGTCGCCACCCTGGACATGACGCTCACCAGCGCCGCCTGCCCTCTCACCGACGTGATCGAGGACCAGACGCACAGCGCGCTGGAGGGCCTGGTCAAGGACGTCAAGATCAACTGGGTCTGGCTGCCGCCGTGGGGTCCCGACAAGATCACCGACGACGGCCGCGACCAGCTGCGCGCCCTCGGCTTCAACATCTGACCCGCGCCGCGCACGGCCGATCCGCGCCACGTGCAGAGGCCGTACCCCGCCCCGGGGTGCGGCCTCTTCGCATGCCGTGCTCCGGCCGGGCGGGTTCAGTCCGGCGGCTTGGGCCGGGCCGGCCAGAGGGTGTGGGTGACCGGCCACAGCGACCAGATCGCCAGGACCAGCCCGAGGCGGCCGAGCCAGCCCCGCAGGGCCTCCGTCCGGCCGGCGTCGCCGACGAGGACGATCATCGCGGCGAGGAGGCCGCAGGCGATGGCGGTGGCGATGGCGGCCTTGCCGAACTCGCGCCATTCGTAGCGGGTGCGTGCCCGGCCGTACTTCGGCCTTCCGCGGGGCGGCGGGCCGCCGGCGAAGCGGTGCGCGAAGCGCTCGTCGGCCCAGCGGACCATGCTGTGGCCGAACGCGATCGAGTAGCCGAGGTACGCGGCGGCCAGGCCGTGGCCCGCGCCGGCGGTCGCGCCGCCGCGCAGGTCGATCACCGTCGCGGCCAGCAGGACGAGATCGACCAGCGGGACGCAGAGCAGGAGCGCCGCGCCGGTCCGCCGCATCCGCAGCGGGTAGCGGGCGAGGAGGCCGGCCGCGAGCACGCCCCAGAAGCCGATCTCACAGCCGACGATGATCGCGATGAGCACGTGGAATCCCTTCTCGCCTGGTTCCATCGTGCGAGCCTTCGAACGGCCGGTCGTCGTCCAGGGTGAGGTTTCGCGTGTCGTCCGAAGGATGTACGCGGGCCTCCTCGCGTGGATGGACGAGGCTCGGCCGCGGGGATGCTGAGATGTAGGCGTGCACAATGTCCGACGTCTCACCACCCGCCAGGACGCGCTGATCGCCGCGGCGGCGCTCGCCGGGGGCCTGCTGATGCTCGCGGTACACGGGTACTCGGCGTGGTCCCCGGAGTGGGATCCCCCGGCCCGGGTGCGGCTCGTCCCGCTGCTCGGGCTGTGCTCGACGATGCTGCTGAGGCGGACCGCGCCGCTCGCCGGGCTGGCCCTGGCGACGCCGTTCAACTTCACCGACGTGCTCCTCGGGCCGAGCATCGCCACGGCGATGATCTACGGCGACGCTCTGTACGCGGCGAGCGTGTACGGGCGGCGGCGGACGGCCGAGTGGCTGCTCGCGACGACCGTCCTGGCGTCGCTGGCGGTGGCGGCCGGCACGATGATCGCGTTGCGCGAGTTCCCCGCCGGCGTCGTCGGGGGAGCGGTCGCCGGGCTGGTCTGGGTGGCGCCGGTGCTGACCGCGATGGCCGTCCGGGAGCACCGGTTCCGGGCGGAGGCGGAGCGGCAGCGCGCCGAGCAGGTGGCGCGGCTGGCCGAGATGGACCGGCTCGCCGCGGTCAACGCCGAGCGCGCCCGGATGGCCCGCGAGCTGCACGACGTGGTCGCCAACCATCTGAGCGCCGTGGCCCTGCACTCCTCGGCCGTGCTGAAGGTCCGCGACCTCGACCGAGACGGTATCGAGCGGGCCATGGAGGTCATCCGTGAGAACAGCGTGCGGGGTCTCGCCGAGATGCGCCGGATGATCGGGCTGCTGCGGGACGGGGACTCCGCGGATCCGGCGGCCCGGCCGCGGTTGTCGGAGCTGGAGCCGCTCGTCCGGCGCACCGCGCGGCCGGACCTGTCGGCGGGCCTGGAGATCGCCGGGGAGCCGCCCGAACTGCCCGCCGCGGTCGAGCTGGCCGCGTACCGGATCGTCCAGGAGTCGCTGACGAACGCGCTGAAGCACGCCGGGCCGGGGCGCGCCGAGGTCCGGGTCGAGTACACGCGGCGGTGCGTGGTGATCGACGTGCTGAGCCCGCTCGGGCAGGACGGGTCGCGGCTGCCGGGCACGGGCAGCGGGCTGGTCGGGATGCGCGAGCGCACCGCGATGCTGGCCGGGGAGTTCGACGCGGGGCCGGAGGGCGGCCGGTGGCGCGTGCACGCCGAGCTGCCGGTCGGCCACCAGGTCGCGGAGGCGTCATGATCGAGGTGCTGGTCGCCGACGACCAGGCGGCGGTGCGGGCCGGACTGGTGCTGATCCTCGGCGCGGCCCCGGACCTCCGGGTGGTCGGCGAGGCCGCCGACGGCGCGGCGGCGGTGGAGCTGGCCCGTGAGCTGCGCCCGGACGTGGTGCTGATGGACGTCCGCATGCCCCGCCTGGACGGCATCGCCGCGACCCGGGAGATCGCGGGCTTCACCGACGTGCTGGTGCTGACGACGTTCGACATGGACGAGTACGTGTTCGGGGCGCTGCGGGCGGGCGCCGCCGGGTTCCTGCTCAAGGACGTCGACGCCGACCGGCTGGTGGAGGCGGTGCGGACCGTCGCGGCCGGGGAGGGGATCATCGCGCCGAAGGTCACCCGGCGGCTGATCGGCGCGTTCGCGTCCGGGCCCGCGGCCCGGCCGCCCGCGCCGGGCCTGTCGGAGCTGACGCCGCGGGAGCGGGAGGTGTTCGCGTGCCTCGGTGCGGGCCTGTCGAACGGGCAGATCGCGGCACGCCTGAACATGGCCGAGACCACCACCAAGACGCACGTCAGCCGCATACTCGGGAAACTCGGGCTGACCAGCCGCGTCCAGGCGGCCATCCTCGCGCAGGAGACGGCCGCCTCCGGGCTTTCCGGGCCCGCTCCCGGCGAAGGATCACCCGGGACGGTCTGACGCGGCAGGCGCGATCTCAGCGCGACAGGCCGCGGATCAGGTCGGCGACGCGGACGATTCCCAGGCAGCGGCCCACCTCGTCCACCACGACCAGGTCGTCGTAGACGCGCTCGTCCTCCTTCCCGGCGGCCCGCAGCGCCGCGACCGCCGGGACGGTCCGCGGCACCGGGCGGGGCGGGTCGGCCAGCCGCGCGGCAGGCCTGCGGGCGTGCAGCGCGTGCCCGTAGGCGCCGGACAGCCTCAGCAGGAAACGCGTCCGGTCCACGGCGCACCGGGGGCGCTGCCGTTCGTCGACCAAGACGATGCTGGTGATGCCGGTCTCGGTGTTCAGCGCGTCGAGCACCTCGCCGGCGGTCGCCGTGTGGGACATGGTCACCGCGGGCAGCGTGAACTCCGAGACCCGGGGCCCGAGCCCCAGGTCCGCCCGCGCGGGCTCCTCGCGGGCCGCGACCGGGATGGTGACCGGCGCCCCCCGGCA
The DNA here is from genome assembly GCF_043198445.1 of Spirillospora sp. NPDC048823. NCBI lineage: Bacteria > Bacillati > Actinomycetota > Actinomycetes > Streptosporangiales > Thermomonosporaceae > Spirillospora > Spirillospora sp. NPDC048823. The sequence goes on along the minus strand of NZ_JBICUT010000005.1, from coordinate 340,602 downwards.
GCCATCCCGGCGGTGCCAGCGCGGGACCCTGGACGAGGCGCACACCGGCGTCGCGCATGTGCAGCACCTGCTCCCGCGTCGCCATCTGCGGGGCCAGGACGTGCGTCTCCAGGCGGTGCGCCAGCTCGACCAGGCTCCGCACGAGCGCCGCCCGGCGCGGCTCGGCGACCGACCTGCGCGCCAGGTCCGGGTCGAGTTTCAGCAGGTAGGACGCACCGTCCGCGAGAAGGTCCAGCGGTGCGTGGGCGGCGCCGAGACCGGCCAGCGCGACGAGGTAGCCGGCCCCCCGCAACCGGGCCAGCGCGGCGGTGACGGGCGGGCGCATCGCGGGCGGGAAGCCGCCCGCCACGCAGATGATGACCTCCTGCGGGCGCCGGCCGGTGTCGCCGAGGCCGTGGTGCAGCTCGGCGAGGAGGTCGTCGCCGCCAGAGAGCGTCTCGGCGCGCAGGCCGATCTGCAGCGGCAGCGGGGTCCCGAGACCGGCGGCGGCGCGGGCCGCCTCCACGGCGCGGCGCACGTCCTCCGCGGCCGGATCGAACCGCATCGGGCCGGCCGGGCCCGGCGGCGCCGCGTGCGCCTCGACGGCGACGACGGTGCCGGTGCCGAGGTCGACGACGGGCCGGAACACCGCCCGGGCCGGGAGAAGGGCGTCTGGGACTTCGACGGCTGACACAGCCGCATCATGCCGCCCGCCACGCCCTGAAAACGGACTTGTAGGAAGAAGTTAACCCACAGTTCGCGCGGGTCAGAGGCCGCGGCCGCCGGCGAGGGCCGACAGGAAGTAGGTCACCCCCGCGACCGCGGCGAGCCACACGTAGGCGGTGATGTCGGCGCCGCGCAGCGACTGGACGATCAGCGCGCCGACCACCGCGACGGTCAGCACGTCGCCCGTCATCGCGGCGGCCCGCAGGTGCGCGCGGGCCCGGGTGCCGGACCCGAAGCCCTCGCTGACCGGCAGCGCCGGTTCGTTGCGCCGGTACGCCAGGTACGCCGCGTAGCCGGCCAGCGCGGCGAGCGCGACCAGGGCCGTCCCCGACCGCCCGTCGGCGGCGAGCACGGCCCCGACCACCACACCGGCGCTCAGGACGAGCCCGGGTACGGCCCACCGGCCGAGGCTGCGGCGTTCGGGAGCGATCCACATGGTCCTCATCCTTCCCGATCCGGGGTGAAGGCGAGCCGTCAACGCGCCGGGGCCTGTATCTTCTCGCTCCGTGGCGCAATTTCGGATGAACGGCTCGAAGATGCTCGCCGTCGACCTCGGCGGCGAGACCATCAGGGCGCTGAACGGGTCCATGGTCGCCTACGAGGGCCAGATGGCGTTCAAGCGGCAGGGCATGACGGGCGGCGAGGGGCTTCGCGGCGCCCTCAAGCGCAAGATCGCCGGTGAGGGCATGACCCTCATGGAGATCACCGGGCAGGGGACGGTCTACCTGGCGAACGAGGCGACGGAGGTCACGCTCGTCCAGCTCACCGGCGACACATTGTTCGTGGAGTCGGAAAGCCTCCTCGCCCTCGACGGGAATCTGCAGACCGGCGTCCATTTCGTCGGGCTGCGGGGCATGGGGACGGGCCAGGGCCTCGCCACGACCAAGGTGGAAGGCCACGGGACGGTCGCCGTCCTGTCGGAGGGGCCGGCGATCGCGCTGGAGGTGTCGCCCCAGTCGCCGCTGTGCGTCGACCCCCACGCCTACGTCTGCCATCACGGCCGGCTCCAGCAGGACGTGGTCACCGACGTCAACTGGCGCACGGTGATCGGCCAGGGATCGGGGGAGAGCGTGCAGTTCCGGTACTCGGGGCACGGGCTGGTGTACGTCCAGCCCTCCGAACGCGGCGGAATTCTGGAGATCTGATGCCGGGCTACCAGTCGATCAATTCGAAGATGCTCCAGGTGCCGATCGGGCCGGGCCAGGAGGTCTACAGCAAGCGCGGCGCGATGCTCGGCTACACCGGGCCGGTCTCGTTCGCCCCGTCCACCACCGCCGGGCAGGGCATCGGCGGCACCATCGGACGCGCCGTCGCGGGCGAGCGCTCCGCGATGATGCACGTCACCGGGCAGGGCAGCGTCCTGTTCGGCCACGGCGGGCTGGAGGTCACCGTCGTCGACCTGAACGGCGCCGAGACGCTCTACGCCGAGGCCGACCGGCTGCTCGTGCACGACGCGTCCCTGCAGGTCGGCACCATGTTCATGGGCGAGCAGGGCGGCGTGCGCGGCATGGTCCGCGGCGCGGTCACCGGGCAGGGCCTGTTCACCACGACGCTCATGGGGCACGGCTCGTGCGCGCTGCTGTCGCACGGCGGCGTGATGGAGCTGCCGATCAGCCCGCAGCGACCCGTCCACGTCGACCCGCAGGCGTACGTCGCGCACCGCGGCCAGGTGGAGAACAAGCTCACCACGGCGGTCGGCCTGCGCGAGATGATGGGGCGGGGCTCCGGCGAGGGCTTCCAGCTCCAGCTGAGCGGCACCGGCGTCGTCTACGTCCAGGCCAGCGAGAGGAAGATCTGACCCGTGAGCATGTTCGGCACGCAGACCTGGAACGCCGGGACGCTCCCGTCCAACGACAACGTCAACCCCTACGCCTTCAGCGTCGACCTCAACGGGCAGTGGTTCGCGCAGAAGGGCAAGATGATCGCCTACTACGGGCAGGTCAAGTTCGAGGCGCTGTCGGCGGGGCCGCTGGACGCCCTCGTCGCGCGCTCCTTCAACTCCCCGCTCTACGCGCAGGACTGGATCGTCGCGCAGGGCCAGGGCAAGCTCGTCCTCGCCGACCGCGGGTTCGATGTCAACTCCTTCGACCTCGACGACGGCAACCTGACCGTCCGGGCCGGGAACCTCCTGGCGTTCGAGCCGGGCCTCGATCTCAAGCAGTCGATCATCCCGGGGTTCCTGACGCTGATCGGCACGGGACGGTTCGTGGCCGCCTCCAACGGCCCCGTCCACTTCGTCGAGCCGCCGATCAGGATCGACCCGCAGGCGCTGCTCGGCTGGGCCGACTGCCCGTCCCCGTGCCACCACTACGACCACTCCTACATGCGCGGCGCGTTCGGCGCCGCCCGGATGGTCCTCGGCATCGGCGGCTCGTCCGGCGAGGAGCACCAGTTCGACTTCACCGGTGCGGGCACCGTGCTGATGCAGTCGTCCGAGGTCGTGATGCGCGAGGACGTCCTGCTGCGCGACCTCGAAGGCCAGATCGGCCTGGTCGGCACATCCGGGCTCCAGCGGCTCCAGCAGACGATCACCCAGCGGCTCGCCGCCGAACGCCAGGGCTGAGCGAGGCGTGACCGGGCGGCCGGTCACGCCTCGGGTTCGGGTGCGGGCCTGCCCACGTTGAACGGGACTCCGAACGGGTCGCGGACGGCGGCGTACCGGCCGTACGGGCTGTCCACCGGCTCGGCGTCGACCGTGCCGCCGGCGTCCCGGACCGTCCGGACCGCCGCGTCGGCGTCGTCGACCGCGAAGGTCGTCGTCCAGGACGGGACCCGAGGGCCGCCGCCGCCGAGGGCGATTCCGGACCCGCCCTGGATGCCGCCGACGTAGCGGCCGTCGGGGCGGCGCAGGATGAAGTAGTCCATGTCGCCCGGCATCGGCTCCAGTTCGTACCCGAACAACGCCTTGTAGAACTCGCAGGCGGGTCCCGAGTCGGGGGTGACGAGCTCGTTCCAGACGAACGACCCCGGCTCGTTCACGATCCGGGAACCGGGGTGCGCGCGGCCCTCCCACAGGCCGAACTGCCCGCCCTGCGGGTCCCTGAGGACCGCCATGCGGCCGAGGTCCATCACGTCCATGGCCGGGACGACGACCTCCGCGCCCGCGTCCGTGGCGCGCTTGACGACGCCGTCGCAGTCGTCGGCGGCGAAGTAGACGGCCCACCAGTACACGTCCGGCTGGTCCTCCGGGTTCAGCATCATCCCGGCGACGGACTCGCCGCGCAGGAGGCACTGGTTGTAGTGCCCCGCCTCCGGGCCCGCGTCCTGGAACTCCCAGCCGAGGAGCGTCCCGTAGAACGTCCTGGCGCGGTCGATGTCGGGGACGCCGATGTCGAGCCAGTTCGGCGTCCCCTCCGGCGCGTTGCTCGTGACCTGGGTCATCCCGCCCACACTCCTTCGTGTCGTTCCGCCGCACGCCCGTCACCTCCATCCTGGCCACGGGCCCGGGGTTCACACTTCGGATCCGCATGGACCGGCGCGGGACCGGCGGCGGGGCGGGGCTCGCCGCCCATCCCGTACACTGGACGCATGGTTCCGCTCCCGAATTGACAGTGCGCCCAGCGCGCCCCGGTCCCACGGTGACCGAGAGGCGCGCTTCTTCGTGCCTGTCCTCCGAGCCGTCCGTCAGGGGAGCCTGTCACTGTGATCATCGCGAAAGACATCGAGCTGCGCGCCGGACCCCGGCTGCTGATCGAGACCGCCACGTTCCGGGTCAACCCCGGCGACCGGGTGGGTTTCGTCGGCCGCAACGGCGCCGGCAAGACCACCCTCACCAAGGTGCTGGCCGGGGAGGCGCTGCCCGCGCAGGGCGCCGTGACGTCCTCCGGCACCATCGGCTACCTGCCGCAGGACCCCCGTGACGTCGACCTCGCGGAGCTGGCCCGCGACCGGATCCTGTCCGCCCGCGGGCTGGACGAGGTCATCCGCAGGCTGCGCGCCGCCGAGGACGCGATGGCGACCGCGTCGGGCGCCGACCGCGACAAGGCCGTCCGCCGGTACGGCCGGCTGGAGGAGCGGCTGCACGTGCTCGGCGGCTACTCCGCCGAGGCCGAGGCCGCCTCGATCGCCTCCAGCCTCGGCCTGCCGGACCGGGTGATGACCCAGCCCCTCGGGACGCTGTCGGGCGGTCAGCGGCGCCGCGTGGAACTGGCGCGCATCCTGTTCTCCGGCGCCGACTCGCTGCTGCTGGACGAGCCGACCAACCACCTGGACGCCGACTCCATCGTCTGGCTCCGCGACTTCCTGAAGTCCCACCAGGGCGGCCTCGTCGTGATCAGCCACGATGTGGAGCTGCTGGACGCCGTGGTCAACCGGGTGTTCCACCTGGACGCCAACCGCAGCGTGGTCGACATCTACAACGTCGGCTGGAAGAAGTACCTGGAGCAGCGCGAGACCGACGAGCGGCGCCGCAAGCGCGAGACGGCCAACGCGCAGCGGCAGGCGTCCGCGCTGCTGTCGCAGGCCGACAAGATGCGCGCCAAGGCCACCAAGGCCAAGGCGGCCCAGCAGATGGACCGGCGCGCCAGGAGCCTGCTGGCGGGCGTCGAGGGCGAGCGGCGGGCCGACAAGGTCGCCAAGATCCGCTTCCCGGAACCGGCACCGTGCGGCAAAACCCCCCTCACCGCGGAGGGTTTGTCGAAATCGTACGGATCTTTGGAGATTTTCACCGACGTGGACCTGGCCGTCGACCGGGGCAGCCGCGTCGTCATCCTGGGCCTGAACGGCGCGGGCAAGACGACGCTGCTGCGGCTGCTGGCGGGGGTCGACGAGCCCGACACCGGGTCGGTGGTGGCCGGTCACGGCCTGCGGGTCGGCTACTACGCCCAGGAGCACGAGACCCTGGACGTCGAACGGTCCGTCCTGGAGAACATGCAGTCGGCCGCGCCCGGCATGGCGCCCGTCGAGGTCCGCAAGATCCTCGGCTCGTTCCTGTTCTCCGGCGACGACGTCGACAAGCCCGCGGGCGTCCTGTCCGGCGGCGAGAAGACCCGGCTGGCGCTGGCGATGCTGGTGGTGTCCAGCGCGAACGTCCTGCTGCTCGACGAGCCCACCAACAACCTCGATCCCGCCAGCCGCGCGGAGATCCTCGGGGCGCTGCGGACGTTCGCCGGGGCGATCGTCCTGGTGACCCACGACGAGGGGGCCGTCGACGCGCTCGCACCGGAAAGAGTGATTTTGCTCCCGGATGGTGTGGAAGACATCTGGAGTGACGAGTTTGCCGATCTGGTGGCGCTCGCGTGACCTGCGGGGTGACTTCCGCAGATCTTTTCTGGCCGAGTGGGTAGCCGAACCGGCGGGAATGACTGATCATGGCGGGGGATAACGCAGCGGTCACCACATCACTACGGGAGGTACTCGTGGCCGAGACCCTTAAGAAGGGCACCCGCGTGACCGGTGCCGAGCGCGACAAGCTGGCGGCGGACCTGAAAAAGAGGTACGACTCCGGCGAGAGCATCCGCGCCCTGGCAGCCGCCACCGGCCGCTCGTACGGTTTCATCCACCGGATTCTGACCGAGTCCGGCGTCAACCTGCGCGGTCGCGGCGGCGCGACCCGGGGCAAGAAGTCCTGAACGGACACCGGCCCCCGGATGAGCGCACCGCCTGAACCGGCGCCGCGACCGGCCGAGTAAGGTTCGGTCGCGGCGGCGGACAGGCGCCGGGTCCCGCCCCGTGGACGGCGGGGCGGGCCCGTGGTGCTCATCGAAAGGGAGGCCAATGGCGGACGCGAATACGGACGGACGGCCGGTAACGGTCACGGACCCGGCGGTACTCGATCGGGCGGTGCCCGATCAGCCGGTGCTCGACCAGTCCGTGCTTGATGAGGGCGGGCTGCGGTTCGACGTGGACGGCGCCGTCGCGACCGTCACGCTGAACCGGCCCGAGCGGCGCAACGCGATGACGTTCGCGACGTGGCGCGGTCTCGCCGCGATCGGCCGCTCCCTGCCCGCCGATGTCCGCGTCGTCGTCCTGCGGGGCGAGGGCCCGAGCTTCTCGGCGGGCATCGACCTCGGCATGTTCTCCGGCGAGGGCGACGGATTCACCGACGGCTCCGACGCCGATGCCACCGACCGGTTCATCGCGGAGCTGCAGGAGGGCTACACCTGGCTGCGGCGCCCCGAGATCGTCACCGTCGCGGCGGTGCACGGCCACGCGATCGGCGGCGGCTTCCAACTCGCGCTGGCGTGCGACATCCGCGTGATCGCCGACGACACCAAGTTCTGCATGAAGGAGCCCGCGCTCGGGCTCGTCCCCGACCTGACCGGCACCAAGCCGCTCGTCGAGATCGTGGGCATCGGGCGGGCGCTGGAGCTGTGCCTCACCACCCGCACCGTGCTCGCCGAGGAGGCGTCACGGCTCGGTCTCGCCGAGGTGGTCGTCCCCCGCGACGGCCTGGACGACGCCGTCCGCGACCTGGTCACCGCGCTGCTGGCGGTGAACCCGGGCGCGGCCGTCGCCACCAAGCGGCTGCTGTGGCAGGCCGCCGAGAACACCCTCGAAGAGCAGTGCGCCGCCGAGCGGCACGAGCAGATCGGCCGGCTGCGCGAGCTGTTCACGCGCTGATCACCGGGTGGCGGCGGGCCCGCCCCACGGGCGTCCCATGGGGCGGCCCGCCGCGTCCGGCTATCTCAGGGCCCTGTGGCCGCCTCCGGCGAGCGGCAGCAGAATCCGGCTGACGCCCGGCTCCACGGTGACCTCGGTCCCGGCCGGGTAACGCAGCGTGTAGTCGTAGTCGGTGGACAGCACGATCACGCCGAGCCGGTGGCCGGGCTCCACCGTGTAGTCGGCCGGCTGGAGGTCCCACCTGAAGGTGTAGGTCCGGCCGGGCCTGATCGGCTCCGTGCGGCCCGGATCATGGCGGTTCCGCGCGTCCAGCCAGCCCCGCGTGATGATCTTGTAGGGGGCCGTCTCGGTCTCCAGGGCCTGGCGGGTGGTGCAGCCGTCGTCGCCCGGCACGCCCTGGCCGTAGCAGACCCGCTCACCGGTGTCGGCGCGGCGGCCCGTGGGGCGGGTTCCGGTGCCGTAGTCGACCAGCAGCGCCGTCAGGTACGGCGAGCGCCCGTCGAGGGACGCGCGGAGAGTGATCCCGGGTGTGCCGTTCACCCGGACGGGCGCGGACAGCGGCGGCGTCAGGAACGCCAGGCGTCCCGGGTCGGCCCGGTCCTCGTGGGCGAGCAGCTGCTCGGCGGTGCGGGTCCTGCCCTCGTCGGCGAACGACTGCGTCGCGCCGCGGCGGGGCCGCAGGGCCAGCCTCCCGGGCTGCCCGGACGGGCCGGCGTTCAGGGCGAGCGGCACGGTGCGGGTTCCCGGGACGGGCCAGTCCCGCGCCGTCTCCCACGTCCCGTCCGCGTGCTGGACGTCGACGCGGGGCTCGTGCTCGATGCCGTTGCGGATGCCGTGCAGGTAGCGGTCGAACCAGCGATGCGTCTGGCGCAGCCACTCCTCGACACGCCAGCGGAACGGTGTCGCGTGGCTGCCCTGGTGCAGCCACAGCTTGAGGGGGACACCGGTCTTCTTCAGGGCGTTCCACCACTGGACGGAGTTCTTCGTCTTCACGTTCCAGTCGTTCAGGCCGTGCACGACCATGACCGCGGCCCGCACGTTCTTCGCCTGGCCGACGTAGTCGCGGGCGGCCCAGACGTCGCCGTAGTCGCCGGTCACGCGGTCCTGTGCCGCCTCGATCTCGTCGATGATCTCCGCGCAGACCTCGGGGTTCTCCCGGGTCAGCACGTACTTGGCCAGGACGTCCAGGTCCTCGCCCTGGAAGCCGCCGGGGGCGAGCACACCGCCGTTCGCGCGGTAGTAGTCGTACCAGCTGGAGATGGCAGCGATCGGGACGATGGCCTTCAGCCCCGTCACGCCGGTCGCGGCGGCCATGTTCGGCAGCGTCCCGTTGTAGGACTGCCCGATCATGCCGACGTCGCCGGTCGACCAGTCCGCCGTGACGGGCGTCCCGTCCGGTGCCCAGCCGCGGGCGCGGCCGTTCAGCCAGTCGACCGCCGCCTTGGCGCCGGCCTGCTCGCTGCGGTCCCCGGACGTCGGGCAGCCGGTGGAGCCGCCCGTCCCGATGCTGTCCAGGTCGGCGACGGCGTATCCGCGCGGCAGGAAGTAGTTGTCGTAGTACCCGGGGAACAGGGCCGCGAGGTCACGCCGGGGGGCGGCGAAGGCCCCGGCCCGCGCGTCGCCGATGTCGACGGGGTGGTTGACGACGTCGTTGCCGCCGGCCCAGTACGGGCTCGGCTCCAGGATCGTCGGGACCTTGAGGCCGGCGGTGTCGGTCTCCTTCGGACGCATGATCCGCATCTGCACGCGGTCCCGGACGCCGTCCCTGTCGCTGTCGGCCGTCGTCTCGATGTCGACGGTCTGGGTGACGGCGTCGGCGCGGGAGAAGACCGGCTGCGTCTCGCCGTCCTTCACGGTGAGCTTCGGGGCGGCGCCGGGCGGCGAGGACCCGGTGGGGCCGGCCGCCCCGGCGGGGAGCGCGGTGAGGGCGAGCAGCGCGGCGGTGAGGGCGGCCACGCCGGCGCCGCCTCGCGGGAGGCGTCGTGTCATCGGGGCTCCTGGGGGGTGTGAGCCTGACATAGGGGGTTGATCACTTTTACTCCGCGAGTGATGCGAAGTCCACCGTCCTCCGGCCCCCACCCACCACCGGTCAACGGGCGAGCTCTGGTTACGCCAGGAGCGGACGCGGGAAGGGGGGCCGCCCGGTGCGCGTTGTCCCGGCCGGATACTGAGATGCTTACTTGATTACGTTCCATGCGCGGCCGCGGCTCCCGCGGGCCGCGCGGCGAACCTCGGAGGCGTTTGTGGGAATGCCGGGAATGCCGGGCAACGGCTGGCAGGTGATGGCCTCGTTCCGCAAGGACAGCAGCGTCACCCAGCAGAAGCTCAAGCCCGGCACGGTCGGGCGGATCGCGGGGTACGCCCGTCCCTACGTCCGGGAACTGGGGCTGTTCCTCGCCCTGAACTCCCTGTCCGCGCTGATCGTCGTCGCGAACCCGCTGCTGCTGAAGGCGATCATCGACCGCGGCATCGTGCCGGGGCGGCAGAGCCTGGTCGTCTGGCTCGCCGTCGCCGTCGCCGGGCTCGCGCTGGTGGAGGCCGTCCTCGGCCTGGTCCAGCGCTGGTACTCGGCACGCGTCGGCGAGGGCCTCATCTACGACCTGCGCAGCCAGGTCTTCGCGCACGTCCAGCGGCAGCCCGTCGCGTTCTTCATGCGGGCGCAGACCGGCTCGCTCGTCAGCCGCCTCAACAACGACGTCATCGGCGCGCAGCGCGCCCTCACCACCACGCTGTCGTCGGTGGTCTCCAACGTGATCAGCCTGATCCTGGTGGTGGCCACCATGCTGATCCTGTCGTGGCAGGTCACGCTGATCGCGCTGCTGCTGCTCCCGATCTTCATCCTGCCGGCCAAGTGGGTCGGCAAGCGCCTCCAGCGCGTCAGCCGCGAGCAGATGGTGCTGGACGCCGAGATGGGCTCGCTGATGACCGAGCGGTTCAACGTCGCGGGCGCGATGCTGGCCAAGCTGTACGGGCGGCCCGCCGAGGAGGAGGAGAACTTCTCCGGGCGCGCCGCGCGGGTCCGCGACATCGGCATCATCGCGGCCATGTACGGCCGGGTCTTCTTCACCGCGCTGACGCTCGTCGCGGCCCTGGCCACGGCCATGGTCTACGGCGTCGGCGGCGCGCTCGCCGTGAACGGCGCCCTGGAACTCGGGACGCTGGTCGCGCTCGCGACCCTGCTGACCCGGATGTACGGGCCGCTCACCGCCCTGTCCAACGTCCATGTGGACGTCATGACCGCGCTGGTCAGCTTCGACCGCGTGTTCGAGGTGCTCGACCTCAAGCCGCTGATCCGCGACCGTGACGGCGCCCGCACCCTCGGCGAGGCACGCGGGTCCGACGGGAACGGCACTCGCCTGACCAAGGAGCCCGAGGCCGCCGACTTGACCAAGGCCACCAGCTTGACCAAGGCGACCAAGGCGACCGGGGAGTCGGGGAGCCGGGGCGCGCCGTCGGTCGAGTTCGACCACGTCCGGTTCGCCTATCCGTCGGCGGAAGAGGTGTCGCTGGCCTCGCTGGAGTCGATCGCGCGCACCGACACCGCCCCCGGGCGCGAGGTCCTGCACGACATCGACTTCACCGCCGAGCCCGGCCGGCTCGTCGCGCTCGTCGGGCCGTCCGGTGCGGGCAAGTCGACGATCACGCACCTGGTGTCGCGGCTGTACGACGTCAGCGAGGGCGCGGTGCGGATCGGCGGCGCCGACGTCCGCGACGTCACGCTCGATTCGCTGCGCGCCGAGATCGGCGTGGTCAGCCAGGACGCGCACCTGTTCCACGACTCGATCCGCGAGAACCTGCGCTACGCCCGCCCGGACGCCTCCGACGAGGAGATCCACGCGGCGCTGGAGGCCGCGCGCATCGGCGACCTCGTCGCCGAGATGCCCGAGGGGCTCGACACCGTCGTCGGCGACCGCGGCTACCGCCTGTCGGGCGGGGAGAAGCAGCGTCTCGCGATCGCCCGGCTGCTGCTGAAGGCGCCGTCCGTGGTGGTGCTGGACGAGGCGACCGCGCACCTGGACTCCGAGTCCGAGGCGGCCGTGCAGCGGGCGCTGCGCACGGCGCTGGCCGGGCGGACGTCCCTGGTGATCGCGCACCGGCTGTCGACGATCCGGGAGGCCGACCTGATCCTGGTGATCGACGACGGCCGGGTCGCCGAGCGCGGGCGGCACGAGGAACTGCTGCTCCAGGGCGGCCTGTACGCCGAGCTGTACCGCACCCAGTTCGCGCACCAGCGCGACGAGGAGCGCCAGACCGAGCCGCTCGGCGCGGAGTGACGGCGCCGGCCGGGCCGGCCGCCCGGCGGTCTCAGATGCCGGAGCCGAGCTGGTAGCCGAGCCGCCGCAGCTCGGTCCCGGCGACCTTCTCGACCTGGGCGGCCTGCCGCGGGGTCAGGCGGTCCCGCCACGCGCCGACACCGTGGCCGGGGTCCGGCGCCCCGACGCGGACCAGCCCCGACAGGGCCGTCCTGGACAGCGGGGCGTCCAGGTACCTCGACAGCTCCGCGCCCACGCGGCGCGGGCCGGCCACCAGTTCCTCGTAACGGACGGTGAACAGCTGGTCCTCCGGGACCTGCAGGCGGAGTTTCGCGCTCAGCCGCACCGAGCCCCGCCAGCGCAGCGCGCACTTGACGGCGGTCGCGGCGCGCGGCCACCGGTTCCGCTCGGTATGGTCCTCGACGCCGAGGAACGGGTTGGGGAACACCGTGTCGAGGTTGGCCAGGCCCGGCTTGAACCAGGCCAGGCAGCGCTCGTCGTCCAGCATGTCGGCGACGACGTCGCGGCCGTCCCGGATCACCTGGACGAGCTGGGCGTCGGGGAAGGCGTCCAGCAGCACGTCGGTGCTGTAGATCAGGTCGGGGGACGCGTCGGCGAACCGGGCCAGCCCGCGCGGCTCGACGCACGGCTCCGGGAGGTCGCCGCCCTGCCCGGGACGGTCGGCGGCGGGCTGCCGCGGCGGCAGTCCGGCCAGCTCACGGCATTCGTCCGGGCACTCCGCGCAGGCGCGGGCGGAGACCAGCCACGCCTCGGCGTAGGCGTCGCGGAGCACCCGCGCCGCGCCCTTCCCGCGCTCCGTCGCGATCGACGGCTGCCGGGCGAACGCGTAGGTGACGCGCAGTACACCGGGACGGCCCGTCGTCAGATGGAAGCCGGGGGAGCGCTTGACCGCGCGCGCCAGCAATCCCGCACCCGAGTGCGGCGCGCCCAGGATGAACACCGGGCGGCGGACCTTGGTGCCGTTGATCACCAGGATGTGCGGCGTCGACCTCATACGGGGCCAAGTTTGTCACCTTTTGAGGTCTGCTCCATCCGTGACCCTCCGTAAGGGCCGACCGATATCCATCTGTTAGACAGGGCCGACCCGTTCGGACCCGGCCGGAACGTGCGGTGCCGCCCGGCATCTACCATGGGAAGGGTGGACGCTCCCCTGACGCTCGCCGAGTTTCTGCCGAAGGCCGAGGCGATCACGGTCCTCACCGGCGCCGGGATATCCACCGACAGCGGCATCCCGGACTTCCGCGGTCCGCAGGGCGTCTGGACGAAGGACCCGGCGGCGGAGGCGATGTCCACGATCGGCGCCTACCTCGCCGACCCGGAGGTGCGGCGCCGCGCCTGGCGGTTCCGGCGCGACAACCCGCTGTGGGACGCCGAGCCGAACGCCGCGCACGCCGCCCTCGTCGAACTGGAGCGGGCCGGACGGCTCCGCGCCCTGATCACCCAGAACATCGACGGACTGCACCAGCGCGCCGGGTCGGGCGCCGCGGCGGTCATCGAGCTCCACGGCACCGTGCGGGACGCCGTCTGCCTGTCCTGCGACCTGCGCACCCCGATGCCGGAGGTCCTCAAGCGGCTCGACGCGGGCGAGGACGACCCGCCGTGCGTGGAGTGCGGCGGCATCCAGAAGTCCGCGACGATCTCGTTCGGCCAGGCGCTGGACCGGGACGTCCTGGACGCGGCGGTCAGCGCGGCGCGCTCCTGCGACCTGTTCCTGGCCGTGGGCACGTCGCTGACCGTCCAGCCGGCCGCCGGGCTGTGTCTGGAGGCCGTCGACCACGGCGCCCGCCTGGCGATCATCAACGCGGAGGAGACGCCGTACGATGGGCTGGCCGACGCGGTACTGCGCCGGCCGGTCGGCGAGACCCTGCCGCGGCTCGCCGGCATCGCGCTCGGCACCGGGCGATGATCTGTTGGCGGGTCGTGACCGTGCGCCTCTTCCACTGGCGTCCGGATCCTGACAAGCTCTATCCGTCGCGGTGCGAGGAGGGATCGGGTTGAAAAGCGGGGGCGCCCGCGCGAAGGCGGTCCAGGGACCGGCCGACGCGCCCGCCGTCGGCATGCCCGACGGACTGCCGCGAACGCGACAAACCCGCAGGTATAGGCGGTTGCGACCCGGCGACAGGGTCGCGGTCGTCGCCCCGAGCGGCCCCGCCGAGCCCGCCCGCCTGGAGGCGGGCTGCGCCGTTCTCCGTGACCTGGGCCTTGACGCGGTGGTCGGAAAGCACGCCCTCGACCGAGTCAACCTCGGCTCGCCGGGCCCCGTCCGCGACGACTGGCACCGGCTCGCCGGAGGCGACGCCGACCGGGCCGCCGACCTCCAGGCCGCCTGGTGCGACCCGCGCGTCCGCGCGGTGATCTGCGCGCGCGGCGGCTACGGCGCCACCCGCGTCCTCGACCATCTCGACTGGGACGCCCTGAGCGCCGCGGCGGAGGCGTCCGCGGCGTCCGGCGGCGGCCCGAAGATCCTGCACGGCTCCAGCGACATCACGGCCCTGCACGCCGCTTTTGGAACGCGCCTTTCCGTCACGACGTCGTTCGGACCCATGCCCGCCGGCGTGATCGCCGACCTGGGCCCCGCACTGTCGAACGGCGGTCCCGACGGCACGCTGGACGGTCTCCGCGCCGCGCTGTTCGGCGGCCCGGTGGCACTGCCCGGCACGCACGCGCTGCGTCCGGGCCGCGCGGAGGGTCCGCTCACCGGCGGCACCCTGTCGCTCCTCGCGGCGCTCCTCGGCACCCCGTACGCACCGCCGCCCGCCGCGGGCCGCATCGTCTTCCTGGAGGACGTGGCCGAGGCGCCGTACCGGATCGACCGCATGCTCGTCCAGCTGCTCCAGGCCGGATGGTTCGACGGCGCGGCCGGGATCGCGCTCGGCTCCTGGCGGGACTGCGGCGACCCCGCCGAACTCGACTCGGTGTTCGCCGCGCGGCTCGGGCCGCTCGGCGTCCCGGTCCTGGCGGGCGTCCCCGCCGGGCACGGCCCGCACCAGCGCACACTGGAACTCGGCGCCTTCGCCGTGCTCGACACGACCGCACTGGGCCCCCCGGACGCGGCCGCGCTCACCCTTCGAGCGCCGGGAGGTGCGCGATGAGAGGCCGCCACGCCCGTCCCGAACCCGCGGATGACGGGACCCTCGACTCGCTGCTGGTGCTGGTGGCCGAGAGCCTCGGCTACTCCTGCCACCGCGCGCCCGGCGAGATCATGCTGCTGGAGGGCGCCCAGCGGCTGCCGGTGAGCATGCGCGACCTGCGCCAGCTCGCCCGTCTGGTGCCCCGCGACGACTGGCCGGCGCTGGTGTCCGACCATGTCACCACGATCGTCACGGCGATGGAGGAGCCGCTCGACCTGAGCGACTTCGACCTCGCCCAGCATCTGCTGCGCACCCGCATCTACCCCGCCGAGGCCGACAACGGCGTGCTGGCGGCGCGGTCGTTCGCACCCGGCCTGATCGAGGTCGTGGTCGTCGACACGCCCACCTCCGTCCGGACCGTCAGCACCGACGAGATGAACGGCTGGCCGGTCTCCGGCGACGCGCTGTTCATGCTCGGCCGCTCCAACGTCCGCGCCGACGGGCCGCTCCAGGTGGACGAGCAGGACCTCGGCGGCGTCCGCGTCTCGGTCCTGCACGGATGGACGTTCTACGCCGTGACCCACCTGGCCTGGCTGGAGGAGTACCTGCCGATCGGGCCGTACGGCGCGCTGGTCATCGCCCCGAACCGCAGCCTGATCGTCGCGCATCCGCTCCGCATCAACGAGGGCTGCCCGAGGGCCCGCTACCGCGCGGCCGTGGCGGCGGCCAACGAGTTGCAGGCCCAGGCCCACCGCGCCTACGAGGACGGGCCGGGCTCCCTCAGCCCGCACCTGTACTGGTGGCGCGCCGGGGAGCTGTCTTACCTGGAGACCCGCTACGAGGGCGGTTCGCTGGTGCTGCCGGAGGAGTTCTCCTCCGTCCTCGCCACCTTGGCCGCCGAGCGCTGAACGATCAAGCGCGGGCGGCTTCGGGTTCGGGGCTCGGGGCCGGCTCGGAGACGCGGGGCTTGATCGTCAGCACGGGCAGCAGGACGTGCGTCAGCGGGCCGATCGCGACGGCGTACAGGACGGTTCCGATGCCGACGGTGCCGCCGAGCAGCCAGCCGGTGGCCAGCACGGTCAGCTCGATCCCCGTCCGGACCACCCGGAGGGAGTGACCCCGCGCCGCGATCCCGGTCATCAGGCCGTCGCGCGGGCCCGGACCGAGCCCGGCGCCGATGTAGCAGCCGGTCGCGAAACCGCCCACCAGGACGGCGGTGACCAGGTACGCCCAGCGCACGCCGAGCGCCTCCGGGGTGGGCAGCAGCCAGAGGAACAGGTCCGCGAAGACGCCGATGAGGACGACGTTGCTGATCGTCCCGGTGCCGGGCCGCTGCCGCAGCGGGATCCACGCGAGCATCACCAGTGCGCCGGCGATGATGATCCAGGCGCCGATCGACAGGCCGAAACGCCGGGACAGGCCCTGGTGGAGGACGTCCCACGGGTCGTTCCCGAGGCCCGACGACACCTGCAGGGCGATCCCGAGCCCGTACAGGGCCAATCCGATATAAAGCTGCACCAGACGGCGTGCCATCAAGGCCATTATTCGCTCCTTCACTCAGAACCGGCCATCTTCCTGCATACCTTGGCCCGAGTGGACTGGTTTCTATAGGGCCAATATGCGAAAGTGGCTTAGGTGAGCACTCGATACGTGAGCGGACCGCATCTGGCCCGGCTGCTGGGGGACGTGTCGCGCGAACGCCCCGTCTACGCGGCGCTGGCCCGGTCGGTGCGCGCCCTCGTCCTGGACGGGCGGCTCGCGCTGCGGACCAGGCTGCCCGCCGAACGCGACCTGGCCGCCGCCCTCGGCGTCAGCCGCACCACCGTGACCGCCGCCTACGACCGGCTCCGCGACGAGGGCTACATCGAGAGCCGCCAGGGCGCGGGAAGCTGGACGGTCCTGCCGCCGATTCGGATGTCGCCGGCCGAGACGCGGAGCACGCCGCCCGGCGGCCGGTTCGGCAAGGCGCACCCGGTACCCGACGACCCGGCGTTCATCGATCTCGGCTGCGCCACCCCCGGCGCCCCGGCGGTCTTCGGCGAGGCCGTCGCCGCCGCCGTCGACGAACTGCCCCGCTACAGCTCCGGCCCCGGCTACGAGCCCGCCGGGCTGGCGAGCCTGCGCCAGGTCATCGCGGACCGGTACACGGCGCGCGGCGTCCCCACCCGGTCCGACCAGATCATCGTCACCACCGGCGCCCAGCACGCGCTCACGCTGCTGTCACAGGCCCTCATCGAGGCCGGTGACGCCGTCATGGTCGAGCGTCCCACCTACCCGCACGCGCTGGAGGGGCTGCGCCGCCGCGGCGCCCGGCTCGTCCCCGTCGGCGTCAACGAGGGCTGGGACGTCGAGCTCGCCGCGGGCGCCATGCGGCAGGCCGCCGTCCGGATGGCGTACACGATCCCCGACTTCCACAACCCGACCGGGCTGCTGATGGCGTCCGCCGACCGGGCCGCGCTCGTCGACGCCGGCCGACGCGCCGACGCGCTCCTGGTCGTCGACGAGACCTTCGCCGAGCTGGGGCACGACCCGGACGCGCCGCGCGAGCCGCCGCTGGCCTCCTTCGACTCAGGCGGACGCGTCGTCACCATCGGCTCGGCGTCGAAGCTGATGTGGGGCGGCCTCCGGATCGGCTGGATCCGCACGACCGCGCCGATGGCCCGCCGCCTGGTGCTGGCCCGCGAATCGTCCGACATGGCCAGCCCGGTACTGGACCAGCTGATCGTCCGGGAGCTGCTGCTGCGGGTGGACGAGGTCCGCGCCGAGCGGGCGGAGAGCCTGCTGCGCGGCCGTGACGCGCTCGCCGGGGCACTGCGCGAGCGTCTGCCGGGCTGGGAGTTCCGGCTGCCCGCCGGCGGCATGTCGCTGTGGGCGCGGCTCGGCGCACCGGTCGCCTCCGCGCTCGCGGAGGCGGCCGAGCGGCTCGGCGTCCGGGTCGTGGCCGGCCCGGTGTTCGGCGTGGACGGCGTCCTGGAGGACTATGTCCGGCTGCCGTACGTCCTGCCGCCGGACACGCTCCGCCTGGCCGTGGAACGCCTGGCCCAGGCCTACCGCGAGGCCGAGTCGGCTCCGGCCGGCCGTCTCCTTCCCGCCTACGTCTGACCCGGGAGCGGCGGAACCCCTACGGTGCCCGCTGGATGTAGTCCACGAGATGTTCGCGTTCGCTCTCCAGTTCGTCGATGGCGCTCTTGACCACGTCGCCGATGCTGACGATCCCGACGAGGCGTCCGTCCTCGGTGACGGGCACGTGCCGGAAACGGTGCTCGGTCATGGCGTGGCGCAGGTCCTCCACCTTGTCGGCGGGGCCGCAGGTGCGCACCTCCACGGTCATGATGTCGGAGACGGGGCGGTCGAGCAGCGCCGCGCCGCGCTCGTGCAGGGACCGCACGACGTCGCGTTCGGAGGCGATGCCGGCGATCGACGCGCCGTCCGGCGAGACCACCACCGCCCCGATGTTGTGCTCCGCCAGGACGGCGAGCAGCTGCCGCACGGTGGCGTCGGGCCGCACCGTGGCCACCGTGTCTCCCTTCCTCCGCAGGATGTCGCGAATCCGCATGCCTCACGCTCCGGTGCCGGTTCGGGGCCCGTGGGACGACGGCCGCCGGGGGCGGGGGCCGGTCGCCGGGCTTGTCCTGCCAAGGTCGCATGTTCCGGCCGCCGGGAAAACCCCGCGGCGGTAAACCCCTGCACGGGTTAGGGGGCGAGGAGGCGGCTCAATGCGCCGAGGGCGGGAGTCAGGAGGCGGCCCGCCGGGGAGGCGTGGACGAGGGCGGCCCGGGCGGCGTTGGCGCCGCAGGCGCCGTGCACACCGCCGCCGGGATGGGCGGACGCGGACGCCAGGTACAGGCCGGCGACCGGCGTCTCGGCGCGGCCGAGGCCGGGGACGGGACGGAGCACCAGTTGCTGGTGGAGCATCGCCGTGCCGCCGTTCAGGGCGCCGTTCAGCAGGTTGGCGTTGTGCTCCTGGAACGCGGGCGGCCCCGTGACCCGGCGGCCGGTGATCCGGGAGCGGAAGCCGGGCGCGAGTCGTTCCACGACGTCCTCCATGCGCGCGGCCATGGCGGTCCGCTCGCGTTCGTCCCAGGCTCCGGTGATGCCGTCGGGGCCCGCGTCGGCCTTCACCCGGTGCGGCACGTGGGTGTAGGCCCAGACCGACTCGGTTCCGGCGGGGGAGCGGGAGGGGTCGGCGGTCGTCATCTGGCCGAGGAGCGCGAACGGCTCGGACGGGACGCGGCCGGTGGCGAGCTGCGCGCTGTAGTCGCTCAGCGCGTCCATGCCGGGGGACAGGTGGACGGTCCCGGCCCGCGCCGCGCCGGGGGACGCCCAGGGGATGGGGCCCGACAGCGCCCAGTCGACCTTGAAGGTGGCATGGTCCCAGTCGAAGCGCCGCATGTCGGCGCGGAGCGAGCCCGGAAGGTCGGACCAGTCGACCAGGCCGCCGTAGAGGAGGGGCGCGGCCACGTCCGCCAGCACGGCCTTGACCGCGCGCACCGGCTCACGGGACGCGGTGCGGACGCCCAGCGCCCGGCCCCCGCGAACGATCACCGACGCGACGGGCGTGTCGCACCGGACGCGTCCGCCGCGCGACTCCAGCCGCCGCACGAGCGCCGCCGTCAGCTCGCCCGCGCCGCCCTCGGGCACCGGCCAGCCGTACCGCTGCCCGATCATGGCGAGGAGCCAGCCGAACACCGAGCTGCCGGTGGTCTCCGGCAGCATGTCGGTGTGCAGCGCCGACCCGGTGAGCAGCAGCGGGCCGCCGGGTCCGGTGAACTCCCGCTCGCCGAACGTGCGCGCGGGCGTCAGCAGGTCGCGCATGACGCGGAGCCCGCCCGCGCGCCGTGCCGACACCGCCAGGGGGAGCGCGGCGCGGACGGGCGGGAACGGGGTGAACAGGGCGCGCAGGACGTCCTCCCCCATCTCGTCCCACAGCCCGCAGAGCCGCAGCCACGCCTCGCCGTCGCCCGCGCCGAGCGCGTCGAGCCCGTCGGCCGTCGCGTCCGCGTCGCGTTCGAGGACGGCGCAGCGTCCGTCCGGCAGCGGGTGCGCGAGGACGGCGGGCGCGTGCCGCCAGCGCAGCCCGTGCCGTTCGAGCTCCAGGGCGCGCATCGCGGGGGACGCGACGCCGAGCGGGTAGAACGCGCTGCACAGGTCGCTGACGTAGCCGGGATGGACGCCCCGGTCGCTGCGGACGGCCCCGCCCGGCTCCGGCTGCGCTTCGAGGACCTCCACGTCCCAGCCGGCGTCCGCCAGCATGTTGGCGGCGACGAGCCCGTTCGGTCCCGCGCCGACGACCACGGCGTCCGCCATGTGGTACCGCCTCCCCGGTGAGTGATCACCCTACGGGTACCCGGGGCGCCGGTGTTCAGCCGACGCGGTGTTCAGCCCCACGCGGTGTTCGCTCCCGGCCGAGGGGGGACGGCGGGGTGAGACCCGCCGCGGCAGAGGCCGAGGGCCCGTACGGCGCGGCGGTACGGGCCCTCGGCGGGGGGCGGCGGTCTAGTACGGGTCGTAGCCCGCGGCCCGCGCGGCGGGGGACTGCATCAGGTAGTCCAGTGCCCGCGGCGTCGAGCACACCTTCGACGGGTGGTGGTTCGGCCTGAGGTAGACGGGCGCCTCGCCGAGCAGCAGCTTGAAGATGCCGGGCACGTGGCCCAGCCGGACCGACCGCCGGTACGACCGGTAGACGCGCAGCGGCGTCACCCGCTTCTTGATGGTCGGGTCCTGCTTCAGCAGGTACAGGGAACCGCCGATCAGGGCCCAGTACAGGAAGAACAGCGACACCACCCAGGCGGCGACGCGCGTGGCGTAGCCGCCGCCGACGGCCTTGTACACGTCGAACACCACCGACCGGTGCTCGACCTCCTCGGCGCCGTGCCAGCGCAGCAGGTCCAGCATGGTCGGGTCGACCCCGGCCTTCTCGAACCGGTCGTTGTCCATGATCCACTGGCCGAGGACGGCGGTGTAGTGCTCGATCGAGGCGACCGCGGCCAGCTCGAACCGCAGCCTCCGCCGCCACGCCCGCGGGTTCTTCTTCTTCAGCGCGGCCATCTGCGCGGGCCGGTCGGCGTTGCCCTTGGCCGCCGGGCCCGTGATCCTGGAGACGTCGATCCCGTTGGCCTCCAGGATCTGGTCGAGAACGCCCTGGTGGGAGCGGGCGTGCACCATCTCCTGCCCGATGAAGCCCCGGATCTCCTCCTGGAGCCGCTCGTCCTTGATGTAGGGGCGGGCGTCCTTCACGCACTGGATGAACCACTTCTCGCCCTCGGGCAGGACGATGTGGAACGAGTTGATGATGTGGGTCGCGACGGGATCGCCGGGGACCCAGTGCAGCGGTGTCTGCGACCAGTCGAAGGACACGCGCCGAGGCTTGATCGGAGGATGGCGCTCGTCGATCCCGGACGCCGGTCCGCCGTCTGTCAGGGGCCTCGCCATTCGGGTCCTCTATTCCACGCGTCGTCACGCCGCGTGAGCACACGCGCGCGTATCCATTGGGGGACGAGTCAACTCCGGTGGTGCCCGCCGTGTCTTGGGGCGTGCCCAACAAGTTACCGCCTGGTTTTCGACCCGGGGTGATAACTCTCGACCCTCACAGGGCGATTCGTTCCGCTCCCGCGTAGACGTTCATCGTCTCTCCGCGCAGAAACCCGACGAGCGTCATCCCGGCGTCCTCGGCCAGATCCACCGCCAGTGACGACGGCGCCGACACGGCCGCCAGCACCGGCACGCCCGCCGTCATCGCCTTCTGCGTCAATTCGAACGACGCGCGCCCGCTCACCATCAGGACGTTCCCCGCCAGCGGCAGCCGCCCCTGGCGCAGCGCCCATCCGATCACCTTGTCCACCGCGTTGTGGCGCCCGACGTCCTCCCGCACGGCGAGCAGGTCACCGCCCGCATCGAACAACCCGGCCGCGTGAAGCCCGCCCGTCCTGTCGAAGACCCGCTGCGCCTCGCGCAGCCGCTCCGGAAGCGCCGCCAGGACGTGCGGCGTGAGCCGTACCGGATCATCGCGCACCTCGTACGGCCGGTCGGAGCGCAGCGCCTCGATGCTCGACTTCCCGCACACCCCGCACGCACTCGTCGTCGTGAACGCCCTGGTCATGGAGTCGTCGGGTGCCGGTATCCCGGGAGCGAGCGCGACGTCCAGGGTGTTCTGCTCGTCGGTGTCGGCGCAGTAGCGCATCGTCGCCAGGTCCCCTGCGCCGGCGATCACGCCCTCGGCCGCCAGGAAACCCGCGACGAGATCGAAGTCGTGCCCGGGCGTCCGCATCGTGACGGTGAGCGGCTTGCCCGCGACGCGGATCTCCAGCGGCTCCTCCACGGCCAGCGTGTCGGGCCTGCGGCTCCGCGACCCGGAGGTGCCCAGCCGCAGCACGGGCCTGCGCACGGTGATCCGCCCCATGGGCGTGACGGTACCCCGGATACCCGCAAGTAGCGGAAAGTTCGGCCCGCTGTGTCCTGTTTTCAATCCCTTTCTCCTCGGGACTGGACACCCTGGTCCGCGGGGCGTCCCGGAATCGATGATCGGAACGTGCCAAAGCGCGCCCCCAAGGGACGGGGCGCCACAGAACGCAAGGAGCCAAGACACCGATGCGCAAGTTCCTGCTCGTTCCCGCCCTGTTCGGCGCCCTGGTGCTGGCCACCACCGCCTGCGAGGTGAACGCGGGGGTGACGAAGACCGTCTCCGCCGAGAAGGTGGAGGAGCAGATCGTCGCGAAGTTCGGCCCGCCCTTCGACGACGGCGGCATCGGCCCCGCCACCGCCGAGTGCGGCGAAGACCTGAAGGGCGAGGTCGGCACCACGATCGAATGCACCGTCAAGGACGGCAACGACCGCGCCTACCCGGTGATCATCACCGTGACCTCGGTCGACGGCGACCAGGTCCGCTTCAACATGAAGGAGCCCCCGCAGCCGAAGGGCTGACGGTCACTCCCGCCGGCCGCTGCTCCGGCTCGCCGGTACACCGCCCGCCGCCGTCACGGACACGCTCCGTGACGGCGGTCGCCGTCTCATCGACGATGACCGGCGGCCGGAGGGGGAGTGGCGGAGGCGTACGGGAATCGAACCCGCCGTCCCGAGATCCTCGGGACCGTCGGCTTTGAAGGCCGGGGAGGCCACCAGGCGCTCACACGCCTCCGCCGGTGATCTTAGCCGGTGTAGAGGTCGTCGATGGCCGTGGAGTACTTGGTGTGGACGACGCGGCGCTTGAGTTTGAGGGTCGGGGTGAGCTCCTCGCTCTCGGCGGTCCACTCGGCGGGCAGCAGCCGCCACTTCTTGACCTGCTGGACGCGGGCGAGGCGGGTGTTGGCGTCCTCGACGGCCTTGGCGACCTCGTCGAGGACGAGGGGGTTGTCGGCGAGGGCGGCGAGGTCGGTGGTGTCGATCCCGTGGGCGGCGGCCCAGACGGGGGCGACCTCGCCGTCGAGCGTGATGAGGGCGACGACGTAGGGGCGGCGGTCGCCGAAGGCGAGGGCCTGGCCGATGAGCGGGTGCTCCTTGAGGTGGTTCTCGATCATGGACGGGGCGATGTTCTCGCCGCCGGCGGTGATGATGAGCTCCTTCTTGCGGTCGACGACGGTGAGGAAGCCGTCGGCGTCCAGGCGGCCGACGTCGCCGGTGTGGACCCAGCCGCCGGAGTCGATGAGGTCGGCGGTCGCCTCGGGGCGGCGCAGGTAGCCGGGGGTGCAGGTGGCGCCGCGGACGAGGATCTCGCCGTCGTCGGCGAGCTTCAGTTCGACGCCGTCGAAGGGGCGGCCGACCGTGCCGAGCTTGAAGGAGTCGGACAGGTTGGCGGTGACGGCGCCGGTGGTCTCCGTCATCCCGTAGGCGTCGAAGATCTTCAGGCCGAGGCCGGCGAAGAAGCGGGCGACCTCGACGGGCAGGGGGGCGGCGGCGCTGGACGCCTGCACCACGCGGTCGAGGCCGAGCATGGCGCGCATGGGGGTGAGGACCGCCTGGTCCGCCTTCTCGAACGCGGCGGTGATCTCGGGGGTGAGGGTGTTGCCGAACTCCTGGGCCGTCACGTAGGCGCGGCCGGCGTCGAGGGCGGCGGCGACGGCCTGCTTCCTGGCCTCGTCCTGCTCGGCGGACAGGACGGCCTGGATGCCGGCCATGATCTTCTCCCAGACGCGGGGGACGCCGAAGAAGGAGTGCGGCCGCACCGCGCCGAGGATGGCGGTGAGCTGGGCCGGGTCCGGGCAGAAGTGGACGTGGGACGCGAGCCGCACCGGCAGGTAGTAGCTGAGGACGCGGTCGGCGATGTGGGCGAACGGCAGGTAGGAGATGCCGGACGGGTGGTCGGGCAGCACCGAGCTGCGCTCCACCATGGCCGCCTCGTGCAGCACCATCGAGTGCGTGATCAGGACGCCCTTGGGGTCGCCCGTGGTGCCGGAGGTGTAGAGGAGGGTGACGGTGTCGCCGGGCTTGACGGCCTGCCAGCGGCGGTCGACGGCGGCGGGGGCGGCGGCGAGTTCCCTGCGGCCGAGCTCGGTGAGGGCGTCCCAGGTGAGGTAGCGGTCGCCGGCCGGGCAGTCGTCCGCCTCGACGACGATGACCTTGCGGAGGCCGGGGAGGCGGTCGAGCACCGGCTGCCAGCGGTCGAGCTGGTCCTTGCCGTTGAGGACGGCGTACTTGGCGGAGCAGTCACCGGCGACGAACGCGATCTGGTCGGGCGCGAGGGTCGCGTAGACGGTGGCGGGGGTGCCGCCGGCGTGGACGGCGCCGAGGTCGGCCAGGACGTGCTCGGTCCGGTTCGGCATCATCAGCGCGACCACGTCGCCGGGCTCCAGGCCGAGGGCGGCGAAGCCGGCGGCCGTCTCCAGCGCCCGGGTCCGGGTCTCGGCCCATGTCAGCGTCTTCCACGCGTCGCCGGTGCGCTCGGAGTAGGCGGGCAGGTCGCCGTGCCGCCCGGCGGTCTCGGCGAGGACGGTGCAGATCGTCCGTCCCGAAAGGGCCTGGTCGAGTTCGGCCTGCTGTTCCTGGATCCCCATGGTCGCCCCTAGAATGTAAGTGATGACTTGCTAAGGCTGAATCGCACCATGCCGAACGTCGTTCGGACAAGGGGTTCGGTGTTTTCCCCGGCCGGCCGGGCCCCGCGCTCGGCCCTCGGTGACCGGATCCATACTGTCCGTTTCTTGATCATTTGCGATGATTGTGCGTTAAATCTTCCAGTGACCCGCCTCGCACCCGTCGCCCGCCTTACGCAGTACGCGCACGGCGGTGGCTGCGCGTCCAAGATCCCGCCGGCGGAGCTGGAATGGGTCGTGACCGGTCTCACCGGCGGCGGCGACGACCTCCTGGTGGGCGGCCCGGACGGCGACGACGCGGCCGTCCTGCGGATCGAGGACGACCGGGCCGTGGTGTCCACCGCCGACTTCTCCACGCCCGTCGTCGACGACGCCTACGACTGGGGCCGCATCGCGGCCGCCAACGCGCTGTCCGACGTCTACGCCGTCGGCGGTGTGCCGCTGATGGCCCTCAACCTGCTGGGCTGGCCCCGCGACGCGCTTCCCGCCGAACTGGCCCGCGAGGTGCTGCGCGGCGGACGGGACGTGGCGGCGCTCGCGGGCTGCGCCATCGCCGGAGGCCACAGCGTCGACGACCCCGAGCCCAAGTACGGCCTGGCCGTGACCGGCGTCGCCGACCCGGACCGGCTGCTGCGGCTGGACGCCGCACGCCCCGGGCTCCCGCTGTCGCTGACCAAGCCGCTCGGCATCGGGGTCCTCAACGCCCGCCACAAGACGACCGGCGTGGTGTTCCCGCAGGCGGTCGAGACCATGACGGCGCTCAACGCGGAGGCCGGGCTCGCGGCCCTGGAACGCGGCGTCACCGGAGCCACCGACGTCACCGGGTTCGGGCTCCTCGGCCACCTCTACAAGCTGGCGCGGGCGAGCGGCGTCACGGCCGTCGTGAACGCCTCCGCGGTGCCGTACCTGGACGGCGCGCGGGCCGCCGTGCGGGACGGATTCGTCCCCGGCGGCACGCGGCGCAACCTGGCGTGGGTGTCCCCGCACACCGACTTCCGCCGGATCGCCGAGGAGGAGCGGCTGCTGCTGGCCGACGCGCAGACCTCGGGCGGCCTGCTGATCGCCGGCGAGATCCCCGGCGCCCCGGTCATCGGCGAACTGGTCGCCCGGGGACGCCACACGATCGTCGTGCGCTGACACCGCGCTCCGGCGGCGGCACATCGTCCCGTACCCGTGTCGGCCATCACGACACGGGTAGGGGAGTGCGGTGACCGGTCTCGCCGCCGGGGGCCGGGCGGGGTGAGGGGGCGCACATGGCCATCGCGGGGCTCGCCGCGGCCGTCGTTCTGGGCGCGGTCATCGGCGTGCTGGGACGGCTGCTCGCGCCGGGCAGGGAGAGCATGCCGGTCTGGCTCACCATCGGCGCCGGCATCGTCGCGGCGTTCGCCGGGACGGGCCTGGCCCAGCTGTTCGGCCTGGCGGGCGACGGCTGGAGCTTCTGGGCGACGCTCCTCCAGGTCTTCCTGGCGGTGGTCGGCGTGTTCCTGGTGGCGGCGTTCTGGCCCAAGCGGACCCACTCGTAGCGCGCACGGTGCGCGCTACAGGGCCTTCCGCAGGACGGGACGCAGGGTGTCCAGGACGTCCGGGTCCTCGATCGTGGACGGGACGGAGACCTCCTGCCCGTCGGCGATGCCCCGCATCACCCCCCGCAGGATCTTGCCGGAGCGGGTCTTCGGCAGCGCCGTAACGACCGTGACCTCCTTGAGGGAGGCGACGGGCCCGACCTGGTCGCGCACCATCCGGACGAGTTCCGGGCACAGCTCCTCCGGCTCGGCCAGGACGCCGCTCTTGAGCACCACCAGCCCGCGCGGGACCTGCCCCTTGAGGGAGTCCTGGACGCCGATGACCGCGCATTCGGCGACCGCCGGGTGGGAGGCGATGACCTCCTCCATCGTCCCGGTGGACAGCCGGTGCCCGGCCACGTTGATCACGTCGTCGGTGCGGCCCATCACCCACACGTAGCCGTCTTCGTCGACGTGCCCGCCGTCGCCGGTCAGGTAGTGCCCGGGGAACCTGGTCAGGTACGACTCGACGAACCGCTCGTCGTCCTGCCACAGCGTGGGAAGGGTGCCGGGCGGCAGCGGCAGCCGGATCGCGATGTCGCCGTCGGCGCCCGGCGGGACCGGTGAGCCGTCCGGGCCGAGGACCCGCACGTCGTACCCGGGGACCGGCACCGACGGGGACCCCGGCTTGACCGGCATCGGCTCCAGCCCGCGCAGGTTCGCCACGATCGGCCATCCCGTCTCGGTCTGCCACCAGTGGTCGATGACGGGCCGGTCGAGGATGCGCGACGCCCACCGGTAGGTGTCGGGGTCCAGGCGCTCCCCGGCGAGGAACAGCGTGTCCAGCGCGGACAGGTCGTGCCCGGCGAGCAGCGCGCCCTCCGGGTCCTCCTTCTTCACGGCCCGGATCGCGGTCGGCGCGGCGAACAGCGCCTTCACCCGGTGCTGCGCCGCGACACGCCAGAACGCGCCCGCGTCCGGCGTCCCCACCGGCTTGCCCTCGTACAGGACGGTCGTGCAGCCGGTGAGCAGCGGCGCGTACACGATGTAGGAGTGCCCGACGACCCAGCCCACGTCGGACGCGGCCCAGAACACGTCGCCGGGGCCGACGCCGAACACGTTCTCCATCGACCAGCGCAGCGCCACCGCGTGCCCGCCGTTGTCGCGGACGATGCCCTTGGGCCGCCCGGTCGTCCCCGACGTGTACAGGATGTAGAGCGGGTCGGTGGCGGCGACGGGCACGCACTCGGCGGGCTCGGCGGCCGCGACGGCCTCGTCCCACTCGACGTCCCGCGGCCGCACGAGGTCGGCGTGCAGCTGCTCGCGCTGCCGGATCACGCACCGCTCGACCTTGTGCTTCGCCAGCTCCAGCGCCCGGTCAAGCAGCGGCTTGTAGGGGACGATCCGGCCCGCCTCGATGCCGCAGGACGCCGACACGACCGCCTTGGGCCGGGCGTCGTCGATGCGGACGGCCAGCTCGCGTGCCGCGAACCCGCCGAAGACGACCGAGTGCACCGCGCCGAGCCGCGCGCACGCCAGCATCGCCACGACCGCCTCGGGCACCATCGGCAGGTAGATGACCACGCGGTCGCCGCGGTCGACCCCCTGCGCCCGCAGCGCCCCGGCGAACCGGGCGACGAGGCCGGTCAGCTCGCCGTAGGTGTAGGTCCGGACGGTCCCGGTGACGGGGCTGTCGTAGATCAGCGCGGCCTGGTCGCCGCGTCCCTCCTCGACGTGCCGGTCCAGCGCGTTGTCGCAGGTGTTGAGCTCACCGCCGGTGAACCAGCGGTAGAACGGCGGCGCCCCGTCGTCCAGTACGCGGTCGGGCGGGACGAGCCAGCGCACGTCCCGTGCCGCCAGGCCCCAGAATCGGGTCGGATCGGCGATGCTGCGTTCGTACGCGGCCGCGTAGGCGCCCATGTCGTCCTCCCGGTCGGGTGTCCTGGCCCGCTGCTTCCGGCCCGCTCGGCGATCGGGCCGCATCCCTATAGGGCATGGCGCGGGTGCCGTTCGTCAAGGCCCCGCGCCGCCCGGCCCGCGCCGCACGGGCGCCCGGCGTGCGTACGGCATGCCCCGCAGCAAGGGGGCGAACCAGGCCGTCCGGCCTGCTAGTCGGAGTGGCGGAACCCGTGCGCGAGGGCGACGATCGCGGCCACGACGGAGCCCGCGGCGACGACCCAGAAGCACAGCTCGTACGCGGCGAGGGTGGGGACGTCGGTGCCGGCGATGACCTGCCCGGCGAGGACGGACGCGGTGACCGCGCCGGCGATTCCGCCGCCGGTGGTGCGCACGAGCGAGTTGATGCCGCTGGCGATGCCGCTCTGGTCCATCGGGACGTGCTGGATGGCGAGCGTGCCGAGCGCCGCGTAGGCGATGCCGAACCCGATCCCCTGGATGGCGCTGAACGCGAGCATGTCGTACACGTGCGAGTTCGACACCGCCAGCCACGCGTAGCACAGCCCGGCGAAGGCCGACCCGATGGCGAGCGTGAACGCGGGACCGATCCAGGCGGCGATCCGCCCGGCCATGAAGGAGAAGGCCAGCATCGTGACCGTACTCGGCAGCATGTAGAGCCCGACGTCCAGGACCGAGCCGTCCAGCCCGTACCCGACCACGTCCGGCTTCGCCTGCACGAAGCCCGCGATCAGTGTGAACGAGGCGAACATCGAGAACCCGAGCAGCGCCGAGGCGACGTTGGCCGACAGCGACCGCGCGCCGACGAGCAGGTTCAGCCGCACCAGCGGGGCGCGGACCCGCAGCTCGATCACGACCCAGGCGGCGCACAGCACGGCGGCGGCGGTGAACAGGCCGAGGACGCCGCCGGACGTCCAGCCCCACGCGTTGCCCTCGCTGATGCCGAGCAGCAGGCAGATCAGCCATGCGGCGAGGACGGCCACGCCCGGGTAGTCGGGCCGCCCGCCCGCGCGGACGCCGACGTCGCGGGCGGCGGTCCCCACCAGCACCAGCCCGGCCGCGGCCATCGCGCCGGCGATCCAGAACACCGGGCGGTGGCTGTCGGTGCGGGCAGCGATCAGCCCGGTCACGATCATGCCGGCGCTGCCGCCGGCGCCCATGGTGGCGCTGACGACGCCGATCGCGGTGGTGATCCGCTCGCGCGGAAACGTGTCCCGGATCATGCCGATGGCCAGCGGGATCATCGACGCCGAGACGCCCTGCAGCGCGCGTCCGGCGATCAGGACGATGAGCGATCCCGACAGCGCGCAGATCACCGAGCCGGCCAGCAGCAGGGCGAGGGCGAGCAGGATCATCCGCTTCTTGCCGTACATGTCGCCGAACCGCGTCAGCAGCGGGGTGGCGACCGCACCGGCCAGCAGCGATGCGGTGAACACCCATGTCACATCGGTGATCGGGGCGTCGAAGCGGTCCATGAGCTGGGGCAGCATCGGCAGCACCAGGGTCTGCTGCACCGCCACGGACATCCCGGCGAACGCCAGTGCGACCAGGGTGAGGCCGGTGCGCCCGGGATCGGGGGGCGGGCGCCGGGCCGTCTCGCGCGCCGTGGTCGGGGCGCCGGTCATCGAACCTCCATCGGCCGGTCGCCGGGGGAGCCGGCCGATCGGCGATCTTGTTACTTAAGTTAAGTAAGTGTAGAACGGTAGGCTGGGTGGCATGTCATCACCGGTGCCGCCGGACATCGTGGAGATCGAGCGGGCGCTCAGCCGGGTCGCGCACATGCTGACCCGGTTCAAGCAGCACGACCGCACCGTGGTCGCGGCCGGCGTCCCGGTCGACCGCGCGGCCGTGCCGCTGCTGCGCGCCCTCGCCGAGAACGCGGGCCCCATGCGGCCGGGGGAGCTGGCCGTCCGGCTGGCCGTCGAGGCGCCGCACGTCACCCGGCAGGTCCAGCGGCTGGAGCGGGCCGGGTACGTCGAGCGGGTCCCCGACCCCGACGACGGGCGGTGCCTGCGGGTCGGGCTCAGCGGCGCCGGGCTGGAGGCCGTCGAGGCCATCCGCGCGTCCGGGCGGCGCTGGATCTCGGGGGCCCTCGCCGAATGGTCGCCCGCCGAGCGCGAGCGGCTGGCCGGGCTCGTGCACCGGATGGTCGACGACTTCGAGGCTCACTCCGGCACCCCCGACGCGAGTACCGCAGACGCGGGCGCCCCCGACGCCGGCGCGCCCGATGCCGGTGCGCCCGCCGCGGGCCCCCGGATGGCGGCGCCGTCCGGCCATGCCGGGTCGGGCCGGAGCTGAACCGATGACGGTTTCGAGTCGTTTGTGGTTTACGTGATGTTAGAGAGATTTTCCAGGCCGCGGTGTGTGCGAGATCTGGTTTTGCGACGGGCTCCCACCTCCATAGGGTTACCTTTCGTGGACCGTCGTCTGCACAACCCCCGCAATGGTCTCCCCCGCCCGGCCCGTCGCCGCGCTTCCTTCCGCATCCCTTTCCGGGAGGGACGCTGATGCACGTCGTCACCACCGCCGGCCACGGTGGGCACGGCAAGTCGGCGCTCGTGCGCGCCCTCACCGGCAAGGAGCCCGAGGAGCCGGGCGCGTGGACGGAGCTGCCCTCGGGACGCCGCGTGGCCTTCGTCGACGCGCCCGGGGACGAGCAGGGCGTCCCGGCCATGCTCGCCGGCGCCGCCCCCGCGTCCGCCGTCCTGCTGGCCGTCGCCGCCGACGAGGGGTGGATGCCGCAGACGCAGGAGCATCTGGAGGCCCTCGGCGCGCTCGGCGTCCGGTTCGGCGTCGTCGCCGTCACCAAGGCGGACGCCGCCGACCCGAAGCTCGCGCTGCGCCAGGTCCGCGAGCGCCTCGCCGGGACCGCGCTGCGCGGTGCGGAGGCGGTCGCCGTCAGCACCGGCACCGGGACCGGGACCGGGACCGGCGAGCTGGCCGCGGCACTGGACCGGCTCGCCGGCCGCCTCCCCGTCCCCGACCCCGCCGCCCCGGTGCGGCTGTGGATCGACCACGCCTTCACCGCCGGCCGCCAGACCGTCGTCACCGGCACCCTCGCCGCCGGGACGATCGCCGTCGGCGACGAGCTGCTCCTGATGCCCGCCGGCGAACGCGTCCGCGTCCGGACGATCGGCTGCGCGGGCGAGCCGTGCGAGTCCGTCGGCGGCGTGTCGCGGATCGTGCTGACCCTGCGCGACGCGGGACGCGTGGACGGCGGCATGGCCCTGGTCGCCGCCGGCGCCTGGACCCACACCACCTGCATCGACGTCCGCACCCGATTCGGCGAGGCGTCCGGCCGGCTCGCGCGGCGGATGACCCTGCACATCGGGTCGGCCGCCGTCCCGGTCCGGCTGCGGCCCCTCGGCCCCGACACCGCCCGCCTGACCCTGAACACGCGGGTCGCCCTGCACCTCGGCGACACCGGGATCCTGCGCGACCCCGCGCGCCGCTCGATCGCCGGGGTGAGCGTCCTGGACGTCCGGCCGCCGACCCTGGTGCGGCGCGACGCGGGCGCGGCACGGGCACGGGAGCTGGCGTCCTGGCCCGACCGGCCGGACGGCACGATCGTGCTGCGCCGGCACGGCGTCCTCCGCCGGTCCGAGCTGTCGGTCATGGGCTGCGCGCCGCCGCCGGACGCGGTCACGCTGAACGGCGAATGGGTCGCCGACCCCGCGCACTGGGACTCGCTGTTCGAGCGCCTCAGCGAGGAGACGTCGCGGCACGCCGCCGAGAGCCCGCACGCCCCGGGGATCCCGCTGGAGACCGTCCGGCTGCGCCTCGGCCTCCCGGCCCGCCGGCTCGTCGCCGCGCTCGTCCGCCCGCCGCTGCGCGTGGAGGCCGGACGCGTCTACGGCCCCGCACCCGCCGCCGCACGGGTCCCGGAGCAGGCCCCGCGGCAGATGGCCTCCACCGCGATCGCGTCCGCGCCGCCGCCGCCCTGGGCGGACGCCGTGGAGCGCCTCCGGGCCGACCTCGCGGACGCCCCGTTCTCGGCGCCCGCCGCCGGCCGTCTCGCGGAACTGGGCCTCACGGGCGGGAACCTCGCCGACGCCGAACGCGCGGGCGCCGTCCTGCGGATCGGCGGCGGCGCCGACGGCGACCGCGACGGGACCGACATCGTCCTGCTGCCGGGCGCGGACCGGGAGGCGCTGCGCATCCTGTCCGCCCTGCCGCAGCCGTTCACGCCCGGGCAGGCCGGGAGCGCCCTGTCCACCAGCCGCCGCATCGCCGTCGCCCTGCTGCGCCACCTGGACGGGCTCGGCCTCACCGAACGCCGCCGCTCCTGACCCTTGGGTGAAAACCGGTTGAACCGCGACCCTGTCTTCTGGCGTCATAGATCACGGTTCGGATCCCGCTGATCAAGGAGAAGGCATGCCGTACCAGACCATCAAGGGCGGCCGCGTTCCCATCCGGATGTGGACCGACCCGGCCACCGTCGAGGACCCGGCCCTCGACCAGCTCCGCAACGTCTCCGCCCTGCCGTGGGTGGAGGGCCTCGCGGTGATGCCCGACGTCCACTACGGCAAGGGCGCCACCGTCGGCTCGGTCATCGCGATGAAGGACGCGGTGTCCCCGGCGGCCGTCGGCGTCGACATCGGCTGCGGGATGACCGCCGCGAAGTCGTCGCTCACCGTCGAGGACATGCCCGACGACCTGTCGGGCCTGCGCGGCCGGCTGGAGAGGGCGATCCCCGTCGGCCGCGGATCGCACCGGCAGGCCGTCGACCCGGACGGGCTCCCGAACCTGAAGGAGCGCGGCTGGTACGACTTCTGGAAGGCGTTCGACGACCTGCACCCGGCGGTGCGGTCCCGCCTCGGCCGCGCCCGCGTCCAGATGGGCACGCTCGGCGGCGGCAACCACTTCCTGGAGCTGTGCGCGGACGACGACGGCGCGATCTGGCTCGTCCTGCACTCGGGGTCCCGCAACATCGGCAACGAGCTGGCCGAACAGCACATCGAGGCCGCCCGCAAGCTGCCGCACAACCAGGACCTGCCGGACAACGACCTCGCCGTCTTCCTCGCCGGCACCGCGAAGATGGACGCCTACCGCCACGACCTGTTCTGGGCGCAGGAGTACGCGCGCCGCAACCGCGCCGTCATGATGGCGCTCGCCCAGGAGGTCGTGACGAAGCGGTTCGGGGAGAAGCGCTGCCGCTGGAACCAGATCATCTCCTGCCACCACAACTACGTGGCGGAGGAGGAGTACGGCGGTACGGAGCTGCTCGTCACCCGCAAGGGAGCCATCCGCGCGGGCGCCGGCGACCTCGGCATCATCCCGGGGTCGATGGCGACCGGCACCTACATCGTGCGGGGCCTCGGCAACGAGACCGCCTACAACTCGGCCTCGCACGGCGCGGGCCGCAGGATGAGCCGCAACAAGGCCCGCAAGAACTTCACCGTGGACGACCTGGTCGAGCAGACCCGCGGCGTCGAGTGCCGCAAGGACAGCGGCGTCATCGACGAGATCCCGGGCGCCTACAAGGACCTGGAGACGGTGATCGAGGCGCAGTCGGACCTGGTCGAGGTCGTGGCGCACCTCCGCCAGCTCATCTGCGTCAAGGGCTAGCCGCACCTCCCCGGCCCGGGCCGCGCCCGGGCCGGGGAGGTGCGGGAGGTCAGTGGACCCGCAGCAGAACGGGCCACGTCCTCGGCCCGACCTCGCCGTCGGCGGCGACGCCGCCCCAGCTCTGGACGGCCTGGACCGCACGCTCGGTGACCGGCCCGAAGTCGCCGTCGATCTTCACCTCGGGATGCGACCGGGCGAGCAGCAGACCCTGCACGGTCTCGACGTGTTCGCCCCGGTCGCCGCGCTTGAGCAGGGGAAGGTCACTCATGAGGTTCTCCATCCACGATGAGCCGGACGAGCCCGAGCCGCCGGACCCGCCCGAGCCGCCGGAGTAGGCGGGGCGCCCGTACCCGGCGATGACGCCCGCCGAGCGGACGCGCCGCAGGCACTGGTTCGAGGTGTTGCCCTCGATGGTCTGGATCCGCCCGCCGCCGAGGACGCGTTCGACGACGCCGACGTGGTCGACCCGGGAGATCGAGTTGGTACCGGACCAGTCGTAGAACACGATGTCGCCGGGGCGGCACCGGTTGACGTTGGCGGTGGTGCCGGAGTGCCAGCGACCGAGTTTCTTGAAGTCGTTGGCGTGCGTGGGCGTGTAGGCGCGGTCCCCGTTCGGGCAGACCGCCCCGTGGTTGCCGGACTTCCATGCCGCCCACGTGATGGCTGCGTCACACCAAGGGAAGTTGTACGAGTACGCACTGCCGTTGCGCTCGGCGTACCACCGTTGAATGTGGTTGGGCTCCCCGAGGCCGATGATGGAACGCATCTGCCGGAGCATGCCGGGTGCAGACATTAGATCTCCCCAAGCATGTCGTGGCTAGCGATCAGATACATCGCAGCGCTCAGCACGCGGTCTGCTTGCCGCCGCTCGCCCGCTTGTCCGCGTAGCAGGCGGCGAGCGGGCGAGTCTCGCGACAACGTGAGCAGCGTTTCTCCCGCAGCATTTCCGCCGCGCTCACCGCGCACCGTCCGGGTCCGGGGGGCCGTCGCCCCGGTGGACGCCGTCGGCGTCCGGTTCGCCGTACAGGCTCCGGAGGACCTCCTCCTCGTCGGCCTCGGTGGCGCGGGCGCCGTTGACCGGCTCCGGCGGCAGCGGTTCGCTCATGTCATCCTCCATCCGGCGCGCCTCCACGCCGGTGACGACCATAGCGACCCGCTCGCCGGCCTTGCCGACTTTCCGGGACGATCCGGAGGTCGCCTCCTCAGGGCTCAGGCGAGGACGCGGTCGATGAAGGCGGTGACGTCGGCGAGGACCTCGCCGCGGTTGGTCTCGTTGAACACCTCGTGCCGCGCGCCGGGGTAGATCCGCTCGGTGAGGCCGCCGCCGCGGATCGCCTCGATGCCGGTCCGGGTGTCGCCCGGCCGCACGAGCCGGTCGGCCTCCCCGTGCACGTAGAGGGTGGGCAGGGCGCCGAGGGACCCGTGCTCGTTGACGCGCGTCAGCGCGGTGTCGAGGGCCTTCACGGTGGCCTTCCTGAACGGGCCGTGCCAGATGAGCGGGTCCTCGGTGTACGCCCTGCCGACGGCCGGGTCGCGCGACAGCGTGGACGGGTCGATCGGCTCGTCGGGCATCTCGTCCAGGGGGAGCAGCTCCTCGACGACGTGCCAGCGGCCGAGCACCGGCCCCGACAGCACCAGCGCGGCGAGGAGACCGCCGTGCAGCTGGGCGTACCGGGACGCGATCAGCCCGCCCATCGAGTGGCCGATCATGACGACGGGCAGCCCGGGATGGTCGCCGCGCGCCGACTCCACGACCGTGTGCACGTCGGCCACGACGTCGTCGTAGTCCTCGACCAGCACCCGCTCGCCCGCGGAGCGGCCGTGCC
This sequence comes from Spirillospora sp. NPDC048823, assembly GCF_043198445.1. Taxonomy (NCBI): domain Bacteria; kingdom Bacillati; phylum Actinomycetota; class Actinomycetes; order Streptosporangiales; family Thermomonosporaceae; genus Spirillospora; species Spirillospora sp. NPDC048823. Next base: position 305,159 of record NZ_JBICUT010000005.1, on the reverse strand, counting down.
CCATGTGGTCGGGGCCGCACACGACGGCGCCGTGCCGGACGAGGACGTCCGCGACATGGTCGTAGCGGCCGAGGTGCTCGCCGTAGCCGTGCACGAGGACGGCGGCGTAGCGCGGCTCGCCGTCCGCCCAGATCCGGGCGGTGATCGCGCCCCGCGTCCCCGCGAACTCCCATTCCCGCGCCGTGGTCACTCCGGCCTCCTGGTGGTCACTCGGGTCTCCTCGATGGTCTACGGAACGTAACCGTCTCCCGCGATGCGACGGAACGTCAACCACCGGAATAGGGTGGAGTGTCCGACCGCAATTCTCGGCGGGCAGTGAGTCCGTCCGCCGCACAGCAGGAAGGGGCGCCCGTGCTGGTCGACACCTTCGGCCGAACCGCGACGGACCTGCGGGTCTCCCTCACCGACCGCTGCAACCTCCGATGCTCGTACTGCATGCCGCCCGAGGGCCTGGACTGGCTGCCCAAGCCCGAGGTCCTCACCGACGACGAGGTCGTGCGCCTCGTGGGCCTGGCCGTCCGGGAGCTCGGGGTCACCGAGGTCCGCTACACCGGCGGCGAGCCGCTGCTGCGGCGCGGTCTCCCCGACGTCGTGCGGCGGACGGGGGAACTGGAGCCCCGGCCGCAGATCTCCCTGACCACCAACGGCATCGGGCTCGACCGGCTGGCCGTGCCGCTGGCCGAGGCCGGGCTCGACCGGGTCAACGTGTCCCTCGACACCCTCGACCGCGACACTTTCAAACGGCTCGCGCACCGCGACCGGCTGGACGACGTCCTGAAGGGGCTGGCCGCCGCGCAGGCCTCGGGACTGCGGCCCGTCAAGGTCAACGCGGTGCTGATGCGCGGCGTCAACGACCACGAGGCCGTCCCGCTGCTGCGCTACTGCCTCGACCACGGCTACCGGCTGCGGTTCATCGAGCAGATGCCGCTGGACGCCCAGCACGGCTGGACCCGCGAGAACATGATCACCGCGGACGAGATCCTCGAACGGCTGTCGGCGGAGTTCGACCTCGCGCCCGACGAGCAGCACGACCGCGGCAGCGCGCCCGCGGAGGCGTTCACGATCGGCGGCGGCCCGGACGTCGTCGGCGTGATCGGCTCGGTGACCAGGCCGTTCTGCGGCGCCTGCGACCGGGTGCGGCTCACCGCGGACGGGCAGATCCGCAACTGCCTGTTCGCCACCGAGGAGTCCAACCTGCGCGACGCGCTGCGCGGCGGCGCCACCGACACCGAACTCGCCGACCGGTGGCGCAAGGCGGTGTGGGCCAAACGCGCCGGGCACGGCATCGACGATCCGACGTTCCTGCAGCCCGCCCGGCCCATGTCGGCGATCGGCGGCTGATGGACCGCGGCCCCGGGCCGTTCGACGCGGTCGTGCTCGCCGGCGGGCGCGCCCGCCGGTTCGGCGCCGACAAGCCCGCCGCGCCCGTCGGCGGCCGCGCGCTGATCGAGTGGGCGGCCGCCGCCGCGTCCGGTGCGTCCCGGCTGATCGTGGTGGGGCCGCCGCGGGACGTCCTGCCGGGGGCCGTGCTCGTCCGGGAGGACCCGCCGGGCGCCGGGCCGGTGCCCGCGCTGCGGGCGGGGCTGGCCGAGGTGCGCGCACCGCGGCTGGCGCTGCTGGCCGCCGACATGCCGTTCCTGCGTCCCGCCCACCTCGCCCGGCTGCTGGACGCGATGGGGGACCGGGCCGGTTCCGTGCTCGTGGACGGCGACGGCCGCGAACAGTGGCTCGCCGGGTGCTGGCGCGCCGGAACGCTGCGGGAGGCGCTGAACGGCTACCCGGGCGCGTCGCTGCGCGGGCTGCTCGGCCCCCTGGCCCCCGTCACGGTCGCGTTGCCGGCGGACGCCCGCCCGGCCTGGTACGACTGCGACACCCCCGAGGAGCTGGCCGCCGCCGAGCGCCTGCTTTGATCGTGTGAGAGTGGGCAGATTCGCCAGAACCATGCGTGAAGGGGGACCCATGTCGGTGCTTGAGGACTGGATCAATGCGGCCTGCGGCGAACTGGGTCTCGAACGTTGCGACATCGACCGCGACCTGGTGCTGGACCTGGCCCGCGACGTCGCTCACGGGGTCGCGCGGCCGGGCGCGCCGCTGACGGCGTACCTGCTCGGCCTCGCGGTCGGCCAGGGCGCGCCCGCGCGGGACGCCGCCGCCCGGCTGACCGAGATGGCCGAGGGCTGGAGCGCCAGGACCGCCGAGGCCGCCGAGGGGACCGAGGCCGCGGTGCCGGGGCCGGCCGAGGTTCCCGGGCCGGCGGGCGAACCCGTCCTCGACGACGCCTAGCCGCCGGCCGCGGGCGCGTCGAGGTCGGTGACGGGCACCACGTCCTTCAGGAAGTCGCGGCGGTCGAGGAACGCCGACAGGCTCTCGCGGTGCGCGTCGCAGGCGAGCCAGACCTTCCGCCGGTCCGGCGTGTGGATCTTCGGGTTGTTCCAGCGCAGCGCCCACACGGCGTCGGCGCGGCACCCCTTGGCGGAGCACTGCCGTTCGCCGGGGCCGGTCCCCGGAGCGGAGTCGGTCATCGGCCCACTGTGGCACAGCCCGCCCGCCGGAACGTGCCCGCCCCGCGTTTCGCCAGGTGATCGCCGGATAGGACCCAGCCGTGCGGACCGAGGGCTCAGGCGCCCCGGACCAGGGCCGGGACGGGCGGCGCCGCTGGGAGGCCCTCTCGGTCTGCCTGGTCGCGGCGTTCATGACGCTGCTGGACGTCAGCATCGTCAACGTGGCGCTGCCCTCGATCCGCGATGGGCTGAACGCGTCCGAGGCCGGGCTGCAGTGGATCCTGTCGGGATACGCGCTTGCGTTCGGCCTCGTCCTCGTGCCGGCCGGGAGGCTCGGTGACGCCCGCAGCCGCCGCGCCGTGTTCCTGTACGGGCTCGCGCTGTTCACGGCGGCGAGCGCGCTGGCCGGGATCGCCCCGACGATCCTGTTCCTCATCGTGGCCCGGCTCGTGCAGGGCGTCGCGGGCGGCATCCTCAACCCGCAGGTCGCGGGCCTCATCCAGCAGCTGTTCCACGGCGCCGAGCGGGGCCGGGCGTTCGGCGCGCTCGGCGCCGTGATCGGGATCGCGACCGCCGTCGGCCCGCTGCTCGGCGGCGCGCTGATCGCCGTCGCCGGGCCGGAGCAGGGCTGGCGGTGGGTGTTCTACGTCAACGTCCCGGTCGGGGTGGTGGCGCTCGTGCTGGCGTGGCGGCTGCTGCCCGCGCCCGTCTACGGGGAGCGCCAGGGCCTCGACCCGATCGGCGTGGTGCTGCTGGGCGCGGGCATCGTGTGCGTGCTGCTGCCGTTCGTCCAGGAACAACAGTGGCAGAGCGCCCTCACGTGGCTGTTGGTCCCCGCGGGCGCGGTACTGATCGCGGTGTTCGCCGCGTGGGAGCGACGCGCCCGGACGCCGATGGTCGACCTCGGCCTGTTCCGGCTCCGCTCGTACGCGCTGGGTTCGGCGATCGCGCTGCTGTTCTTCGCCGGGTTCACCGCGATCTTCTTCATCTTCACCCTCTACCTGCAGAGCGGCCTCGGCTACAGCGCGCTCGGCGCGGGCCTCGCGGTCACCCCGTTCGCGGTGGGGTCGGGCATCGGGTCCGCCGTCGGGGGACGGATCGTGGCGCGGTACGGGCGTCCGCTCGTCGCCGCCGGGCTGGCCCTGGTCCTGGTGGGCCTCGGCGGGGCGTGGGTGGCGGTCGAGCTGAGACCCGGCAGCGGTGTGGCGTGGGCGACCGCGGCGCCGCTGCTGGCGGCGGGCCTCGGCACCGGCCTCGTCATCGCGCCCAACCAGACGATCACCCTGTCGGAGGTGCACCACACCGGGGGCGGCAGCGCGGCGGGCGTGCTGCAGGCGGGGCAGCGCGTCGGCACCGCGATCGGGATCGCCGCCGCCGGATACCTGTTCTTCGCCACCCTCTCCGGCACGGGAGGGGACTGGGCGGCCGCGTTCCGCGACGGGCTGATCGTCGTCATGGTGTTCGTCCTGGCGGCGCTGGTGGCGGCGGCCGCGGACCTGGCCGCCGGCCGCCGTGCGGGGAGCGGCGGCTAGCCGTGTTCCCGGCGCCCGCGAGCCCTCGGCGCATACGTGCGGAGGGCGCGTGCCGCCAGGGCGAGGGCGCCCGCGGTGCCGAGGACGGCCCCGGCGAGGATCAGGTTCTGGCGCCTGATCCGCGCCGGGATCTCCGCGTAGGGCACCGTCGAGAACGACACCAGCTCGTAACGGGACACGTAGCGTCCGGCCAGGCGCCGCTCCAGCGCGTGCGTCGCGGCCTGCTTCGTCCGGTACACCGGGGACGACACGCGGTCGCGCATCTCGATGAAGTTGTCCAGCGCCATCTCGGCGATCGCGTCGGTGTTGGGCTTGCGCCGCTCCTCGTAGAGCGACAGCGCGCGGGCCCAGTCGCCGCCGGTCTCGGTGAGGCACCGGTCGATCTCGATGCAGTCCTCGAACGCGCAGTTGGCGCCCTGCCCGAAGAACGGGACGATCGCGTGCGCGGCGTCGCCCAGCAGCGCCGTGATCGCGCCGCCGGCCCCGGACCGGGTCCACGGCCGGCACCGGACGGTCACCAGTGACCCGACGGGGTTGCGCCCGTAGTCGGCCGTCAGGTCCGGCATGAGGTCCGTGACGTCGGGATAGTGGCGCTCGAAGCAGGCGGTGACCTTCTCCGGCGTGTCCAGCGCGTCGAGGTCGGCCTTGGGCCAGAACAGCGTGCAGGTGAACGACCGGTCGAGGTTGGGCAGGGCGATCATCATCGAGGTGCCGCGGGGCCAGATGTGCAGCGCGTCCGGGTCGAGGGCGAACTCGCCGTCCCTGGGCGGGATGGTCAGCTCCTTGTAGCCGTGCTCAAGGAAGTCGGCGTCGTCGTCCAGCTCCAGGGACCGGCGGACCGCGCTGTAGGCGCCGTCCCCCGCCAGGACGACGTCGGCGGGCTCGGCGTCGGCGTCCTCAAGGAGCACCGCCCCGGTTTCGGTGTCCACGCCGGTGACGCGCTGGGAGAACCGCAGCGTGACCCCGGGGGTGGCGTCGGCGGCGTCGAGCAGCGACCGGTTGAGCTCGGCCCGGCCGATGGAGTTGATGGCGCGCTCGCCGTCCGCGCTGTACGGCTGGAAGTTCTGCCCGCCGGACAGGGGGTGCACCATCCGCCCGTGCATCGGCAGTGCCCGCTTGAGGGACTGGTCGCGCAGGCCCACCTGCTCCAGCGCGGCAAGGCCCCGGGCGGAGATCGCCAGGTTGATCGAGCGTCCGCGTTCGGCGCCCGCGACCCGCGGGTCGGGGCGCCGCTCGTACACGGTCACGGGGATGCCCCTGCGGCCCAGCAGCACCGCCAGCAGGGAGCCCGCCAGGCCGGCGCCGACGATCGCGACCCGCTCGCCGCCGCCGTCACGCACCATCGGCGGGGGCCTCCCCCGTACTCGCCGGTCCCGTACTCGCCGGCTCGGTCTGCGAGCGGACCTCCCACAGGTCGGGGAAGGAGGGGGCGAACAGCGTGCGGCGCAGGTAGTCCGCGCCGGCCGAGCCGCCCGTGCCGATCTTCGCGCCGATCGTCCGCTCCACCATCTTCAGGTGCCGGTACCGCCATTCCTGGATGCCCTCGTCGACGTCGACGAGCGCCTCGCAGACCTCGGCGGCGGGCCCGGACTCGTCGGCGTAGACGGCGAGCAGCGCCTTCTGCACGCCCGGGTCGGGCTCCCAGGCGCGGGAGGTGTCGCGGTCGAGGGCCTCGGGCGGGACGGAGAAGCCCTTGCCGTCCAGGTAGCGCAGCAGGGAGTCGAAGATCGACCGGCGGGACACCGCCGCCTGGAGCCGCTCGTCGTCGCGCAGGTCCGAGGCCGGGAACCTGCGCCGCCCGAGGACGGCCTCGATCTCGCGGAACTGCTCGCTCTGGAACCCGCTGGAGCTTCCGAGGACGTCGCGGAACGCGGCGAACTGCCGGGGCGTCATCGTCTCCAGCACGTCCAGCTGCCCGACCACGGTCTTGAGGATCTTGGCGATCCGGCGGGCGGTGTGCATCGATCCCGCGCTGTTGCCCTCCTCCAGCCTGCTCTGCAGCAAACCGGCCTCGTGCAGGATCTGTTTGAACCACAGCTCGTAGACCTGATGAATGATCACGAAGAGCAGCTCGTCGTGGGCCCGGGTCTTCGGCTCCTGACAGGACAGGAGATCATCGAGCTTCAGATAGCCGCCGTACGTCATTGTCGGCGAATCCGCCATCACGCCTCCTTGAGACACAACGGATGTCCCCGCAGCATATGGGATCGTTCCGCACGTCCCCCGGACGGGTGCCGCCGCGCCCTCCGAACCGGGCACCGGGCTGGAACACCCGGTTCCGCGACCACTGAGCCTCACCACCGGCCCTCACCACGGGCACGGCCGTCCAGCACGGGAACGGGCCGGGACGTCAGTCGACCTCGCCGGCGGAGACGCGGACCGCGCGCAGGGCGGCGGTGATCCCCGCGGCCTCGGCGGCGGGCAGGTCGGCGATGCCGAAGCCCGACTCGTTGAGGGCCCGGGTGGCCTCCTCGGCCAGGTCGCGCCCGGCCGGGGTGATGGCGGCCAGGACGACGCGGCGGTCGTCGGGGGAGGGACCGCGGCCGACGAGGCCGCGCTGCTCCAGCCGGCCGATCACGTTGGTGACCGACGCGGGGTGGACCATGAGGCGGGTGCCCATCTTGCCCATGGGGAGCGTCCCGGTACGGGTGAAGGCGAGCAGGCGCAGCGCCTCGTAGGCGGCGAACGTCAGCGCGTACGGTTTGAGTACGGCCTCGATCCGGCTGAGCAGGATCTGCTGGGCCCGCATCACCGAGGTGACGGCCGCCATGTGGTCGGCGTGCTCGGGCCAGCGGATGCTCCACTGGCGGTGGGCCTCGGCGATCGGGTCGGGGGTCTCGGGCACCGGACCACCGTATGTCGTCGAGGGCGGTGTGGTCTTGACCGGGTCGCGCACGGAAACTATTTTAACTTCCAAATATTGGATGTCCAAGGTTTGAGGTGGAGACGGTGACGGGGGATCTGCACGTGCCGGTGCACCCGGTGCGGTTCGTGACGGCGGCCGCGCTGTTCGACGGCCACGACGCGGCCATCAACATCATGCGGCGCATCCTGCAGTCCCAGGGCGCCGAGGTGGTGCACCTCGGGCACGACCGCTCGGTCCGCGCGGTCGTCGACGCCGTCCTGGAGGAGGATGCGCAGGGCGTGGCGATCAGCTCGTACCAGGGCGGCCACGTCGAGTACTTCGAGTACCTGGCGCGCAGCCTCAAGGAGGCCGGCGCTGAGCACGTGCGGGTGTTCGGCGGGGGCGGCGGCGTGATCGTCCACGAGGAGATCGCGCGGCTGTCGGGCGCCGGCGTGCGGATCTTCTCCCCCGAGGACGGGCAGCGGCTCGGCCTCCCCGGGATGATCAACGAGCTGGTCCGCGACTGCGACGTCGACCTGGCCGCCGACCCCGTCCCTGCCGAGGCCGTGGTCGCGGGGGAGCGGCGCGCCCTCGCCCGGACCATCACGTGCCTGCAGGCCGGGCGGCTGCCCGAGGACGCGCGGGCCGCCCTCGCCGAGGCGGCGGGCCGGCGGCGCGTCCCCGTCCTGGGCATCACCGGGACGGGCGGTTCCGGGAAGTCGTCGCTCACCGACGAGCTGGTGCGGCGGCTGCGCGTCGACCAGCGGGACGGGCTGCGCGTCGCGGTGCTGGCCGTCGACCCGACGCGGCGGCGCGGCGGCGGCGCCCTGCTCGGCGACCGCATCAGGATGAACGCCCTGGACGGCGACCGCGTCTTCTTCCGCTCCCTGGCGACCCGCGGCGCGCGGGAACTGCCCGACGGCATCGAGGACATCGTCGGCGCCTGCAAGGCCGCCGGATACGACCTGGTCATCCTGGAGACGCCCGGCATCGGGCAGGGCGACGCCGCGATCGTGCCGCTGGTCGACGTCTCGCTGTACGTGATGACGCCCGAGTTCGGCGCCGCCACCCAGCTGGAGAAGATCGACATGCTCGACTTCGCGGACGTCGTGGCGATCAACAAGTTCGAGCGGCGCGGCGCGGCCGACGCGCTGCGGGACGTGTCGCGGCAGCTGGTCCGCAACCGGGAGGCGTTCGGGCAGCGGCCCGAGGACATGCCCGTGTTCGGCACCAGCGCGGCCACGTTCGACGACGACGGCGTCACCGCGCTCTATCGGCACATCGGCGGGCTCCTCGGCGAGCACGGGCTGGAACTGGCGGACGGTGCCCTGCCCGAGATCACGACCAAGACCTCCACCGGCGCCGCGACGATCATCCCGCCCGGCCGGGTGCGGTACCTGTCCGGCATCGCCGAGACCGTGCGCGGCTACCACGCCGACACCGTCGAGCAGATCGAGGCCGTCCGGCGCGTCCAGCGGCTGGACGAGGTGCGCGCCGAGCTGACGGACGCCGCCGAGGTCGAGGGGCTGCTGGAGAAGGCGCGCCGCGACGTGGCCCCGGACAACGCCGGGCTGATCGAGGGCTGGCCGGCGGTCGTGGAGTCGTACTCGGGCGACGAGCAGGTCGTCCGGATCCGCGACAGGGAACTGCACACCGCGCTGACCCGTGAATCCCTGTCGGGCAGCCGCATCCCGCGGGTCGCGCTGCCGCGCTACACCGACCACGGTGAGCTGCTGAGGTTCCTCCGCAACGAGAACCTGCCCGGGCGGTTCCCGTTCACCGCCGGGGTGTTCCCGTTCAAGCGCGACAACGAGGACCCCGCCCGCATGTTCGCGGGGGAGGGCGACCCGTTCCGGACCAACCGCCGCTTCAAGCTGCTGTCGGAGGGCCAGCCCGCGACCCGCCTGTCGACCGCGTTCGACTCGGTCACCCTGTACGGGCGCGACCCGGACGAGCGTCCCGACGTCTACGGCAAGGTCGGCACGTCCGGCGTGTCGATCGCCACGCTGGACGACATGAAGGCGCTGTACGACGGTTTCGACCTGGCCTCGCCCACGACGTCGGTGTCGATGACCATCAACGGCCCCGCGCCCACGATCCTGGCGTTCTTCCTCAACACCGCCATCGACCAGGGGCTGGACGCCTTCTACGACGAGAACGGGCGCGCACCGTCCGAGGACGAGGCCGCGGCGATCCGCGCGCGTGTGCTGTCCACCGTGCGCGGCACCGTGCAGGCCGACATCCTCAAGGAGGACCAGGGGCAGAACACCTGCATCTTCTCCACCGAGTTCTCGCTGCGGATGATGGGCGACATCCAGGAGTGGTTCATCGCCAACAAGGTCCGCAACTTCTACTCGGTGTCCATCTCCGGCTACCACATCGCCGAGGCCGGGGCGAACCCCATCAGCCAGCTCGCGTTCACCCTCGCCAACGGGTTCACCTACGTCGAGTCGTACCTGGCCCGCGGCATGGACATCGACGACTTCGCGCCCAACCTGTCGTTCTTCTTCTCCAACGGCATGGACCCCGAGTACAGCGTCCTCGGACGTGTGGCCCGCCGCATCTGGGCCGTGGCCATGCGCGACCGGTACGGCGCCAACGAGCGCAGCCAGAAGCTCAAGTACCACGTGCAGACGTCCGGGCGCTCCCTGCACGCGCAGGAGATGGACTTCAACGACATCCGGACGACGCTGCAGGCCCTCATCGCCATCTACGACAACTGCAACAGCCTGCACACCAACGCCTACGACGAGGCCGTCACCACGCCGACGGCTGAGTCGGTGCGGCGGGCGCTGGCGATCCAGCTCATCATCAACCGCGAGTGGGGCCTGGCGATGAACGAGAACCCGCTGCAGGGGTCGTTCATCATCGACGAGCTGACCGACCTGGTCGAGGAGGCGGTGCTGACGGAGTTCGACCGCATCAGCGAGCGCGGCGGCGTGCTCGGCGCGATGGAGACCGGCTACCAGCGGGGCCGCATCCAGGACGAGTCGATGCTGTACGAGCAGCGCAAGCACGACGGATCCCTGCCGATCGTGGGCGTCAACACGTTCCGCGGCCCCGACGCCGGGGACGGGACACCGGACACGATCGAACTGGCCCGCGCCACCGAGGACGAGAAGCGGTCCCAGCTCGACCGGGTCCACGGCTACCAGGACGCGCACCGCGACGACGCCCGCGCGGCCCTCGCCGCCCTCCAGGACGCGGCGCGGTCGGGCGAGAACGTGTTCGCGGTGCTGATGGACGCGGCCCGCGTGTGCAGCCTCCAGCAGATCACCGACGCGTTCTTCGAGGTCGGCGGCCAGTACCGCCGCAACGTCTGAGCCCCCGTATGAGCGCTTTCGACGACACCGGCGCCCCGGTCCCCGTCCCGGACCGGGTGCGCCGCGTCGTGTCGATCGTCCCGTCCCTGACCGAGACCGTCGCCGTCACCGCGCCGGGCCTGCTGGCGGGCGCCACCGACTGGTGCACCCACCCCGCCGGCCTGGACGTCCCGCGCGTCGGGGGCACCAAGAACCCCGGCCTGGAGCGGATCGCGGAGCTGCGGCCCGACGTCGTGCTCGGCAACACCGAGGAGAACCGCCCCGCCGACGTCGAGGCGATGCGCGCCGCCGGGTTCGCGGTGTGGATGACGGAGATCCGCACCGTGGACGAGGCCCTGGCGTCGCTGCGCCGCATGCTCGCCGAGGCGTGCCGCGTCCCCGTGCCGGGCTGGCTGGACGAGGCGTCCCGCGTCTGGGCGGACGTCACGCCCGGCGAGCCCCGCTCGGCCGTCGTCCCGGTCTGGCGGCGGCCGTGGATGGTCGTCGGCCGCGACACCTTCACCGGCGACGTCCTGTCGCGGCTCGGGGTGTCCAACGTCTACGCGGGCCACCCCGAGCGCTACCCGAAGATCGCGCTGGAGGAGCTGAACGCCGCAGGCGCCGACCTGGTCGTGCTGCCGGACGAGCCCTACCGGTTCACCGCGGACGACGGCCCCGAGGCGTTCCCCGGCATCGACGCCGCGCTCGTCGACGGCCGCCATCTCACCTGGTACGGCCCGTCGCTCGCCGTCGCCCCCGCCGCGCTGTCACGGCAGCTCGCCGCCGCATCGCGCCACCCCGGCCCCCGGACCCGCTGAGCGCCCGCCGGCCGAGCGGACCTACCGGCCGGCCCGCTCCCCGCCGTGGGCGGGGCCGCGCGTGAACATCGCCTCCACGCAGGCGGCCATGCGCCCGTCCAGTTCCTCCGCCGGAAGGCCGATCTCGCGCGCCAGGTGCTCGCGCAGCAGCGTGTACCCGTAGATCGTGGACGCGATCGCCGCCTGCACGGCCTCGACGTCGTCGACGGGCAGCTCGCCGCGCGCGGCCTCCGCGGCGAGGTCCTCCCGGCTCGCGCCCCGGTTGAGCAGCACCCGGGGCCGGTCGTCGCCGTCCAGCACCAGCAGCGACGCCAGGACGACCGGCTCGGGGTTGCGCAGGCTCGTCCAGAACAGCCGTGCCAGCCGCTTGCGCAGTGGCAGCCCGGCCGCGTCCACCGCGTCCTCGGCGTTCGGCCGGGACCGGTGGAACAGCGCCGACCGCAGCAGCGCCCGGCGCGACCCGAAGTACTGGTAGACCAGCCCGCGGTTGACGCCCGCCTCGTCGGCGACCTGCCGCAGGTTCAGCCCGGCGAGGACGCCGCCGCGCCGCAGCAGCGTGATCGCCGCCGCGCGCAGCGACTCCTCGGTCGCCTCCCGGTCCCGCGCCGGGCCGTCCCTGCGGGCCGTCCGCGCGGTCACGTGCGGCGCCTTTGTGGGGGGACGACCCCCCACGCCCCCCGGTTCATGCCCGTGGGCCGCCGGCCACGTAGATCACCTGGCCGGACACGAACGAGGCGTCGTCGCTCACGAGGAACGCCACCGTCCCGGCGATGTCCTCGGGGACGCCGACGCGCCGGACGGGGATCTCCTTGGCGGCGGCGGCCTTGAAGTCCTCGAACCCGACGCCGACGCGGGCGGCGGTCGCGGCCGTCATCTCCGTCGCGATGAACCCCGGCGCGATCGCGTTGGCGGTCACGCCGAACCTGCCCAGCTCGATCGCGAGGGTCTTGGTGAAGCCCTGCAGCCCCGCCTTGGCGGCCGAGTAGTTCACCTGCCCGCGGTTGCCGAGCGCCGACACCGACGACAGGTTGACGATCCGGCCCCAGCCGGCCTTCGTCATGTGCTCCTGCGCGGCGCGGCTCATCAGGAACGAGCCGCGCAGGTGCACCGACATGACGGTGTCCCAGTCGTCGTCGGTCATCTTGAACAGCAGGTTGTCGCGGGTGACGCCGGCGTTGTTGATGAGCACGACGGGCGGGCCGAGCTCGGCCGCGACGCGGGCGACGGCGGCGGTGACCTGCGCGGAGTCGGCGACGTCCACGCCGACGGCGAGGGCCTTCCCGCCGTCCTTCTCGATCTGCGCCACGGTCCCGGCGCAGGCGGCCTCGTCGAGGTCGCAGACCGCGACGGCGAACCCCTCCCGGGCGAGCCGGACGGCGGTGGCGGCGCCGATGCCCCGCGCCGCGCCGGTGACGATGGCGACCCTGGTGTCGGTCATGTCGACTGCCCCTCTCAGACCTGGAGGTCCTTGGCGATGATGGTCTTGAGCACCTCGCTGGTGCCGCCGTAGATGCGGGTGACCCGGGCGTCGGTGTACAGCCGCGCGATCGGGTATTCGAGGATGTAGCCGTAGCCGCCGTGCAGCTGCAGGCACTTGTCGACGACGCGGGCCTGGACCTCGGTGCAGAACAGCTTGCACACGGCGGCGTCGGCGGGGGTGAGCTCCCCGGCGTCGAGGGCCTCGATGCAGCGGTCGACGAGCGAGCGGGCCGCCTCGACCTCGGTGGCGCACTCGGCGAGGACGAACTTGGTGTTCTGGAACGACGACACGGTCTTGCCGAAGACGGTGCGGTCCTGGACGTACCTGCGGGCGAACTCCACGGCGGCGGCGGCGGACGCGTAGGAGCTGGTCGCGATGCCGAGGCGCTCCTCGGCCAGGTTGTGCGTCAGGTACTCGAACCCGCGGCCCTCCTCGCCGAGCAGGTCCTCGGCGGGGACGCGGACGTCGGTGAACGACAGCTCGGCGGTGTCGGAGCTGCGCAGCCCGATCTTCTCCAGCTTGCGGCCGACCGCGTAGCCCTCGCTCTTGGTGTCCACCGCCAGGATCGACAGGCCCGCCCGGCGGTTCTCCGGCGTGGCCGGGGACGTCCGCGCGACGACGAGGACCCGGTCGGCGAGGACGCCGCCGGTGATGAACGTCTTGGCGCCGTTGAGGACGTAGTGGTCGCCGTCGCGCCTGGCGGTGGTCTGCATGCCGGCGAGGTCGGAGCCGGTGCCGGGCTCGGTCATCGCGATGGCCGTCATCATGTCGCCGGACACGAACGGCGGCAGCCAGCGCTTCTTCTGCTCCTCCGACCCGTACTTCAGCACGTAGGGCAGGACGAGGTTGACGTGCACGCCGTAGCCGCCGAAGCTCACTCCGGCGCGGGCGCACTCCTCGGAGACCACCGCCTGGTACTTGAAGCTGGTCTCGCCCGCGCCGCCGTACTCCTCGGGCACCTGGATGCCGAACACGCCGAGTTCGCCGAGCTTGTTGTAGAAGTCGCGGGGCGGATGGCCGGCGTCCTCCCACTCGCCGTAGACGGGCGCGACCTCCGCCTCGATGAACGCCCGGATGGTCTCCCGGAACGCCTCATGGTCCTCGTTGAACACGGTGCGGCGCACGCTGTGCCCCTTTCGCTGCGCTGTTAACAGAACGCTAACCTAACTCGAATCGGGTTCTAGAATCAAATACGAGTCAGGTGTCGAGTCCGTCGGCGCGGCGGATCCCGGAGCGGCGGACGCTCAGCAGTCGGGCTCGCAGACCCGCTGGGACAGCGCCTTGAGGAAGAGGGCCTGGACCTGTCCCGGCGTCTCGGCCACGTACGCGTCGCCGCCCGTCAGCCGGGCGATCTGCCGGAGCTCGCCGACGTCCACGCCTTCGCCCAGACCGAACATGTTGATCTGGACGGGGCGCTCCGGGTCGTACGCGCGGCGGATGTGGTCCAGGGTCTCCGGCAGCGAGGGACCCTCCTTGTCCTCGTTCTTCCCGTCCGTCCACAGCAGGATCGAGTTCACGTACTCCGGCTTGTAGGTCCGCTTCATGTGATCGAACGCGGCGATGGCGGTCTCGTACAGCCCCGTGCCGCCGTCCTCCTTCACCCTGGTCTGCGCGAACGCGCTCAGCACGAGCTGGCGGCGGGTGGCCGAGCCGAGCCGCTCGTCCAGCGGCCCCACGCCGACCAGCTCCCGCCAGTCCCGCTCGCCCTCCAGCTCGGTGGAGAACACCCAATGGCCGAGCTCGCTGTCGTCCGGCAGCAGCGACAACCCGTTCTGCGCCGTGCGGATCGTGGACTGCAGCCGCGTGGCGCCGGGCGCGATCTTGCGGTCCATGGACCCGGAGATGTCGATGATGCTCAGCATCCGGATGCTCAGCGAGAGCTGCGCCCACTGCTGCATGGTGCGCTTGACCTCCGCCGCGGGCGCCGGCGGCAGCGCCTTCGGCGCGCGCTCGCTCAGCCCGGTCTTCGCCGAGAACGCCGCGGGCGCGGTGCCGTCGGGCGTCCGGAAGCCCAGCCTGCGCACGTCCTCGCGGGTGGCGCCGCCCGCCAGCTCCTCGCGCAGCAGCCGGGCCGCGCTCACCTTCACCGGCTCCTCGGACAGGACGGTGACGGGGTGGTCGAGGAAGACGGTGCCCTCGGCCGGGTACACGGCGACGGCGATCTCGGGCGGACGTTTCGCGTTGAAGGCGAACACCGCCTGCTCGGGCGTCAGCGCCACGGGGTAGCGCTCGCCCGGCTTCTGGCCGAACGCGGCGAACTGCGCCTTGACCGACGCCGCGATGCCCTCCCGGAACGTCCGCACCACGCCGGTGAACACCGCCTGACCCTGCGGGTCGTCCGCCAGCAGCGCGCCGGCCAGCATCAGCGTGCCCATGCCGGTGGCGGTGCGGTCGGGGTCGGGGACCTGCAGCCGGAACAGGCGCGGGGGGATCACGCCTTCGGCGGGCGCGGTCGCGGGCCCCTGCTCGGCGTTCTCCGCCGTCCCGGCCGCCGCCAGCAGCTCCTTCCAGGACGGCTGCGCGGGCGCCCCGAGGTTGCGCAGCTGCACCGCGAGCCCGCGGGGCATCGCCAGCACGATCGGGCTCGACGCCATCCCGCCGAGGTGGGTGAAGTCCGCCGCCGCCCCTGCCCGGCCGGACTCCTCGACGAGCTTGGTCCACAGGGACGAGTCGGGGATCCAGACGTCCGGCCTCTCGGTGACGCCCGCGACTCCCTTGCCCGACAGGAGCGTCGCGACGGCGGCCGGGTCGGCGGACCGCACCCGCGCGATGGCGCACCTGCCGGCGACCTGCCTGCGGGCGTCATTGAAGCGTTTCGCGGCCCGGATGACCGCCGGGGCGACGTCCGGCGCGGCCGCCACGCTGATCGTGAGCGCGCCGCCGCCCGCGCAGTCGTCGCCCGTTCCGGTGAGCGCGTACGCGCCGATGCCCGTTACCAGGACCAGCCCGACCGCGCCGGCGAGCGGTCCGAGCAGGATGCCGCCGAACGTCCTCGGCACGCGGGGCCTCCTGCGGCCCGGCTTGGCGGCGGCGTGCGCGGGTCCGGGGGGACGGGACGCGCGGCCGGGCCGCTCGAAGGCGTCGAACGGCCGGTCCGCGGCCGGGCCGCCCGCGGTTCCGCCGGGCGGCGTCCGGCCCGCGGCACCGTCCGCCGGGCCGGTGGGCACGCCGCCCGGATAGGAGGCGCCCAGGAAGGTGTAGGGGGCGCCGGGATCTCCGCTGTCCGGCGGGGTCCGGGGTGCCCACTCGGGCACGTCGTCGTGTCCGCTCATCGCCGATCTCCGTTTCCCGGGCGGCGGCGCCGGGCATGGCGCACCGCATGGTGACGGCCGCCCGATGAGACACATGTACGATGTGTCTCAGGCGGGGCCAGCTGTGATGTTCGTCTCATCGACGCCTTCCGTCAAGTGGGTCGGCGGGTCGGGACCGGACGGAATCCACGGCGGGCGGCGCGGGGGGCCCGCCGCGCGGGGATGATGCCATCGCCGTTCAGAGGTACGCAGCGCGCCCCGGATCGGATCGGTCTGCGTCCAGGTCGTTCTGACGGACGGTGCCCGGCCGGAAACGCCGTGCTGCACACGGATTCGCGGGCGAAAAGTTCGGTTCGGCGGAGTTTCGGGTCGTGGCCGGACCAGGCCACGGCCAGTGCTTGCCTTTTCGCCAGAATGTGCTTGTGACCGGGACGGGCCCTCAGGCGCGGGTCACGGGAAGGTCATCGCTGGCCAGGGGGAGTCCCATGGCAGGACCTCGGATATGAAAAGCGGCGCCGGGTGGATACGGGGGCAATCCACCCGGCGCCGCATCATCGGTGTTCCGACGGGGGCCCGGAACACCGGCACGGGCGCTCCGACGGGGGACCAGAGCGCCGGTACAAATCGTACACCGAAACCCCCCGCGGTTAGTCAAGAGAATGTCACGACCCGATTTCCGGTCGCTGTCCGGAACCCGGCTTCTGTTCCCCTGCCTCGGGGTCCTCGAAGGCCGCCGAGGCCGTCGGCTCCCGCCCGCCGTTGGCGAAGATCACCGCGATGTAGGGCAGGAGCAGCGCCCCGGCCACCAGAACGAGAACCGCCCACGCCGGCGCGCCGCCCACCGCGGCCAGTATCGCGCCGACGAAGCACACCGTGCGGACGCCCATCGACACCAGGTACCGCCGCTGCCGGTACCCGATGTCCTCGGACATGGGACGGGGCGCGTCGGTGACCGTGTAGACCTCGGGTTCCCGATGGTGATTGACCTTCACCATTCCACGGTAAGCCCATGGAGTCCGGCTTGCGATACCAGTCCGGGTCAAGACATCGGAGGGAATGAGATGACCGATCGCACGTACCGCGTGACGGAGATCGTGGGAACCTCGCCGGAGTCGGTCGAGAGCGCGATCCGCAACGGCGTCCGGCGCGCCTCGCAGACCCTGCGCCACCTGGACTGGTTCGAGGTGACCGAGGTCCGCGGGCAGATCGAGGACGGCGAGGTCGCCCACATCCAGGTCACCATGAAGGTCGGCTTCCGCCTGGAGGACACCTGAGCGGCCGGGCCCGCCCGGCGAGGGCGGGCCCGGCCGCGCGGGACGTCAGGACGCCTGCGACACCGTCGACATGTTGAAGTCGCCGATCCTGATCGGCGGCATGGCGGCCCGGTTGAAGTAGTCGGACCACTCGCGCGGCAGCGCCGGGCCGGTCTCGCCGACCTCGGTCAGGCGTGACAGCAGGTCGACCGGGCTTTCGTTGAACCGGAAGTTGTTCACCGCCCCGACGACCTCCCCGTCTTCGACGAGGTAGACGCCGTCGCGGGTGAGGCCGGTCAGCAGGAGGCTCTGCGAGTCGACCTCGCGGATGTACCACAGGCACGTCAGCAGCAGGCCGCGTTCGGTGCGGGCGACCATCTCCTCCAGGGACGCGCCGCCGCCCGGCCCCGACATCGCCAGGTTGTCGATGGGCGGGGTGAGCGGCAGCCCCGTGCGCTCCGCCGAGTGCCGGGTCTGGGTGAGCGAGGTGAGGGTGCCGTCGCTGATCCAGTCGGTGGCGCCGAGCGCGAGGCCGTTGTCGAACACCGACGATTCGCGGCCGGAGGCGTGCGCGACGACGAACGGGGCGCACTCCAGGCCCGCCGCGGCCGGGTCGCTGGACAGCGTGACGGGCAGGCTCGCGAGCTTCTCGCCGACGCGGGTGCCGCCGCCGGGGGCGCTGAACACCGTCCGGCCGTCCTGGGCGTCCTGCGCGCCCGCCGACCAGTACAGGTAGATCATCAGGTCGGCGACGGCGGACGGCGGCAGGATCGTCTCGTACCGCCCGGCGGGCAGGTCCACGCGCCGCTCGCCCCACTCCAGCCGCCGGGCGAGGCCGCCGGTCAGCGCGGCGACGTCGACGTCGGTGAAGTCGCGGGTGCCGGTGCCCGCCCACGCCGAGCCGCCGGCGCCCTTGGCGTTCAGCTCCAGCAGCCCGGTCGGCTGGTCGTGGCGCAGCCGCAGCCCCGTCGAGGTGCCCAGGAACGTCGAGGTCAGCATATGGTTGGCGAACCCGTACAGGCGCCGGTCGCCGGCCTGCGCGGCGGCGAACGCCTCGCCGAGCGCGGGCGCGAACCCCTCGAACACGCCGATCCCGGTCTCGGCGGGGTCGTCGTCCCACCCGGCCGCGGCCGGGCCCCCGGTGATCAGCGGGGCGGCGTCCTCGGCGGCCTCGCCCGCTGCGGCGTCGGCCTCCGCGGCGCGCACCAGGTCCTCGATGCCGTCGGCGGCGACGGCCGACCGCGACACCACGCCCGCCGCGACGCCGTCGGCGGTGTCGCGCAACGCGATGACGGTGAGGCGGTTGGAGCGGGTCACGCCGTTGGTGGTGAGCGTGTTGCCCGCCCACCGCAGGTTCGCGGTGCTCGCCTCGTCGGCGATGACGATGCAGTCGTCCGTGCGGGACAGCGACAGTGCCCGCTCGACGGCCTCCTGCGGCCTCATGGCGCTCACTGGCCGGCCTCCTTCAGGGCGTTGAGGATGTTGACGCCGCGGAACAGCGCGGACGGGCAGCCGTGGCTGACCGGCGCGACCTGCCCCGGCTGGCCCTTGCCGCAGTTGAACGCGCCGCCGAGCACGTACGTCCGCGGCCCGCCGACGGCCTCCATGGAGTTCCAGAAGTCGGTCGTGGTGGCCTGGTAGGCGACGTCGCGGAGCTGCCCGGCGAGCCGCCCGTTCTCGATCCGGTAGAACCGCTGCCCGGTGAACTGGAAGTTGTGGCGCTGCATGTCGATCGACCAGCTCTTGTCGCCCATGATGTAGATGCCGCGGTCGACGCCGGAGATCAGCTCCTCGGTGGACGGGCCGTCCTCGGCGGGTTTCAGCGACACGTTCGCCATCCGCTGGATCGGCATGCTGGACGCCGCGTCGGCGAACGCGCACCCGTTGGAGCGGCCGGCACCGGTCAGGCGGGCGATGCGGCGGTCGGTCTGGTAGCCGGTGAACAGCCCGCCGGAGACGATGTCGAAGGACTGGCCCTCGACGCCCTCGTCGTCGTAACCGATGGTGGCCAGACCGTGTTCGGTGGTGCGGTCCCCGGTGATGTTCATGACCTTGGAGCCGTACTGGAGGTTCCCGAGCTTGTCGGGGGTGGCGAACGACGTGCCCGCGTAGGCGGCCTCGTATCCGAGCGCCCGGTCGAGCTCGGTGGCGTGGCCGATCGACTCGTGGATCGTCAGCCACAGGTTGGACGGGTCGACGACGACGTCGTACACGCCCGCCTCGACCGACGGCGCGGCGAGCTTCTCGGCGAGGAGCTCGGGAATGCGGGCCAGTTCGCCGTCCCAGTCCCAGTGCCGGCCCGACAGCCACTCCCACCCGTACCCGGCGGGCGGCGCGAGCGTGCGCATCGTGTCGAACAGGCCGCCGGAGATGCCGACGGCGGTCACGACCGGGTGCACCCGGACGCGCTGCTGGGTGGTGACGGTCCCGGCGAGGTCGGCGAAGAACTTGTTCTCCTTGACCTGCAGCAGCGTCGCGTCCACGTGGTCGACGCGGTCGTCGCCGAGCAGCATGCGGCTCCAGCCCGACAGCAGCGCCACCTTGTCCGCGGTCGGCACGTCGAACGGGTCGACCTCGTACGCCGAGATCCAGGTGCGCTCCCCGTGCACCGGTTCGGGGGCCAGCTCGATGGGCTCGCGGTTGACGGCCCTGGCGACCGCCGCGACGTCCACCGCCTGGGCGGCGACGCGTGCGGCGCCCCCGGGCGTCAGGTCGACGCCGGCGGCGAAGCCCCAGGTGCCGTCCTTGACGACCCGGACCGACAGGCCCACGTCGTCGGCGTCCAGGGCGGTCTCCAGTGCGGCGTCGTGCAGGCGGAGTGTCTGGCTGCGGATGCGCTCCAGGCGGAAGTCGGCGTGCTCGGCGCCCAGCTCCCGGGCGCGGGACAGGGCCGCGTCGGCCAGCGCGTGAAGCGGCAGCGCGGTGAAGGCGGGATCGATGTCATGCACCCTTGGGAACCTACCCGCCGCGCCCGGGAGGGCACCCGAACAAACACCGGTGAGCGGATCTTGTCGGTTCGGCACATCCGCAGCCCGCCGGAAGGCCGCTAGTGTCGTGCGCTGTCATCACCGTGCGACGCGGTGTGCCAGGAGCAGCCAACGAGAGGGTCGTGATGAGTCGCTCTGTCCTCGTCACCGGGGGGAACCGGGGCATCGGCCTCGCGATCGCCCGAGAGCTCGCCGCCGCGGGCGACGCGGTCGCCGTCACCTACCGGTCCGGTGAGCCCCCCGAGGGGCTGTTCGGCGTCCGGTGCGACGTGACCAGCGCCGAGGACGTCGACGCCGCCTTCGGCAAGGTGGAGGCGGAGCACGGCCCGGTCGAGGTGGTCGTCGCCAACGCAGGGATCACCAAGGACACCCTGCTGGCGATCATGAGCGAGGAGTCGTTCACCTCGGTGATCGACACGAACCTGACCGGCGCGTTCCGCGTCGCCAAGCGCGGCGTGAAGGCCATGATGCGCAAGCGCAAGGGACGCATCGTGCTGGTCTCCTCGGTGGTGGGCCTGATGGGCTCGCCGGGCCAGGCCAACTACGCCGCGTCCAAGGCGGGGATGGTCGGGTTCGCGCGGTCCCTCGCCCGCGAGCTCGGCTCCCGCGGCATCACCGTCAACGTGGTGGCGCCCGGATTCGTCGACACCGACATGACGGCGGTGCTGACCGAGGACCAGCAGAAGGCCATCACCTCGGCGATCCCGCTGGGGCGGATCGCGCAGCCGGACGAGGTCGCCAAGGCCGTGCGGTTCGTGGCGAGCGAGGACGCCGCCTACATCACCGGGGCCGTGATCCCCGTCGACGGCGGCCTGGGAATGGGGCACTGACGGACATGGGAATCCTCGAAGGCAAGCGCATCCTGGTCACCGGCGTCCTCACCGACGCCTCGATCGGCTTCCACGTCGCGCGCGTCGCGCAGGAGCAGGGCGCCGAGGTGGTGCTGACCGCCTACCCGCGCCCGACGCTCACCGCCCGGACCGCCAAGCGGCTCCCGACCGGACCCGACTCGCCGCCGCCGGTGATCGAGCTGGACGCGACCAACGCCGAGCAGCTGGACGCGCTGGCCGGGAACCTGCGCGACAACGGCTTCGACCACCTGGACGGCGTCGTCCACGCGATCGGGTTCGCGCCGCAGACCGCGCTCGGCGGCAACTTCCTGGAGACGCCGTGGGAGGACGTGGCGACGGCCGTGCACTCCTCGACGTACTCGCTGAAGTCGCTGACGATGGCGTGCCTGCCGCTGATGAAGGACGGCGGCTCGGTCGTCGGCCTGGACTTCGACGCCACCAAGGCGTGGCCGGTGTACGACTGGATGGGCGTGGCCAAGGCCGGACTGGAGTCCTGCTCCCGCTACCTGGCCAAGTACCTCGGCCCCCAGGGGATCCGGGTGAACCTCGTCGCCGCCGGGCCGCTCGCCACGATGGCGGCCAAGAGCATCCCTGGTTTCGAGGGCATCACGGAGATGTGGCCGCAGGTCGCGCCGCTCGGCTGGGACGTCAAGGACAGCGAGCCGACGGCCCGCGCGTGCGCCGCCCTGCTGTCGGACTGGTTCCCGGCGACCACCGGCGAAATCGTCCACGTGGACGGCGGCATCCACGCCATGGGCGCGTAGTTTTTTTGCAGTTCCCTTGGCGTCGGGCGCTAGAGCGCCCTCCTTCGGCGGGAACTGCGGTGCGATCGCTGCATCGCTCCGAACTCGCCTTGCGGCTCGCTGCGCGATCAGGTTTCTTGCTTCGCTCGAAACCTGCCTTCGGACGCGATCGCGACGGTTTGGGTCGTCGCGGGGTTGCGGTGTCGGCCGGGGTCGGTGCGGACCGGAGATCGCCTGTCGGCTGGCGCGGGATCGCGTGCCGGTTCGTAGCGCGGGATCGCGTGTCGGTTGGTGGTGCGGGCTCGCGTGTTACCTGGTGGTGCGGCGCCTGCGTCGGGTGCGGCCGGCGACGCTGAGGTTGAGGGCGCCGGCGGCGCCCGCGGCGCCTGCGGCGGCGGCGACCAGGAGCAGTTGGCCGTTGTCCTGCTGTGAGGCCGCGACGGGTGAGATGAGGCGCGTCTGCGGCATGGCTGCCGTCCCGGCCGGCGGGTTCTGCCGGTGGGCGTTCGGGTCCGCGGCGATCTCGGGGGTGGGCAGGACCCCCGGGAGGCCGGTCGCGGTGGACGGCGCCTTCTCCGTGAGCGGGCGGGACACCGTGGAGTCGGTCATCACGGGCGGAGGCGCCGCCGCGCCGCCGCCGCTCGGGGCCGAGGACGGCTTGCGGGTCTTCTTGGCGGGCGCCTTGGACGTCTTGTTCCCCGAGCTCTTGCTCGACGTGGTCTTCTTCGGGGCGGTCTTGGACGGGGTGGGCTCCGGCGTGGGCGTCGGCGTCTTCGGAGTGAGCGCCTCGCGGATGTTGCCGAGGTTGCACTTCCAGTTCTCGATCGTGGTCTCCGGGTCGACGCCCTTCTTGCAGACCTCGGCCGCCTCGGCCGCCGGGGCGGACAGGAGCAGGACGAGCGCGCCCGCCGAGACCGCCGCCGAAGCCGTACCGACCCGCCTGAGCCGCTGGGGCATGCCGCTCCTCCACCCGTTCGCGCATTCGCTGACCCTGTTGACATCGTGTCCCATACGGGCCCGTCCGTAAACCGCGACACGGGCGTTTCTTTACCCGCCATGGCCTCAGTGGATCACCAGTTTCGCGAGCCTGGTGCGCCGCGCGGGCGCGCCGTTCTCGCGGACCGCCCTGACCAGGTCCGGGCCGGCCGCCTGCACGACCGACAGGTGCCGGCGCGCCAGCCCGAACGCGGTGGCCACCAGCGGCCGTGACAGGCCCGCGGGCGACATGACCGCCACCACGGCGGGACGGCGCGTCCCGCGCGCCTGAGCGACCGTCACCGCCCAGCCGTGCCGCAGCCGGGACGCGTCCGCCGGGGCGACGACGGCCGCGCCGCCGGGGAAGTCGACGTCCAGCCCGTGCGGGCCGCCGCCGGTCACCACGCCGGTCTCACCGAGCGCGGCGTGGGGGAGGGGGGCGGCGACGACCACCCGGTCGCCGGGGTCCATCCCGCCGAACCTGCCGGGGCCGGGGTTCAGCCGCTCCTTGAGCGCCGCGTTGAGGGCGCCGGTGCCCGCCTCGCCGCCCGCGGCCGGCGCGACGACCTGGACGTCCTCGACCGCGATGCCGAGCGCGCGGGGGATCGAGTCGGTGACGAGCTGGACGGCCCGGTGCACCGCCTCGCCGGGGCTCGCGGCGGGCACGATCACGACCTCGTGCCCGGGCGCGTCCACGGCGGCCAGGTCGCCGCCGCGCACGGCGCCGGCCAGCTCGCCGAGCGGACCGGACGGGGGCGCGGCGTCCAGCGTGACGACGGGGACGGTCTCGGACGCCTCCAGGTCGTCCAGCGGCCGGCCCGGCCCGGCGGGCGGCGGCGCGCCCGGCTCGGCGCACAGCACGAGATGGGCGCCGTCGGGACACGCCTCGGCCAGCACCGCGCACAGTTCGACGTCGAGCACCGCGGCGTCCATGACGATGATCAGGTCGAGGTCGAAGGGACGCCGCTCGCCGCGCCCGTACACGACGGCCCCCGGCGCGGCTGCCGGCTCGTCCTGCGGCTCCAGCAGCCGGTGGAGGCTCGTGACCGTGACCCCTTCGGCGTCCGCGTGCAGGTCGGCGGCGGCGTGGTCGGTCGGAGCGGCCACGGCGGTGCGCACGCCCTGGCCCGCCGCCGCGGCGGCGATGCCGAGGGCGGTGCGCGCGAGGTCGCCCGGCGTCCCGCGCAGGACGCTCACGCCGGTGCGGAGCGCGGCGGTGAGCGCGAGGGAGCGGTCCTCGGGCAGGCCGTCGCGCAGGCCCTTGACGGCGACGTCGTCCAGCAGCGGCGCGGCCGTCAGCGACAGCCGCTGGAACCCTTCGGCCGCCGCCTCCTCGGCGAGCGCCCACCGCGCCGGGCCGAGGGTCTCCTCCGGTTCCGGCGGCTCGGCGTCCTCCTCGAAGGCCGCCTCGCCGAACTCGGGCTCCTCGGTGAGCGAGAGCACCTCCGCCTCGTCCAGCGCGGCCTCCACGGCGGCCTGCGGGTCGGGGAGCCGGACGCGTTCCAGCGCCGACATCACGGCGGCGGCGGGCGTGACCGTGTGGCCCTCCCGGGCGGCTTCGGTGAGCAGGTACAGGACGAGGGCGCGGCCGCGCCGGGGGTCGCCCGGCGCCGCGTCCCGCCCGAGGACGGCGCGGGCGAAGTGGTCGGCCTGGGGCGGCCGGACGCCGGGGACGCGCAGCAGCCGCCACGGGTCGGCGCGCAGCCCGGCGGCGGCGTCCGGTCCGAGCCGGGCGGCGGCGCGGGACGCGAGCGGCGCGGGGACGCCGGTCGCGGAGAACAGCTCGGTGAGGGCACGCAGGCCCTCCCGCGCGGTCGGGGCGGGCCCGGCGGGCGCTGCCTGTGCGGGCGCGGGCTCGCGGTCGCCGCCGCGTTCTTCGTCGCGGCGGCCGTCCAGGGCCGCGGCGGCGGCCTCGGCGGCGCGCATGGCCTCCGCGGCGCGCGCCGCCCGCTCGGCGGGGGTGGGGTCAGGGGTGTCGGTCACGGGCTTCCCGTCGCGGCTGATCACGGTTGGCGGTGGACCGTCCCGAGCGTGTCACGCGCCGGACGAGGTGTCGGAGACGTCGTCCAGCGCGCCGCGGATCTCGCCCGGGAGCGTCAGGTCCTCACTGTCCAGTATGGCGGTGAGCTGCGCGGCGGTGCGGGCGCCGACGATCGGCGCGGCGACACCGTCGCGGTCGCGGACCCACGCGAGCGCCACCGCCAGCGGGGAGCGTCCGAGGCCCTCGGCGGCGGTCACCACCGACTCCACGATCCGGGCGCACTCCTCGTCGAGGTAGGGCTGGACGAACTCGGCGAAATGAGGCGCGGCGGCGCGCGACCCGGCGGGGATGCCGGTGCGGTACTTGCCGGTGAGCACCCCCCGGCCGAGCGGCGACCACGGCAGCAGCCCCGCCCCGGCGTCCAGCACGGCGGGCACGACCTCCCGCTCGATGTCACGGCGCAGCAGCGAGTACTCCAGCTGGGCCGACACCACCGGGGCGCGACCGGGCCACGCCCGCTGCCAGGCGGCGGCCTTCGACACCTGCCAGCCCGCGTAGTTGGACACCCCGACATAGCGGGCCCGGCCGGACGCGACCGCCTCGTCCAGCGCCGACAGCGTCTCCTCCAGCGGCGTGGCCGGGTCGTACACGTGCAGCTGCCACAGGTCGACGTGGTCCAGGTCCATCCGGTCGAGGGAGGCGTCGAGGGCGTGGAGCAGGTGCCTGCGGGATCCGTCGTAGCGTCCGTTCGGCCTGATCGCGGCCTTGGTCGCGATGACCAGGCCGTCCCGGTCGACCGTCTCGCGCAGCAGGTGGCCGAGGATCCGCTCGCTGGCGCCGTCGCTGTAGACGTCGGCGGTGTCCACCAGCGTGCCCCCGGCGTCCACGAACGCGGCGAGCTGTGCCGCGGCCTCGTCCGGGTCGGTGTCGTGCCCCCAGGTCATGGTGCCGAGGCCCAGCCGGGACACCAGCAGCCCGCTCCGCCCGAGGTGACGCTCCTTCATGGGCGGTCAATCTAGCGGTCCGGGCGAGCCGACCGGGACGTGAGCGGGCCCCCGCCCGGGTTCCCGCCCGGCGCAAAGATCCTGGTGAGGTCTATTGCCGGGGACGCCGCCCGGCTAAAGTTTCGCGCCATGGCGCCACCACCGTTCTCGATGTACTCGCCGAAGACGCCGGACGGCGACGGCGGGCCGGATCTGGCACCGGTGTTCGGCGCGGGACCGGGCGACGACCCCGGCTTCGCCGCCTCCCTGCGCGGCCGTACCGAGCTCGGCCGGATGCGCCTGATGATGCTGGTCCTGGTGGCCGCCCCCGTCCTCATCCTGGCGATCACGCCGGCGATCGTGCAGGGCGACGAGGAGACGCCGCTCTGGATCTACCTCCCGCTGGTGGCCGCGGCGCTGGCCGCGCTCCTGGCCGGGCCGCGCGCGCCGCGCCCGATGCCCCCCGGGTCGGATCGGCGGACGGCGGCGCGGACGGCGCTCATGATGTTCCGGCAGGCGGTGCTGCTGCGGTTCGCGCTCGCCGAGGGCGTGATCCTGCTGGGCCTGCCGCTGGCCATGGTGGGGCACAGCGAGCTGGTGTTCGTCGCCGGGTTCGCCATCGGCTATCCGCTGCTGCTCTGGCTGGCGCTGCCGACCCGCGGCGCCGTGGAGCGGATCCGGCGCCGCCTGGAGGCCGACGGCGCCGAGTCGCACCTGTGGGCGGTCCTGCTCGCCGCCCCGGCGGCTAGGGGCGGCTAGAGCCAGCCGCTCCTGCGGAGTTTGCGGAACAGCAGCACGCAGATGACCGCCATCACCCCGAGGACCAGCGGGTAGCCGAAGGTCCAGTGCAGTTCGGGCATGTGGTCGAAGTTCATGCCGTAGATCCCGGCGATCGCCGTCGGCACCGCGATGATCGCGGCCCACGCGGAGATCTTGCGCATGTCCTCGTTCTGCCGCTTGCCGAGCAGCGCGAGGTGCGCGTTCAGCACGCTGTTGAGCAGCTCGTTGTGCGCGTCGACCTGCTCGTCGACGCGCAGCAGGTGGTCCAGGACGTCGCGGAAGTACTCCCGGGTGGAACCGCACTCGGGGACGCGGCCCTTCACGATCTCCTGCATCACCGGGACGAGCGGGTCCTCGGCGCCGCGGAACTCCAGCACCTCCCGCTTGAGGGAGTAGATGTCGGCGGTGACGTCCCGCGCGCCCGGGTCGAACACGGCGCGCTCCAGCCCGATGATGTCGACCTCGACCTCGTGGGCGACGAGCCCGTAGCGGTCGACGACCTCGTCGCACACCGCGTACAGGACGGCGGCGGCGCCGTGCTGGAGCAGCTCGGGCGACTCCTCCAGCCGCCCGCGGGCGGGGCCGAGCGGGTTGCCGGCGCCGTGCCGGACGGTGACGGCGAAGTCCCGGCCGAGGAACAGCATGATCTCGCCGACCTCGATGTCGGAGGTCGCGTCGATGTAGGTCAGCGTCTTCAGCACGATGAACAGCGTGTCGTCGTAGCGTTCCAGCTTGGGCCGCTGGTGTGCGGACACGGCGTCCTCGGCGGCGAGCGGGTGCAGCTCCAGCTCGTCCCTGACCAGTTCGAACTCGGCCTCGTCCGGCTCGAACATGCCGATCCAGAGGAAGCAGTCGCCGTCCTGGCGGGCGAGGTCGAAGGCGTCGCTGATGTCGCCCTCGATGTCGCGGCGCGTGCCGCGCGCGTAGATGGCCTTGTCCACGATCACGGCACGCATTCTCCCGTATCCGCCGGCGCGGGGGCGCCCACCACCAGGCTGCCCGTCATCTCCTAGAGTGGCTGCTGTGACCACACTCCTGCTGGTGAGGCATGGCCTGACCGCGATGACCGGACCCGTGCTCGCCGGCTGGACGCCCGGGGTCCGGCTCGACGACCGAGGCCGCGCGCAGGTCGCCCGCCTCGCCGGCCGCCTGGCGTCCCTCCCGCTCGCCGCGGTCGTCACCAGCCCCCTGGAACGCTGCGCCGAGACCGCCGAGGCGATCGCCGCCGGGCACGACGGCCCCATCGAGAAGATCGAGACGGACGAGCGGTTCGGCGAGGTCCGCTACGGCGACTGGACGGGCCGTCCCCTCAAGGAACTGGCCGAGGAGCCGCTCTGGCGGGTCGTGCAGGCCCATCCGAGCGCCGTCCGGTTCCCCGGCGAGGCCGGCGAGTCCCTCGCGGGCGCGCAGCACCGCGCCGTCACCGCCGTCCGCGACTGGAACGAGCGGATCGCCGCCGCGCACGGCCCCGAGGCCCTCTACGCGGTGTGCAGCCACGGCGACATCATCAAGTCCGTCGTCGCCGACGCGCTCGGCCTCCACCTCGACCAGTTCCAGCGGATCCAGGCCGACCCCGCGTCGCTCACCGTCATCCGGTACACCGAAACGCGCCCGTTCGTCGTCCGCGTCAACGACACCGGCGGCGATGTGGCCGGTCTCGTTCCAGAGCAGCCGGTGGAAGGTTCCGGGAAAGACGGACTCGGGCCGGGGGACGCGCCCGTCGGCGGCGGCGCGTAGGGTCGATGTCATGCCCGTCATCTCCTACGACCCGCCGGAGCGTTTCGTCGCCGGCGCCGTCGGGCGGCCAGGCGACCGCGCCTTCTTCCTGCAGGCCCGCTCGGGCCGCCGCGTCACCAGCGTCGGCCTGGAGAAGTTCCAGGTGACGCTGCTGGCCGAACGGCTGGAGGAGTTGCTCGACGAGGTGCTGCGGCGCACCGGCGGGGAGGCCACGGTGCCGGCGGTCACGCCGTCGGAACTCCAGGACGACGGCCCCCTCGACCAGCCGGTGGAGGAGGAGTTCAAGGTCGGCACGATGGCGCTGGCCTGGGATCCGGACGACGAGCAGGTCGTCATCGAGGCGCAGGAGGTCACCGAGGCGGAGGAGGACGCCGAGGTCGGGGAGGAGGACCCGGCCATCGCGGTGCTGCGGGTGCGGATCAGCGCCGCGCAGGCCCGCGCGTTCGCCGAGCGGGCCCTGAAGGTCGTCGCCGCCGGGCGGCCGCCCTGCCCGCTGTGCGGCCTGCCCCTCGACACCGAGGGGCACGTGTGCCCCCGCCAGAACGGATACCTCGGCTGAGATGACCTCCACCCATGCTGGATCATGGACGACGCGGCCGGGAGAATGATCGCATGACGCAGTCCTCCCGCGACCGGGCGCCCGCGGACGGCTCCGGGCGGAGCGAGCCCGGACGCCGGGTCTCCCCCCGCGACGTCGAGGGAGCCGAGCGGCTGCTGTCGGCCGGGCGGCTCAGCGTGGAGGGCAGGCTCGTCCAGGCGTCCAACGCCACCCTGTACTGCTCCGTCGACCACGACGGCCTCTCCGCGGGCTGCGTCTACAAGCCGGTCGCCGGGGAGCGCCCGCTGTGGGACTTCCCCGACGGCACCCTCGCCGAGCGGGAGGTCGCCGCCTACGAGGTCTCCAAGGCGATGGGGTGGGGGACCGTCCCGCCCACCGTGCACCGCGACGGCCCGTACGGGCCGGGCATGGTTCAGCTGTGGGTCGAACCCGATCCCGACATCGACCTCGTCGCCCTGTCCCGCTCCGACGACGACGCGATCCGCCGCATGTCGGTGTTCGACGCCGTCGTCAACAACGCCGACCGCAAGATCGGCCACCTGCTGCCGCCCGGCGACGGCCACGTCTACGGCTGCGACCACGGCGTCTGCTTCTCCGCCGACTACAAGCTCCGCACCGTCCTGTGGCAGTGGCGCGGCAAGCCGCTGACGGCCGAGGCCCTGGAGGCCCTCGGCCGCGTGGACGACGGCCTGCGCGGCGGCGCCCTCGGCGCGCGTCTGGCCGAACTCCTCACCCCCGACGAGGTCGACGCCACCCGCCGCCGGGTGGAACTGATGCTCAAGCACCGGATCCACCCGTATCCGCCGGAGGACTGGCCCGCCATCCCCTGGCCGCCGCTGTAGCCGGCCCCCGGGGTCAGTGGTCGCGCAGGAGGCCGCCGGCGCCTTCGACCCGGTCGTCGACGCCGTTGTCGCGCAGGGCCATCCACCAGGTGGCGGCGTTGATCGCGATGACGGGCAGGCCCAGCCACCGTTCGGCCTCGTCGGCCAGGCCGACCATCGACAGGTTCGTGCCGCACTGGACGATGGCGTCCACCTCGCCGGCGGCCAGCTCCCGCAGGGCCGTGCGCAGCTCGTCCACGGTGACGTGCGCGATGGACACCGCCGTCGGGCATTTCAGGCCGATGATCTCGTCGACGGTGAAACCGATCTCGGTGAAGAACCGCCGGACGTTCTCGTCGCCGACCGGCTGGTAGGGCGTGACGACGCCGATGCGCCGGGCGCCGTACAGCTTCAGGGCCCGCTCGCACGCCTCGGCCCCGGTCGCCACCCGCAGGCCGGTGATGCCGTGGATCTGGCGGACGAACTCCTTGTTGCCCTCCACGCCGCCCCAGAACGTCTCGGCGGACATGCCCATCACCATGTAGTCCGGTTCGCAGGTCAGCACGCGTTCGCAGGCCGCGCCGATCTCGTCGCGGATCTGCTCCAGCAGCCGCTCCATGCCCGCGTCGCCGTCCATGTTCTGGTCGCGGATGTGGATGCGGGAGAAGTGCGACGTCACGCCGGCGACGCCCATCCGGTGGAAGTCGGGCTCCACGATGGTGTTGGTGGACGGCGCGATGACTCCGAACTTGCGCCGCCAGCCGAGTGCGTCGGTCATGCCGGCACCGCCTCCTTGGTCTCGTTCGCTTCGGTGGTGCGGGCGAGCCGCCAGGCGGCGGCCGCGAAGGCCGCCTGGGCGATGGTGTTGCAGGACTGCTCGGCCCACTGCAGGGCGATGGACTGCTCGGCCCGTGCCGCCATCGGGCCGAGCAGGTACTGGGCGGCCAGCCACAGCGTGAACAGCGCCGCCGTTAACGGGTCGCCGCGGCGGCGGGCCTCCAGCGCCAGCAGCACCGCCGCGGCGGTCACCGCCGCGATCGTCCACACCATGGCGGGCCAGGTGTCGCGCAGGGCCGCCGAGGCGGCCAGGGCGGCGGCGGGGGGGACGGGCAGGACGGCCCGCCACCGGCCCCGCGTCAGCGCGAACGCCAGCAGGGTGAATCCGGTGGCCAGCAGCGGGAACAGCGCGTGATGCAGCCACTGCAGGTCGGGGCCGCCGAGCGCGACGATGAGCTTCCACGTGGCCTTGGCGAACCCGCCGGACACCACCAGGACCGCCGCGGGCAGGACGAGGGGATGGCGGTGCCGCAGCGCCGCGACGCCGAGCGCGGTCAGCGCGACGGGGACGAAGTCCTCGACGGCGAGGGAGACCGGGTAGCCGGTCATGGCGCGTCGGCGAACAGGTCGCGCTTGCGGAACCGCGCCGCGGCGAAACGTCCCATGATCTTGGGTGTGGTCAGCCAGGCGACCTTCCCGCCGTTCCGGGTGCCGGCGAGGATCTTCGCGGCGAGCCAGGGCGTCACGGTCTCCACCCGGTCGGCGAGGATGTTGAAGATCTTCTTGGCCTTCTCCAGCTCCTCGGGGGAGTAGTCCCTGAGCAGCAGGTCGGTGACGACCATGCCGGGGGACAGGTGCGCGACCTTCACGGGGCCGCCCTGGACCTCCTTGGCGAGCCCGGTGGTGAGGTAGTCGGAACCGCGTTTGGTGGCGCCGTAGGCGATCAGTCCGGGAACGGTGCGGCCGTCGCTGCCGAGGCCGGCCATGTTCCAGACCGTCCCGCCGCCCTGCGCGGTCATGCCCGCCACCGCCACGGCGCTGCCGTGCAGCGTGCCGAGCAGGTTGACGGCGACGATCGTGTCGAGCTGCCCGGCGGGCGTTTCGGCGAGCGGCACGCGGGACGTGGAGACGCCGGCGTTGTTGATCCAGTGGTCGATGCGGCCGAGTTCGGCGGCCGCCCAGTCCCACAGGGCCTGCACCTGGTCGCGGTCGGCCACGTCGCAGACCGTCCCGATCGCGCCCTCGCCGAGTTCGGCGACGGCCTTGCCGACGCCTTCGCGGGACCGGCCGCAGATCGCGACCCGCGCGTCCCTGGCGAGGAACTCCCGTGCCAGGCCGAGGCCGATGCCCCGGGTGCCGCCCGTGATGACCACGGTGGCCGCCTGGCCGGTCATGCCGCCTCCCAGGTGAGGACGCCGTGCAGCACGCACGTCAGCACGTTGCCCTCGAACAGCTCGTAGACGGCGGTCAGCGTCTCGCCGGCCGACATCCCCGGGGAGGCGTCGATCATGAACTCGCGGCCCTTGGCCTTCCACACGTCGGTGAAGTGCAGGCTGGGGTAGTTCGCGCGGCCGAACGAGATCGCGTTGCCCCAGGCGTCCGGGCCCTCGTAGAAGTGCCGGAACCCGTCCCGCCGGGCCTCCACCGTGTACGTGCGGTCGAGGGCGCCGGACCAGGTGACGTGCCGGCGGGTGCGCAGCAGGTCGACCGGCTCCAGCTCGACCGACACGGTCACGTCGCCGATGAGCTTCTGGTCGGCGCCCCACAGCTCGCAGGTGCCGGAGTAGGCGCCTGCCTGCTTGGTGGGCAGGATGTGGGGCGTCGGGCCGTTGCGGGTCTCGTCCTTGAGGAACGCCGCGATCGCCTCCCTGGTCCCGGGGTTGGCGTCGTAGTCGGTGGTGCGCCGGTAGACGCCGTTGAAGCAGCCGACGAGCGCCCAGCCCTGGTAGAGGGTGGACGAGTAGACCTGCGTCTCGCCGTCCGGGAGCACGTGGTTCCAGGTGTTGAGGTCGACCTGCCAGCCGGGCCCGTAGTAGTGCGCGTCGACGAACCCGCCGTAGGGCTGGCCGGTGCCGTGGAAGTCGGGGCCGGTGTAGATGCGGTCGCTGTCTGAGTCGACGACCCCGAACGCGAACGGCGCGCCCAGCCGGAACCGCCCGGCCAGCGGGCCGCCGCCCTCCAGCCCGCCGTCCATGTAGTAGGTGGTCGTCCCGTCCTCGAACACCGACGACCGGCGGATGTCCTCGTAGCCCTGCCAGGTCCCGGTGCCGTCGAACAGCGACGGGCGGCCGTGCCATTCGCCGGCGATCCGGGTCTGCCACTCGCTGGGCTCAGCCACCCCGCACCTCGTTCGCCGGCACTTTGTTCGCCGGCAGCTCGTTCGTCAGCAGCTCGCCGCGCAGCGCCTCGGTCTGCTCGTCGCCGAGCAGCCGCGTGACGTTGGCCCAGACGGGGTCGACCTCCGGGCTGAACAGGTTCGCCCGGCTGCGCTCGTCGCGCGCCGCCAGGTCGGTGTCGGCGAGGGTCGCCAGGACCTCGGCGGGCAGGCCCTTGTCGACCAGGCCCCGCCAGTGCTCGAA
Source organism: Spirillospora sp. NPDC048823 (assembly GCF_043198445.1). Classification (NCBI taxonomy): domain Bacteria; kingdom Bacillati; phylum Actinomycetota; class Actinomycetes; order Streptosporangiales; family Thermomonosporaceae; genus Spirillospora; species Spirillospora sp. NPDC048823. Next base: position 272,404 of record NZ_JBICUT010000005.1, on the reverse strand, counting down.
GTACCGCTCCAGGTAAGCGCCGATCCGGGTGAAGTGCTCCTCGTCGGCCCGGTTCACCAGCATCCAGGGCGACATCATCGCGTGCTGGCGGGGGCCGATCGCGGCGGTGGACGGCCCGAACCGCTCGCGGACCTCCTCGAACGCCGGGGTGAGGGGCTGGTAGACCGCGTCGGTGTACTCCAGGTGGCAGGCCAGGTCGGCGCGCTGGACGAGGTCGATGTGGTAGGCGAGCCGGCCGCCCGCCATGACCGAGTCGAGCGTGAAGTGCGGGACGGCCGAGTCCGCCGGGGTGAACGCGAAGATCATGTGGCTGTCCATGCCGATCTGCCCGACCGTCAGCGCGATGCGGACGACCTTGGCGATGCGCTCGCCGCGCAGGACCTCCAGTTCGCCGACCGGGCCGGGCGACATCGGGCTCGTCAGTTCCCGTTCGGCGACCCGGGTCAGGTTCTCGACGCCGGCCAGCGCCGCCATCGTCCGGTCGCTCAGTGCCTTGGGCAGGGACGTCGTCACTTGTCCTCTTCTCCTTCGCCGGTCGCCTGCGCGGCCGTCACGGTGTCCTCCGCGGGCGCGCCGCCCGCGGGCGCGTCCTTCGCCGTGCCATTGGGCGTCTCCGTGCCGGGCGTCTCCGTGCCTGGCGTCTTCGCGCTCGGTGTTTCCGCGCCCCGCGCTCTGTGCATCCAGGCCCGCGCCAGCTCGGGGTTCTCGCGGCGGGCGGGCGAGGCGATGACGACGGCGCTCTGGCGCGGCCCGGCGTCGGACATCATGTCCTCGTCGCCGATCCACCAGCCGTCGGCCATCAGCTGCCGCCGGCGGCGCCGGTAGGCGACCTGGAGGGCGTCGCTGCGCAGGTGGAGTTCGGCGGGCAGGTCGTAGGGCAGCAGCTCGGGGCGCTGGCTCTCCACGACGGGCTTGTCCTGGAGCAGGATGCTCGCGATGCGGCGGCGGGCGTCCCGGTCGGCCCACTTCCCGGTGAAGAAGTTCCGGTAGCCGACGATCTTGACGAGGGTGCGGTCCCGGCTCAGCGGGACGTTGTGGTCGTAGAGGATCATGTCGCCGAACGGCAGCCGGACGTGCAGCTTGACGATGTTCGGCAGGAACCAGCCGTTGGTGACGACCAGCTCGCTGGGCCCCTCCTTCTTGTAGAGGCGTTTCCACAGGCCCCGCGCGGGCGGCGGGCTGAGCAGGATGTCGGCCACCGCCGACCAGTCGTCCTGGGTGATCTCGTAGTCGGGGATCTGCGGCTTGTCCGGGTTGCCGAACCGGGTGCCGTGGACGAACGGCGTGTGGGCGGCGTCCACGACGTTCTCGAACGTCCGCTCGTAGTTGGCCTCGATGACCATCTCGACGTTCACCCGGGCGAACGCCGGGTCGTCGTCCTCGGGGAAGTGCGGGATGGGGGGCCGCTCGCCCTCCGGAAGATCGCCGAGGAACGCCCAGATCATGCCGTACTCCTCCCGGACGGGATAGGAGTCGACGCGGGCCTTCTTGGGGATGCCGCGGCCCTCGGGATTGGCGGGGATCAGGGTGCAGCCGCCGCCCGGCTCGTAGCGCCAGCCGTGGTAGGGGCAGGCGATCTGGTCGTCCACCACCTTGCCCATCGACAGCGCGGCGCCGCGATGGGCGCACAGGTCGGACAGGCAGACCGCGCCGCCGTCGCGCTTGCGGTAGAGGACGAAGTCCTGGCCGAGGCAGGTGACGCGCTTGGGGGCGCGGGTGACGGCGTCGGCGAACTCCACCGCGTACCAGAAGTTCTTGAGCATGTCGGCTCCCTATCGGCGCCGCAGGTCGATGTGCGCCGGGTCGGCGGACGGCGCCGTCTCCTCGCCGCGCAGGTGGGCGCGGAGGAAGGCGACGGTGAGGTCCGTGTAGGCGCCGCGGGCCGCGGCGGGGTCGGTCTCGGGCTCCAGGTCGAGGAAGGCGCGGGCCGCGGTCGGGTCGACGGGGTCCGCGATGGCGAAGTGGTTGGCGCCCTTGAGGACGGCGAGCAGGTCATCGGGGCCCGACAGGGCCTCGGTGAAGGTGCGGGTCACCGGATCGGCTCCGGCGTCCTGCCCGTACCGGTCGGAGCTGCCCGCGATCACGCCGTCGCGGCTGCCGACGCCCAGCAGCACCGGGCATTCGACCTGCGCGGGCAGGACGGTGCCCGCCGGCCAGCCCAGCATGGTGGCGACCATCGTGTGGGCGCCGTAGGCGAAGCAGGCGCGGACGCCGGGCACGAACCGGGCCGACTGCAGGACGACGGTGCCGCCCGCCGAGTGCCCGCCGAGCGCGATCCGGTCGAGGTCGAGCACCCCCTTTAGCGGGCCGATCTCCTCCAGCGCGCCGATCACGGCGGGCAGCGCCGGGCAGGTCGGGCGGGTGCCGTAGGCGTCGGGACGGGCCGCGTCCAGGTCGACGCCGGGGGTGAGCCCGACCTGGCCGCCGAACAGCTCGGCGACCCGGTCGAACGTCACCACGGCGAAACCGGCGGCGGCGATCGCGGCGGCGAACGGGCGGTACACGGACTGCTCGACGTTCACGCCGGAGCAGAACACCACGACGGGGTAGGGCGCGCCGGCGGGGTCGGGCGGGATCCGCCCGGAGAGCCGCTCGGCGTCGGTGCCCTCCGCGCGCGCCGGGTAGTAGACCTTGATGTGGGCGGTGCCGAAGGGCGGGCTGCCGCCGGTTCCCGCCGACCACCACAGGGACCGGACGTTCATGGGCGCGGCAGTTCCCGGTCGCCGCCCCACAGCCCGCGGACGAGGCGGTCGGTGGTCTCCTGCCCGAAGTAGCGGACGCCCATCACGTTGGCGGGGTCGCGGTCGGCGATGTTGCGGCGGGTCGCCAGGTCGGCGGCGGCGAGCGCGGGCCGTTCGGCCTCGGGGACGGGTTCGGCCTCGTCGACCCAGCCGAGCCAGCGGCCGACGTGCTCCTCCAGCACCTGCCCCACCAGCTCGATGTTCTTCTCCCCGCGGGGGAAGGAGTGGCAGTGCGCGGTCGGCGACAGGCTCGCCCGGATGAAGCCGGCGCGGCTGGTGAACCACTCGAAGTCGGGGTTCTGCTCGCGGAACGCCAGCCACCCGTCGTTCAGCGGCTCGTAGTACCGGTCGTAGTACGCGCCGTCGGTGAGCAGGTTCGCCCGCGGCACGGAGTCGGCGTAGAACCAGCCCTCCGGCCAGACCAGCAGCGCGATGCCGAGGTGCGGTACCCGGATCTGCGGGCCGAGCCACACGGTCAGGTGCAGGTTGGCGAAGCTCGCGGCCGGGTTGCCGAGCCAGGAGCGCACCATCCAGTCGACCTCCGGCCCGCTGTAGGCGGCGAGCGTCCCGCCCGGCCCGTCGGGGTAGGTGCCGTAGGACTCCAGCGCCTCGGTGGACGGGTCGCGCGTCAGCTCGAACCGGGCGTCGATCTTCGCCTTGAGCCCGTCGAGGATCGCGCCGAACCGGTGGAAGGTCTCGGTCACGTCCACGGTGGGGGACTCGTCGAGCATCTGCTCGACGTGCTGCAGGGTTTCCTTCAACGGGGCGCTCCGCTCGGTGCGTCGTCGGCCAGCGCGGCGACCGCGTGCGCGGGGCGCCCGCCGACCAGGTCGGTGTTCTTGGAGACGAGCCGGTTGACGGCCTGGGCGGGGTGGACGGCCGCGATGGTCATGGGCTCTTCGGTCCGGGTGACCAGGGGGTGGCTGATGCGGCCCTCGAACGGGCCGTCCCACGACGTCCACAGCGTGAAGTCGGCCGGCAGGGCCAGGATCAGGCCGCCGTCCGGGCCGGACGCGACGACGTTCAGCCGGTTCTCGGCGGACCGCTCGGGCAGCCCCAGCCCGGTCTCCCACGGTTCCAGCGGGGTGAACGGCACGGCGACCACGTCGGCGTCGGCGATCGCGGCGAGCCGGAACGTCTCGGGGAACAGCGCGTCGTCGCCGGCGATCAGCACGAGCCGCCCCCAGGGGAGGGTGAAGATCTCCAGGCGTTCCCCGGCGCCGCCGTGCAGCCGGGGCTGGCGGCCCGCGATGCCGCCGGCGCCGACCAGGTACGCCGTGTGCGCGCCGCCGTCCCGGACGGTGGTCACCGCGTGGGCGCCGGTTCCCCGGACGGCGGCGGCGAGCGCGCGGGCGACCTCGCCGGGCCCGGCTGCGGCGCCGAACGCGAGTTCGGGCAGGACGACGAGCTCGGCGCCCGCCCGCGCCGCCTCGGCGACGAGCCCCGGGGAGCGGACCACGGCGGCGGTGAGCTTCGCCGCCCCGGCGGGCGCGGTGCGCGGCCCCGGCGTGGCGACGATCGGCGCGTAGAGCGCGGGCCTGCGCGCCGCGAACAGGTCCGTCCCGTCCGGGCGGACCTTGTCGTCGGCGAGCGCGGGGTCGATGTCGGCGACGACGACCGCCTCCCCGGTGCGCGGCGCCTTGGCCACGACGGTGCCGTCGGGGGCGACGATCTGGCTTTCGCCCGCGCCGTCCAGCAGGTCGGCGGGGACGCCGAGCCGTTCGCCGATGGCGGGCAGCAGTTCCGCGGGCAGCAGCGGGCCGACCTTGTTGGCCGCCACCACCCACACGCGGTTCTCGGCGGCCCGCACGGGGATGTGCAGGCTCGCCTCGTCCACCGCGAACGAGTTGAGGCTGTTGAGCAGCACCTGCGCGCCCCGGACGGCGAGGTCGCGGGGGACCTCGCTGGTGACGCCCTCCATGCACGCGTACATGCCGAGCCGGCCGAGCGGGGTGGCGATCACCGGCCCGGCCCGGGTGCCGGGGTCGAGGTGGTCGCCCTCGGCGCCCATGAGGACGAGCTTGTCCGAGCGGCCGAGCAGGGCGCCGTCCGGTCCGTAGAGCAGGTTCGCGACGGTGACGCGGCCGTCCGCGCCGGCCAGCGTCACATTGATCTTGACGTGCGCGCGGTGCGCGGCGGCCCGGGCGGCGACGGCGGTCAGGAACGGCCCGTCCGGGAGGCAGGCGTTCCCGACCGCCGCGTCACGGTCGTCGTACCAGGAGATGCGGTTGCAGAACTCCGGGAGGACGATGAGGTCAGCGCCCGTGCCGGCCGCCTCGTCGATCAGCCGCAGGCAGGTGGCCAGGTTCGCGCCGGCGTCCCGCCCGGCCGCGAACTGGACGGCGGCCACCCGGACCGGACCCATGGGGACCTCCTGGTTCCACTGGCGAAACGCTGTTTCCAAACCCTACAATCGCGGTCCGGTGGCCGCCATAGTCCCGCCGAGAAACTTCGGGTCCGGCGGCGGGCCCCGGCGCCCGCGGGAACGGAGGCCGGGGCCGCGCGTCCGGTCAGGAGGCCCCGGTCAGGGTCTCGATCGTGCCCGCCGACAGCAGGTTCTGGTAGTAGGCGCCGCCGGGCAGGTAGGCGGGCGTCCGGGTGCCGTCGAAGGCGTCCCTGGCCCACGCCACCGCGAACGTCTGCAGGGCGGCGACGTTCCCGGCCTCGGGGGTGCCGCAGGCGATCGTGCCGATCGAGTCGGTGCTCGCGCCCTCGGCGTCGGTGTGGTCCCCGCTGGTGAGCCGCACGCCGACGAACGGGCCGTGCACCTCGGACTGGACGGCCTCGGTGCCGGAACTGCCGTTGTTGCAGGGGTTGTCGGGCGCGGAGATCGTGCGGATCTGCCGGCCGGTGCCGTCCAGCCCGTCCAGGCCCGTGACGAGGTTGTCGCCGATGAAGGACTTCACCGGGTCCAGCAGCACCAGGCCGCGCAGGCCCGTCCACGCCGCCGGGTGGTCGGTGCGGACCCGGTTCGCGACGTAGGCGACCGCCTCGCCGCCGGCCGAGTGGCCGGAGAAGACCATGGAGGACGGGATGGTCACCTCCGGGCGCCCGGCCTCGGCCTTGGCCCTGGCCAGGCTGCGGCCGAGCTTGCCGCCGGGGTCGGACGCCCTGCCGAACAGGTCGGCGACGTTGCCGAGGAAGTCGGTGTTGTTGCCGATGTTCTGCAGTGTGCAGCCGAAGATGTGCCCGCTGGGCAGGGTCGGGGCGAACACCAGGTAGCCCGCGGACGCGTACTCGCCCGCCAGGTCTGCGACGTGGTCGTTGGCGCGGGCGAAGCCGTGCTGGAGCCAGACCAGGCCCTCCGGGGTCCCGGACGGGAAGTACCAGTCGGCGCTCTGGTCGAGGGTCGTGAACGCGCACCGGATCTCGACCGTGGTCTGGATCCTGGTGGCGGCGGCCCGGGCGGGAGCCGCGGCCGCCGGCGCGGTGGCGACGGCTGTGGCGGCGGCGACGGCGGTGGTGGCGACGGCCAGGGCTCGGGCTGCGCGGGTGGCACGCATGCTGCCTCCGGAGCTTGTCGTTCCACTCTGTGAAACGACGTTTCCATTGTTTCCTCAATTAGCGGCCTCCGGGCGCCGCCCGTCAACGGCCCGCAGAGCGCGATCCGGTAACGCTTGCCCGGGACGGGCCGGACCTCGGGAAGGGGCCGATGCTCAGGACGGGTAGGCGCCCGCGCCCATGCCCGCGCCGCCCGCCCGGAACGCCGCCGGAGCGTGCACGGCGCACGTCTGCACGTACTCCAGCAGCCCCTCGGTGCCGTACTCGCGGCCGTGACCGCTGCGCTTCACCCCGCCGAACGGCGCGCGCAGCGACATGCCCGTCCGGTTGTGGGTGTTGACGAACGTGAACCCCGCCTCGAACCCGCGGGCGAACGCGAACGCGCGATCCTCGTCGGCGGACCAGACCGAGGCGCCGAGGCCGAGCTCACCGGCGTTCGCGCGGGCGAGTACCTCGTCCTCGCCGTCGTAGGGCAGCAGCGGCACCACCGGCCCGAACTGCTCCCCGGCCACCACCGGGTCGTCGTCGCCGGCCCCGGTGACCAGCGCCGGCCGGACGAAGTGGCCCCGGGCGAGGTCGACGCGCACCGCGCCGAGCGCGGTGGCCGACGCGCCGCGCCGCGCCGCGCCGGTCACCAGTCCCCGTACCCGCCGCGCCGCGTCCGCGGAGATCACCGGGCCGACCGTCGTCCCCGCGTCGAGCGGATCGCCGAGCACGATGGTGCGCGCGGCTGCCGCGACGTAGGCGTCGCGGACGTCGGCGAACCTCGACCGCGGCACGTAGACGCGCTTGGCGGCCATGCACACCTGCCCGGCGGTCGCGAAGGACGCCATGACGAGCCGGTCCATGGCCGCGTCGTCCAGGCGGGCGTCGTCCAGCAGCACCACCGGGTCGTTGCCGCCCAGCTCCAGCACGGACGGCGTGATCGCCGAGGCGGCGGCCGCGCCGATGTCGCGCGCCGCCTCCGCGCCGCCGGTGAACGCCACCCGGTGGACCCGCGGGTGCGCCACCAGCGCCCGTCCCGTCCCGGCGCCGCCGTGCACGACGTGGACGAGGTCCCGCGGGAACGACTCCAGCACCCGCGCCACGGCCAGCGGCGCCAGCGGCGAGGGCTTCACCACGGCGGCGTTGCCGGCCGCGAGGGCCGGGCCGACCTTGAGCAGCGCCAGGATGACCGGCGCGTTCCACGGCGTGATCGCGGCGACGACCCCGTACGGGCGGTGCCGCAGGAGCAGCCGGCCCGCCGCGTCGTCCACCTCCCGGTCGGCGTACGCGGCGGGCGCGTGGCCGGCGACCCAGCGCAGGTACGCCGCGGCGAACCGGATCTCGCCCTCGCAGTCGGCCAGGGGCTTGCCGGACTCCCGCGCGAGCAGCACCGCCGTCCCGCCGGCGGACTCGACCGCCGCGGCCGCCCGGCGCAGGGCCTCCGCCCGTTCGGCGGCGGGGACGTCCCGCCAGTCCCGCTGGGCGGCCTCGGCAGCCCGGACGGCGCGGTCCACGTCCGCGGCGTCCGCCACCGGCACCCGGCCGACGGTCTCGCCGAGCCGCGCCGGGTTCTCCCGGACGATCTCGGCGCCCGGCCCGGCGCGGGTCACGCCACGTCCCGCAGGGAGGCGATCATCGAGCTGCGCAGCAGATGCCGCCGGGCCGCGCCGGGATCGGCGGCGAGGGCCCGCAGTTCGGCGTGGTAGAGCCCGGGGTCGCGCATCCGCTCCCAGTTGGCGTGGGTCGCGCGTCCCACGTACGTCAGCGCGACGTCGCGGCGGGCGGCGGCGACGGCGTCCACCTCCGACTCGGGGCCGCCGGCCAGCACCCCGGCGAGCGCGTCCGCCATCAGGACGGCGTCGTGGATGCCGCTGTTCATGCCCATCCCGCCGAGCGGGTTGTTGACGTGCGCGGCGTCCCCGGCCAGCAGCACCCGGCCGGTCCGGAACCGGTCGGCCACCCGCTGGTGGACCCGGTACAGGCTCGCGTGCGCCACGTCCCACCCGGTGTCGGCGACGCCGCGCAGCCGGTCCGGCAGCCGCGCCAGTTCGTCCGCGTCGGGGGTGCCGGCGGGGGTGGGGAACAGCACCCGCCAGTGGTCGGGGGTGCGCAGCAGCACCAGCCACTCGTCGGGGTCGAACACGTAGTTCACGTCCGCGATCCCGGGCAGCAGCGCCGCCACGTCGGTGCGGGTGGACGCGACGAGGAACCGCTCGGGGTAGGTGAGCCCGTCGAACTTCAGGCCCGCGCACCGCCGGACGGCCGATCCGGCGCCGTCCGCGCCGACGAGCCAGCCGCCCCGGTACGGGACGCCGTCCTCGGTCGTCACCTGGACGCCGCCTGCGTGGGTCAGGACGTCGCGCACCCGCGCCCCGAACCGCACCTCGCCGCCCGCCTCCAGCAGGTGCGCCAGCAGGAGCGGCGTGAGCCTGCCCTGCTCGCACTGGACGCGGAACGGGTAGGGGGTGTCGCCCGACAGCAGCGACAGGTCCAGCTCGGCGATGACGCCGCCGCGCCGTTCCCGGTACTGGAACGTGCGGGAGATCCGGCCGCGCTCCATCAGCTCGTCCAGGACTCCGAGACCGGCGAGCATCTCCAGCGACGGCGGGTGGAAGGTGGACGCCCGCGACTCGGCGGCCAGCGCGTCCCCGGCCTCCAGCACGGTCACCGCGATGCCCCGGCGGGCCAGCGCCAGCGCGGCCGTCAGCCCGACGGGGCCGGCGCCGGCGACCAGGACCGGTGTCACGCGTCCCCCCGGGCGTGCAGGGCGCCGGCGTTCTCCACCCCCACGACCTGCGGGTTGGTGAAGAAGCGGAGGGTCTCGGCGGTGCCCTCCTCGCCCAGCCCGGACGCGCCCCAGGCGGGACGCGGCGCGAACAGGTGCAGGCTCATGACGCTCGACCCGTTGACCTTGACCTCCCCGGCGCGGATCCGGCGGGCCACGGCCAGCGCGGCGTCCTCGTCGGCGCCGGCGACATAGCCCTCCAGGCCGTAGGCGGTGCCGTTGGCCAGGGCCACCGCCTCGTCGAGCGTCCGGTACGGGTGGACGGTCGCGACCGGCCCGAAGATCTCCTCGGTGGCGTCGCCGGGGTCCACTCCGGTGACCAGCGCGGGGGCGAGGTAATTGCCTTCGGCGGGGACCTCGGTGGTGGCGATGACCCGCCCGCCGAGCGCGTCGCGCCTGCCCCGCACCAGGGCACGGTGGCGTGAGTGCACGAGGGGGCCGAGGTCGGTGTCCTCGTCCAGGGGCGGGCCCGCGCGGAGCGCCGAGAGGCGCCCGGCGATCTCCTCCAGGATCGCGTCCTGCGATTCCGCCGGGACGATGAGGCGGCCGAGGGCGCGGCACCACTGGCCGTTGAGGGTCGTCAGCAGGTCGGCGGCCGCGCGGGCGGCGCGGCCGGGGACGGCGTCCGGCATGACGACCAGGGGGTTGTTGCCGCCGAGTTCCAGCTGGACGGGCTTGAGCCCGGCCGCGCAGGCGGCGGCGACGGAACGGCCGCCGGCGGCGCCGCCGGTGAACGACACCGCCCGGATCCGCGGGTCGCCGGTGAGGCGGGCGCCGGTCGCCGCGTCCCCGTGGACGAGCTGGAACACGCCGCCGGGCACGTCCCGTCCGGCGAGGACGTCCGCGACGGCCCCGGCGAGGACCTGGGTGCCGTGCGGGGCGTACTCGCTGGGCTTGAGGATCACGGGGCATCCCGCGGCCAGGGCGTTGGCGACCTTGTGCGCCGCCATCGGGGCGGGCGCGTTCCACGGGACCAGGCACAGCGCCGGCCCCCACGGCAGCCGCCGCACGTGCACGGCGCGGCCGTCCTCGCGGCGCAGAATCTCGCCCGTGCCGCCGCGCAGCTGCTCGGCGGCCAGCCGGAAGGACCCGGTCACGATCATGCCGAGCGGCGCGGCCTGGCGGATGGGGACGCCGGTCGCGGACGCCTCCAGCCGGACGATCTCGCCGAGCACCCCTTCCAGCCCGTCCGCGACGGCGTCGAGGAGTTCGGCGCGGTCGCCGCGCGCGGCCCAGCCCTCCGCCGCCGCCTCGGCCGCGGCCAGGGCGCACTCGACGCGGTACCCGCCGGTGGCCGGGGCGGGCCCGAGCGGGCGGCCGGTCGCCGGGTCCTCCAGGACGAGGTCCAGGCGGCCGCCGCAGTCGGCCCATCCACCGGCGACCAGGTCGCGGTGCGGCGGTGTCATTTCTCGACGCTCGCGAACAACTCGTTCTCCCTGGCCCCCGTGACGATCTGCGCGGCCTCCAGCCTGCCGCGTTCGGCGGGGAACGTCATCACCAGCCCCATCGCCAGGTCGCGCATGGCCCGGCCGATGACGCCGTCGAGCGTCGCCGCCGACGTCCCGCACGCCTTGAACGCGCCGAGCACGACCTGGAAGCACGACTCGGCGATGTCGCCCTTGGCGATCCGCCACTGCCGGTACACGTCCTGCTTGGGCAGCAGCGGCGGGGTGGAGGTCTCCAGCTGCAGCTGCCGGCGGATCCACAGGTAGGCGGTCTCCAGCCGCTCCGTCATGTCGCCGATGATCACCTGGTGCATGGGGGAGGAGGCGATCGGGCGGCCGGAGTCGGCGAACGTCGCGCGGGTGAGGCGGTCGAGGGCGAAGTCGTAGACCGACTGCGCGGCGCCGAGGTAGCACGCCGAGATGGCCAGCTGGTTGCCGACGAAGCTGCCCCGGCTCATCGTCAGCATCCGCACGAACGAGCCCGGCACGGTCAGCGCCTCGTCCGCGGGGACGAACACGTCGGTGAGCGTGATGCCGTGGTTGTTGGACGCGCGCATCCCGAGACCGTTCCAGGGGGTGCGGGACGCGACGCCCGGCGCGTCCCGGGGGACCAGGAACAGCGCGAGGCCGTCGGCGCCGGTCGTCCCGTCCAGCCGCGCGGTCACCAGGTAGGTGTCGGCGACGCCGGTGGCGCAGCCGAACGACTTGACGCCGTTGAGCGTCCAGCCGCCCCCGGCCGGGACCGCGGTCGTGGCGATCGCGATGTTGGCGCCGGAGCTCTTGACCTCCTCGCTGGCGAAGTTGGCCGTCCACGTCCCGCCGGCCATCCGCGTCAGGACCTTCTCGGCGAACGCCCGGACCGGCTCGGCCTCCTCGCCGGTGAACAGCCCCGCCTCGATCGCCTCCAGCGGCAGCAGCCCGCGCGAGGCGCTGGTGTTGTGGAAGAAGAACGACAGCCCGGTGGACGGGCACGCGCTCCCCATCGCGTACGTGGCGGCGGCCAGGTCGCGCAGCCCGCCGCCGAGCCCGCCGTGCTCTTCGGGCACGACGAGGCCGAGCAGCCCGGCCTCGCGGATCAGGTCGATGTGCCCGGAGGGGAACGCGGCCTCGGCGTCCGCCCGCGCGGCGGCCTCGCGCAGCGCGGGCAGCACCTTCTCGACGCGGGCCGCGCGCTCGCGTTCGGGCTCGGTCATGTTCTCGATGAGCCGTTCGCCGGTCAGCATCTCTGGGCGATTCCTTTCACGATGGTCAGGACGCGACCCGGTGGGCGCGGCCCGGCAGGGCCGCGCCCCAGATCGCCTCCAGGTCGGCGGAGGCCGCCGCCAGGGCGGCCCGGTCGATCGGGGTGGCCACCTCCAGCTGGGCGGCCAGGAACAGCACGTCCTCGGCGCACAGGCCGCCGTCGACGCCGCCGAGGGTGACGTCGAAGTGCCGCACTCCGCTCTTCATGGCGGTCAGCGCGTTGACCAGGCCCAGGCCGCGGGATTCGCGCAGGCGCACGCGCTGCGTCAGCGGCCGTGTCCGGGCGACCGCGTCCTGGAGCACGTCGCGGACGCGCAGCGGTGACGCGGCGGCGGGCCCCTCGTCGAGCGCGATCTCGGCGCAGCCCGCCTCGGCGAACCGGTCGACCGCGGCGAGCACGGCGGCGTGCCGGTCGGCGCGGAAGGCGTCCGGGACGCGTCCCACCGCCGCGAGGCCGCGCAGGCGGGCGGCCCTGACGAGGTCCGGCGCGCAGGGCCCGTCCACGACCTCCACGACGAGGCCGGCGCCGGGCGGTACGAGCGCCAGCCGGGTCTCGTCCTCCACCAGCACCGATCCCGCCGGGAACGGTCCCGCCGTCACCGGTCCGCCGGGCGCGGGCCCGGCGGGCAGGGGGCCGCGGAGCCGGACGCCGGCGTCGCGCACCGAGGCCAGCAGCCTGGCCGCCTCGGCGGGGGAGACGCGGGACGCGGCGGTGCCGTGGGCGCGGAGCCTGCGGTGCAGCGCGGCGGCCAGGCCGGTGTCGGCGATGCCGACCGTGTCGGGGAGCGGGTCGGCGAGCTGCCCCCAGGTGCGGGAGTGGAACAGCAGCGGGGCGGTGCGGCGCGGGACGCGCGCGGCGGTGACCTCCCCGACGAAGATCGTGTGGTCGCCGCCCGGGTAGGCGTGCGCGACCCGGCAGTCCAGCCAGCCGAGCGCGGCCCCCAGCACGGGGGCGCCGGTCGGCGCGGCCGCCCAGGGCTGCCCGGCGAACCGGTCGCCGGGTTCGCGGCCCGCGAAGCGGTGCCCGATCGCGGCCTGGTCCTTGCCGAGGAAGCTGACCGCGAAGATGCCGCTGCGCTCGACCAGCGCGTGGGTGTGGATGTCGCGGGCGAGGCAGACGAGGACCAGCGGCGGGTCGAGGCTGACGCTGCTGAACGAGCTCGCGGTCATGCCGTGCCAGCCGTCCCCGGCGGTGGTCGTGACGACCGCGACGCCCGTCGGCCACTGGCCCAGCACCGTCCGGAAGGTCTCCGCGTCGACCCCCACGGCATCGGCCCTTCGTTTCGCATATGGAAACATCGTATCGATCACGGTAACGATGGCCGTCCGGCCATGTCAACGGCCGCGCGCCGGTGTTTCCCTGCGGGAAACGCCTTGCCCTAAACTGGGCGCCCGTCCCGACGTCCCGCGAAGGAGCCGCAGTGCCGCGCAGTGCTACGAACCAGGCCGAACGCGCGTCCGAGGGCGGCGAGGGCCAGAGCCGCTCGATCGCGGCGGTGGAGCGCGCGATGGACGTGCTGCTGCTGTTCGGCCGCAGCTCGCGCCCCGACCTGGGCGTCACCGAGATCGCCACCGAGCTGGGGCTGACCAAGGCGGCCGTGCACCGCATCCTGACCGCGCTGCGCAGCCGCGAGCTGATCACCCTGGACCCGGGCACCCGCCGCTACGCCCTCGGGCACGCCGCCATCGCGCTCGGCCGCGCCTACCTGGCCCGGATGGACCTGCGCGCGATGGCCGCCCCCGAGCTGCGCCGCCTCGCCCAGCGGGTGGGCGAGACCGCCACGCTGTCGATCCGGCGGGGCGACACGCGGCTGTACGTCGACCAGGTCGTCCGGCCCCACGAGCTGCGCGTCGAGGTCAGCCTCGGCATCCCCTACCCGCTGCACGCCGGGAGCTCGTCCAAGGCGATCCTGGCGTTCCTCGACGACGCCGAGGTGGACGGCTATCTGGAGCGCCATCCGCTCGAGGCGCTGACCGAGCGGACCATCGTGGACGAGGAGCGCCTGCGCAAGGAGCTCACGGTGATCCGCAAGCGCGGGTACGCGGGCTCGACGGGCGAGCGCCAGGAGGGCACCGCCTCGGTCGCGGCCCCGATCTTCGACCACGACGGGCGGGTCATCGCGGCGCTGAGCGCGTCCGGGCCGCTGACCAGGTTCAAGCCCCGGATGAGCGAGTGCGCCCCGCTGGTCGTCGAGGCCGCCGCCCAGGTCTCCGCTCAGCTCGGCCACACCGGCGGGGGCCATGTCACAGGTGGGCGCCCGGCTTGAGGACGCCGAGCGCGGCGGCGCCCAGCACCGCCGCCCAGATGCCGAACACGTAGGGCAGGCAGCCGTCCACCGACCGCTTGAGGGTCCGCTCCACCTCGGGTGTGGAGCCGCCGCCCATCAGCGCGCCGAACGCGGGCCCGAAGGGGCGCAGCGTCACGCGGATGCCCAGGCCGCACAGCAGGGCGATGGTGTAGAGGGCGACCTTGGCGCCGAGCCAGCGCGGGTTGGTCGCCACCCCGAACGGTTCGGCGGCGAGCAGCGTGTAGGCCGCGGCCGCGCAGAGCGCGGCGGCCAGGACGATGCGGATCGTCCAGTCCGCTCGTTTCACCCACGGGAACCGGCCGTGCGTGCGATGGTCGGCGATGGTGGCGGCCAGCCAGGCGAGCGCGAACATCCACACCGGCACGACCTGCCATGTGCCGAAGGCCGGCACGCCGAACAGCTCCGCCCCGTGCGGCTCCAGCGCCATCAGCGTCACGCCGCTGGGGAGGAACAGCACCAGGCAGATCTTGGGTCCGAGGTCCAGCCCGCTCATGATCTGCAGCGCCGCCGAGCGCGCCGCCGGCGTCAGATCGGGCCGCAGGACGTACCGGCTGGAGTAGAAGACGCCGAGGTCGCCGCCCAGCCAGAAGACGAACAGGACCACGTGCAGCAGGATCCACCAGCCGTGCGGATGCGCTCCCACATCGCCTCCCGGTTCACGAGATTTGCGAAACGCCGTTTCCTTGTGGGGAACGGTAGCAGACCGCGGCCGGGTCAGGCGGTGCGTGCGCGCCGCCCCTCCAGCTCGGCGAACACCACCAGGCGGTAGGCCGCGGAGAACTTCGGGTGGCAGGTGGTCAGGGTGAGCATCCGCTTGACGGGCTTGCGGCCCGGCCTGCGCGGGACGGGCGCGGTCACGTCGGTCCGCCCGGGCCGCACGACGACCCGCCCGGTGACCTCGTAGACATAGGTGGTGGTGGCGGTGTCCACCAGGATCTCGTCCCCGCGCCCCAGCTCGCCGTTGCGGTCGAACGGCGCCCCGTAGGTGGTGCGGTGGCCGGCGATCGCCATGTTCCCGACCTCGCCGGGCCCGGCCGTCCCCGGGTAGTGGCCCGGACCCCGGCGCAGGTCCTCGACGCCGACGCCCTCGATGACGGCGTACCGGTAGGACGCGCCGAAGCGCGGGACGCGCAGGATCGCCAGCGCCTCGCCTTCGGCCGGGACGGGGGTCTTCTTCGCCGCGGCGCCGGAGCCGCCGCGGCCGGAACCCGCCCCGGCGGCGGCCGCCTGCCGGGCGCGGGTCGCGCTCCACTTCCGCTCCAGGTCGTCCTGGAGACCGCCCTGCTGCCCGCGCGTGTACTGCCCGGTGCCCCACGCCAGGTAGCCGACGAAGAGGGCGAGCAGCAGGCCCGCGGTCACCAGTGCCTCGGCCAGTCCTCGCAGCACCGTGCGCATGGTGTGGAACGGTAACGGCTCGAAAGGGAAACGACGATTCCCTACATGAAACGATTGTGTTTCGCCCGGCCGATGTCTTGACACGGTGCGCGCGTACCGGCTTCGCTATGTGCACCTTGCGAAACTTTGTTTCCCTGTACGGAACAGAGGTCGTGGGCAGGGCGCTGGTTCGGATGGCGGACCGGTGGTGCGGCATCCAGCTGCCCGGATTCCCCGTCCCGCCGTCCCGGCGGGGCGGCCGGCTGGGAAGGAGCAGCGGCACGCGATGAGATCCAGACGAACGGCACTGCGCGGTGCGGCGGCGGTGGTCACGGCCGCCGGAGCGGTGGTGGTCCCGCCGGCGGTGGCCGCCGCGGCGCACGCCGCGACCGGCCAGGTCCCCTACTCCTGCACCATCTTCGGCTCCACGTTCGACTACGACGCGACCGTGACCGTCACCGCCCCCGCGTCGGCGGGCGTCGGCGACGAGGTCACGGTCGAGGCGGACTTCTCCAACCTCCCCGGGGTCGCGCCGCTGCCGGTCAACTCGTGGACGACCACCGGCTCGCTCACCGTCTCCGGCGCCCAGACGGGCTCGGTCGACATCTCCGTCCCGGAGCGGACCGGGCCGGTCCCCGCGTACGGGGAGCTCCCGATCGGCACCGCCACCGGCACCCTCACCCTCGGCGCCGCCGGGGACGTCCACCTCGCCCCCGCGGCCCTGACGATCGTCGCCGAGGCGGGCGCCCAGGCGACGATCACCTGCACGCCCAAGAGCGCACCGGAGCCGCTGGCCACCATCGGCGTCGACGCCGCAGGCCCCAGCGTCTCGGTCACCCCGCCCACCGTCGTCCAGGGCGGCGGCATCACCCTCACCGGTGCGGGCTGGCAGCCCGGCGCGGTCGATGTCGCGCTGTGCGACGCCAACGGCGCCCAGTGCGCGGCGGGCGACCTGACCGACGTGACCGCCTCGGTGGACGGCACCGGCATGCTGACCGCCTCGGCGACCGTCGCCGGCACGGCCGCCGCCGGATCCCGGACCATCGTCATCACCCAGGGCGCCGTCAGCCAGAGCGCCGCGCTGAACGTCACCGAGAAGACCGCGCCGCCCACCGGCGAATGCGCCGGCCGGCCGGCCGAGCGCTGCGATGAGCAGAAGATCAACCTGACCGTCAACGGCGGCCCGCTGACCATGGCCCGCGAGGCGGGCGAGGTCGAACTGACCCCCGTCACGCTGAACGGCACCCAGCAGAGCGCCACGGGCGACCTGCGCGAGGTCACGGTCGTGGACGCGCGGGGCGGCACCACCGGCTGGTCGCTGACCGGCACGCTGACCGACTTCTCCTCGGCCGCCGGGACGAAGATCCCCGCCGGGAACCTGTCGTGGACGCCGTCGTGCACGCCCGCCGCGGGCGCCGGCGCCGTCGTCGCCGGCAGCGCCGGCGCGCTCGACGACACCACCGCCGCCACGCTGTGCAGCGGCCCGGACGGCGCCGGGCAGATCGTCGGCGGCACCTACACCGCCGGGGCCGCGCTGAACCTGACGGTTCCGCCGGTGACCGGTGCCGGCGAGTACACCGCCGTCCTCACCCTCACCCTGTCCTGATCCGCGCCGGATCCCGATCCGCACCGACCGCGGCCGGGGGGCGGCGCCGCGCCCGCCGCCCTCCCGGCCGCACCGAGGTGATCCATGAGACCGTGCCTCCGGATCGCCGCCGTCGCGGCGGCGGCCCTGTCCGCGACCGGTGCCGCCCTGCCGGGCGGAGCCGCCGCGGCCGGAGCCGCCGCGGCCGCCGGAGGAACCCCGCCGGGCCGGAGCATCGCGCGGGCCGCCGAACCCGCCCCTCCTCCCATGGTCCCTCCCGCGACCGGGAACGGATCGTGGTCGGTGGGGCCCGTCAACGGCAGCGGCGCGGCGGCGGCCCGGCCGGCCTTCGCCATCGAGGCGCCGCCCGGCGAGACCGTCCAGGACACCGTGCGGGTCACCAACCTGACGGACGGGCCCCTCACCTTCCGGCTCTACGGGGCCGATGCCTACAACACGCCCCGCGACGCCGGGTTCGCGCTGCGCACCGCCGGGGAACCGCGCCGCGGCGTCGGCGCCTGGATCACCCTGAAGCACGGGACGCTGAAGGTCCCGGCGAACAAGGCCGTGAAGGTCCCCTTCACCCTGAAGATCCCCGAGAACGCCACGCCGGGTGAGCACATCGGCGGCATCGTCGCGCTCAACACCGCGATCGAGAGCGTCCAGGAGAGCGGCGGCGCCCGCGTCGGCGTGCGGCGGGCCGTCGGCGCCCGCGTCTACCTGCGCGTCGCGGGGCCGCTGACCCCCGGCCTGCGGATCGGCGGGCCGGACACCGCCCGCACCGAGCCGCTGGTGCCCTACGTCCACCGGAGCCGGGGGACGATCCGGTACACCGTCATCAACACCGGCAACCAGCGGATCTCGCCCACCGCCCGCGTGTGGGCCACCGGGGTCTTCGGCCGCCGCGTCAAGCGGTGGCCCGACCGGCGCCTGCCCGAGATCCTGCCCGGCCAGCGGACGGAGATCACGGTTCCGTGGAACGGGGTCCCGCCGCTGGACGCGGTCACCGTCCGGGTCGAGCTGACCGCGGGGGACGGCCTCCGCGCCCGCGGGCAGACGCAGTTCACCGCGGTGCCGTGGGCTGCGCTGCTGGTCCTGGTCGGGACGGTGTTCGTGGTGTGGTCGGTGCTGCCCAGGCTCATCCGCCGCTGGCGGGAACGGGCCGGCCTGGCCTCCGGCGGCGAGGGGATCTTCGGATGAGAACTCTTTCCCGCGCCGCCGCGGCCGCACTGCTCGCCGCCTCGCTCGTCCCGGCGGTGCCCGCGGGCGCGTCCGCCCGCACCGGACCCGGCGTGAGCGTCGAACCCGCCCGGGCGGCCGCCGGCACCTCCGCCCGGGTGCGCGGCAGCGGATGGACGCCCGGATCGACCGTCCAGGTCCAGGTCTGCGGCGCCAGGGCCGTGCACGGGTCGGCCGACTGCGACACCGGACGGGCCGTCACCGCCATGGTCGCCCCCACCGGGGCGTTCGAGGCGGGCCTCACCGTGGGCGCGCCGCCGTCCGCGTGCCCGTGCGTCGTCCGGGTGAGCACCCTCCCGGGAGGGACGGGGATCCCGGCGACCGTCGACACGCCGTTCACCGTGCTGGGGCACCCCGTCCGGGCCATCGTCCCCGAGGTCGTGCCCGTGCGCGCCGACGTGGTCGGCGCCGAACTGGTCGGCGGGGGAGGACGGGGCGAGCTGTTCGGCGGCAAGCCCCGGCGGACGCTGGTGCTGCAGATCCGCAACGCGGGCGCCGACCCCATCGAGGACGCCCCGCTGGTGGTCGGCTGGGGCGCCGGCGGCGTCCCCGACACCCCCCTGACCGCCCCCGGGACCGGCGTGCTGAAACCCGGTGAGACGGCCACCTACCGCGTCCCCGTGGAACTGCCGCGAGCGTCGTTCGGCACCTTCGTGGTCGGCGGCCGGTACGCGGGACAGGTGCCGTTCGAAACGTCCTTCAGCACCTACCCCTGGGGTCTGCTCGGCGTGAACCTGCTGGCCGCGATGCTGCTGCTGCTCGGCATCCGGCTCGCACTGGGCCGCCGCGCGGCCCGCCGCCGGCGCCGCCGCCAGGGCGCCGTGCCCCCGGCGCCCGGGGCCGCCACCGCCGCCGGTGAGAGCCCGGCGCACCACCGGGCGGCCCCGGGTCCCGCCGGGACCGTGGAGATCGACGACCTGATCGGCTACCTGGACGCGATGACGCGGTCGCCGTCGGGCGCGTACGTGGTGGACCGCGACGCGCTCCTCGGCTACCTGGAGGAGCGGCGCGGCGGGGAGCTCCGGCAGGTCGACGTCGACGCGCTGGACCGGTTCCTGTCCTCGTCCCCGGGAGAGGCGCGATGACGGGCCCGACGACGACGCGGGCGTACGCCCGCCGCCGCGCCCCGGCCCCCCGGGCCGCCGTCGCGGGGGCCGGGGCGACGGCCGCGGCCGCGGCGGGCCCGCTGGCCGCCGGGACCGTGCTGCTGCTCGCCGACGCGCTCGGCGGCACCGTCGGGGTTCCCGGCGACGTCGTCACCTACATCGGCCTGACCGGGCTGGTGCTCGCCTGCGCGGCGCTCCCGGCGGCCCTGTGGCTGGTCCGCCGGATGCCCGCGCCCGGCCTCGCCGCGGTCACCGGCGCCTGCGCCGCGCTCGCCGTCGCGGTGGCGGGGCTGGTCCCGGCCGTCCCCGTCTTCGCGACGGCGCTGATGGCGGCGGGGCTGCTCGGCGGGCCGCCGCTGGCCGTCGCCCGCGCCTCCGCCGCGCGGCTGGAGTCCCCCGGCGCCCTCGCCCGATGGCAGGCCGCGGCGCTGGCCGGGGTCGCCGGGGCGGCGTGGCTCGCGTCGTCCCTGTCGGGCTCGCCCCGTACCGCGCTGGTCTCCGCGGGGGTGGTGGGCGCCGTCCTCGCCGTCGCGGCCGTGCTCGCGCCCCGCGCGCAGGACCCGGCCGCGGGGGACCGCGCAGCCGCCCGCCTCCGGGACGCGGTGAAGGAACGGGACGTGCGTGCGGCGCTCCCCGCGTACGCGCTGACCGGCTGGGCGGCGGCGGTCCCGGTCGCCGCCGGCCTGCACCTGCTGACGTTCCGGTGGAACCTGGTCGCCGAGGAACCCGTCCGGCATCTGGCCTGGGGGCTGACGGCGGCCGTCGCGCTGGTCGCCGTGCTGCGGCGCGCCGCCGCCTCCGTGCGCGCCGTGCCGTGGCTGCTGCTGGCCGCGGCCGCCGCGCCGGTGCTGATGGCGACCGCGCCCGGCCCGGCCCGGCTGGCGGCGGGCTTCGCGGTGGCGGCCGCCGCCGGATGCCTGGCGGCCGCCGCGCTCGACCGGGCGGTCCTGCGGCCGCTGCCCGACGACCGGCGCCCGGCCGCCGCGGCGCTCACCGCCGTGGCCGCCGTGCTCGGCGGCCTCGCCGGATACGGCTGCGCCGCCCTCCTGCGCGAGGTGATCGCGGAGGGCTCGGCGGTGACGCTGACGGCCGTCCCGGTCGCCGCGGGCGCGGTACTGGCGGCCCGCGTCCGCGGCCCGGCCGTCGAACCGTCGTTCCTGGACGTGCGTGCCCTGTCGGTGCGGCGCACCCCGGTGCCGCTCCGCCGGATCATGGTGCGCGTGGACGCTGGCGAGTGCGTCGCGGTGTTCGGCGCCGGCTCGCGGACGCTCCTGGCCGCACTGGCCGGGAACGTCCCCGTGCGGGGACGGGTCCGGCTCGGCGGCGCCGACCTGGCGGCGGTCCCGGCCGGGCGGCGGATGCGGCTCGGGCTGTACCACCTCGCAGAGTCCGTCCCGGACACGGGCGCCAACGCGGGCGCAGACGCGGACGCGGACGGGCGGACCGTCGCCGGCCGCCTCGCCGGCCACGCCCACACGCTCGGCCACGCCGACCCCGCCGCGTCCGCCCGCGCCGTCCTGGAGGTCTTCCCGGCGCTGCACCGGCGCCGCACCGAGCCCGCGGGCGCTCTCGGCGCACCCGATCGCGACCTGCTCGGCCTCGCCGAGGCGCTGCTGACCCGCCCGAGGCTGCTGCTGGCGGACGGTGTCGCCGACGGCCCCCGCGGCGACGCGGCCGGCACCGTGCTGCGCCGCCTCGCCGCGTCCGGAACCGCCGTCGTCGTCACCGGCCGCCCGGTTCCCGCGCTCCTCGACCTGGTCTCCCGCGCCTACGTCCTCGACCGGGGACGCGTCGTCGCCGAACTCGCCCGGCCCACGCCCGACCAGGTCCGCCGGCTGCTGCCGGGGAACCCCGACGCAGGAGACGCCGCCCCGTGATCGTGCTCGCGTTCGCCGCCCTCGCGCTCTCGGCGCCCGCCGCGCCCGCCGCCGCCCCCGGCGGGGACGCGCCCGCCATCCAGGTCAGCAGGTTCACCGACCTGTCCGAAGGCGAGCGGATCACGGTGTCCGGGACGGGATTCCGCCCCGGCCTGAAGGCGGTGGCCGTCGGGCTGTGCAAGGAGGGCTACGCCAACGGCCTCACGGACTGCGACCTCGGCGGCGGGGCCACGTTCGTCAACATCGACGACAAGGGCGCCTTCACCGGGGTCACGCTCAAGGCGCACTCGAAGTTCAGCGAGATCGACTGCATGACCCGCCAGTGCGTCATCGGAGCCGCACCGCTGCCCGACACCAGCCCGCCGGCCGTCATCGAGGCCAACACCGCGATCGTCCGCGTCGGCTTCAAGGGGTCGGCGTTCAAGGGCGGCGCCGTCGCCGCCGCGCCCGCCACGGCGGCCGCCCCGGGACCCGGCACGGGCGGCCCCTCGGCTCCGCTGTGGGCCGCGACCCTCGTCCTCATCGCCGGCGCCGGTGCCGCCGCCGTCATCGTCCAGCGCCGCAACACTCCCCCCCACGCAAGGAGCACATCATGATCCGAGTCCGACGCCGTACCGGTGCCATCGCCGCGATCGCGGGTGCGTGCGTGCTGGCGCTCGCGCAGCCCGCACTGGCCGCACCGAAGATCGGCGTGAGTGAGACCACCGGGCTGAAGGCGGGCCAGACCGTCACCGTCACGGTCACCGGCCTGACCCCTGGGGAGACCTTCGTCACCCTCGGCCTGTGCGAACCCGATCCCAAGCTGCCCTCGGACTGCGCGTCCCAGGACAGCGGAGGCGCGGTGCAGGGCACCTCGAACGGCGCCGGCGAGTTCCTCACCAAGGACGGATCCAAGGAGGCGAAGATCAAGCTGGCCGCGAAGGCCGGGGACGCGACGTGCGCGTCCAAGGCGGGCGCCTGCGTCATCGCCGTGACCGCGCTCGGCGCCAACATGGACGCCAACACCGCCCAGGTCCCGCTCACCTTCACGGGTGGCGGCGGAGGCGACGACGGCGGCGGAGCCGGCGGCGGAGACGGCGGGACCGGCACGGGCGCCGGCGACGGCGGAAGCCTGCCGAACACCGGCAGCCCCGACGGGCTGCCGACGTACGCCCTGGTGGCGTCGGCGATGGTCATGCTCGGCGCCGCCGCGCTGCTGATCCTGCCCCGCCGCCGCCGGGGCGGCGCGTAAAGGCCCGCCCGGCCGCCGCCGTCTCCGCCGGACGGCCGCCTTCGCGGCGCCCGCGCGGTGGAGCAGGCACCCCCGGGGTTCTGGCGATTCGCGGCAGATGCTCCAATTGGGGCATGTGCACGGCGATCATCAGTGTCGATCCCGCCTCCCCGGTCCCCGTCCTGCTGGTCGGCGTGCGGGACGAGTTCGTCGCCCGCGACTGGGAGCCGCCCGGCCGGCACTGGCCGGACCACCCCGGGCTCGTCGGCGGGCGCGACCTGCGCGCCGGCGGCACCTGGCTCGCCGTGGACCCGGACGCGCCCCGCGCCGCGCTCGTCCTGAACGGACGCGGCCGGATGGCGCCCGAGGACGGGCGCGTGTCCCGCGGCGGGCTGCCGCTGCGGGTGGCCGCCGACGGCAAGCTCGGCCGGCCCGGCCTGCCGGCGTTCGACCCGTTCCACCTCGTCGGCGCCGAACCCGGCCGGGTGCGGCTGTGGAGCTGGGACGGCGCCGCCCTCACCGAACGCGACCTCGGCCCCGGCCTGCACATGATCGTCAACAGCGGGCTGGAGGGCGAGGGCCAGCAGGAGGGCGAGACCGAGGACGCCTACATGACGGCGCGGCTCGCCCACTTCCGGCCGCGCCTGGCCGCCGCGCCGCGTCCCGTGCCCGGCGGCGACGAGCCTGTGGAGCGGGCGTGGGAGCCGTGGCTGGCGCTGGTGAACGGCGACGGCCTGCCCCGCGCCGACCACCGGGCCCTGCTGCCCCTGCTCGACCTCGGCGACGGCCGCGTCTGGGGCACCACCTCCGTCACCCTCGTCGCGCTCACCGCCACCGGCGTCCGCTACGACTTCTCCGCCGCCCCGGGCGACGCCGCCGGCTGGACCCGCGTCCTGTAGGGCGGCCCCGGCGGCCCATGACCGTTTCGGCATCGCGGCCGCGGGACCGTGACGGTCGGTGCTACGTTGGCCACTCAATGCGATCTCCGCGGGATCGCGGGGGCCGCCCGCGGAGACCGGGAACGGCGGACGGGGAACCGGGGCCTCCACCGGACCGGGGCTCCCGGAGGCGGAGGGATGAGCGGCTACGCCGAGCCCGCTGCGCGGGAGCCGACACACCGGGGACCGGGCGGCGGCACGTCCGGCGCACCCGGCCCGGACCGGGCGGACGGGGGCGGGGCCGCGCTGCCGCGGGCCCGTCCCGCCACCGGGCCCGAACGGGTGCGGGGCCGCGGCCCGTCGCGGCTCGCCTGGGATCGGTTGAGGCGCGACCGGGCCGCCGTCGCGTCCATCGCCGTGCTGCTGCTGATCGTGGCGTTCGCGGCGCTGGCACCGCTCTGGGAGCACCTGACCGGCCACCCCTACGACGCGACGTTCCCCCGGACCGGCCTGGACGCCGACGGGCAGCCGCGCGGACCCGGCGGCGAGTTCCCGCTCGGGGCCGACCAGCTCGGCCGCGACGTCCTGGTCCGCGCCGCCTACGGCGCACGGATCTCGCTGGCCGTCGGGGTGTCGGCGGCGCTGCTGGCCTCCGTCGCCGGGACCCTCGCCGGGACGTTCGCGGGGTTCGCCGGCGGCGCGGTGGACACGCTGCTGTCGCGGCTGATCGACATCACGCTCGCGCTGCCCTACCTGCTGGTGGCGATCCTGCTGTCGACCACCTTCCAGCCGTCCTCGGTCGGCGCGGGCCTCGCCATGACGATCCTGGTGATCGCGTTCTTCTCCGCCGCGGCGTTCGCCCGCGTCATCCGCGGCCAGGTGCTGGCGCTGCGGCGGCGGGAGTTCGTCGAGGCGGCCCGGCTGCTCGGCGCCTCCGACGCGCGGATCATGGTGGTGGAGATCCTGCCGAACCTGACCGCGCCGGTCACCGTGCTGACCGCGCTGCTGGTGCCGGCGGCGATCGTGTTCGAGGCGACGCTGTCGTTCCTCGGCGCCGGGGTGCGCCCGCCGATGCCGAGCTGGGGGTCGATGCTCGGCGAGGGCGGCGACGTGTTCCAGACGGCGTGGTGGCTGCTGGCCGCCCCCGGCGTCCTGCTGCTGGCGACCACGCTGTCGTTCAACCTGCTCGGCGACGCCGTCCGCGACGCCTTCGGCCCGCGCGACCGCGCCGCCGGGGGGAGGTGAGCCGCCATGGCGCGTTTCGCCGCCCGCCGCCTGCTGCACGCGCTCATCGTGCTGTGGCTGGTGGCGACGCTGGTGTTCGTGTTCCTGCACGTGTCGCCCGTCCCGGTGGAGCGGGTCATCGGCGGGCCCCGCGCCACCACCGAGACCCTGGACCAGATCCGCGCCAACCTCGGCCTGGACCGGCCGCTCCTCGTCCAGTACTGGAGCTTCGCCGGGCGGCTGCTGCACGGCGACCTCGGCGACTCCTACGTCAACGGGACGCCGGTGACGGCGCTGATCGCCGCCCGGCTCCCCACGACGCTGTGGCTGGTCGCCGGAGCGGGGATCCTGTGGTTCGCGGGCGGCGTCGCCCTCGGCGTGCTCAGCGCGGCCAGGGCGCGGAGCCTGTGGGACCGGGCCGCGACGGCGTTCGTGCTGGTGGGCCTGTCCACGCCGCCGTTCGTGATGGCGCTGGCCCTGCTGTACGTGTTCGCGACCCGGCTCGGCGAGAGCGGCATCGGCTTCTTCGAGGCCGGCCCGCCGCTGCAGGAGCACTTCCTGCGCCGGATGGTCCTGCCGTGGGCGGCGCTGGCGTTCCTGATGCTCGCCGCCTACGCGCGCCTCACCCGCGGGGCGATGCTGGACGTGCTCGGCGAGGACTACGTGCGCACGGCGCGGGCCAAGGGCCTGCCGGAGCGACGCGTCGTCGGACGGCACGGGCTGCGGCCCGCGATGACGCCCGTCCTCACCCAGTTCGGCATCGACCTGGGCGCGCTGATCGGCTCCACGATCGTCACCGAGAAGGTGTTCGGGCTGCAGGGCGTGGGCCAGCTCGTGCACCACTCCATCGCTGCCGGCGACACCCCGGTGATCATCGGGGTGACGCTGCTGGTGACGCTGTGCGTGATCGTCGCGAACCTGCTGGTGGACATCGGCTACTCGGTCCTGGACCCCCGCGTCCGCGCCACATGAGCCCGCCCCGCGTTGGCGGTCGGCCGTCCGATCCGGACGGTCCTGGACACTTACCAATGATCTCGGCGTAACCCCGCGAGCTGGGCATGGATAAGCTTTCCGTATGCGATCGTGGTCCGCCTCCGATGTCCCCAGCCTTCCCGACATGGGGCTGCCCGCCGCGGTGCGGCCGCTGAGCCTGCACGACACGGGGACGGGGACGACGCGTCCCGCGGGCCCCGTCCCCGGTGCGGTAGCCGGCGGCGGCACAGCCCGGATGTACGTGTGCGGGATCACCCCCTACGACGCGACCCACCTCGGCCACGCCAACACCTATCTCGCGTTCGACCTCGTCAACCGCGTGTGGCGCGACTCCGGCCACCGGGTGCACTACGTACAGAACACCACCGACGTCGACGACCCGCTTCTGGAACGTGCCCGGGAGACGGGGGAGGACTGGCGGGAACTGGCCGACCGGGAGATCCAGCTGTTCCGCGACGACATGACCGCGCTGCGGATCCTGCCGCCCGACCACTACATCGGCGCGGTCGAGGCGATCCCGCTGGTCATCGAGATGATCGAGAAGCTGCGCGGCCGGGACGCCGCCTACGAGGTGGACGGCGACGTCTACTTCCCCGTCGCGGCCGACGCGGCGTTCGGGCGGGTCAGCCGGCTGACCCGCGAGGCGATGGCGCCGCTGTTCGCCGAGCGCGGCGGCGACCCGGACCGCGCGGGCAAACGCGACCCCCTCGACGCCCTGCTGTGGATGGCCAGGCGCCCCGGTGAGCCCGGCTGGGACTCGCCGTTCGGCGAGGGCCGCCCCGGCTGGCACGTGGAATGCTCGGCGATCTCCGTCGAGTACCTCGGGATGACGTTCGACGTCGAGGGCGGCGGCTCCGACCTCGCGTTCCCGCACCACGAGATGAGCGCGTCCCACGCCCAGGTCGCCACCGGGGAGCGCCCGCACGCCCGCGCCTACGTCCATGCCGGCATGGTCGGCCTGGACGGCGAGAAGATGTCGAAGTCGCGCGGCAACCTGGTGTTCGTGTCGAAGCTGCGGCAGGCCGGGACCGACCCGATGGCGATCCGGCTGGCGCTGCTCGCGCACCACTACCGCGCCGACTGGGAGTGGACGCCGCGCGGGCTGGACGAGGCGCAGGCACGACTGGACCGCTGGCGCGCTTCGGTGACCCGCGCGTCCGGGCCGCCCGCCGCGCCGGTGGCCGCCGCCGTCCGCGACCACCTGGCGGGCGACCTGGACGCCCCGGCCGCACTGGCGGCCATCGACGCCTGGGCCGCCGCCGGCGGCGCCGACGAAACCGCCCCGTCCCAGGTCAAGGCCATCGCCGACGCCCTCCTCGGCGTCGCGCTCTGACCTGCCGCCGGGGACCCCTTCCGTCCGGCCGCCGGCGCGGCCGCCGTCACAGCAGGCCCGCCAGCTTGTACAGCACCAGTGAGCCGGCGACGGCCACGTTCAGGCTGCTCCCGCCTCCCACCATGGGGATCTCCACGGCCAGGTCGAGCAGGTCGAGCGCCTCACCGGGGATGCCGGACTGCTCGTGACCGAGCACCGCGACCGTCGGCACGCGCGCCGCCGGCAGGTCCGCGAGCCGGACCGCCTCGTCGGCCAGCTCCACCCCGACGACCCGCGAACCGGCGTCCCGCCGGCGCTCCAGCCAGCCGACCGGGTCGTTCACCCAGTGGACGCAGGCGGGGCGGCGGAGCGTGTTGCCGCGTGCGAGCGCGTCCGGCACCCATGAGAACCGGGGGACCGCCATGCACGCGCCGACCGCGTCGCAGGTGCGCAGAAGGGTCCCGAGGTTGGCGCCGTGCAGCGGCCACAGCGGCGCGGCGATGAGATGGTCCCAGCAGGGATGGGAACGGCGGCGCCGCTGGCGGCGCAGCTCGCGCGGGGGCCGGACCCGGATCGCCGGGCCGCCCCGGGGGCGGCTCACCGGCCCCGGGCGCCACCGCCCTCCGGAGAAGAAACGATCATTGTGAACGCACTTGGCGGCGTGCGCGGGCCATCACCGGGAAACGGACACGACCGAGTGTAACCCCGGGCCTCAGCCCCGGCCGGGATCTCTGCGCCGCAGGTAGCGCTCGAACTCGCGGGCGATCGCGTCGCCGCTCGCCTCGGGCAGCTCGGTGGCGTCCTTCTGCTCCTCCAGCGTCCGGACGTACTCGGCGACCTCGGAGTCCTCCTCGGCGAGCTCGTTGACGCCGTGCTCCCAGGCCCGGGCCTCCTCGGGCAGTTCACCGAGCGGGACGGTCACGTCGAGGAGGTCCTCGACGCGGCGCAGCAGCGCGAGGGTCGCCTTGGGCGACGGGGGCTGGGCGACGTAGTGGGGGACCGCGGCCCACAGCGACACCGTGTCGAGGTCGGCCCTGGCGCACGCCTCCTGCAGCACCCCGAGGATGCCGGTCGGCCCCTCGTAGCGGGCTGGTTCCAGGTGCAGCGCGCCGACGAGCCCCGCCTCGGACGCCGCCCCGGTCACCGGCACCGGCCGGGTGTGCGGCGAGTCGGCGAGCAGCGCGCCGAGCAGCACCACGTTGCGGATCTCCAGCTCCAGCATCAGCCCGATCAGCTCGCGGCAGAACGACCGCCACCGCATGTTCGGCTCGATCCCGTGCAGGAGGACGACGTCCTTGCCGTTCGGGAGACGCGCCCACGACACGCGGGTGGTCGGCCAGGTGATGCCGCGGGTCTCGCCCTCGGTCATCTCCACGATCGGGCGGGTGACCTGGAAGTCGTAGTAGTCGTCGGGGTCGAGTTCGGCGATGGGCACCGCTTCCCAGGTGGACTCCAGGTGCGCGATCACCCCGCTGGCGGCCTCCCCGGCGTCGTTCCACCCTTCAAAGGCGGCCACGAGCACCGGATCGACGAGTTCCGGCACGCTTTCGAGCTCGACCACGCGCTGCCTCCTTCCGACGCCCAGGTACAGCGTCACCGACGGGGGCCGTCATTCCCGGGGTCGGGGGCCCCGCTCATGATCGGTGGCTGTCAGCCTACGTCCTGCCCCTGACCTACCCCACCCTCCCGGCGGCAGACCCCCGCCCTGTACGCCCGCGGCGGAACCCGGCTACTTTCCGTCCGTCGTGTGCACGATCAGCACGTCGCAGGGGGAGCGGTGGGACAGGTTCGCCGGGACCGACCCCAGGAGCCGGCCGGCCAGGCTGTTCAGCCCGCGGTTGCCGATCACGACGAGCTCCGCGCCGCGGTCCTTGGCCAGCCTGGAGATGACGTCCACGGCATCGCCCTCGACGGCGACCTCGTCGATGTCGAGGGCGCCCGCCGCGACGGCCCGCTCCCGCGCGGCCCGCAGCGCGTCGTCGGCGGGGGTGGAACCCTGCACCTTGTAGGCGAGGTCCCCGAGCCGGTCCGCGGCGTTGGCGCGCTCCCGCTCGGGCATGGGGCTGTAGGCGGAGGCGAGCAGAAGGGTGGCGCCGGTGGCGGCGGCCAGCTGCGCCGCCCGGTCGACCGCGCGGAAGGAGGAGTCCGAGCCGTCGGTGCCGACGAGGATGGTGCGGTACGCGCTCATGCCGTTCCTTACCGGGTAGTAGTTTACTGAGGGCACGGTATCGGTCCGGTGACCCATCCGTCACCGTCTCTTTGCACACCCCGTCCAAGAAGGAACGAAGGAGCGACGTGACCCGTGGCGGCCCGCAGGCCGTGCTGTTCGACATGGACGGCCTGCTCATCGACTCCGAGCGCGTCTGGCTGGAGGTCGAGTCGGAGGTCATGGCCTGGCTGGGCGGCGAATGGAGCCCCGCCCACCAGGAACGGCTCGTCGGCGGCTCCCTGGACATCGCCGTCCGCTACATGCTGGAGCTGACCGGCGCGGACGCCGACCCCGGGGAGGTGGGGCGGCGGATGCTGGACGGCATGGCCGAGCGGCTCGGGACCTGCGTCCCGATGATGCCCGGCGCCAAGGACCTGCTCTCCGAGATCCGCGCCGCCGGGGTCACCGCGGCGCTGGTGTCCTCCAGCCACCGGCGGCTCATCGAGCCGGTGCTGGACGCGGTCGGCCGCGAGCACTTCGCGCTCAGCGTCGCCGGCGACGAGGTGTCGCGGACCAAGCCCGACCCCGAGCCCTACCTCACCGCCGCCGCCCGGCTCGGCGCCGATCCGGCCCGCTGCGTCGTCCTGGAGGACTCCCCGAACGGCGTCGCGGCGGCGGAGGCGGCGGGCTGCGTCACCGTCGCGGTCCCCGGCGTCCTGCCGATCCCGCCCGTGCCGGGCCGCGTCGTGGTCGCGTCGCTGCGCGAGGTGAGCCTGGCGACGCTGCGGTCACTGCCGCCGTTCGCCGGCGCGTGAGGGACGGCCGCCCGCCCCCGTGACGGGAGCCGCCGCCTGATACCCCCGGGGTGGTCCCTCAGGGACGGGTCACGCGGGAGGAGGAGACCGGCCCGCCGCAAACCGTCCGCCGGGAGGATCGGAAACGGCCCCGGGCGTGTGACGATGGGAGTGAAGGCTTCCATCCGGGCTGCCGCCCAGGCCGTCACCTGGCGCGGGCCGCCGAGGATGAGAGGCGTTCGGCGAGGCATCACCGTAAGGAATGAGGGGCCGGCATGACCGACACAGCCATTTTCGCGATCAGCCTCGGAGTGACCCTGGTCGGGCTGGTCATCAGCTGGGGGGTGTACCGCCGGCGCGGCGCGGGCACCGGCCTGCGCGGCGCCGCCCTGTCCCTGGTGCCGCTGGCGGCCGCGATGACGGGGGTGACGGAGTTCTTCGTCGACCTGGCGTTCAGCCCCGTCAAGTGGGCGGGCGTCGCGGTCGCGGGGCTCGCCGTGCTGCTCTACATGACCTCCGGCGCCATGATCAGCCGCCGCGCCGGCGCGGCGGGCGGGGGCAAGGCCGCCGCAGGGGAGCCGAAGGCGGCGGGGCGGTCCGCGAAGCCGAAGAGGTCGGTGGAGGGGCCCGCGCCGGGCGGCGGCGACCCGGAGATGGCCGAGATCGAGAAGATCCTGCGCGACCGCGGCATCTCCTGACCCTCCGGCCACCCTGTTCCCGCGCGACACGGCGGGCCGGGACGCCCTCGCACGACGCGAGGGCGTCCCGGCCCGCCGTTTTCCTGTTGCAAGACGCTGACCTGCGGAGAATCGATATCGGATCGGACTCGGTACGGTAAAGTTTCGCGGTCTAGACCGGCTCGGAGTGTCCGCCGGTACTGCGTGGAACGTACTATTCGGGCGATTTGTCCGATGTGGTGTCTCGGTGCGTGTTCCCCAGATGACGACGAGATCACAAGTCAGATACGGGTACTGGCGTGAGTCGGCTCACGGATGGACAGTCGTGCCCGAAGGGCTACCTTTCCCTTCAGCGAACGCGGCGCGACGCGCACGGAAGCAGCGGATGATCTCCGCCGCGGCCGGCCACGCGTCGGCGGCGTGGCCGAACCAGTGGCCTGACGGTAGGAGGTATGGAGCGTGGCCGCACCCATCGAGGTGACCGGATCCGACACCGAGGCGCAACCGGAATCGGTGCTCACCGGTGTCGACCGCAAGAAGATCCAAGGGCGCTCCCTTGGGCAGATCGCCTGGATGCGGCTCAAGCGCGACAAGGTCGCGCTCACCGGCGCCGTCGTGGTGGTCCTGCTGATCCTGATCGCGATCTTCGGCCCGTACTTCGTGCAGAACCCGCTGGCCTACCACCAGAACCTGATCGACCCGACCTACAACCGGCCCAAGTCCGGGTTCTGGCACTCGGGCATCAGCAGCGACCACTGGCTCGGCGTCGAACCGGGCACCGGCCGCGACATGCTGGCCCGCATCGTGCACGGCGCCAGGATCTCCCTGCTGGTGTCGTTCCTGGCCACCCTGATGTCGGTGGTGCTCGGCACGGTCCTCGGCATCACCGCCGGCTACTTCGGCGGCTGGGTCGACTACGTGATCAGCCGCACCATGGACGCCTTCCTGGCCTTCCCGCTGCTGCTGTTCGCGATCGCCCTGGTCGGCGTCGTCTCCGACGGAGCGTTCGGGATGAGCGGAAACGGGCTCCGCGTGTCGGTGCTCGTCATCGTCATCGGGTTCTTCAACTGGCCCTACATCGGCCGCATCATCCGGGGCCAGACGCTGTCGCTGCGCGAACGCGAGTTCGTCGACGCGGCGCGCAGCATGGGCGCCCGCAACTCCTACATTCTCTTCAAGGAGATCCTGCCGAACCTGGTCGCGCCGATCCTGGTCTACTCGACCCTGCTGATCCCGACCAACATCCTGTTCGAGGCGGCCCTGTCGTTCCTCGGCGTCGGCGTGATCCCGCCCGCCCCCTCGTGGGGCGGCATGCTCACCCTCGCCGTGCCGATCTACTCCTCGGACCCGATGTACATGATCATTCCCGGTATGGCGATCTTCATCACCGTCCTCGCCTTCAACCTGTTCGGTGACGGGCTGCGGGACGCTCTCGACCCTCGGGCCAAGTGACTCGGGTTCTATCGACCCGCCTAATTGAAGGGGTGCGCCTGCACATGAACAAAATGAGACCAATCGCGGTCTTCGCGGCCGGTGTGGTCGCGGCCGCGGGGCTCGCCGCCTGTGGCGGCGGCGAGTCCGGCGACGGAGACGGCGGCGCCGGCTTCAATGCCGCCGTCAACGAGGTCGTCAACACGTCGGACAAGAAGGGCGGCACGCTCAAGCTCGCCAGCTCCGACGACTTCGACTCTCCCGACCCCGGCAACACCTACTACGCGTTCTCGCAGAACATCGCGCGTCAGTACGGCCGCGCGCTGACCACGTTCAAGCCCGGCGCCGGCAAGGAGAGCCTGGAGGTCATCCCGGACCTGGCGACCGACCTCGGGACGCCCAGCGACGGCGGCAAGACCTGGACGTACAAGCTGCGCACCGGCGTCAAGTACGACGACGGCACCACCGTCACGTCCAAGGACGTCAAGTACGCGGTCGAGCGCAGCAACTACACCGAGGAGCTGCAGCTCGGGCCGAAGTACTTCAAGCAGTACCTCGTCGACAACGACCCCGCGTACAAGGGGCCGTACGACGACAAGGGCGAGAAGGGCCTGGAGTCCATCGAGACGCCGGACGACCAGACCATCATCTTCCACCTGAACGAGCCGTTCGCCGAGTTCGACTACCTGGTCTCGATGTCGCAGACCATGCCCGTGCCGAAGGCCAAGGACACCGGCCTGAAGTACGAGAACTCGATCGTCTCCAGCGGCCCGTACAAGGTCGACAACTACACGCGCGGCAAGTCGATGACGATGTCGCGCAACACGCACTGGAACAAGAGCACGGACCCGATCCGCAAGGCGCTGCCCGACAAGATCGAGATCCAGCTCAAGCAGAACGCCGACGACATCGACCAGCGGCTGCTGGCCGGCACGCTCGACATGGACATCTCCGGCGTCGGCGTGCAGTCGGGAACCCAGCCGAAGGTGCTGGCCGCGGACCAGAAGCCGTACGTGGACAACCCGATCCAGGGCTTCCTGCGGTTCATGTCGCTGAACGTCCACGTCAAGCCGCTGGACAACGTCCACTGCCGCATCGCGGTGCAGTACGCGACCGACAAGGTCGCCGCTCAGACCGCCTACGGAGGCCCGCTGGCCGGCGGTGACGTCGCCACCACGGTGCTGCCGCCGACGGTCGACGGCTACACCAAGTTCGACCTGTACCCGCAGAAGCAGGCCGAGAACGGCGGCCTCGACGAGGCCACCATGGCCAAGGCGAAGCAGGAGCTGCAGGCCTGCGGCAAGCCGGACGGCTTCAAGACGAAGATCTCGGCCCGGTCCGACCGGCCGAAGGAAGTCGCGATGGCCCAGGCGATCCAGCAGAGCCTGAAGAAGGTCGGCATCGAGACCGAGATCGTCCAGTGGCCCGCCGGTGACTACTTCAACAAGTACGTCGGCGTGCCGGACTACGTGCACGAGCACGGCGTCGGCATGATGATCATGGCGTGGGCGGCGGACTGGCCCACCGGCTACGGCTTCCTCGCGCAGATCGTGCACGGCGACGCCATCAAGCCGTCCGGCGGCACCAACCTCGCCGAACTGGACGACCCGAAGATCAACGATGCGCTGGACGGCGCCATCGCCAACACCGACAAGGCGGCCCGCCTGAAGATCTATGGCGAGGTCGACAAGATGGTCATGCAGTCGGCGACGCAGGTTCCGCTCGTGTACGCCAAGGCGCTGATGTACCGGCCGGAGCGCGTCACCAACGCCGGGATCACCCTCTCCTACGGCGGCATGTACGACTACCTCAACATGGGCGTGGAGTAAGGGTTCCACTCGTCCATGCGTCCCTCTGAAGGCAGGTGAAGGCGACGCCCGCCGGCCGTGCCCGGACCTACAGGTCCGGCCGGCCGGCGGGTGGGGCCGCGTAATGTGTTCCCATACATCATCAGGCGCCTGATCGGTGCCTTCGTCATGTTGCTGCTGGTCAGCCTGGTGACCTTCGGTATCTTCTTCTGGCTGCCGAAGCTCGCGGGACAGACGACCGACCAGCTCGCCGCCTCGTACGTCGGCAAAGCGCCGAGCCAGGAGGCCATTGAGGACACCAAGGAGCGTCTCGGCCTCGACGACCCGGTCGTCGTGCAGTACGGGAACTACCTCAAGGCCATCGTGGTCGGCAAGGACTACAAGGCCGGCCCGGTCACCGACCACTGCCCGGCGCCGTGCCTCGGCTACTCGTTCCGCAGCAGCCAGCCGGTGCTGCAGACGCTGATGGACCGCGCCCCCGCGACCGCGTCGCTCGCCATCGGAGCCGCGATCATCTGGCTGGCGGGCGGCATCACCACGGGCGTCATCTCAGCCCTCAAGAGAGGGACTCTCTGGGACAGAACCGCGATGATCATCGCGTTGAGCGGTGTGTCGCTGCCCATCTACTTCACCGGGCTGGTGTCACTCGCGCTGTTCTCCTACACTTTCAAGATCTTTCCGGGCGGCGGAAGCTACAACCCATTCACCGAGAATCCCGTGACGTGGTTCCAGTCGCTGGTGCTGCCCTGGGTCACCCTGGCGTTCCTGTACGCCGCGATGTACGCGCGGCTCACCAGAGCGGGCATGCTGGAGACGATGAACGAGGACTACATCCGCACCGCCCGCGCCAAGGGGCTGCCGGAGAAGACCGTCGTCACCAAGCACGCGCTGCGCGCGTCGCTGACGCCGCTCCTGACGATCTTCGGCCTCGACCTCGGTCTTCTGCTGGGCGGCGCCGTGCTGACCGAGAACACCTTCGGCATCCCCGGGCTGGGCCAGCTCGCGATCGGCTCGATCCGCAGCGGCGACCTGCCCATGGTGCTGGGGGTCACGCTGATCACCGCCACCTCCATCGTGGTGATCAACCTGATCGTCGACCTTCTGTACGCCATCGTCGACCCGAGAGTGAGGCTGGGCTGATGACCGGCACCGCGCCGGCCGCGAAGACCGCGGACGAGGGCGAGGCTCCCACGGCGTTCCTCGAGGTCCGCGACCTGAAGATCCACTTCCCGACCGACGACGGCCTGGTCAAGTCCGTCGACGGGCTGTCGTTCCAGCTGGAACGCGGCCGCACGCTGGGGATCGTGGGGGAGTCGGGCTCGGGCAAGAGCGTCACGAGCCTCGGCATCCTCGGCCTGCACAACAAGCGCAACGCCAGCGTGTCCGGCGAGATCTGGCTGGACGGCAAGGAGATCGTCGGCGCCTCGCAGAGCGAGGTCCGCCGCCTCCGCGGCCGCAACATGGCGATGATCTTCCAGGATCCGCTGTCGTCGATGCACCCCTTCTACACGATCGGCAAGCAGATCGTGGAGGCCTACCGGGTGCACAACGACGTGTCCAAGCAGGTCGCGCGCAAGCACGCCATCGACATGCTGGGCAAGGTCGGCATCCCCAGGCCGGACAAGCGGGTCGACGACTACCCGCACCAGTTCTCCGGCGGCATGCGGCAGCGCGCGATGATCGCGATGGCGCTGTCGTGCGACCCGGAGCTGCTGATCGCCGACGAGCCGACGACGGCGCTGGACGTGACCGTCCAGGCGCAGATCCTGGACCTGATCCGGGACCTGCAGCAGGAGTTCAACTCCGCCGTCATCATGATCACCCACGATCTCGGGGTGGTCGCGGAACTCGCCGACGACATCCTGGTGATGTACGCCGGCCGCTCGGTCGAGCAGGCGTCGGTGGACGACACCTTCCACCGGCCGCTGCACCCCTACACGTGGGGGCTGCTCGGCTCGATGCCCCGGCTGGACCGCGAGCGGTCCGAGCGGCTCATGCCGATCACCGGGACGCCGCCGAGCCTGATCAACGTCCCGTCCGGGTGCGCGTTCCATCCGCGCTGCCCCTACCGGGACCTGAACGACGGCAAGAGCGAGACCGTACGGCCCGAGCTGGTCGAGGTCGAGCCGGGCCACAAGGCGGCGTGCCATCTCCCGCTGGGCAAGCGGCGGGAGATCTGGAACGACGAGATCCGGCCGAAGCTGTGACGAGCACGGGTGGTAACGAGACTGTGAGCACATCGAAGACCCCGGCGGCCGAGCCCCGTTCGCGTGAGAACGGCGAGGTGCTGCTGGAGGTGGACAATCTCGGCAAGCACTTCCCCGTCACCGCGGGGCTGCTGCGCCGGCAGGTGGCGGCGGTCAAGGCCGTCGACGGCGTGTCGTTCTCGGTCCGCAAGGGCGACACGCTCGGGCTGGTGGGGGAGTCGGGCTGCGGCAAGTCCACCACCGGCCGGATGATCATGCGGCTGCTGGACCCGAGCTTCGGGAAGATCACCTTCGAGGGCGAGGACATCACGAAGATGTCCCAGGGCCGCCTCCGGCCGCTCCGCCGCGACCTCCAGATGATCTTCCAGGACCCGTACTCGTCGCTGAACCCGCGCAAGACGGTCGGCGCGATCGTCGGGGCCCCGTTCCGGCTGCAGAACATCGAGGCCAAGCAGGGCGTCAAGAAGGCCGTCCAGGACATCCTGGAGCTGGTCGGGCTGAACCCCGAGCACTACAACCGCTACCCGCACGAGTTCTCCGGCGGGCAGCGGCAGCGCATCGGGATCGCCCGCACCCTCGCCCTCAAACCGAAGCTGATCATCGCGGACGAGCCGGTGTCGGCGCTGGACGTGTCGGTGCAGGCGCAGGTCGTGAACCTGCTTGAGGACCTGCAGGACGAGCTCGACCTCACCTACGTGGTCATCGCGCACGACCTGTCGGTGGTGCGGCACATCTCCGACCGCGTCGCCGTCATGTACCTCGGCAAGATCGTCGAGGTGGCGGACCGGGCGGACGTGTACCAGCGGCCCATGCACCCCTACACCAACGCGCTGCTGTCGGCCGTGCCGATCCCGGACCCGAGCGAACGCGAGAACCGCAAGCGGATCCGGCTGCAGGGCGACGTGCCGAGCCCGCTGGACCCGCCGCCGGCGTGCCGCTTCCACACCCGCTGCTGGAAGGCGCAGGACATCTGCAAGCAGGTCGAGCCGCCGCTGGTGGAGCTCAGCCCGGGCCACCAGGCCGCCTGCCACTTCCCGGAGAACACCACCGTCAGCGCGACCGACGCGGTCGCCAAGGCCGCGGTGACGCTCGGCAAGGCCCCGTCCGACGACGCCGAGCCCGAGCCCGGCGCCGAACCCGCGGAGTAGGGCGCCCGCCGGACCTTCCCCCCGGCGCGCCTCCCGCACCGGAAAGACCCGGCCCCCTCACCCGAGGGGACCGGGTCTTTGCGTGCCCGCACCGGGCCGCCGCACCGCGCCGCCGGGGTTCCGGCGGCGCGGCGGGCGTCACTCGGTGGAGATCGCCTTCAGGACGTCCATGCGCCCGGCCCGCCACGCCGGCCACAGCGCCGCCAGCACACCGATCACCGCGGCCACCACCAGGTAGACGACGAGCGTCCCGTACGGGATGGCGAGGACCCCGAGACCGTCATCGGCGAGGGCGTTCTGCAGCGCCGCGCCGAACGCGACCCCGATGCCCATGCCGAGCACCGCCCCGAACAACGCGATCATGATGGACTCCAGGCGGATCATGCGGCGCAGCTGCCGCCGGGAGATCCCGATCGCGCGCAGCAGCCCGATCTCCCGGGTCCGCTCGATCACCGACAGCGCCAAAGTGTTGATCACCCCGACGGCCGCGATGATGACCGACATGATCAGCAGGATCGTCAGGAACGTCACGAACCCGTCGACCTGGGCGCGGGCGTCCTCCTTCAGCGACGCCTGGTCGGCGACCTCCAGGTTCGGGTAGCCCGCCAGCGCCGACTCCAGCGCCGTCCGCGTCGCCGCGTCCGCCTCGGCCGTGTCGACCACCATGATGGACACGGCCGGCTTCACCGTGTGCTTCAGGTGCGCCTGCGGCGACAGCAGCCGCGGCCCGATCAGGTCGCTCTTGGCGTACACGCCGGACAGCGTGAGCCGCTCGGTCTTCCCGTCGGGGAACTGGGCGGGCACCACCGTCCCGACCTTCCACCCGCGGTCCTTCGCGGTGTCCTCGTCCACCATGATCGCGGACGGGCCGGTCGCGGCGCCGCCCGACACGATCTTCAGCCGGGCTGCGCCGGTGAGGACCCGCGCGTCGCCCGCGACGTAGAACACCTCCTTGCCGTCGATCTTGACCTCGCCGTCGTAGGTGGGCGACGCGGTCACCACCCCGGCGACGCTCTCGATCTTCTGCCGCGCCTCGGCGTTCACGCCGCCCGCGCCCTGCGACTGCACCAGGTAGTCCGCGCCGAACTGCGCGTCCACCTGCTCGTCGATCGACGCCCGCATCGTCGCGCCCAGCACGTTCACCGTGGTGATCAGCGCCAGGCCGATCATCAGCGCCGCCGCGGTCGCGGCGGTCCGGCGCGGGTTGCGCAGCGCGTTCTGCCGCGCCAGCCGCCCCGGCGACCCCATCAGCCGCGCCGCCGGCGCCCCCAGCACCCGCAGCACCGGGACGCTGATCACCGGGGCGAGCATCGCGACACCGATGAACACCGCGAACGCGCCCGCGCCGACGGGGATCGCCGGGTTCCCGCCGCCGCCCGCGAGACCGAGGCCGATCAGCCCCGCGCCCACGGCCGTCAGCAGCGAACCGAGCGCGATCCGGATCCGCATCGACCGCTGCGGCAGCGCCACGTCGTCGCGCATCGCCGCCACCGGCGGGATCTTCGCGGCGCGCCGCGCCGGGAAGTACGCCGACACGACCGTCACCACGATCCCGACCACGTACGACCAGATCACCGGCGTCGCGGTGAACGTCAGGCCGCCCTCCCCGGCGTCGCCCATCTGCGTCTGCAGCAGCGACGCCAGGCCCGCCCCGGCCGCCAGCCCGAGCGTGGACCCGACGATCCCGACCGCGACGGCCTCACCGATCACCGCCCGCGTCACCTGCGCGCGGGCCGCGCCGATCGCGCGCAGCAGCGCCAGCTCACGGGTCCGCTGCGCCACCAGCATCGAGAACGTGTTGAAGATGATGAACGCCCCGACGAAGATCGAGATCAGCGCGAACGCGAGCAGGAACGTCCGGAAGAAGCCCATCATCCGCGCGACGTCGCTCTGCGCCTCCTCGCGCAGCTCCGTCCCCGTGATCGCCTCCAGGTTCTGCGGCAGGACCTTCGCGACGCGGTCGCGCAGCTCCCCCTCCGACGGCCCCGCCGAACCCATCTCGATGTCGCTGAAGTAGCCGGGCTTCAGCAGCAGCCTCTGCGCCGTCGGGGTGTCGAACGCGGTGATGGTCGTCCCCATCATGTTCCCGGTGTCGGTCAGCCCGACGATCTTCATCCGCTGCGGCGGCCCGGCCGTGATGACCTGGGTGGTGTCGCCGACGGCCAGCCCGCCGCTGTCGGCGGTCGCCTCGTCGACGACGATCTCGGCCGGCCCCCGCGGCGCGCGGCCGGACGTGAGCTCGAAGAACCCGCTGCTCGTCCAGTTCACGCCGAGCTGCGGCGGGCCGTTCTGCGGCGTCCCGACGATCTCGCCGTCCTTGCCGACGACCGCCGCGTACCCGGTGACGTTCCCGATCGGGTCCTTGACCCCGTCCACGCCCTTGACGGTCTCCAGCACCGACGCCGGCACCGGCTGCGCCGACATTCCGTCGTCGTTGCCGCCCACGACCTTCTTCGCCCGCACGTCGACGGCGATGTCCTCGCTGATGCTGCTGAACACCTCGTCGAAACGCTTGTTCATGCTGTCGGTGAAGATCAGCGTCCCGGCCACGAACGCCACGCCGAGGATCACCGCGACGGCCGTCAGCACCAGTCTGATCTTGTGCGCCGCGAGGTTGCGGAGCGTGACCTTGCCCATCATCGCGCCGCGACCCCCGGCCCCTGCGCGTCGGCGCCGGCCGGCCGCGCGTCCGCCGCGCCGCCGGACTCGAAGCCCTTCATCCGCTCCAGCACCCGCTCGGCCGTCGGGCCCGCCATCGTGTCGACGATCTGCCCGTCGGTCAGGAACAGCACCTGGTCGGCGTACGCCGCCGCCGTCGGGTCATGCGTCACCATCACGATCGTCTGGCCCATCCGCCGCACCGAGTCCCTCAGGAACCCCAGCACCTCCGCGCCGGACCGCGAGTCCAGGTTCCCCGTCGGCTCGTCCGCGAAGATGATCTCCGGGCGGGCCGCCAGCGCGCGGGCGCACGCCACCCGCTGCTGCTGCCCGCCCGACAGTTCCGACGGGCGGTGCTTCAGCCGCGGCCGCAGCCCCACCGTGTCGATCACCGTGTCCAGCCACTCCCGGTCGTGTTTGCGTCCCGCGATGTCCATCGGCAGCGTGATGTTCTCCAGCGCCGTCAGCGTCGGCACCAGGTTGAACGCCTGGAAGATGAAACCGACCTTGTCGCGGCGCAGCCGGGTGAGCTGCTTGTCCTTCAGCCGGGTCAGCTCGGTGTCACCGATGAACACCTCCCCGGAGTCCACCGAGTCCAGCCCCGCCATGCAGTGCATGAGGGTCGACTTCCCGGACCCGGACGGACCCATGATCGCCGTGAACCGGCCGCGGGGAATGCCGACCGTGACCCCGTCGAGCGCGACGACCTGGGCGTCGCCGCGCCCGTACACCTTCGCGATCTGACTGGTCCGTGCGGCGAAGTCGCCCGCCCCGGGCGCGGTCTGCGCGCCGGCGGTCGATGGGGCGGTGTTCGTCACGTGAAACTCCCGGAATGTAAGTGAATGCGAGCAGAACATGTCCGGATCACGCGATGCCCCCGGGCGATCCGACGTACAAAACAGTAGAAGCCCAGCGGCCTTCCGACATGCACCCCAGGAACGGACTTGCCCGTCCCCCCAGGGCAGGAGGCGCCACCCTCCGGTCGTCCTACCGGAGTAGACGCCTCCTCCTCGAAGACGGGGTCACCTCAGGGTCCGACCCTGACACCGCACGCACCCGCGCAGCCGCGGCCAGCGCGAACACCCCACCGGCCCCCGGACGCACCCACCGGGCCGCTCACCCGCGGCGACGCGCCGGCACCGGGTCAGCTCTGCCCCGGCCGGCTCATCCCCGTCTCGTACGCGTACACGACCGCCTGCACCCGGTCCCGCAGCCCCAGCTTCGCCAGGACGTTCCCCACGTGCGTCTTCACCGTCGTCTCGCTGACCACCAGCTCCGCCGCGATCTCCGCGTTCGACTGGCCCCGCGCCACATGCGACAGCACCTCACGCTCACGCTCGGTCAGCGTGTCCAGCCCCGGCGGCGGCGACTGGTCCCGCACCGCCGGCAGCCGCGACGCGAACCGGTCCAGCAGCCGCCGCGTCACGCTCGGCGCCACGATCGCGTCGCCCGCCGCCACGATCCGGATCGCCGTCACCAGATCCTCGGGCGGCGAGTCCTTCAGCAGGAACCCGCTCGCCCCCGCCCGCACCGCCTCGATCACGTACTCGTCCAGATCGAACGTCGTCAGGATCAGCACCTTCGGATCGTGTGACGCCGCACCGTCCCGGACGATCCGCCGGGTCGCCTCGATCCCGTCCACCCCCGGCATCCGGATGTCCATCAGCACCACGTCCGGCAGCAGCGACCGCGTCAGCTCCACCGCCACCGCGCCGTCCCCGGCCTCACCCACCACCGCGATGTCGGTCTCGGCCTCCAGGATGAGCCGGAACCCCGTCCGCAGAAGCGGCTGATCATCGACGAGGAGCACCCGCACCGCGCTCATCGCCGCGCCCCGCCCGCCCGGCGTTCCCGACGCTTCATCGTCCCGCTCCTCGCCTCACGACGCTCCGCCCGAACCACGGCGATCACGCCCAACCTACGGTGATTCCGCCCAACCTACGGTGATCCCGCCCAACCTACGGCGATCCGCCGGACCACGGCGATCCCGCCCAACCTACGGCCTGCCGCGGCCTCACGCCTCCAGCGGGAACCGCGCCCGCACACCGAACCCGCCGCCGACCCGCGGCCCGATCCTCAACTCGCCACCGTACAGCGCCACCCGCTCGTACATCCCGACCAGGCCATGCCCCGGATTGTCGTCGTTGTCCGCCATGAACGTCGCCGTGCCACGCCCGTCGTCCTCGATCTCCACCGTCAGATCACGATCCCCGTAGTACAGCCGCACCCACGCCCGCGCCTGCGGCCCCGCATGCTTCAGCGTGTTCGTCAGCGCCTCCTGGATCAACCGGAACGCCGCCACGTCCACCCCCGGCGACGGCGACCGCGCCTCACCCTCGATCCACAGCTGCACCGACAGACCCGTCTCCCGCACATGATCCAGCAGCTCCGCGAGATCACCCAGACCCGGCTGCGGTGCCAGCTCCCGCCCCGCCTGCTCGGCGTCCCGGTCCGTCCGCAGCACCCCCACGATCCGCCGCATCTCGCTCAGCGCCGTCCGCCCGACCTCCTCGATCGTCGACATCGCCTCCCGCGCGCTGCCCGCGTCCCGGTCGATGATCCGCCGCGCCGCCCCCGCCTGCACCGTCATCACGCTCACATGATGCGCCACCACATCATGCAGCTCCCGCGCGATCCGCGACCGCTCCTCGATCCGCGCCGCCCGCGCGTCGGTGCCCCGCGCCCGCTCCAGCCGCGCCGCCCGGTCCTCCAGCTCCGCGAAATACGCCCGCCGCAGCCGCAGGTTCCGGCCCAGCACCCACACCCCCACCACCAGCGCACAGTCCGTCACCACCACCGGCAGCGACGACGACACCGGCAGCAGCATCAAATACACCAGGAAATAGACGAACCCCGCCAGCCCGCCCAGCGCGCTCTGCGCCAGACCCCGATGCGCCGCCACGCTGTACACCGCGATCAGGAACGCCACCACGTCCGGCACCGACGGCGGATACCCCGCCACCGCCATCACCAGCTCGCCCCCGATGATAAACGCCAGCACCTGCAGCGGATGACGCCGCCGCCACGTCAGCGACATCGTCACCGCCGCGACCAGCAGCCCGCTCCACACATCCGGATCCCGGAACTGCTCGTAATCCGCACCCTTCGGCAGCTCCTCCAGGAACAGCTGCGGCAGCCCCACCAGCAGCAGACCCAACGCGAGCAACGCGTCGGCCGCCTGAGGACGCACCTTCAACCAGGCGCGGCAGGCACGAAGACCACGGATGCGGGGTGACACGCTTTCACCCTAGGAGCTCACACCAGGCCTCGGCCCCTCCTGAACGCGGATCCGCAGTCCTCCCCAAGGATGACGCACCCGCCCTCACCCTTCACCTGACCTCCCCGCGCACGGCCCAACGTCACCGCACCACTACAGATCGTCACGCTCCCGGGCGGCACCGCCCGGCGCCGCCGCACCCTCCAGATCCGCGGGAGACGGCCGGGACACCGGCACCACCGGCAACGGCGGGGGAGTACCCCCGAACTCCGGGCACCGCTCCTTGTGATCACACCAGTCGCACAGCCGCCCCGCCCGCGGCCGCCACTCCCCGGTGTCCATCGCCCGCCGGATCGCCAGCCACAGCGCCTCCACCTTCCGCTGCGTCGCCCGCAGATCCGCCTCATCAGGCTCGTACCGCAGAACCTCGCCGTTACCCAGATACATCAGCTGCAGCAGCCGCGGAACCCGCCCCCGCAACCGCCACAGCACCAGCGCGTAGAACTTCATCTGGAACAACGCCCGCGCCTCGAAATCCGCACGCGGCGCCGTCCCCGTCTTGTAGTCCACGATCCGCACGTCACCGCCCGGCGCCACATCCACCCGGTCGATGTACCCCCGCAGCTTCAACCCCGAATCCAGCACCGTCTCCACGAACAGCTCACGCTCCGCCGGCTCCAGCCGCCGGGGATCCTCCAGCGTGAAATACCGCTCCACCATCCGCCGCGCCTGACCCAGCCACGCCGACCGCTCCGCGTCCCCCGCATCGCCCTCCGCGAACAACTCCGCCAGCTCCGGC
Organism: Spirillospora sp. NPDC048823; assembly: GCF_043198445.1. Taxonomy (NCBI): domain Bacteria; kingdom Bacillati; phylum Actinomycetota; class Actinomycetes; order Streptosporangiales; family Thermomonosporaceae; genus Spirillospora; species Spirillospora sp. NPDC048823. The sequence continues at coordinate 228,710 of NZ_JBICUT010000005.1, read as the reverse complement.
TCCTCCACCAGCAGCCGCTCCCACTCCGGCCCCAGCAGCTCCACCGCCGCCTCTGCCGTCCGCCCGCCCCGCGGAAGATCGAACAACCGCTCCAGCACCGCATGCACCAGCGTCCCCCGCGCCGCCGCCGCACTCGGCCGCTCCGGCAACCGGTCGATCACCCGGAACCGGTACAGCAGCGGACACGTCATGAAATCGCCCGCCCGCGACGGCGACAACGACCCCACCACCGCCACACCCGCCCCGCCGCCGGCGCCCCCGTCCCCGGCACCGCCGCCCCCGGACGGAACGGACGAAGAACTACCCGCCTCGGTCGTCGTCATGGCACAGCACACTAGGCGACACCCCCGACGAAAATCCGCATCGGCCGCACCACGACCCGCCACACCACCGGCCGATCCGCCCAACCGGGGCCGTAGCATCGGTCACGTGACACACAGCGCGCCCCCGACCGAGGGAAAGACGCCCGCCGGAGACCCCGGGCCCGAAAACGGCCGCACGGCACGCCCCGGCCTCCTCATGGGCCGCCCCTTCGGCATCCCCGTCTACGTCTCACCCAGCTGGTTCCTCGTCGCCGCGCTCATCACCGTCATGTTCGAAGGACAAGTCCACGACGTCGTCGAACGCCCCCTCAGCTACCTCGTCGCCTTCGCCTACGCCGTCCTCCTCTACGGCTCCGTCTTCATCCACGAACTCAGCCACGCCGTCACCGCCCGCGCCTTCCGCCTCCCCGTCCGCTCCGTCACCCTCCACGTCCTCGGCGGCGAAACCGCCATCGAACGCGAAGCCCCCACCCCCGGCCGCGAATTCCTCATCGCCTTCGCCGGCCCCCTCGTCAACCTCGTCCTCGCCGGACTCGGCCTCCTCACCCACGCCCTCATCCCCCTCCCCGACGTCGCCCTCCTCCTCGTCGACGCCCTCACCTTCGCCAACCTCCTCGTCGGCGTCTTCAACCTCCTGCCCGGCCTTCCCCTCGACGGCGGACGCCTCGTCCGCGCCGCCGTCTGGAAAGCCACCGGACACAGCCGCAGCGGCGCCATCATCGCCGGCTGGGTCGGCCGCGCCGTCGCCATCGCCTGCCTCGTCGCCGGCGCCTACCTCGCCACCTACGGAACCGGAACCGGCATCGGCTGGCTCGCCCTCCTCTGGTCCGCCCTCGTCGCCTCCTTCATCTGGGTCGGCGCCACCCAGGCCATCCGCGCCGAACACGTCCGCGACCGCATCCCCCTCCTCGCCGCCCGCCGCCTCGCCCGCCGCGCCACCCTCGTCACCGCCGACACCCCCCTCGCCGAAGCAATCCGCCGCGCCCACCACGACCACGCCGGCGCCATCGTCATCGCCGACCACGACGGACGCCCCCTCGGCCTCGTCAACGAGAAGGCCGTCACCGCCACCCCCGAACACCGCCGCCCCTGGATCACCGCCGGCGACCTCTCCCGCGGCATCGACGACGACCTCACCCTCCCCGCCGACATCACGGGCGAAGACCTCATCGAAGCCCTCCGCCGCGCCCCCGCCTCCGAATACCTCCTCATCGAACCCGGCGGCCGCGTCTACGGCGTCCTCGCCGCCACCGACGTCGACCAGGCCTTCACCGGCATCTGAAGCACCCCCCCGCCCCACCCGCCCGACCAGGGCAGCCGTCAGCCGCGCCCCCACGCGCCGCTAGCCTTGACCCCCATGAGCGAACCCCAGCCGAACGGCCCCGCACCCACCCCCGGCCGCATCCCCCACGGCCCGTTCCGGCCCGGAGACCAGGTTCAGCTCACCGACACCAAAGGCCGCATCAACACCATCACCCTCCAACCCGGCAAGCAGTACCACTCCCACAAAGGCTCCGTCCCCCACGACGACATCATCGGCAGCCCCGAAGGCACCGTCTACCGCACCACCGGCGGAACCGAATACCTCGCCTTCCGCCCCCTCCTCACCGACTTCACCCTCCGCATGCCCCGCGGCGCCGCCGTCGTCTACCCCAAAGACGCCGCCCAGATCATCGCCACCGCCGACATCTTCCCCGGCGCCCGCGTCGTCGAGGCCGGCGCCGGATCCGGCGCCCTCAGCTGCTTCCTCCTCCGCGCCGTCGGTGAACACGGCCTCCTGTCCTCCTACGAGCGCCGCACCGACTTCGCCGACATCGCCCGCACCAACGTCGAGAAATTCTTCGGCGCCCCCCACCCCGCCTGGCGCCTCACCGTCGGCTCCCTCGAACACGCCCTCGCCGAAACCGAGATCGACCGCGTCGTCCTCGACATGCTCGCCCCCTGGGAATGCCTCGACACCGCCGCCAAGGCCCTCATCCCCGGCGGCATCCTCTGCGCCTACATCGCCACCACCACCCAGATGTCCCGCATCGTCGAAGACCTCCGCGCCCACGGCAACTTCGCCGAACCCCACGCCTCCGAAACCATGCTCCGCACCTGGCACGTCGACGGCCTCGCCGTCCGCCCCGACCACCGCATGATCGGCCACACCGGCTTCCTCGTCACCGCCCGCCGCCTCGCCGACGGCGTCACCCCGCCCACCCGCCGCCGCCGACCCGCCAAAGGCGCCCACGCCGCACCCGCCGGCACCGCACCCGCCGGCACCGCCCCCGGCGACACCGCCACGCCCGGCCACCCCACCGAGGCATAGATCACACCCCGGCGCGCCCCGCACCGCCCCGACACACCCGTGTCCCACCCCACACATCCACCGAACTCGGCAAACCCCCCGCCACGACACGCCCGAACCCACGAACCCCCAGGTCCAAGCCCCGTAACCCCACACCCCATACCGCCCCCGCAGCACCCCTCCCAACCCTCCCCGAACACCCCCGCACGACACGAACACCGAATGGGCAGGTTACGGAAGCCCTCCAGATAGGTAGGGTCTCAGTAGGTCGTCGGCTCTCTTCGTGAGGAGGTGACGGGGCGTGGCCGCTCGTGACGATGCTGGGGCGCGCAAGGCGCAGCACGAAAAGGAGGTCAGGGACCTTCAAACGCAGATCTCCTTCCTGGAGGAGGAGATCTCCGTGCTGCGCCGGAAGCTCGCGGAATCCCCGCGCCAAGTACGTGTGCTGGAAGAACGCCTCCATGAGGCACAAGCCAACCTGGCCGCCGTAACCGGTCAGAACGAGCGTCTCGTAGCGACCCTCAAAGAGGCTCGCGAACAGATCGTGGCGCTCAAGGAGGAGGTCGACAGGCTCGCACAACCACCATCCGGATTCGGAGTCTTCCTCGAAGCCCGCGACGACGGAACCATCGACATCTTCACCGGGGGACGCAAACTCCGCGTCAACGTCAGCCCCGCCGTGGACGTCGATGACCTCCAGCGCGGCCAGGAGGTCATGCTCAACGAGGCCCTCAACGTCGTCGAAGCACTCAAGTTCGAAGAGCAAGGCGAAGTCGTCATGCTCAAGGAACTCTTCGACGACGGCGAACGCGCCCTCGTCATCGCGCACGCCGACGAGGAACGCGTCGTCAAACTCGCCGAACCCCTACGCGGAGTACCCCTCCGGGCCGGCGACTCCCTCATGCTCGAACCCCGATCCGGATACGCCTACGAGAAGATCCACAAGGCCGAGGTCGAAGAACTCGTCCTCGAAGAGGTCCCGGACATCTCCTACAACGAGATCGGCGGCCTCGGCTCACAGATCGAAATGATCCGCGACGCCGTGGAACTTCCCTACCTGCACGCCGACCTCTTCCGCGAACACCAGCTCAGGCCACCCAAGGGCGTCCTGCTCTACGGACCCCCCGGATGCGGAAAAACGCTCATCGCCAAGGCGGTCGCCAACTCCCTCGCCAAACAGGTCGCCGAGAAGACCGGGCAGGAAGGCAAGAGCTTCTTCCTCAACATCAAGGGCCCCGAGCTCCTCAACAAATACGTAGGCGAAACCGAACGGCACATCCGCCTGGTCTTCCAGCGCGCCCGCGAAAAGGCATCCGCCGGAACACCCGTCATCGTCTTCTTCGACGAAATGGACTCCATCTTCCGCACCCGCGGATCCGGAGTCTCCTCCGACGTCGAGAACACCATCGTCCCGCAGCTCCTCAGCGAGATCGACGGCGTCGAAGGCCTGGAGAACGTCATCGTCATCGGCGCCTCCAACCGCGAAGACATGATCGACCCGGCGATCCTGCGCCCCGGCCGCCTCGACGTCAAAATCAAGATCGAACGCCCGGACGCCGAAGCCGCCAAGGACATCTTCTCCAAGTACATCCTCACCGGCCTCCCACTCCACCCCGACGACCTCAAGGAACACGGCAGCTCCGAGGACGCCACCGTCGAGGCCATGATCCAGCGCACCGTCGAACGCATGTACACCGAAACCGAGGAGAACCGCTTCCTGGAGGTCACCTACGCCAACGGTGACAAGGAAGTCCTCTACTTCAAGGACTTCAACTCCGGAGCAATGATCCAGAACATCGTCGACCGCGCCAAGAAAATGGCCATCAAACAATTCCTCGACACCGGCCAGAAAGGCCTGCGAGTCAACCACCTCCTCGCCGCCTGCGTCGACGAGTTCAGCGAGAACGAAGACCTCCCCAACACCACCAACCCCGACGACTGGGCCCGCATCTCCGGCAAGAAGGGCGAACGGATCGTCTACATCCGCACCCTCGTCTCCGGCACCAAGGGCTCCGAAGCCGGCCGATCCATCGACACCGTCGCCAACACCGGCCAGTACCTGTAACACGACCCACACCTTGACACCGGCGCGGCGGCCCCCCAGACGGGAGGCCGCCGCGCCCGCATGCCCCGGCACACCCCCCGCGAACACCGGGTCCCATGGCTCCACCCCCCACACCCCGATAGGCTCGACGATATGAGTGTTCGGCGGGTGATGGGCATCGAGACCGAGTACGGCATCTCCGTACCCGGGCAGCCAGGGGCCAACGCGATGGTGACCTCCTCACAGGTCGTCAACGCCTACCTCGCGGCGTCGGCGGCACGGGCCCGCAGAGCCCGCTGGGACTTCGAAGAGGAGAACCCCCTCCGCGACGCCCGGGGATTCGACCTCGCCCGCGAAGTCGCCGACCCCACCCAGCTCACCGACGAAGACCTCGGCCTCGCCAACGTCATCCTCACCAACGGTGCACGCCTCTACGTCGACCACGCCCACCCCGAATACTCCGCACCCGAATGCACCAACCCCCGCGACGCCGTCATCTGGGACAAGGCCGGAGAACGCGTCATGGCCGACGCCGCACAGCGCGCCGCCATGGTCCCCGGCACCCACCCCATCCAGCTCTACAAGAACAACACCGACAACAAGGGCGCCTCCTACGGCTGCCATGAGAACTACCTCATGCGCCGCGAGACCCCCTTCGCCGACATCGTCCGCCACCTCACCCCCTTCTTCGTCTCCCGCCAGGTCGTCTGCGGCGCCGGCCGCGTCGGCATCGGCGTCGACGGCCGCGGCGACGGCTTCCAGATCAGCCAGCGCGCCGACTTCTTCGAAGTCGAGGTAGGCCTCGAGACCACCCTCAAACGCCCCATCATCAACACCCGCGACGAACCCCACGCCGACCCCGAGAAGTACCGCCGCCTCCACGTCATCATCGGCGACGCCAACATGGCCGAGCTGTCCACCTACCTCAAGCTCGGGACCACCTCACTCGTCCTCGCCATGATCGAAGACGGCTTCCTCACCGTCGACCTGTCCGTCGACATGCCCGTCGCCGCACTCCGCGCCGTCTCCCACGACCCGTCCTGCAAGCATCTGCTCACCCTCCGGGACGGCCGCAAGATGACCGCCGTCCAGCTCCAGATGGAGTACCTCGAGCAGTCCCGCAAGTACGTCGAGGACCGCTTCGGCTCGGACGTCGACGAGATGACCACCGACGTCCTCGACCGCTGGGAATCGGTCCTCCACCGCCTCGGCGACGACCCGATGCAGCTTTCCCGCGAACTCGACTGGGTCGCCAAACTCGCCCTCCTGGAGGGCTACCGCACCCGCGACAGCCTCGACTGGTCCCACTCCCGGCTGCAGCTCATCGACCTGCAGTACGCCGACATCCGGCCCGACAAGGGCCTCTACAACCGGCTCGTGGACCGCGGCCGCATCGACCGCCTCGTCACCGAATCCGTCGTGGACGCCGCCGTCGACGACCCCCCGGAGGACACCCGCGCCTACTTCCGGGGCCGCTGCCTGCGCCAGTACGCCGACTCCGTCGCGGCGGCCTCCTGGGACTCCGTCATCTTCGACGTCCCCGGACGCGAGTCCCTGCAGCGCGTTCCCACCCTGGAGCCCCTGCGCGGCACCAAGCAGCACGTAGGGCCCCTGCTGGACCGCTGCCGGACGGCGGCCGACCTGGTGGCCACCCTGACCGGCCAGAGCTGATCCAAGCGGTCTGAGCCCGGACGACGCACGAGCGCCGTCCGGGCTCATTCGCGCGCCCATTGGATAGTTGAACTATCGATACCACTGTCGCTTCGCTGACCTGCACCGACAGGCGACATCTCGGTTTCGTGACCGGTATGCCCGTTTCAGGGAGCGGCCGACGGGCGATAACCCGAGCAAGTCCCCCGGCCCCCGGGTGGAGACGGCGAAACGGGTTCCAAGATCCGCTGGCCGTCGAAGATCGGAGATAGGGTCGGAAGGACCGGCAGAGCGGAGGTACGGGATGGCCACGAAGGACACCGGCGGTCAGAAGCAGACCCCCCGGCGCACGGAAGAGGTCGAGGAGACCGAGGCCACGACCACCGAGGACGTGCAGGAGCGCCAGGAAAAGCTCACCGACGACGTGGACTCAATTCTGGACGAAATCGACGAAGTTCTCGAAGAGAACGCAGAGGACTTCGTACGCGGGTTTGTACAAAAGGGCGGCCAGTGATTAAAACGGACATCTGTGCAATATAAGGAGTTGGGCAGTTTATCCGGCCCACTCGATAATCGAATAGGCTGACGAACATGAGCGAGGCCGATAAGGTCTCGCTCATGTTTTCGAAAAGATGCCCGGACTGCGGAGAGACGAAGCCGGCTGTAGAGTTCTGGAAGCTCAAGGCGTCCAAGGACGGCCTGGCGTACTACTGCAAGGCCTGCTTCGGACTGCGCAATAGCCGCTCATATCGGAAAAAGCAAGCCGAGTTGGGCAAGAAGACCGAAGCCTATGAGAGGCGACGTCAGGTTCCGGAGGGAAAGAAATACTGCCCAAGGTGCGAGACGGTGAAGCCGGTCGCCGAGTTCGGTCGTAACCGCTCCGAAGAGTCCGGGATCACCGGCTACTGTCGAACCTGCTACAACGTGATCAAAAGGGAGAACCGGGAGCGCAACCACGGTAGCGAGCGCAACTACCTCCTGAAGTTGCGGTACGGCGTCACCGAGGAGCAGGTCCGGCGAATGATCGCCGAGCAGGGCGGCATCTGCGTCATCTGCCTCCGCGCCGAGCCGAAGCACGTCGACCACGACCACATGACGGGGCTCGTCCGCCGGGTGCTGTGCTTCAGGTGCAACGGCGGTCTCGGGCAGTTCGAGGACGACCCGGAGCGCCTGCGGCTCGCGGCGGAGTACCTGGAGCTGGAGGGCTCGCAGGCGCGGTGGCTGGAGCGCGAGACCGGCTCCCGGGTCTTCGGCGGGCCGGATCGGGTGCGTTCGGACCCGGGCTGGCGGACGAGGTCGGATTCGCCGGGTTCGGCGAGGCATTACCACTTGCGCCAGAAGTACGGGATCAATGCCGCGGACGCCGACTGGCTGCTCAAGATGCAGGTCGGCCTGTGCGCCGTCTGTTTCGACTTCCCGGCGAAGCACGTCGACCATGACCATGAGACCGGCGCCGTGCGCGGCATCGCCTGCCATGGCTGCAACACCGGCATGGGCCAGTTCGGCGACGATCCGGTCGCCCTCCGCCGCGCCGCGGATTATCTGATGGGCGGCCTGGTCGAGTACGTTCCGGCTCCCGGCGGCGGGACGCGCCTGTCGTTCACTGTCCCGGACATGGATCCTGCGGAGGTGCCGCCGGGGGGCTGGACGGTGCATTGGGAGGCGGACGGGCGGCATCGCAAGGAGAATCCGAAGCTCGGGATCCTGCGTGTGGGGCCTGTCTGGGTGGAGTGACGGCGGGGGATGTGGTCAGGGTTCGCCGTGGGCGGACTCGGCGGGGGATCATGCGGCATGCGCGTGGGCGACCTTGAACAGTAGGGTCGTAGTCGTCCGCGCCGGTGGGGTTGTGAGGAGCCGGTGCCTTGGTCGAAGGGAAGGGAGTCGCGTGGCGTCCCACGAATCGCACACCGGGCGTCTGCCGGGGTTGTTCGCGAGCCCGGACATGTCGTCGTTCACGGAGTTCCTGGGGGCGTACTCGCCGGAGTCGCTGCCCGGCAGGCGGACGCCGCCGGCGTCGCGGGTGGGGGATGAGATCCCGCACGGGACGACGATCGTGACGGTGAGTTTCCCCGGCGGGGTGGTGATGGCGGGGGACCGGCGGGCGACCGCGGGGAATGTGATCGCGCAGCGGGACATCGAGAAGGTGTTCCGGGCGGATGAGTTCTCGGCGATCGCGATCGCGGGGACGGCGGGGATCGGCATCGAGATGGTGCGGTTGTTCCAGGTGGAGCTGGAGCATTACGAGAAGCGTGAGGGCCGGACGCTGTCGGTGGAGGGCAAGGCGAACCGGCTGGCGACGATGGTGCGGCAGAACCTGGCGATGGCGATGCAGGGGCTGGCGGTGGTGCCGTTGTTCGCGGGCTATGACGAGGAGCGCGACGAGGGGCGGATCTTCTCCTACGACCCGGCGGGGGGCCGGTATGAGGAGCGGGATTTCCACTCGGTCGGCTCGGGGTCGGTGTTCGCGCGGGGTGCGCTGAAGAAGCTGTACCGGCCGGAATTGTCGGCGGAGGACGCGGCGCTGGTGTGCGTGCAGGCGTTGTACGACGCGGCCGATGATGATTCGGCGACGGGTGGGCCCGATCTGACGCGCCGGATTTTTCCGGTGGTGGCGTCGGTGACGTCGGAGGGGTATCGCCGGCTGGGCGAGGACGAGGTGGGCGCGTTGGCGCAGACCGTCGTCGATGGACGTTACGACTCGCCGGGCGGGCCGACCGCCCCGCTGCGATAGAAGGGATCCAGACCGGTGTCCATGCCGTTCTACGTTTCGCCCGAACAGCAGATGAAGGACAAGGCGGACTATGCGCGTAAAGGGATCGCGCGTGGCCGCAGTGTCGTGGTGCTGCAGTATGACGACGGCATCCTGTTCGTGGCGGACAATCCGTCGCGGGCGCTGCACAAGATCAGTGAGATTTACGACCGGATCGCGTTCGCGGCGGTGGGGAAGTACAACGAGTTCGAGAATCTGCGGCTGGGCGGGGTGCGGTACGCGGACATCAACGGGTATCAGTACGACCGCCGGGATGTGACGGCGCGGGGTCTGGCGAACGTGTACGCGCAGTCGCTGGGGACGATCTTCACGGAGACGAACAAGCCGTACGAGGTGGAGCTGGTCGTCGCGGAGGTGGGCGATGGCGCGGAGACGGATCAGATCTACCGGCTGACGTTCGATGGTTCGGTGGCGGACGAGCACGGTTATGTGGCGATGGGCGGGCAGGCGGACGCGGTCGCGGAGTCGTTGAAGGACGGCTACCGGGAGGGTTCGTCGCTGGCGGAGGCGTTGCGGACGGCGGTGCGGGCGCTGGAGGCGCAGGATACGGACCGGCATCTGGAGGCGACGTCGCTGGAGGTCGCGGTGCTGGACCGCAATCGTGAGCACCGGCTGTTCAAGCGGCTGGCGGCGGCGCGGATCGGTGATCTGCTGTCGGCGGCGGACGAGGGGGCGTCCGGGGGGTCTTCGGGCGGGGAGGACGCGGAGGTGGACGCCGGGCCGGGTGCGGACACCGGTTCGGGTCCGGCGCGGCCGGCGAAGGGCGCCGGGGAGGACGAAGACTGATCGGCTGGACGAGGGCTGATCGGCTGGTCGGGGACTGATCGGCTGGTCGGGGCGTCGCCTGGTGGCGGGGTTCCGGCCGGGTGCGGGCCCGTCGTGGCGGGGTGGTGGTGGCCGCCCTTGCCGTGGCGGGCCTGTCGTGTGTGCGGCGGGGGTCGGTTCGGGGGAAACGGTGGGCTGGAGAGACTGCCAAGTCGGGGCTCGGCCGCATAGGGTCGTGATGTGGACAGGCGCATCTTCGGGCTTGAGAACGAGTACGGCGTCACCTGTACCTTCCGGGGGCAGCGGCGGTTGTCACCGGACGAGGTGGCGCGCTATCTGTTCCGGAGGGTGGTGTCGTGGGGTCGTAGCAGCAACGTGTTCCTGCGTAATGGGGCGCGGCTCTACCTGGACGTGGGGAGTCACCCGGAGTATGCGACCCCGGAGTGCGACAGTGTCGTTGATCTGGTGACGCATGACAAGGCGGGTGAGCGGATCCTGGAGGGTCTGCTGGTGGACGCCGAGCGGCGGCTCCGTGAGGAGGGCATCGCCGGTGACATCTATCTGTTCAAGAACAACACGGATTCGGCGGGGAACTCGTACGGCTGCCATGAGAATTATCTGGTGGGGCGGCATGGGGAGTTCGGCCGGCTGGCGGATGTGCTGATTCCGTATCTGGTGACGCGGCAGATCATCTGTGGTGCGGGGAAGGTGCTGCAGACGCCGCGTGGGGCGGTGTACTGCGTTTCGCAGCGGGCGGAGCACATCTGGGAGGGTGTGTCGTCGGCGACGACGCGGTCGCGTCCGATCATCAATACGCGGGATGAGCCGCATGCGGATGCGGAGCGGTTCCGGCGGCTGCATGTGATCGTCGGTGACTCGAACATGAGTGAGACGACGATGCTGCTGAAGGTGGGCGCGACGGATCTGGTGCTGCGGATGATCGAGGCGGGCGTGGTGATGCGCGATCTGACGCTGGAGAATCCGATCCGGGCGATCCGTGAGGTCAGTCATGACATGACGGGGCGGCGGAAGGTGCGGCTGGCGAACGGCCGGGAGGCGAGTTCGCTGGAGATCCAGAAGGAGTATTACGGGAAGGCGCGCGATTTCGTGGATGCGCGTGGCGGGGACGCGACGGCGAAGCGGGTGCTGGAGCTGTGGGAGCGGACGCTGCGTGCGGTGGAGACGGGCGAGCTGGATCTGGTGGCGCGGGAGATCGACTGGGTGGCGAAGTATCAGCTGATCGAGCGGTATCGGCGGAAGTATGATCTGCCGTTGTCGTCGCCGCGGGTGGCGCAGCTGGATCTGACGTATCACGATGTGCATCGTGAGCGGGGGTTGTATTACCTGCTGGAGAAGCGGGGGGCGGTGGATCGGGTGACGCGGGATCTGGACATCTTCGAGGCGAAGTCGGTTCCGCCGCAGACGACGCGGGCGCGGCTGCGGGGTGAGTTCATCCGGAAGGCGCAGGAGAAGCGGCGTGATTTCACGGTGGACTGGGTGCATCTGAAGCTGAACGATCAGGCGCAGCGGACGGTGTTGTGCAAGGACCCGTTCCGGTCGGTGGATGAGCGGGTGGACAAGCTGATCGCCGGTATGTAGGGGTGGGTGCGACACGCGGGCGCCGGGGGCTACCGGCCGGTCACTTGGGCGGTAGGGTGAGCGCGCAGTAGCGCTCGCCCACCCCTCGAAGGACCCCCGTATGCGTCGTCGTGTCCGGTTGTTGCCCGTGGTCGCCGTGTTGACCGCGCCGTTGGTGTTGTCCGCGTGTTCGGGTGGCGGTTTGGACGTCACGGTGCGCGGTGATTTCGGGAAGCTGCCGGACGTGGAGTTCCCGGAGGGCGCGCCGGGTGAGTCTCTGGCTGTGGAGACCCTCAAGGAGGGGGACGGCGCGGCGGCGCGCAAGGGTGATCTGGTGGTGGCCGATTATGTGGGTTACCGGTGGAGTGAGTCTGAGCGGAAGCTGCTGGCGAGCAGTTATCCGAAGGGGCGGCCGGGTGCGTTCCCGACGGGTCAGCTGGTGCCGGGGTTGACGAAGGCGCTGGAGGGGGCGCGTCCGGGGTCGCGTGTGGTGGCGCGGATTCCGCCGAATGAGGGTTTCGGTGAGAAGGGCGACCCGAAGCATCAGGTGGGCAAGGACGACACGCTGGTGTACGTGCTGGACGTGCGGGCGGTGTATTCGCGGACGGCGGGTCCGCGCGGGGAGAAGCAGGCGCCGCTGAGTGATCCGGGGCTGCCGAAGGTGGGGGACGCGGCGGCGGGGCAGGCGCCGGCGGTGGCGATGCCGAAGGGTGCGGCGCCGAGGAAGCTGCAGGTGCGGGCGCTGGTGCGGGGGGATGGCCCGGCGGTGCGGAAGGGGCAGCTGCTGGCGTTGCAGTATGGGGGGTATTTCTGGCGTGACGGGAAGGTGTTCAACTCGTCGTGGTCCGAGGGGCATCCGGCGGCGGTGACGATCGGGACCGGTCAGGTGATGAAGGGCTGGGATCAGGGTCTGGTGGGGCAGCGGGTGGGGAGCCGGTTGCTGCTGGTGGTGCCGCCGTCGCTGGGGTACGGGGAGAAGGGCCTGGCGCAGTTCGGGATCAAGGGGAGCGACACGCTGGTGTTCGTGGTGGACCTGCTGGGCGCGCATTGACGGTGGTGGCCGCTCCGTTCTAAGCGGAGTCCTCGTTGTTCTTAGAATGGCGGGGTGGAGGACATCGACGCGATCGCGTTGCTGCAGGATCCGGTGCGGCGGCGGCTGTACGAGTTCGTGGCGGGGCGGGGCCGTGAGGTGGGGCGGAACGAGGCGGCCGAGGCTGCGGGTGTGGCGCGGACGCTGGCGGCGTTTCATCTGGACAAACTGGTGGACGCGGGGTTGCTGGAGGCGGGGAGCCGGCGGCTGACGGGGCGTTCGGGGCCGGGTGCCGGGCGTCCCGCGAAGGTGTACCGGCGGTCGGCGGGGGAGCGGGGCGTGTCGGTGCCGGCGCGTGATTACCGGACGGCCGCGGGGTTGCTGGCGGAGGCGGCGGAGGCTGCCGGGCTGGACGTGGAGGTGCGGGAGGCGGCGCGGCGGCGTGGCCGGGCGCTGCGTGGGCCGGGCGGGGCGTGCGGGGATCTGGACGAGTTGGCGGGCGTGTTGTCCGCTCGTGGCTATGACCCCGTTCGGGATGAGGGCGGCGCGGTTCTGCGGATGCGCAATTGCCCGTTCCATGTGGTGGCTGAGGCGTTCCCGCCGTTGGTGTGCGGGATGAATCTCGCGTTGCTGGAGGGGCTTGTGGAGGGGTCTTCGCAGGTGCGTGTGCGGATGGATCCGCGGCCGGGCTGGTGTTGTGTGGTGGCCGAACCTTCTAAAAACAATGAGCGTTGACATAGAAGCGGGCGCCGTGGTGGGGTGAAGCCCATGACCGGACACGAGCGCGCCCGCGCGCACCACCTCGCCCAGTTCAACGTCGCCACGCTCAGCTTCCCGCTGGACGATCCGCGGACGGCGGACTTCGTCGCGATGCTCGAACCCCTCAACGCGCTCGCCGACGCGGCCCCCGGGTTCGTGTGGCGGCTGACGGAGGAGGGCCGGCCCGACGCCACCGGGATGCGCCCCGCCGGTGAGGACGTGATCGTCAACTTCTCGGTGTGGGAGTCGGCCGAGTCGCTGTGGGACTTCGTCTACCGCAGCGCGCATTTGGAGACGATGCGGCGCCGCCGGGAGTGGTTCCGGCGGCATGTGGACGCGCACGCCGTCATGTGGTGGGTCCCCGCCGGGTACATCCCGACCGTCGAGGAGGGCCTGGAGCGCCTGGCCCGGCTCCGCGAGGAGGGCCCGTCCCCGGGCGCCTTCACCTTCGCCTCGGCCTACACGGCCGGGGAGGCCGCGGGCAGCGGGGAGCCCGCGGCCGTCTGAGGCGTCAGGCGAGGAGGGCGGCGGTGTGGCGGCCCGCGGCGGCGGCGGCGAGGAAGTAGGGGAGGTCCTCGTCGAGGCGGCGGCCCATGGTGGACAGCCGGACGCCCCAGTCCTCCTCGGCGGCGCCGAGGGTCTCGCGGAGGCCGTCGACGGGGACGGGGACGAGGCGGTGGCGGTCGCCCAGGGGCGCGGCGGCGGCGGCGACGCGGGCGCCGAAGGGGCCGCCGAGTTCGGGGACGGGGATGTCGGCGGCGGCGAGGGCGACGCGGCCGTAGGCGGTGAGGGAGTGGTGGGAGACGCCGATGTGGCGTTCGCGCTTGTCGCCTTCGCTGACGCGCAGGGACCCGACGGGGCGGCCGCCGAGGACGGACGCGGCGTTGACGGCCTCCCCGGCCGTGACGCCCGAGAAGCCCCAGCGGGTGCCCGTCCCGAGGTTCCCGGGGCCTTGTGCGAGGACGGCGGCGTCGGCGCCCAGGATGAGGCGTGCGGCGAGGAGGCCGGTGTGGACGGTGACGGCTTCGAGGTCGCCGCCGAAGGCCTGCCCGGCGGTGACGGTGCCGGCGAGGACGCCGGCGTCCTTGAGGCGGGCGATGGACATGGAGAACCAGGACGGCAGCGCCCCGCCGTCCGGCATGACGTACACGACGCGGGCGGACGGCCGCTCGGCCAGGAGCGCGGCGAGGATCGGCGGGAGCGCGGAGTGCAGGTCGGCGATGACGACGGGCATGCCGCCGAGTGAGTCGGCGTCGCGGAGGACGTCGTGGTGGGGGGAGTCCTGCTCGTCGGCGCCGAGGACGGTGGCCTGCAGGGGCGTGTAGCGGGCCTTGACGAGGTGGCCGGGGCCGGCCGGGTCGGGCGGGAGCCGGTCGGGGATGGCGACGACCATGGCGTAGCCGCCGGTGCCGAGGCCCATCGCCAAGGCCGTAGTGTTGAGCAGGACGGTGTCGCCGGGTTCGGGACGTCCCACGAGGGCGGGATAGGCCAGGGCGCGGTGCGTGCCGTCGCCCCCGATCGAGACGTTCAGCTCGACCGCCCCGGGCCATTCGCGGCGGATGTCCTCAACTGTGCCTTTGCGCCATCGGATCACACCGGGAAACGGTAGCGTCCTGAACGGCGGGGCGCGGCCGTGGACGGCCGGACCCGCCGAGCGCGGTTCAGGGGTCGATGGAGCGATGAGGTGGTGACGAGGTGTCGCGGCGCAAGACCGAGCGGCTGCTCAATCTGGTGGTCTGCCTGCTCGCCACCCGGCGCTATCTGACGGCCGAGCAGATCCGCCGCGCGGTGCCCGGCTACCCGGACTCCGACGAGGCGTTCAAGCGGATGTTCGAGCGGGACAAGGAGGAGCTGCGGGAGCTGGGCGTGCCGCTGGAGGTGGGCAGCGACCAGCAGGGCGGCGGCGGTGAGGAGATCGGGTACCGGATCCCGCCGCAGGCCTACGAGCTTCCCGACATCCATCTGTCGCCGGACGAGGCGGCGGTGCTGGGGCTGGCGGCGCGGGTGTGGCAGCGGGCCAGCATGGCGGAGGCGGCGTCCGGGGCGCTGCTGAAGCTGCGGGCGGCGGGAGTGGAGACCGACGCGCCGGCGGCGGTGGGCATCGAGCCGCGGGTCGACACGCAGGATCCGGCGTTCCCGGCGCTGTGGGAGGCGGTGCGGGACGGGCGGCCGGTCGCGTTCGACTACCAGGGGATCGGGCGGACGTCGGTCGTGCGGCGGCATCTGGAGCCGTGGGGCGTGGTGAGCCGGCGGGGCCGCTGGTACGTGGTGGGGTTCGACCGGGACCGTGACGAGCAGCGGGTGTTCCGGCTGAGCCGGATCGCCGGGGACGTGGCGGCGGACGGGCCGGCCGGGTCGGTGACCGTCCCCGACGGGGTGGACGTGCGGCGCATCGCGTTCGACTGGGGCGATCCGGTGAGCGAGCCGCGCCCGGCGGCGGTGCTGCTGCGGGCGGGTGCGGCGCAGGGGCCGCGGCGGTGGGCCAGGGACGTGCGGCCCGCGCAGGACGGGCCCGCCGACGGGGAATGGGACGAGGCGACCCTCACGTTCCGTGACGCGGACCGGTTCGCGCCGTATCTGGCGCGGTTCGCCGACGACGTGGTGGTGCTGGATCCGCCGGACCTGCGGGAAGCGGTGATCCAGCATCTGAAGTCGGTGCTGGCCGGGCAGCAGGGGGCGGCCGGGATGGACGGGACGGACGGGACGGTGAACGGCCGGTGACCGCGAAGGCGACCGCGAAGGCGACCGGGAGGAGCGCCGCGAAGGGGCCGGCGACGACGTCGACGGACCGGCTGGGGCGGCTGCTGGCGCTCGTCCCGTACGTGGTGAACCGCGACTCGGTGGCGCTGGAGGAGGCGGCCGCCGCGTTCGGGGTGACGGAGAAGCAGCTGATCGACGACCTGAACCTGCTGTGGTGCGTGGAGCTGCGGGCGCCGGATCCGTACTGCCCGATCGACCTGTCCTACGAGGGCGGGGAGATCACGGTGGCGGAGGCGGAGTCGATCGCGCGGCCGCTGCGGCTGAAGGTGGACGAGGCGTCGGCGCTTCTGGTGGCGCTGCGGATGCTCGCGGGCATCCCCGGCCTGGACGACCGGGACGCGCTCAGCAGGGTGATCGCCAAGCTGGAGAACGCGGCGGGCGCGGCGGCGGCGGTGTCCAGCCAGGTCGCGGTGGAGGTGGACGCGTACGGCGGGTCGGACGACCCGGGGCGCAGCGGTCTCGGCACGCTGCGGGACGCGATCGCCCGGGGCCGCCGCGTGCACCTGACGTACTACGTCCCGGCGCGGGACGAGAACACCGAACGCGATGTGGACCCGATGCGGCTGCTGGTCGTGGAGGGCAACACCTACCTGGAGGGCTGGTGCCGCCGGGCGGAGGCGGTGCGGCTGTTCAAGCTCGACCGGATCGCCGATCTGGCGGTGCTGGACGTGCCGGCGAGCGTGCCGGACGACGCCGAGCCGATCGACGTGGACGCGGGCCTGTTCCGCCCGTCGCCGCAGGACGAGGCGGTGACGCTGGAGCTGACGCCGCGGGGCCGGTGGGTGGCCGACTACTACCCGTGCGAGAGCGTCGAGGAGCTGGGGGAGGGGCGGCTGCAGGTGGTGCTGCGCACGCCCGACACCCGGTGGGTGCGGGGCCTGGCGCTGCGGCTCGGCGACCAGGGGCGGGTCGTGTCGCCCGCGCGGCTGGCGTCGGGGATCCGCGAGGACGCGGTGCGGGCGCTGGCCCGCTACGGCATGGCCTGAGCGGATCGGCTACCGTGGCGGTGTGGCGTGGGTTGCGGTGTCGGTGTCGCTGGGCTTCCTCGGCCTGGCCGTGCTCGCCTGGTGCGCGTTCAAGGTGTGGCTGGGCGTGCGGCGTTTCGGGCGTGAACTGGAGCGGACGAGGCGGCGGCTGGAACCGAAACTGTCGGTGCTGCGCGATGAAGTCCCCCGGATGGAGGAAACGCGTGCGTCACAATCACCCGAAGACGGCGTACGATCGTCCTGAGCGCCCCTGCTGAAGAGGAATGTCATGGCTGGACTTGGCACGACCGAGATTCTGATCATCCTGGCAGTCGTTCTGCTGCTGTTCGGATCGGCGAAGCTCCCGACGCTCGCGCGGTCGCTGGGCAAGTCGGCGCGGATCCTGAAGGCGGAGACCAAGGGCCTGCACGACGACGACGACGGCGACGCGGACGGCAGGACGGCCAAGGCCGCCGGGTCCGCGCAGGAGGGGCAGGCCCCGCGGGACGAGGCGGCCGGCGACGCCCAGCGTGCCCGCGGCGCGCTCGGCGCCGGCGAGCCGATCCAGGGCGTGCCGGTCTCGGACCCCGGCAGGGCCCACAAGGGCGGCTGACCGCCGCACGCGACCGCCGCCCGCCCCCGACCTGAATGCCGACGATGAAGCTGAGCAGGAGCGACACCGCCCCCGAAGGTCGCATGCCTCTCTTGGAGCATCTCCGTGAGCTGCGCAACCGGCTGATCAAGGCGATCCTGGGCCTGGTGCTCGGTGCGATCGTCGGGTGGATCCTTTTCGAGCCGATCTGGGACTTCCTCAAGCAGCCGTACACGCGGATCCCGGCCGAGCACTGCCTGGAGGGCAAGTGCGACCTGGTCGTGCACGGGATCTTCGACGGGTTCTTCGTCCGGCTGAAGGTCTCGCTGATGGTCGGGGCGGTGCTGTCGTCGCCGGTGTGGCTGTACCAGCTCTGGGCGTTCGTCGCGCCGGGCCTGTACAACAAGGAGCGCCGCTGGACGTATGTGTTCCTGGCGGCGGCGGTTCCGCTGTTCTGCCTCGGCGCGGCGCTGGCGTACGTGACGATGGACAAGGGCCTGGAGATCTTCATCGGGCTCGCGCCGGGCGACACGACCGTCCTGGTCGGCGTCCAGGACTATCTCGGCTACGCGCAGGCGATGCTGTTCATCTTCGGGCTGACGTTCGAGCTGCCGCTGTTCGTGGTGATGCTGAACCTCGCCGGCGTTCTCACCCACGAGCGGATCCGCAAGTCGCGGCGGATGCTGGTCTTCGGCGTGTTCGTGTTCGCCGCGATCGCCACCCCCAGCCAGGACCCGTTCACGATGCTGGCGCTGGCGCTCCCGACGATCGTGCTGTTCGAGGTCGCCGAGCTGATCGCGTTCCTGCACGACCGCCGCCGGGCCCGCGAGCCCGACCCGTACGAGGGCCTGGCCGACGACGAGGTGTCCCCGCTGGACCTGGAGAAGATCGACGCGGAGCTGGAGAAGGGCGGCCGGACCGGCTGACGTTCCGCGCCGTCCGGCCCGGCTCGGGAACTGATTGGGAATCGGGCCGGTCGGAACCGTAGGCTCGAAGGCATGACCTCCCCCGACACGACGTCGGCCGGGCAGACCCCGGCCCAGCGGTACGCCGCCTACCGTGAGCGCACCGAGGGCAGCGGCCCGGCCCTGCTGGACTTCCGCACCCTGTACGACTTCGACCTGGACCCGTTCCAGATCGAGGCGTGCCAGGCGCTGGAGGGCGGCAGCGGCGTCCTGGTCGCCGCGCCCACCGGATCGGGAAAGACGGTGGTGGGGGAGTTCGCCGTGCACCTCGCCCTCACCGGCGGCACCAAATGCTTCTACACCACGCCGATCAAGGCGCTGTCGAACCAGAAGTACGCCGACCTCGTCCGCCGCTACGGGCCCGAGAAGGTGGGGCTGCTCACCGGCGACAACAGCGTCAACGGCGAGGCGCCGATCGTCGTGATGACGACCGAGGTGCTGCGCAACATGCTGTACGCGGGGTCGCACACCCTCGGCGGGCTGGCGTTCGTGGTGATGGACGAGGTGCACTACCTCGCCGACCGGTTCCGCGGCGCCGTCTGGGAAGAGGTGATCATCCACGTTCCCGAGTCGGTGCGGATCGTGGCGCTGTCGGCGACGGTCAGCAACGCCGAGGAGTTCGGCGAGTGGCTCCAGGAGGTCCGCGGCGACACGTCGGTGATCGTCGATGAGCACCGTCCCGTCCCGCTGTTCCAGCACATGCTGGTCGGCGCCCGCCTGTACGACCTCTTCGTCGACACCGGCAAGGGCGGGGACCGGCAGGCCCGGCTGAACCCGCAGCTCACCCGGATGGCGGTGGAGGAGGTCCGCCGCGCCAAGGTCAACCAGGGGCGCCGCACCGGGCGCCGCCGCACGGCCCGCCCGCAGCGGTTCCGGCCCCCGCCGCGGGCCGACGTGATCGAGCGGCTGGAACGCGCCGGGCTGCTCCCGGCGATCACGTTCATCTTCAGCCGCGCCGGCTGCGACGCCGCCGTCCTGCAGTGCCTGCACGCCGGGATCCGGCTCACCTCCAAGGAGGAGGCCGAGGAGATCCGCGCGCACGCCGAGCTGCGCACCGCCGACATCGCCGCGGAGGACCTGCGGATCCTCGGGTACGGCGACTTCCTCGCCGCCCTCGAACGCGGCGTCGCCGCCCACCACGCCGGGATGCTGCCGACGTTCAAGGAGATCGTCGAGGAGCTGTTCACCCGCGGGGTGATCAAGGCGGTGTTCGCGACGGAGACGCTCGCGCTCGGCATCAACATGCCCGCCCGCACCGTCGTGATCGAGAAGCTCGACAAGTGGAACGGCGAGGCGCACGTCGACCTCACGCCCGGCGAGTACACGCAGCTGACGGGCCGCGCCGGGCGCCGCGGCATCGACGTCGAGGGGCACGCCGTCGTGGTGTGGGGGCCGAGTGTGGAGCCGGCGTCGGTCGCGGGCCTGGCCGGCACCCGCACCTACCCGCTGAACTCCAGCTTCCGGCCGTCGTACAACATGGCCGTCAACCTCGTCGGCGCCGTCGGCATCGAACGCGCCCGCACGCTGCTGGAGGAGTCGTTCGCGCAGTTCCAGGCCGACCGCGCCGTCGTCGGCCTGGCCCGGCAGGTGCACAAGAACGAGGAGGCCCTCGACGGGTACGCCAAGGCCGCCGAGTGCCATCTCGGGGACTTCATGGAGTACGCGGCGATGCGGCGGCGGCTGTCGGACCGCGAGGCGGAGCTGTCGCGGGAGCGGGCCGGCGCCCGCCGCGCCGAGGCCGCGAAGTCCCTGGAGCACCTGCGGCCCGGGGACGTCATCATCGTGCCGTCGGGGCGCCGCTCCGGCCTCGCCGTCGTCCTGGACCCCGGCGTCGGGCGCCGCTCCGACGGGCCCGCGCCGCTCGTGCTGACGGTGAACCGGTCGGTGCAGCGCCTGTCGATCCAGGACTTCCCCCGCGCCGTCGAACCCGTCGACCGGGTCCGGATCCCCAAGTCGTTCAGCCCACGCAACCCGCAGGACCGCCGCGACCTGGCGTCCACGCTGCGAAACAAGGTCCCCGACGACGTGCGGGCCCGCAAGCGGTCCCGGGCCGACTCCGCCGCCGCCGACGACGACGCGGAGATCACCCGGCTGCGCGCGGACCTGCGCCGCCACCCTGTGCACGGCTGCGACCAGCGGGAGGAGCACGCACGGTGGGCGGAGCGGTACCACCGCCTCGACCGCGAGACCGAGCAGCTGCGCCGCCGCGTCGAGGGCCGCTCCCAGGTCATCGCGCGGACGTTCGACCGGGTCTGCGCCGTCCTGCAGCAGCTCGGGTACCTGGAGGGCGACTCGGTCACCGAGGAGGGCCGCCGCCTCGGCCGCATCTACAACGAGCTGGACCTGCTGACCGCCGAGAGCCTCCGCGAGGGCCTGTGGGAGAAGCTCGGCCACGCCGAGCTGGCGGCGTGCGTGTCCGCGCTGGTGTACGAGTCGCGGCAGCCCGACGACGCCGCACCGCCCCGCACGCCCGCGGGTCCCGCGCAGGACGCCCTCGCGGCGATGGTGCGGCTGTGGGGCGTGCTAGAGGCCGTCGAGCACGACAACCGGGTGTCGTTCCTCCGCGAGCCCGACCTGGGGTTCGCGTGGACGGCATACCGGTGGGCCAAGGGCGACGACCTCGATGAGGTCCTCCTCGAAAGCGACCTGACCGCGGGCGACTTCGTCCGCGCCGTGAAGCAGCTCCTGGACCTGCTCGGCCAGGTCGCCGACGCCGCCCCGCCGAACAGCCACATCCGCAAGACCGCCCGCCGCGCCATGGACGCCATGCGCCGCGGCGTCGTGGCCTACTCGTCGGTGGGGTGATCGGCGGGCAGCGCCAGGTCGGTGATCATCTGGGCGGCGAAGGCGCCGCGGGCGGCGACCGCCGCCCACAGGACGGGGGCGACGGCCGCGAGCGCGACCCATCCGATGCCGTGCACCAGCAGTGAGATCAGCGCGGCGACGGCGGCGATGCCGGCGGCGGTGACGGCGGCGGCGAGCCCGGCGCGCAGCGGGCCGGGGCCGTCGGCGGCGGCGTCGGTCAGCCCGAACTGGTGCAGCACGCACATGATCAGCGCGAGTGCGCCGAGGGTGACCGCGCCGGTGGCGTAGAGGGTGACGGCGAGGCCGGAGGTGAGGAAGACGGCCACGTGCCCGGCGACGGCCGCCGCGTCGGCGGCGCGCACGAACTCCGGGAAGTCCGCGAACGCGGCGGGGTCGGCCGACACGAACCGCTTCCACCCGTCGCCGCCGGGTCCGTGGACGACGGCCAGGCACATCGCCAGGCACCCGAAGAGCACCTGGCAGGCCGCCCACCGGGACCGTCCCGCGGCCAGCAGGAACCGGGTCGCCAGGAAACCCGCGGCGGTGAGCGCGATCTCCGCCGCCGCCAGCGCGGCCAGAGGGACGCCGTCGCGGTGGTGCAGCGTCGCCCACCGCGGATAGGCGTGCGCCACCAGCAGGCTCGCCGGGACGAACACGACGACGCTGTAGGTCATCGCGAGCATGAAGTACCGGCCCGTCACACCCCGGGCGGGGCGCGGTTCGGGACCGGCGCCGCCCAGCTGGTGCGCCGCGGCCAGCGCGATGCCCGCCCCGGCCGCGTACGACCAGGGCAGGTCGGCGAAGACGCCCAGCATCGGCGAACCTCCCGGGGGTGTGTCAGGCGTGGGCGCGGCGGCGGGAGCGGCGGGCAGACAGCGTCCGGTCGACGCGGTGGCTCGCCAGCTTGACCAGGAGCGGCTGGGGCGGGCGCCGCAGCGGGCCGGGCGTCAGGTGGTGCAGGTCGGTGGCCGTCCGCAGCAGCAGGTCCGCGGTGCGGCGGCGGTTGTGCGTCCACGGCAGCCCGTACTGCGCGCGCAGCGTCTCGGGCAGCAGCGCCGCGGTGAGCAGGCGGAATACGGCCATGGCCGGGGCCAGGGGGCGCAGCTTGCGGGGCCACAGGACGGCGGCGGCGACCTCGCGGGCGGTGTCGGTCACCTCCAGCCCGGCGAGCGTCTCGGCCATGTAGGCGCGGAACGCGGCCAGGTCGGCGGGCTGCGACTCCAGCGGGCAGCCGAGCACCTCGGCCACGATGCGGGACTGGCGGTAGTACTCCTCGGCCAGGTCCGGCTCGTCGTCGCCGGGCCGCATGACGTGCTCGTAGATGTGCAGGGCCGAGTCGATGAGGGTCGCGTTCACCCACAGCTGAAGGTCGGCGTCGTTGCCGGAGTAGCCGTCGCCGCGGACGGTCGTGTGGATGCCGCGGACCTTCGCGGCGATCCGCGCGACCTCCTCCGGCGTCCCGTAGGTGACGATCAGCAGGAAGTCGAGGGTGCCGAACAGCCGCGCCAGGGGACGGTCGGCGAAGTCGCTGTGCTCGGCGACGCCGCGGGCCACCCGCGGGTGCGCGAGCTGCATCAGCAGGGCACGGCCGGCGCCGAGGCCGATGAGCGGCTCGGCGGCGAGAGCGCGCAGCACGTCCCGGTCGGCGAGCCGGTCGGCGAGGCGTTCCGGCGCGGGCATCTGCGGTGTGGCGGGCACGGGGCCTCCCGGCGGGTTCGGATCCTGGCGGCCATCCTCGCCCAGTTATTGGCAAACGGTCAATAAGTGCCCCAGGACGGGCGAAGATGTCCCAAAGTCGGGAAATCGTCACAACCGGTGGTGATTGGTGCCACAATCGGTGCGCCCGATCACTAGGGAGGGCCGTGGGACCAGCGAGCACGGTGGTGCCCACGTGTTTCACGAGAAAGGTCCCGACCGTGGCCATCCGCGACAAGATGCGCGCCAACGCGGCCCACGTCCTCCAGGAAGGCGAGAACGTCCAGGCGGTGTTCGGCGCCCAGACCACCAGCCAGTACTTCGCCTTGCTGTCCTACTGGATCATCATCTTCAGCAACGCCTACCGGGTCGTCGTCGTCACCGACCGGCGCATCCTGGTGTGCCGTTCCGGGCGCATGCGCATGACGCCGGTCAACGAGGTCCTGCGCGAACTGCCGCGCAACACCCGCATCGGCCCGCCGAGCGGCCTGTGGTGGCGCTGCGAGACGCTCGGCGAGCGCCTGTACGTCCACAAGCGCTTCCACAAGGACGTCAACGCCTCCGACGGCGTCGCCGCCTGACGGCACCGCCGGACGGCGCGCCCTCCCGCCGCGGCGGGAGGGCGCCTGCGCGTCTCAGGAGGGTGCGGCGCCTCAGGGAGGTGCGGTGTGTCAGGACGTCCGGGCGTTCAGCGCGGCGACCTGCTCGGCGCCGAGGGCGACGCCCGCGGCGGCGACGTTCTCCTCCAGATGCGCCACGGTGGACGTCCCGGGGATCGGCAGCATCACCGGGGAGCGCGCCAGCAGCCACGCCAGGCTGACCTGCGCCGGGGTGGCGCCGGTGGCGCGGGCGATCTCGTCCACCGGCCCGCCCGGCTCGGCCAGCTTGCCCGCCGCGATCGGGAACCACGGGATGAACCCGATGCCCTGCGCCTCGCAGTGCTCCAGGACGTCCTCGGACCCGCGGTCGGTGAGGTTGTAGCGGTTCTGTACCGTGACGATCTCCGCCGTGCGGCGGGCGTCCTCGATCTCCCGCACGCTCACCTCCGACAGACCGATCGAGGCGATCTTGCCCTCATCGCGCAGCGCCGCCAGCTCGCCGACCTGGTCGGCGAGCGGCACCTCCGGGTCGATCCGGTGCAGCTGGAACAGCCCGATCCGCTCCACGCCCAGGCGCCGGAGGCTCATCTCCACCTGCTGGCGCAGGTAGGCGGGACGGCCCAGCGTGTGCCACCGGTTCGGACCCGTCCGCACGAAACCCGCCTTGGTCGCGACCAGCAGGCCGTCCGGGTAGGGGTGCAGCGCCTCCCGGATGATCTCCTCGCTGTGGAACGGGCCGTAGGAGTCGGCGGTGTCGATGAAGTCCACGCCCAGGTCGACGGCGCGGCGCAGCACCCGCACCGCCTCCGCGCGGTCGCGCGGCGGCCCCCACACCCCCGGGCCGGTCAGGCGCATCGCGCCGTACCCGAGGCGGTGGACGGACCGGCCTGCGACGGTGAACTCGCCGGACGCGTGCGCCGGTGCGGAAACGGGAAGCGACATGATCCCGACCCTACCGGGGTCCGCGGGCATGGTTCCCCCGTCCTGATGTGGGAACCCCTGTCCGCCGGGACCACTTCCCCCTGCGAAGGTCGGAGGCGGATCCACCCCAGGGATGAACCGCGCCCGGTGTCCGGGACGCTACCGTGATCCCGATCACGGTTTTCGTCAGTGAAACATCCAGGATGTGTGCATGATCGAGGCGGAGAACCTCACCAAACGCTATGGCGGCAAGGTCGCCGTGGACGATCTTTCCTTCACCGTCGCCCCCGGGCGGGTGACCGGCTTCCTCGGCCCGAACGGCGCCGGGAAGTCCACCACCATGCGGCTGCTGCTCGGCCTGGACCGGCCGGACCGCGGCGACGCCCGCATCCACGGCGTCCACTACCGCGACCTGCCCGCCCCGCTGCGCTCCGTCGGCGCGCTGCTGGAGGCCAAGGCCGTCCACACCGGCCGCAGCGCCCACAGCCACCTGCTGGCACTCGCCCAGACGCAGGGCATCGGCAAGAAGCGCGTCGACGAGGTCGTCGAACTCGTCGGCCTCACCGGCGTCGCCCGCAAGCGCGCCGGGGGCTTCTCCCTCGGCATGGGGCAGCGGCTCGGCATCGCCGCCGCGCTCCTCGGCGACCCGTCGGTGCTGATCCTGGACGAGCCCGTCAACGGCCTCGACCCGGAGGGCATCGTCTGGATCCGCACCCTGATGCAGCGGCTCGCGTCCGAGGGGCGGACCGTGTTCGTCTCCAGCCACCTCATGAACGAGATGGCCGTCACCGCCGAGCACCTCATCGTCATCGGGCGCGGCAGGCTCATCGCCGACTGCTCCACCGAGGACTTCGTCGAGCGCAGCACCGAGAAGATGGTGACCGTCCGCAGCCCCGACGCCGGCCGGCTCGCCGACGTCCTCACCGCCGAGGGCGCCAAGGTGCGGGCCGACGGCGACTCCCTGCTCACCGTCACACAGATGGAGGCGCCCCGCGTCGGGGAACTCGCCGCCGCCGAGGGAGCCGTCCTGCACGAGCTCACCCCGATGCGCGGCTCGCTGGAGGCCGCGTTCATGGAACTGACCCGCGAGAGCGTCGAGTACGGCGCGGCCGGTGGGCCCGCCCCCGGCGCGATCCCGCCCGGCACCGATCTCGATGCGGGTCCCGCCGAGAAGGGGGAGACCCGATGACCGCCGCCACCACCGAGCCCGCCGCGCAGCCCGCCGGCGACCCCGCCGCGCACCCGCGGCCCGGCTTCACACGGCTCCTGCTCGCCGAATGGACGAAGATCCGCACGGTCCGCTCCACCCTGTGGACGCTGATCCTGCTCGTCATCGTCAGCCTCGGGTTCACCACCCTGCTGGTGGGCCTGACCATGGCGCAGTGGGACGACATGACCGCCGCCGACCGGGCGTCGGTCTCCGCGGACCCGGTCAGCTTCATCCTCGGCAGCGGGTTCTTCCTCGGCCAGCTGACCGTCTGCGTGCTCGGCGTCCTGGTGATCGCCTCGGAGTACTCCACCGGCATGATCCGCGCCAGCCTGCTGGCGGTGCCGCGGCGGCTGCCGATGCTGTGGGCCAAGGCCCTGGTGTTCGCTCTGATCGTCCTCGCCGTCGGTCTCGCGGTGTCGTTCACGTCGTTCTTCATCGGCTCGGCGCTCATCGGCGACAAGATGCAGGTGTCGCTCGGGGACGAGGGCGTGCTGCGCGCCGTCGTCGGCGGCGGCCTCTACCTGGCGATGCTCGGGCTGTTCGCCCTGGCCATCGGCGCGATCGTGCGGCACACCGCCGGCGCCATCACCGGCGTGATCGGGTTCGTGCTCGTGCTGGCGCCCCTCGCCATGCTGCTGCCCGGCAAGATCGGCGACTACATCTACTCCTACCTGCCCTCGGAGGCGGGCTACCTGATCACCAAGGCGCAGCAGGGCGAGGACGACCTGCTGACGCCCTGGCAGGGGTACGGCGTGTTCGCGCTCTGGACGTTCGCGCTCCTCGCGCTGGCAGCGTTCCTCCTCAAACGCCGCGACGCGTAACCCGCACCACCCGGACGTCCCCGCGCCGCCGAACCGGCCAGGCGCGGGGACGTTCCGCATTCTCAGGGCCCGTCCCGCATCCGACCGTTGCATGGTGCAAGAGTCCGGCGTACGCTCCAATTAAGCAGTCGCTTAAAGCAAGCGACCAAGAGGTGGGGGAGAGCATGGCCGGCGACGAGGTTCCGACGCGGATCCGGCTGCTGGACGCGGCCGTCGCGGTGATGGCCGAGAGCGGCTGGTCCGGGGTGACCTCGCGTGGGGTGGCGGAGCGGGCGCGGGCCAACAACGCGCTCGTGCACTACTACTTCGGGTCGGTGGACGCGCTCCGGCGGGCCGCGGTGACGCACGCCGTGGAGCTGGAGCTGGCCGGCCCCGTCGAGGCGATCCTCCGGAACGAGGACGTGCTGGACGGCGTCGCCGACGCCGTCCGGGCCCTCATCGACCGCGGTCCCGGCTCCTCCGGGCAGCGCGTGCTCGTCGAGGCGCTGATGCACGGTCTCCGCGACGGCGAACTGCGCGAGGAGAGCGAGCGGCAGATCCGGATGTTCCGGGACCTGCTGTCGGCCCGGCTCGCCGAGAACCGGGCGGCGGGCCTGCTGCGCGCCGACGCCGATCCCGAAGGCCTCGCCGTGGTGCTCGCCGCGCTGATCGACGGGCTGCTGCTGCATGTGCTGATCGACGCCGGGACCGACGTCGGCGGCCCGATGGCCGGGCTGCTCGCCCTGCTGCGCCCGGCCGGCGCCCACGGCGACCACGGCGCCCACGGCGGCGAAGCAGACAAAGCAGGCGACGCAGGCGAAGGAGACGACCATGAGGCGTCGTGACCGCGGGCGGCCGGCGGTCCGGGAGGACGGCCCGGCCCCCGCCGGTGCCCCCGCCGTGCTGCTGCGCGGGGCCGGCAAGACCTACGGCGCCGGCCACGCCGAGGTGCGCGCGCTGCGCGAGGTGGACCTGGAGGTGCGGCGCGGCGAGTTCGTCGTCCTGCTCGGCCCGTCCGGGTCCGGCAAGACGACCCTGCTCAACCTCATCGGCGGGATCGAGCCCGCCACCGCCGGCGTCGTCGTCGCGGGCGGCCGCGACATCTCCGGCCTGGACGAGGACGCCCGCACCGCCTACCGCCGCGACACCGTCGGCTTCGTGTTCCAGTTCTTCAACCTCGTCCCGTCGCTGACCGCCCTGGAGAACGTCCGGCTCGTCGCCGAGCTCACCGGACGCGGCGGGCGGGAGCGCTCCGCCGCCGCGCTGGAGGCCGTCGGGCTCGCGGGCCGCGGCGGCCACTTCCCCGCTCGGCTGTCGGGCGGCGAGCAGCAGCGCGTCGCGATCGCCCGCGCGATCGCCAAGGACCCCGAACTGCTGCTGTGCGACGAGCCGACCGGCGCGCTGGACCTGGAGACCGGACGCGGCGTCCTGCACGTCCTGCAGGACCTCAACCGGCGGGGCCGCACGGTCCTGGTCGTCACCCACAACGCCGCGATCGCCGCCATCGCGCACCGTGTCGTGCGGATGCGCTCCGGCCGCGTCGCCGAGGTGACGACCACCGCGGAGCCCGCCACCGCCGACGAGGTGTCCTGGTGAGCGAGGTGTCCCGGTGAGCACGCTCAACGTCAAGCTGCGGCGCGACCTGCGCCGCCGCCCCGCCCAGCTGGTGTCGGTGGTCGTGCTGGTCATGCTCGGCGTCGCGCTGTTCGGCGCGTCCTACGACGCCTACAAGAACCTGGACTCCGGATACCAGGACCTTTTCGCCGAGTACCGGTTCGCGGACCTGACGCTGTCGGGCGGCGACACCGCCGCGATCGCGCGGGAGGCCCGGTCGCGGCCCGGCGTGCGGGCCGCCGTCGCCCGCACCGTCGCCGACGTGCCGATGCGGACACCGGACGGGAACACCTTCGTCGGCCGCGTCGCCGGGTTCCCCGCCGGATCGCAGCCGGACGTCAACCGGGTCAAGGTGCTCAAGGGCCGGTACCTGGACCCCGCCGCGCCGTCCGGCGTCCTCGCCGACAAGCACCTCGCCGAGGACGCCGGCCTGGAACCGGGCGCGAACGTGTCGGTGTGGGACGGGCGGGCGTGGCGGAGGCTCGGCGTGCGCGGAACCGCGTCCTCGCCCGAATACCTCTGGCCCGCACCCAGCCGGCAGGACATCCTGCCCGCGCCCGGATCGTTCGGCGTCCTGTACGTTCCCGAGCCGCTCGCCCGCCGGATCGCCGGCACGGACACGCCCAACGAGGTGGCCGTCCACTACACCGCCGCCGGACGCGACCACGCCGCGCGGCTCGGCGCCTCCCTCACCGCGGCCGCCCGGGAACACGGCGCGGTCGCCGCGGTCACCCGCGCCGAGCAACCCAGCAACGCGACCCTCGCGCAGGACATCAAGGGGTTCTCCCAGCTGGCCGTGATGTTCCCGCTGCTGTTCCTCGCCGCCGCCGGCGTCGCCGTCTACGTCGTGCTGACCCGCCGTGTGGCACGCGACCGCGTCATCATCGGGACGTTGCGCGCCGGCGGGTTCCGCCGCCGCACGGTCGTGGCGCACTACCTGGCCACCGGCGTCGCGGCCGGGCTCGCCGGGGCGCTTCCCGGCGTCGCCGCCGGGCTCGCGCTGGCCGGGTCGGTCACCCGCCTGTACGGCGACGCGATCGGCCTGCCCGAGACGACGGTGACCGTCCGCGCCACCACCATGCTGTCCGGGCTGGCGTTCGGGCTGGCCGCGGGCGGCCTCGCGGCGCTGGCGCCCGCGGTGTCGGCGGCCCGCGTCCCGCCCGCCGAGGCGATGCGCGGGACCGTCCCGTCCACCGGGGGAGCGGGCCTGATCGCCCGCCTGGAGCGGTCCGTGCCCGCCGCCGGGCGGCTGCCCGCCGGGGCGTGGCTGGTGCTGCGCGGCCCCACCCGCCAGTTCCGCCGCACCCTCTACACCATGACCGGCGTCGTCCTCGCGCTCGTGCTCATCCTCGTGTCGTGGGGGATGCTCGACTCGTCGCAGGCGACCGTGTCCCGGCAGTTCGACCAGGTCCAGCGGCAGGACGCCGAACTCACCCTCGGCCGTCCCCCCGACGCCGCCGCCCTGGCCGCGATCTCGGGGACCGAGGGTGTGCGGGCCGCCGAACCGTCCGCGCACCTGCCCGCCACGATCACCGCCGGCGACCGGGGCTACACCACCACCGTCGTCGGGCTGCCCGCCGCCACCCGGATGCACCGGTTCCTCACCCCCGGCGGCGGCGAGCGGTCCCTGCCCGCCGGCGGCGCGCTGCTCGGCGCGGCGCTGCGCGACGAGCTCGGCGTGAACGCCGGCGACCGCGTCGGGCTGCGCCTCGCCGGCGGCCGGACCGTCACCACGACCGTCGCCGGGTTCGTGGACGAGCCGCTCGGCACCTACGCCTACGCGACGCTGGACCAGGTCGCCGCCTGGGCGCCGTCCGCGCGGCCCACATCCGTGCTCGTCCGGTTCGGGCCGGACGCCGACCGCGCCGCGGCCGAGCGCGCCCTGTCGGCCCAGCCCGGCGTCGTCGCCTACACCGACTCCCAGGCCCTCAAGAAGACCATGGACGAGTACATGAACCTGTTCTACGTGTTCATCGCGGTCATGCTCGCGTTCGGCGGGCTGCTGGCCTTCACCGTCCTGTTCGCGACGCTGTCGGTGAACCTCTCCGAACGCGGCACCGAACTGGCCACACTGCGCGCCGCCGGTGTCGGCCGGCGGCGGCTGGCCCGCCTGGTCACCGCCGAGAACCTCCTCGTCGTGGCGGCGGGCGCCGTCCCCGGGCTGATCATCGGGAGGATCGCCACCGGCGCGTTCCTGGGCGCGTTCAACAGCGACCTGATGTCCCTGCACACCGAGATCCGGCCTGCCACGTTCGCCTGGTCGGCGCTCGCCGTGATCGTGGTCGCCCACCTGGCGCAGCGACCCGGCCTGCGGGGCCTGGCCCGCATGGACCTCGGCACGCTCGTCCGGGAAAGGGCCGGCTGACGCACGGCGGCGCGATTGAAGGGCCCGGCAGGGGTAAGCGTCCCGGCATGGCTGTTTCGGCGGAAGGCACCAGGCACGGCGAGCGGACGGAGGCGGGCGCCGCGGCCCGCGGCGGGGACGCGTTCCGGCGCGCCCTCGCCGGCCGCGTGGACGGCGAGATCCGGTTCGACCCCGGCACCCGCGCCGCCTACGCCCACGACGCGTCCGACTACCAGCAGCCGCCCATCGGGGTGGTGGTGCCGCGGACGGTCGGAGCACCGTGCCGCGCGCCCTGCCGTCGGAGCCGCCCGCCCTGGAGGGCATGGACGAAAGGCCGCCCGCCGCGCCCGAGCTGATGGAGGGCGACGACGTCGAGGACGACGTCAAGCGGCTCCGCGACCAGACCAGGACCCTCGCCGAACTCCTCGCCGGCCTGCTGCCCGGGGAGCGCCGGTGACCACCCGGGCACGTGGCGCGCCGCGTCCGCGGCACTGTAGAAAGTCGTCATGAGCGAACATGCCGGCGACGGCGCCGACGAGGTCACCTCGGCGGTGCTGACGGCGTCCCGGCTCCTGGTGGCGATCTCCGTGCGCTCCCTGGCCGCCGTCGAGGACACCGTGACGCTGCCGCAGTTCCGGCTGCTCGTCGTGCTGTCCTCGCAGGGCACGTCCAAGCTCGTCACGCTGGCCGGGCTGCTGGAGGTCAACCCCTCCACCGCGATGCGGATGGTGGACCGGCTGGCCGCGGCCGGCCTGGTGGACCGGCAGGCCAGCCCGCACAGCGGGCGCGAGGTCAGCATCCAGCTCACCGGCGCCGGCCGGGCCATCGTCGACGACGTCACCGCCCGCCGCCGCGCCGGCATCGCCGAGGTCGTCTCCCGCATGCCGCCCGGCCAGCGGCACGCCCTGGTGGACGCGCTGCGCGCCTTCACCGAGGCCGGCGGCGAACCCCCCGTCCCCACCCTGGTCCAGCTCGGCTGGACCTGACCCGCACCCCGCCGCCGGGATGAACCCCGCCGCCGCGGCGTGCGTACCGCCCGGGTGAGGTCTCCCTTCCCGACCGGGTTGCCCTCTCGACCGAAAGGACGGCGGCGCATGCGAGGACCCCGACCGGCCGCC
Organism: Spirillospora sp. NPDC048823; assembly: GCF_043198445.1. NCBI lineage: Bacteria > Bacillati > Actinomycetota > Actinomycetes > Streptosporangiales > Thermomonosporaceae > Spirillospora > Spirillospora sp. NPDC048823. Next base: position 197,113 of record NZ_JBICUT010000005.1, on the reverse strand, counting down.
GCCGCGGCGGCGTGCGGGCTGGCGGCGGTGCTGCTGGTGGGCGGCTGCACCCCGGTGGGCCGCCAGACGACCGACGGGGGCGTCCGCCCGGCCGGGCCCGCCGCGGCCGGCGGCGGTGAGGCGGGCGGTGCGGACCGGGGAGCCGCCGAGGCCGGCGGGGGGCTGCTCGCCGCCGCCGACCGCCTCCTCCTCGTCCAGCTCAGGCAGGCGGCGCTGTGGGAGATCCCGGTCGGCCGGGCCGCCGCGAAACGCGGATCCCAGGAGGCCACCCGCAAGAACCTCGGCCAGATCGCGACCCGGCACATCCGGTTCGACGAGGTCAACCGCCAGATGGCCGCCAAGCTGAACGTTCCGCTGCCCGACAGGCCGACCGCGGAGCAGACCAGCTGGATGTCGGAGATCACCGGGAAGTCCGGCACCGACTACGACAAGACCGCCGTGGCGCGGATGCGGACGGCGCAGGGCGAGCTGTACACGCGGGCCGCCGCGGTCCGCGCCAGCACCCGCAACACCGTGATGCGCACGTACGCCCAGCAGGTCCAGGCCTTCCTCAACGGGCAGCTGAAGCGGCTGGAGAACACCGGGTTCGTCACCGTCGACACCCTGCCCGAACCGCCCGTCGTCACCGGCGCGCCCGCGCCCGGCAGCCCGAACGGGCGGCGGTCTCCCGCGCCCGCCGCGACCTCCGTGCTCCGGGGCGGCTGACCGCGCCGCGGCCCCTACGGGCCGAGTTCGGCGAGCAGCGCCTCCAGCGTCGCGCCGAGGGGCGCGTCCATCGTGATCAGGGCGTGCTCGTCGCCCCTGGTCGTGCCCCGGTTGACGATCGCGACGGGAACGCCGTGCCGGGCCGCGTGCCGGACGAACCGGTACCCCGACAGCACCGTCAGCGACGACCCGAGCACCAGCAGCGCGCCCGCGCGCTCGGTCAGCGCATAGCAGTCCCGGACGCGGGCCGGCGGCACGTTCTCCCCGAAGAAGATCACATCGGGTTTGAGGGCGCCGCCGCACCGCTCGCAGTCCACCACCCGGAACGCCTCGACCGCCTCGTCGCCGAGGACGGCGTCGCCGTCGGGGTTGACCCGGGTGCCCGCCGCCCGCGCGTCCCAGCCCGGGTTCGCGGCCCGCAGCCGCGCGTCCAGCCGCCCCCGCGGCGTCCTCTGGCCGCACGACAGGCACAGCACCCGGTCCAGCGCGCCGTGCAGCTCGACGACGCCGTCCGCTCCGGCGGCCTGCTGCAGACCGTCGACGTTCTGGGTGATGATCCCCGCGACCAGCCCCCGCCCCTGCAGCTCCGCCACCGCGCGGTGCCCGGCGTTCGGACGGGCCGCGGCGATGTGCCGCCAGCCCAGATGGCTGCGCGCCCAGTACCGGCGGCGCGCCGCGGCCGACGCGGTGAACTCCTGGTAGGTCATCGGCTCGGCCCGCCGCAGGCGCCCCGTCTCACCCCGGTAGTCCGGGATGCCCGACTCGGTCGACAGGCCCGCGCCGCTCAGCACCACCACCTCGCCGTCCGAGACGAGATCGGCCAGCATCCGCAGCCGGGTCCCCTCGCCGCCCGCCGGGCGGCTCTCCGCAACGCTCGTCACCCCTCCATCGTGCACGACCGGGACGAGTGGCGGACGAAACAAAGGCGTGACCGGGCATGTCCCCACCCCGGCGTGAGCCGACGGGGTGCGTGACTCGCCCGTCACGCACCCCGCGGCTCCGATGGTCCGGGTTCCCGGGCCCTCCTACGCGCCCGTCCGGCCGCTAACGGCGCGCCGCCGGGGACTCGCCGCGGCGGGTCCCGCGCCGGCCGGGACCGCGTCCGCCGAAGACCAGGACCAGCCCGGCCACCATGATCGGCAGGCCCGCCCCGATGCCGGCCAGGGGGACGACGGTCTCCAGCAGCCGCATCTGCTCGGCGCCCTCATCGGACTTGGCGCTCAGGGCCTCGCGCGACTCCGGCGTCATCCGCAGGTTCAGGTCCGCCACCACGAGGCTGCCCGGCCCCTGCTTGGGCCGCAGCGTCGTCACCACGTGCCGCTGCTGGTCGATCGGGGCGCCGGTCCTCGGGTCGACCCAGTACGTGGCGTCCAGCTTGGTGTAGCGGTCCGTCTCGACGGCGGGATCGCCCTCGGGACGCCCGAACATCTCGGCGGGCAGGGCGGGCACCTTGCCGGCGACCTTGGTCTCCGGGACGTGCTGGACGAACCGGTAGGTGCGCTTGCCGTCGACGCGCTCCTCACCGTCGAAGGTGACCGGCCAGGCGCGGAGGCTGCCGGTGTCGAACACCTCCAGGCCCTTCTTGCGGACCTCCAGCGGCCAGAACAGCGCGACGCCGTCCATGCGGACGTTCGTGTCGCCCTGAATCGCCGCGCCGCAGCAGTCCTTCAGCTGCCCGGTCTTGCGGTCGAAGGCGTACCGCGCCTTCTGGATCTCGATCGTGTTGCCGCGCACCGTGTCCTGGATGATCGTGCCGCTGTCCCAGACGGCGACGTCGTCACCCGACGCCTTCACGTCGGCGCGGGTGGTGTTGGTCGCCACCACCGTGGCGCCGGTACGCAGCGTGACCGACGAGGCGTCGAGGTAGGTGGCGTTGTCGGCCTTCAGCCGCGTCACCTGGTAGACGTCGGTGGGCGCACCGATCAGCGTGGGACCGACGTAGAAGCGCACCAGCAGGCCGGTGGCCAGCAGGAACACGCCGAGCCCGGTGAGCACAACGCCGATGATCCTTCGCACTGCCGCCTCCGGATATGTCGTTCGTTCTATGATTTTGGATACTTTTTCACCTTCTGGATCCTCTCGTGTCACCTTCGAGAAAGGAACGGGTTACGGCCACGAACCGTGAAGTCTGTGCGGTCGCCCAGTCCCCGGCACGGAGACGGGCGTGAGGCGCAGTTAACGTGCGAGTGACGTCCGGGATCCCTACGGGAAATACGGGCCGCCGAGGATCGGGCCCATGGGAGCCGACAGCAAACCGGACAAGCGGCTGGTCGTGGCCGGCCACGGCCCGGCCTCGCACCGCCTGGTGGAGGCCCTGCGCGAACGCGACACGGCCGGAACGTGGACGATCACCGTCATCGGCGAGGAGACGCGCACGGCCTACGACCGCGTCGCGCTGACGACGCACCTGGAGGGCGCCGACCTCGCCTACCCCGCGCACGGCGGCGAGGTCACGGTCGTCACCGGGGAGCGGGTCACCGCGATCGACCGCGACGCCCGGACCGTCACCACGTCCGCGGGACGCGTCGCCGGCTACGACGCGCTGGTCCTGGCCACCGGGTCGGCGCCGTTCGTCCCGCCGGTCGAGGGCCGCGACCTGCCGGGCGTGTTCGTGTACCGCACCATCGACGACCTGGACGCCATCCGCGAGTACGCACGGGGGAGGACGACCGGCGCGGTCGTCGGCGGCGGACTGCTCGGCCTGGAGGCGGCCCGCGCGATCCAGGGCCTGGGGCTGCGCAGCGGCGTCGTGGAGGTGGCGCCGTGGCTGATGCCGCGCCAGCTCGACGAGGGCGGCGGCGCGATGCTGCGCCGCCACATCGAGGGACTCGGCATGGCCGTCCACGCGGGCGTCCCCATGCGCGCCCTGGAGGCGGGGGAGGACGGCGCGGTCCGCCGGGTCGTCCTCGCCGACGGCGCGGTCATCGACGCCGAGGTCGTCGTGTTCTCCGCCGGCATCCGGCCGCGCGACGAGCTGGCCCGCGGCTGCGGCCTGCCCGTGGGGGAGCGCGGCGGGATCGTCGTGGACGCCTCGTGCCGCACAGAGGACCCGGCCGTCTGGGCGATCGGCGAGTGCGCCCTCGTCGGCGGCGCCGTGTACGGGCTGGTCGGGCCGTGCTTCTCCATGGCCGAGGTCGTCGCCGACCGGCTGCTGTCCGACACCGGCACCGCCGTGTTCGAGGGCGCCGACATGTCGACGAAGCTGAAGCTGATGGGCGTGGACGTCGCCAGCTTCGGCGACCCGCTCGTCGGCCCCGAGGACGCGCTCGGCGTCACCTACACCGACCCCGTCGCCGGCGTCTACAAGAGACTCGTCTTCAGCGACGACGCGCAGACCCTCCTCGGCGGCGTCCTCGTCGGCGACGCCGAGTCGTACGGGACGCTGCGCGCCTACGTCGGCGGGACCCTGCCGGGCGCCCCCGAGCAGATGCTGTTCGGCGGAACGGAGACGGCGGGCGGCGACCTGCCGGGCGCGACCGTCATCTGCTCCTGCAACAACGTCACCGCCGAGGGCATCCGCTGTGCGATCTCCGAGCACTCCCTCACCGACGTGCCCGGCGTCAAGGACTGCACCAGGGCCGGAACGAGCTGCGGAAGCTGCGTCCCACTGGTCAAGCGGATCCTGGACGCCGAGTTGACCGCCGCCGGGATCGAGGTCAGCAAGGCCATCTGCGAGCACTTCGACTACAGCCGCGCCGAGCTGTTCGACATCGTCCGCGGCGGGCGGGTCACCAGCTTCACCCAGCTCGTCCAGGAGCACGGGACGGGCCGCGGCTGCGACATCTGCCGCCCCGCCGTCGCCTCCATCCTGGCCAGCCTCGGCAACGGCCACATCCTGGAGGGCGAGCAGGCGGCGCTGCAGGACACCAACGACCACTTCCTCGCCAACCTGCAGAAGAACGGCACGTACTCGGTGGTGCCGCGCGTCCCCGGCGGGGAGATCACCCCCGAGAAGCTCATCGTGATCGGCGAGGTCGCCCGCGACTTCGGCCTCTACACCAAGATCACCGGCGGGCAGCGGATCGACCTGTTCGGCGCCCGCGTCGAGCAGCTCCCCGAGATCTGGCGGCGGCTCGTCGACGCCGGGTTCGAGTCCGGGCACGCCTACGGCAAGGCGCTGCGGACGGTGAAGTCGTGCGTCGGGTCCACCTGGTGCCGCTACGGCGTGCAGGACTCCACCGCCATGGCGATCCGCCTCGAACTGCGCTACCGGGGGCTGCGCGCCCCGCACAAGCTGAAGTCGGCCGTGTCCGGGTGCGCCCGCGAATGCGCCGAGGCGCAGAGCAAGGACTTCGGCGTCATCGCCACCGAGAACGGCTGGAACCTCTACCTTGCCGGGAACGGCGGCATGCGCCCCCGGCACGCCGACCTGTTCGCCACCGACCTCACCGACAAGCAGCTCATCACCTACATCGACCGGTTCCTGATGTTCTACATCCGCACCGCCGACCGGCTGCAGCGCACCGCGACGTGGCTGGAGTCCCTCGACGGCGGCCTGGACTACCTCCGGGAGGTCATCGTGGACGACCGGCTCGGCATCTGCGCCGACCTCGACGCCGCCATGGAGCGGCACGTCGGCGGCTACTCCGACGAATGGCGCGACACCCTCGACGACCCCGGCCGGCTCCGCCGGTTCGTCTCGTTCGTCAACGCCCCGAAGACCCCCGACCCGAGCATCGAGTTCGAGGTCGAGCGCGACCAGATCAAGCCGATCCCGCTGGAGGTGAAGCGATGAGCGCCGCAGGAGGAACGGGCACGGGAGACGGGGCGGGTACGAGAGACGGGGCGGGCATGGGAGATCGGGCGGGCACGGGAGATCGGGCGGGCATCGTCGTCGTCGGCAACGGCATGGCCGGGGCGCGGTTCGTGGGCGAGCTGCGCGCCCGCGACCGCCGCACGCCCGTGACGGTGTTCGGCGCGGAGCCCCAGCGCCCCTACAACCGGGTGCTGCTGTCGAACGTCCTCGCCGGGGTGACGCGGCCCGACCACATCAGCCTCGTGGACGCCGCCTGGTACGCCTCCCACGGCGTGGACGCCCGCCTCGGCGTCGAGGTCACCCGCGTCGACCGCGCGGCGAAGACCGTCCACGCCGCGGACGGGACCGTCACCCCGTACGAGACCCTCGTCCTGGCGACCGGCAGCACCGCGTTCATCCCGCCGATGCCCGGTCTGCGGGACGGGCTGCCCGAAGGCGCGCTGGTGTTCCGCACCCTGGACGACTGCCGCCGCATCTCCGAGCTGGCCGACGCGGCGCGCCGCGCGGTCGTCGTCGGCGGCGGGCTCCTCGGCATCGAGGCCGCCCGCGGGCTGATGGGCCGCGGCCTGGACGTGACCGTCCTGCACCTGGCCGGTCACCTCATGGAACGCCAGCTCGACCCCGCCGCCGGGAAGGTCCTTGCCCGGACGCTGGCGAGCCTCGGCATCGGCACCAGAATGCAGGCCGACGTCGCCGCGCTGCGCACCGCCGGCGGCGCGGTCACCGGCGTCGAGCTGGCCCTTCCCGGCGGCGGGACGGAGGTCATCGACACCGACCTGGTCATCCTGTCGTGCGGCGTCCGCCCCGAGGTGGCCCTCGCCCGCGACGCGGGCCTCGCGATCGGCCGCGCCGTGATCGTCGACGACGAGCTGCGCTCGGTCACCGACCCGTCCGTCCGCGCCATCGGCGAGTGCTCCGAGCACCGCGACGAGGTGTACGGCCTGGTCGCGCCCGCGTGGGAGCAGGCCGGCGTGCTCGCCGGGCTGCTCGCCGGCACCGATCCCGCGGCGCGGTTCACCGGCGCCCGGCAGATCACCCGGCTCAAGGCCGCCGGGATCGAGCTGGCCTCGATGGGCGAGACGCACTTCGGCGACGACGACGCGGGCGTCGAGGTCGTCCGGTTCACCGACGCGGCGCGCGGCACCTACAAGAAGGCGATCATCCGGGACGGCAGGCTGATCGGCGCGATCCTGCTCGGCGAGACGTCCGCGGCCGGAACGCTGACCCAGCTCTACGACCGCGCCTCGCCGCTGCCCGCCGAGCGGCTCGGCCTCCTGTTCCCCGGCTTCGGCGGCGCGGCCGAGGCCGGATCACCCGTCCGCATGCCCGACGCGGCGACGGTCTGCCACTGCAACAACGTCAGCAAGGGGGAGATCCGCGCGTGCTGGCAGGCCGGCGCCCGCACCGCCGGCGACGTCGCCCGCGAAACGAGGGCGGGCACCGGCTGCGGAGGCTGCCGCGGCGCGCTGGAGGGCATCGTGGCCTGGCTGGACGAGCAGGAGTCCGCGGACGTCGCCTGAACCGCGGCGGGTAGGCTCCGAGCCCGACCGCATCCGGCCCCGACACGGGAGGCGTTCATGTTCCGCTCCCCCCACCCGCGGCCCGGATGACCGGGATGGACGCCGCGCCCTGGGACGCCGCCGAGCAGGACCGCGTCATCGACGAGGTCAAGGCCGCCTACCGGCTCACGCCGCCGTCACCGAGGAGCTCGGCGAGAGCCTGAGCCCCTCCGCCGCCTGACACGGGCGAACCACCGTCCACCGGGATTTCGGTCCGACCGAAAAGGGCAACGCGGTTTGCGTGGCGGGCACGCGGACATCTGGTGGGAAAGATGCCCCCGACCCACTGGAAGGCCCCCATGCTCGCGATCGCCGCCGCGGCCGTCTTCGCCCTCGCCCTGCTGTTCGACCTGGCCGACATCACCTCGGACGCCATCAACAACGGGACACTCACCCTGCTCGGCCTGCTGCTGATCGCGCTGCACTTCGCCGGCGTCGGGACGAACACCACCTGGCGCCCCCGCAGCCGCACCCGCACCCGCCGCCGCTGACCGGCCCCGCGCCTCCGACGAGCACGCGCCTCCGAGGATCACGCCACCCGGGAGAAACGGACGTGGCGGCGCGCCGGGTCCGCCTCCTCCAGCCGCACCCTGACCCGCTCGCCGAGCGGCAGCCCGTCCCCGTCGCAGCGGCCGAACACCGGCGGCGTCACCAGATGGACGCGCCCGCCGGAACGGTCGGCGCTCACGTCCACCACCACCGCGTCGAAGACCTCCCCGACCCGGTCGCGCAGCAGCAGCGCCTCGACCAGGTCGACGCAGGCGTGGTCGACGTCCGCGGCGCGGCGCAGCGCCCGCTGCATCACCTCGGGCAGACCGGGCAGCGCCTCGCGCACCCAGCCGGGGACGGGACGCCCCGCAGCGAGCGCCAGGCACACCTCGGTCGCGTGCCGGTCGGCCAGCCGCCGGATCGGGGCGGTGACGTGCGCGTACGGGGCGGCGACCGCGGCGTGCGCCGCCTGGCCGGGCGGCGCCCCGTCGAACGCGGTGTAGCCGGCGCCGCGCATCAGCCCCGCCGCGTCGTGCAGGAACGCGGCGTGCCCGGGCAGTGACGGGTCGAGCGCGCGGACGATGTCGCCGTAGGAGGACCCGTCAGGCCAGGCGACGCCGAGGGCGCGGGCGGCCAGCCGCAGCCGCGCGACGGCCTCGGCGGGCGCCGGCGGCATGGTGCGCAGCAGCCCGACGCCGCCGTCCAGCATCATCCGCGCGGCCGCCCGCCCGGTCAGCAGCGAGATCTGCGCGTTCCACGCCTCGGTCGCGAGGTCGCCGCGCAGCTTCAGCGCCCAGCCGCCGCCGGCGTGCACGACCTTCTGCTCGGGCAGGGGGAGGCTGACGCCGCCGCGCGCGGCCTCGGCCGCGATGAGCCGCTCGCCGATCTCGCCGAGCAGCGTGATGCGGGGGTCGCCGCCGCCGTGCCGGGCGCCCGCGTAGTCGAGCCTGGCGCGGCTGCGGACGACGGCGCGGCGGACGTCCACATCGGTGATCCGCCCGGCGTCGTCGATGTCGATCGTCCATGCCACGGCCGGGCGGTCCCGGCCCGGCAGCAGGCTCGCGGTGCCCTCCGACAGGCGGCGCGGATGCAGCGGCGCGTTGGCGTCGGGCAGGTAGAGCGTGACACCGCGGGCGCGCGCCTCGGCGTCGAGTGCGCCGCCCGGCCGGACGAACCCGGCCATGTCGGCGATGGCGTACCGGACCCGGTGCCCGGACCCGCGCCGTTCCAGATGCATGGCCTGGTCGAGGTCGAGGGAACCGGGCGGGTCGAGGGTGAAGAACGGGACGCCGCGCAGGTCCGCTCGGCCGTCCTCGGGCGCCGCGTTCCCGGTGGCCTCCGCGAGGACGCCCGGCGGGAACGGGCCGGGCACCGAGTACTCGGCGCGGATCCGGTCGAGCCCGGCCCGGACCTCGGTGTCGGCCCGCCTCGCGGGCGATAGGGCGGTGAGCAGTCGCGGCGGTCGGCGCGGCACAGCATCGAGGGTACGGGACGGATCCCGCACCTCCGCTAAAAATCTACAACGTAAAGACGCTGGGCGGCGCGGCCGTCCGGCACGGTCACCCCGGCCGCCGCGCGAACGCCCGCAGGCCCGGCGGATCCACCACGGTGATCCTCCGCCGGCCGGTGCGCACCAGCCCCTCGGCGCGCAGGGTGCCGAGCGCCCGCGCGACCGTCTCGCGCGAGGAGTCCATCCAGCTGCCGAGTTCCTCCTGGGACAGCGGCGGGCCGATCACGACGCCGCCGGAGACCTCCGGCGGGGCCTGGCTCGCCGACCGTTCCGCCAGGTCCGACAGCAGGATCGCCAGCCGCCGCGCGCCCTGCGCGGACACGTGCGCCTGCAGCCGGCGGTCGGCGTCGTCGAGCCGCCCCACGAACGTGCCGCTGACCAGCAGCCACACGCCGGGATGGGCGTCCAGGAAGCCGGTGAACCGGGAGGCGGGCACGACCAGCGCCCGCAGCGGGCCGAGCGCGGTCACGGTCGCCGACCGCTCCCGACGGCCGAGCACCGCGCTCTCGCAGACCAGGTCGCCCGGCCCGCGGACGGCGAGCACCACCTCCCGGCCGTCCTCGCTGGAGGACGTCACCTTGGCCCAGCCCGACTCGATGACGATGAGGTGATCGGAATCGTCGCCCTGATAGCACAGCGGCATCTTCGGGTGGTACCGGCGCGGCCGCGAGACGCCGCGCAGCGCCGCGCGCTCCGCGTCGTCCAGCGTGTCCCAGAACGCGGCTGCGGGGCCGCCGTGCGGCGTGGTCCTCCGTGTCAGCAGGTGCTCGCTCACGGTCGTGCGTCTCCGGTTCCGGCGGGCGGGTGAACCGGTACCCACGGCAGTTGGGGGGAGTGGGGCGGTGAGGCCCAGTGCCGCGGGTACCGGTCGCTCATGTGCCCATGAGAACCCATCACCGTTGTGGATGCTGCACGCGCGAGAACGCGCTGTCTGCGTCATCTGACACTTTTGGCGAAATTTGCAGCGATGATCGGCGGCCCCGGGCCGGAGTCAGCGGGCGAGGGCGTTCAGGAGGCGGTTGACGGGGCTGCCGAGGTTCCAGCGGTCCGCCAGCGCGACGAGCGCCTCGGGGTCGCGCGCCCCGGCGGGGAGCCGGTCGTCCAGCGCCGCCAGCTCGGGCGCGTCGATGTCGGTGACGACCCGCACGACCGTCTCGGCGGCGGCCAGGTAGTCGCGCGCGGCCTCCATCCGGCGCCGCGCGCCCGCCGGGAACCCTTCGTCGCTGCCGGAGTCCAGCGCGGCGAGGATGCCCTCGACCGAGCCGAACCGGGTGACCAGCGCGGCGGCGGTCTTGTCGCCGACGCCCGGGACGCCGGGCAGGCCGTCGCTGGGGTCGCCGCGCAGCGTCGCGTAGTCGCCGTAGCCGCGGCCCGGGATGCCGTACTTGGCCGCGATCTCCTTCTCGCCCATCACCTGCAGGTTCCTGATGCCGCGCGCGGTGTACAGGACGGCGACGGGGGCGCGGTCGTCCACGAGCTGGAACAGGTCGCGGTCGCCGGTCACGATGTCGACGGGGCCGTCCGCCGCGCCCCGCACCGCCAGGGTCCCGATGACGTCGTCGGCCTCGTACCCGGGGACGCCGGCGCGCGCCAGCCCGAACGCGTCCAGCACGGCGTCGATGACGGGCAGCTGCGCCTCCAGCGCGCCGGGCGTCTGGTCGCCGCCGCCCTCGGCCACCCGGTGCGCCTTGTAGGACGGCAGCGCCTCGACCCGGAACGCGGGCCGCCAGTCGGCGTCCATGCAGCACACGAGACGGTCCGGGGAACGGTCCTGGACGAGCCGCGCGATCATGTCGATGAGCCCGCGCACGGCGTTCACCGGCGTGCCGTCGGGCGCGGTCACCGACTCGGGCACCCCGAAGAAGGCGCGGAAGTACAACGACGGCGTGTCCAGCAGCATCAGCCCGCTCATGCGCCACATGCTCCCATGCGACACGGACAGAGGCGCGGGGACGCGCCTCTGCGATCCTGGTACCGGCCATTGGACAGAACCACAGAACGGAGACGGGTGTGACAACGGAGTTGTATCCGCGTGAGCGGCTCGGCCTGGTGCGGGACGCGGCGGCCAAGGCGGGCCTCGGGGCGGTGCTGCTGACGCCCGGCCCGGACCTGCGCTACGTCACCGGGTACGACGCCAAGGAGCTGGAGCGGCTCACCTGCCTGGTGGTCCCGTCCGGAGGGGAGGCGTTCCTGGTCGTCCCGCGGCTGGAGCTGCCCGCCGCGCAGGAGTCGCCGGCCGGGGCGCTCGGCGTCGAGCTGGTGCCGTGGGACGAGACCGCCGACCCGTACGCGCTGGTCGCCGGGCGCCTGCCCCGGGACGTGCGGACGGTGGGCGTGGCCGACCGGATGTGGGCGGTGATGGCGCTGCGGTTCCGCGCCGCGATGCCGGACGCCGAGCAGGTCGCGGCCGGGGGAGTGCTGCGGGAGCTGCGGATGCGCAAGAGCGCCGCCGAGGTCGCGGCGCTGCGGGAGGCGGGTGCGGCGATCGACCGGGTGCACCGCCGTGTGCCCGGCCTCCTCAAGGCGGGCCGCACCGAACGCGAGGTCGCCCGCGACATCGCCGACGCGATCACCGCCGAGGGTCACGCGCGCGTCGACTTCGTCATCGTGGGGTCCGGCCCGAACGGCGCGAACCCGCACGCCGAGCCGTCGGACCGGGTCATCGGGCCAGGCGAGCCGGTCGTGGTCGACATCGGCGGGACGATGCCGAGCGGCTACTGCTCGGACTCGACCCGCAACTACTGCGTGGGGGAGCCGCCCGCCGAGTACCGGGAGTACTACGCGGTGCTGGAGGAGGCGCAGCGCGCGTCGTGCGAGGCCGTCCGTCCCGGGGCGACGCCCGAGGCGGTGGACGCCGCCGGGCGCGACGTCATCGCGGCGGCCGGGCACGGCGAGCACTTCTTCCACCGCACCGGGCACGGCATCGGGCTGGAGTCGCACGAGGACCCCTACATCGTCGCGGGCAACCTGGAGCCGCTGGAGCCGGGCATGGCGTTCTCGATCGAGCCGGGCATCTACCCCGGCCCGCACGGCGCCCGCATCGAGGACATCGTGGTGTGCACCGAGGACGGTTTCGAGTCGATGAACGTCACCGAGCGCGGCTTGGTGATCGTGGACTGACCGCCTGGCGCGGCGCCCGGGGCGGGGGCGCGGGACGGGTTTCCGTCCCGCGCCCCCGTGGCGTTTCGGACAACATAAATCCGCAGAAAATACGGGTCGGTAACGATCTCTGCACCAAATGCGTCAGCGTGCGCCGTGCGTGTTGCGGCGCGGCCCGTCCGCCATGTACCACCTTCATTGTTACGCGGGGGTAAGCCATGTTCCTTCCGCATCGCGGGACAGGTCCCGCGATGCGGAATCCGTGCCGTAAAGAAGAGGAGACGCCGTGGCAGAGGTCGATCTGACCAGCGTCGGGAAGGTCTATCCCGACGGCACGCGGGCCGTGACCGACCTGAACCTCCACATCGCCGACGGGGAGTTCCTGGTCCTGGTCGGCCCATCGGGCTGCGGCAAGACGACCGCGTTGCGGATGGTCGCCGGGCTGGAGGACATCTCCGAGGGCGAGGTCACGATCGGCGGCCGGGTCGTGAACCGGGTGCCGGCCCGGGACCGCGACGTCGCGATGGTGTTCCAGAGCTACGCCCTCTACCCGCACCTGTCGGTCCGCGACAACATCGGGTTCGGGCTGTCGCTGCGCAAGCTGCCGAAGGCCGAGATCAGGAAGCGGGTCGACCACGCCGCGCAGACCCTCGGCCTCACCGAGCACCTGTCGCGCAAGCCCCGCAACCTGTCGGGCGGGCAGCGGCAGCGCGTCGCGATGGGCCGCGCGATCGTCCGCGAGCCGCAGGCGTTCCTGATGGACGAGCCGCTGTCCAACCTGGACGCCAAGCTCCGCGTCCAGATGCGCGCCGAGATCGCCAGGATCCAGCGCGACCTGGCGGTCACCACCATCTACGTCACCCACGACCAGACCGAGGCGATGACGCTCGGCGACCGGGTCGCGGTGATGAAGAAGGGCGAGCTGCAGCAGGTCGCACCGCCCCAGGAGCTCTACGACAGGCCGGCGAACCTGTTCGTCGCCGGGTTCATCGGCTCACCCGCCATGAACCTGCTGCGGGGCACGCTGACGGGGGACGCGGAGAACCCGCGCCTCCGGATCGGCGATACGACCCTGACGCTTCCGGCACGGGTGCTGACCGAGCGCCCGGACCTGGCGTCGCACCTCGGGGGCGACGTCGCCGTCGGAATACGCCCCGAGGACATGGAGGACTCCGAGCTCGTGGACGCCCCGGAGGGGCACACGCTGACCTCCACCGCGGACCTGGTGGAGGCGATGGGCTCGGACGTGCTCGTCCACTTCGCGATCGAGGCGTCCCAGGTCGTCACCGAGGACACCAAGGAGCTCGCCCGCGACGCGGGCACCGACGTGCTGGGGAAGCTGGAGGCCCCGCGCACGGATCTGGTCGCGCGGTTCAGCCCGCGCACCCGCGTGAAGGTCGGCGACCCGGTGACGATCCGAGTCGACACCGGTCGCCTGCACTTCTTCGATATCGAGTCCGGCGCGTCGATCTGGGGATCGGACGACGCCGGGCCATCCAGGGAGGATGAAGAATGAGGGTCAGCTTCGCTCGCGGGGGGACGACCCCCCGCACCCCCCGGCCCGGCTCCGCCGGATACGGGAAGCGGATGATGGGAGCCGCCGTCGCGGCGGGAATGCTCCTGTCATCGGCCGCCGCGTGCGGTGGCGACGACGGCGGCGACGACGGGTCGACGCCCGCCGGCGACGGGGCGCTCAAGGGCACCACGATCGAGGTCGCGGCCAAATGGACCGGCCCCGAGGAAGAGAACTTCCGCAAGGTGCTGCAGGCGTTCGAGAAGAAGACCGGGGCGAAGGTCAACTACGCCTCCACCGGTGAGAACACCGACGCGTTCCTCGGCCCGCGCATCTCGGCCGGGAACCCGCCGGACGTGGCGATCCTGCCGCAGCCGGGCCTGATGCGCCAGTACGCCGAGAAGGGGTCGCTCAAGCCCCTCGGAGCGGACGTGGTGGCGGAGATCGACAAGAACTTCGCGCCGTACTGGAAGGAGCTCGGCTCCGCCGACGGCAAGGCCTACGGCGTGATGATCAAGGCCGCCTACAAGTCGATCCTGTGGTACCGGCCGCAGACGTTCTCCGACGCGGGCGTGCAGCCGCCGGCGACGTGGGACGAGCTGGTGAAGAGCTCGACCACCCTGCAGAACTCGGGCACCACGCCGTTCACGCTGGCCGCCGGGCCGCAGGACTCCTGGACGCTGACCGACTGGTTCGAGAACGTCTACCTCTCGCAGGCCGGGCCGGAGAACTACGACAAGCTGGCCAAGCACGAGATCAAGTGGACCGACCCGACGGTCGGCAAGGCGCTGGAGACGCTCGCCGAGATCTGGGGCAAGCCCGACTTCCTCAACGGCGGTGTCGCGACCGCGACCAAGACCAAGTTCGACGAGTCGGTCACGCAGGTGTTCGGCCAGGACAAGGCCGCCATGGTCTACGGCGGCGACTTCGCCGCCGCCAACATCGCCACCACCGACTCCAAGGTCGGCACCGACGCCAAGGTGTTCGCCTTCCCCAAGGCCGGCGACACCGCCCCGGCGATCCTCGGCGGCGACACCGCCGTCGCGCTGAAGGACGGCAAGGGCGCGCAGGAGCTGATGAAGTTCCTCGCCTCACCGGAGGCCGGCAAGGTCTGGGCCGGGCTCGGCGGCTACCTGACGCCGAACAAGAACGTCCCGCCGGACGCCTACTCCGACCCGATCGCCAAGGAGCTGATCGCTCAGCTGCAGAAGTCCGGCGAGGCCGCCCGCTACGACATGTCCGACCTCGCGCCCGCCGCGTTCGGCGCGACCCCCGGCGACGGCGAGTGGGAGGCGCTGCGCAAGTTCGTGCAGAACCCGACGGACGTCAAGGGCACCCAGGAGAAGCTGGAGGCCGAGGCCGCCGAGGCGTACAAGTAGGGAACCCTGGATGAAGGCTCCGAAAGATGAGGGGGTGCCGCCGGCCGTGACGGCCGGCGGCGCCGCCGCCGTCGCCGAACCCGCCCCCGCCCCGCCCCGAGAGCGCCGGGGACGCGAGCGGCTGACCCCGCCGTCGTGGCTGGCGCTGATGTTCCTGCTGCCGGCGCTGGTGCTGCTCGGGTTCCTCGTGGTCTACCCGATCGTCTATTCGGTGATCCGCAGTGTGTTCGACGCCTCGGGCGACACGTTCGTCGGCGCGGACAACTACACCGGGGTCTTCCAGGGGCGCGACAACGTCATCGCGGTCCGCAACACCGCCATCTGGGTCGTGGTGGCGCCGACGCTGGTCACCATCATCGGCCTGCTGTTCGCCGTCCTCACCGAGCGGATCCGGTGGTCGACGATGTTCAAGCTCGTGGTGTTCATGCCGATGGCGATCTCGTTCCTCGCCTCCGGCGTGATCTTCCGGCTGGTGTACCAGCAGGACCCCGACAAGGGCATCGCGAACGCGGCGATGGTCGCCGTCCACGACACGTTCGCGAAGGACACGAGCTACCCGGGCGCCGGCCCGCGCGGCGGCGACCAGCCGGTCCGCGCGGAGGCCGGCGGCGTCGTCACGGTGAACTCCTACTCCGCGGGGCAGAGCGCGCTCGTCCCGCTGGTGAAGGTCAAGCCGGAGTACCTGCCGAAGGACGCCGAGCCGGCCGCTCAGCCGCCGCCCGCCAAGGCGGGGCAGCTGAGCGGGACGGTGTGGTTCGACTTCACCAAGGGCGGCGGCGGGCAGCCCAACACCCCCAACGCGGGCGAGAGCGGGCTGCCCGGCGTCAAGGTCGAGGCGGTGCGGGACGGCACGGTGGTCGCCACCGCCACCACCGGCGCCGACGGCACGTTCACGATGACGAAGGTGCCGGACGGGACGTACACGATCCGGCTGCCCGCCGACAACTTCACCGCCGCCTACCGGGGCGCGGAATGGCTCGGCGGCACCCTGATCACGCCCGCGATCATCGGCTCGTACCTGTGGGTGTGGGCCGGGTTCGCGATGGTGCTGATCGCCGCCGGGCTGGCCGCCATCCCGCGTGACGCGCTGGAGGCGGCCCGCGTGGACGGCGCCACCGAATGGCAGGTGTTCCGGCGGGTGACGATCCCGCTGCTGGCGCCCGTCCTGATGGTGGTGGTGGTGACGCTGACCATCAACGTGCTGAAGGTGTTCGACCTGGTGTACATCATCGGCGGCGGCGATCCGAACGCCAGCGTGCTGGCACTGGAGATGTGGATCGAGTCGTTCGGCGGCGGCAACGACCAGGGCGCCGGCAGCGCCATCGCCGTGCTGCTGTTCGTGCTGGTGGCGCCCGCCATGCTGTTCAACGTCCGGCGAATTCGGCAGGAGCGCAAATGAGCACCGCGGAGAAGGCCGCCAAGGTGCCGTCCGGGGCCGGCGGCGACAACGGCGCGTCGGGGGCGCCGCGGCGGGGCCTGGCCGCCCGCATCGTCGGCCGTGTCGGCGGCGGCGCGGCGCAGGTCGTGCTGGTCCTGATCGCGCTGTTCTGGCTGGTCCCGACGCTCGGGCTGCTGGTGGCGTCACTGCGCTCCAACGAGGACAACGCCGCAGGCGGCTGGTGGAACGTGTTCACCGAGCCGGCGCAGCTGACCGTCGGGTCGTACCAGTCGCTGCTGGACAAGGCCGACTTCGTCGACTCGTTCTGGAACACCGTGCTGATCACCGTCCCGGCGACGCTGCTGGTGGTGGCGATCGCCTCGCTGGCGGCCTACGCGTTCGCGTGGATGGAGTTCCCCGGGCGGGACTGGCTGTTCCTGGTGGTGGTGGCGCTGCTGGTGGTGCCCGTCCAGGTGGCGCTGATCCCGGTCGCCAAGCTGTACGGGAAGATCGAGTTCGGCGGGTTCCAGATGTTCGGGTCCGTCACGGGCGTGGTGCTGTTCCACGTCGCGTTCGGGCTTCCGTTCGCGATCTTCCTGCTGCGCAACTTCTTCGCGGCGATCCCCCGGGATCTGCTGGAGGCGGCGCGGATGGACGGCGGCTCGGAGTGGACGATCTTCCGGCGGGTGATCTTCCCGCTGGGCGGCCCGGCGATCGCCTCGCTCGGCATCTTCCAGTTCCTGTGGGTGTGGAACGACCTGCTGGTCGCGCTGGTGTTCGCCGACACCGAGGCGCAGCCGATGACCAAGTGGCTGCAGTCGCAGATGCGGCAGTTCACCGGCAACATCGACATCCTGGCGCCCGGCGCGTTCCTGTCCCTGATCGTCCCGCTGGCGGTGTTCTTCGCCTTCCAGCGCTACTTCGTGCAGGGCGTGCTCGCCGGCTCGGTGAAGTGAGGACGCTCTTCAGGACGGTACGGAAAAGGACGGTGCCCACGGCCTGCGCAGGCCGTGGGCACCGTCGTCCGGCGGGGGACGATCAGCCGGACTTGCGCAGGGACGCCGGGTCCTGCGCGCCGTGCCGCAGGGCGTCCGGGTGCCCGACGGCCAGGCCGCTGGACGGGTCGAAGAAGTGCAGCCGGCGGGTGTCGACGGCGAGGTCGACGTGCTGTCCCGGGCGGACGTGCGAGCGGGAGTTGACCCGGGCGGTCCACAGCGCCTTGTCGTCGATCAGCGGGATCGTCATGTCCTCCTCGCCCTCGGCGGCGTCGGAGGCCAGGTCGGCGGTGTCCTTGTGCTCGACCGGCGGGGCGTCGATGGTGAAGATGACGTTGATCTCGCTGCCCAGCTCCTCGGTGACGCTGCTGCGGACCGCCATCGGCGCCCACTCGGGCTTGGCGTGCGCGGCGTCCTCGAAGTCCGAGGGGCGGATGCCGAGTATGACCTGGCGGCCGAGGTAGTTCTGCAGGCCGGGCCGGTCGTTGAGCACCGAGGCCGGGACCGGCAGCGTGTACCCGGCGAAGGAGACCTGGGCGCCGCCGTCGCCGGTGGCCAGGTCGGCGGTGACGAAGTTCATCGCGGGGGAGCCGATGAAGCCCGCCACGAACAGGTTGACGGGGTTGTCGAAGAGCCGCTGCGGGGTGTCGACCTGCTGCAGCCTGCCGTCGCGCAGCACGCAGACGCGCGAGCCGAGCGTCATGGCCTCGACCTGGTCGTGGGTGACGTACACGGTGGTGACGCCGAGCCGCTCGTGCAGCTGGCTGAGCGAGGCGCGCATGGACACGCGGAGCTTGGCGTCCAGGTTGGACAGCGGCTCGTCCATCAGGAACGCCTGCGGTTGGCGGACGATCGCGCGGCCCATCGCGACGCGCTGCCGCTGGCCGCCCGACAGGGCGGCGGGCTTGCGCGCCAGGTACTGCTCCAGCCCGAGCATCTTCGCGGCGTCGCGGACCTTCTGCTTGATCTCCGCCTTCGGGGTGCCGCGCAGCTTGAGGCCGAACGCCAGGTTCTGCTCGACGGTCATGTGCGGGTACAGGGCGTAGTTCTGGAAGACCATCGCGATGTCGCGGTCCTTGGGCGCGAGGTCGTTGACGACCTGCTCGCCGATGGAGATCTTCCCGCCGCTGATCTCCTCCAGGCCCGCGATCATCCGCAGCGCGGTGGACTTGCCGCAGCCGGACGGGCCGACCAGCACCATGAACTCGCCGTCGCGGATCTCGAGGTCAAGGGCGTCCACGGCTTTGACGCCGCCGGAGTACACCTTGTCGACCCGGTCCAGAACGATCTTGGCCATCGAATCCCCTTCATGGAAACGTTTCCATTATCCCCCGGCAAACAGGGGTTATGTTGCACTTATCGGAGTAAACATCATGGAATCGTTTCCAGGGGAGAGGAGTCCGTGAGAAGGTGATCGAAAACCCGGGAGGCGGAGGGGGCGTGACCGGATGACGCGGCGGCCGGCGACGATCAAGGATGTGGCGGCGTCGGCGGGCGTCGGCATCGCCACCGTGTCGCGGGTGTTCTCCGGCACCGGCTCGGTCAGCGCCGCCACCCGCGAACGCGTCCTGGCAGCGGCCCGCGACCTCGACTACCGCCCGAGCGCCCTCGGCCGCGGCCTCAAGCTGCGCCGCAGCGGCGGCATCGGCCTGATCGTCCCGGACGTCACCGACCCGTTCTGCGCCGAGCTGACCGCCGGCGTGCTCGCCTGCGCCCGCACGCTCGGCGAGCACGTCGTCGTGGACGCCGCGGACGGCGACCCGGCCCGCGAGGCCGAGATCGTCGAACGGCTCGTCGGGCAGCGCGTCGACGGCGTCATCGCGCTGCCCGCCGGCACCGAGGCCGACTGGCGCGGCGCCGCCCGCGTGTGCTCCAGCGTCGTCTTCGCGGGCCGCGCCCTGCCGGGGCTGCCGGAGATCCCCGCCGTCCTCGCCGACGACGCCGGCGGCGTGCGGTCGGTCACCGAGTACCTCACCGGGCTCGGGCACCGCCGCATCGGCTTCCTCGGCGCCGCCCCCGGCAGCCCGTCGCGCGTGCGGGAGGACGCGTTCCGCGCCACCCTCGCCCAGCTCGGCGTGCCCGTGGAGGAGGACCTGGTCGTCGCCGCCCGCCCGGCCAGCGACGCCGCCTACGCGGCCGCCGCCGGCCTGCTGCAGCGCCGCGACGACGTCACCGCCGTCCTCGCCGCCGGGCACCTGCTCGGCGAGGCCGCCGTCCTGGTCGCCCGCGAGCTGGACCTGCGGGTCCCCGCCGACGTGTCGATCGCGATGGTCGACGACGTCGCGTGGGCGGAGCTGTGCGACCCGCCGCTGACCGCCGTCGCCCGCCCCGGCCGCGACATCGGCTACCGGGCCTGCGAGATGCTGCTGCGCGAGCCCGCCCGGCGGGGCAGGGGAGGGCCGCTCCTGCTGCCGACCGAGCTCGTCGTCCGCGGCAGCTGCGGCCCGCTGCGCACCGCGCGCCGATAGCACCGCGGAAAGGGTCCCGGAAACCGGCCCGGGCACGCTAGATTTCCCGCGTGGAGGAGATCGATCGTCAGATCATGGCGCTGCTGGCCGGCGACGGGCGGATGAGTTTCACCGACCTGGCGAAGGAGACCGGCCTGTCGGTGTCGGCCGTGCACCAGCGCGTCCGGCGGCTGCAGAAGCGCGGAGTCATCACGGGGTTCGCGGCGCAGCTGGACAGCCGCCAGATCGGGCTGCCGCTGACCGCGTTCGTCTCGATCAAGCCGATCGATCCGGCCGCGCCCGACGACGCGCCCGACCGGCTCGCCCATCTGCAGGCGATCGAGGCGTGCCACTCGGTGGCGGGGGAGGAGAGCTACATCCTCAAGGTGCGGGTCGGGTCGCCGAACGAGCTGGAGGACCTGCTGCAGAAGATCCGCGCCGCCGCGAACGTCGCGACGCGGACGACGGTCGTGCTCAGCACCCCCTGGGAGTCGCGCCGCCCGCCGCTCTGACCGGGCGGCCTGCTCAGGGCGCGGTCGCGATGAAGCTGGAGTTGCCGAAGCCGACCTCGTCGCCGGGCCGGACCCGGGCCGGGCCGGTGAGGCGCCACCCGTTGACCCGGGTGCCGTTCATCGACCCCAGGTCGGAGATCATCCAGCCCTCGTCGGCCCGGTAGATCTCGGCGTGGAAGCGGGAGACGGTCAGGTCGGTGAGGATGAACTGGCAGCCGGGTGCGCGGCCGACCACGATGCGTTTGAGGTCGCCGGGCGGCAGCATGAACCGCGGCAGCCGCGGCGCCCGCCAGGCCGCCTCGACCCGCGCCGTCACCTGCGACACCGAGGAGATGATGCCGGTCAGGCGGCGGACGACCCGGCCGGGCGGCGGCAGGTCGTGAACGATGTCGGCCAGCTCGGCCCGGTTGCGGGCCTGGAGCACCTGGTCGACGCGGCGTTCGAACGTCTCGTTCGACATCCGGCCCTCGGCCACGCGGTCGCCGAGGACCCGCAGAACCCGATCCCGTTCCGTGTCGGACGCTCTCACCGGGAATGAGGGCTGACCGTCCATAGCTGTGAGTATCCAGTCCCCATCGTCGGCTTGTCCAGAAAAGGACTTCGGCAGGGGACGGGTGATCGCCCTCACCCGCCCCCCACCTTTTCGACGGCGGGCCGTCCGCGAAAGTTCGCGGACACTTCGATCAGGACGGCGGTTCGGTCAGGACGACAGGAGGTCGCGGGCGATGTGGGTGATCTGGATCTCGTCGGTGCCGGCGTAGATCTGGAACGACTTGGCGTCGCGGGCGAGCTGCTCCACGCGGTACTCGCTCATGTAGCCGTTGCCGCCGAACAGCTGCACGGCCTCCTGCGCGACCTCGCTGGCGGCCTGCGCGGAGTACAGCTTCATCGCGGAGGCCTCGGCGAGGGTGGGGGTGCGGCCGGCGCGCTGCATCTCGATGTGCCGGAACACCAGGTTCTGGACGTTGAGCCGCGCGACCTCCATCTTCGCCAGCTTCAGCTGGATGAGCTGGAAGTCGCCGATCCGCTGCCCCCACAGCTCGCGGGTCTTGGCGTACTCGACCGACAGCTTCAGGCACTCCTCGATGACGCCGAGCGCCATCGCCGTGACGCCGGCGCGCTCGGTGACGAAGTTCTGCTTGGCGGACTCCTTGCCGCTGCCGGAGCCGGACGTCAGGAGCCGGTCGGCGCCCGCGCGGACGTCGTTGAGGAACAGCTCGCCGGTGGGGGAGGAGTGCAGCCCCATCTTGCGCAGCGGCCTGCTCTGGTCCAGGCCCTCCATGCCCCGGTCGAGGACGAAGGTGAGGATGTCGCGGTCGCGGGCGTCCCGCCCGTCGTCGAGTTTGCAGTAGAAGACGATCGTGTCGGCGTAGGGGCCGTTGGTGATGAAGGTCTTGCTGCCGTTGAGGACGTACTCGTCGCCGACCTTCTTCGCGGTGGCCTGCATGCCGCCGAACGCGTCGGAGCCGGAGCCGGTCTCGGTGATGGCCCAGGCGCCGACCTTCTCCAGGGTCAGCAGGTCCAGGGCCCAGCGCTCGCGCTGCTCGGGGGTCCCGCGCTTCATGATCGTCCCGGCGGCGAGGCCGAAGCTGACGCCCATCGCCGACACCAGGCCGGGCGCGACCTTGCACAGCTCGATGACCGGCAGCATGGACATCGCCGCGTTGCCGCCGCCGGGCCGGTCACCGTCCCCGTCCGCGCCGCCCGCCGCGTCCCCCCGCTCCCTGTCCTGGCGGGCGCGGAAGGACGCGCGGGCCATCTCGTCCATGCCGAACGTCTTGTAGAGCCCGCGGAGCAGGTCGTACGGCGGTAGGTCGCCCGACTCCAGCGCGTCCAGGTTCGGCCGGACCTCGGCGTCGATCCAGCCGCGCACCGCGTCCCGGATCATCAGGTCTTCGTCGGACCACTCGATCATGCTCGTCTTGCCTTCCTGCCGGATACCGGACCCATCCAAGCAGAATGCGCAAGCGAGCGCTTATTCGGGTGGGGGGCGGCGGGCGTCAGCCGCCGAGGCGCACCACGTCGGCGACGACGCCGCCGTCCTCGGTCAGCCGGGCGGGGGACGGGCTGTCGTAGACGACCAGGATGCCGAGCCCCGGGGCGTCCGGCTCGTCCAGGACGGCGATGCCCTCGGCGTGGTCGTCGCCGTCGCCGTAGGGGAGTTCGCCCAGCAGTTCGAGGTCGTCCGACGTGACGATCTCGGGCGCGTCGGCCTTGGCCGCGCCGCGCCACCGCATGACCCGCACGGGCCCGTCCAGGTCCATGCTCGGCCCGGTGAGGACGAGCAGGTCGTCGCCGTGGGGGCACAGGTCCCGGATGCCGAGGCCGCCGAGGTCCATGAAGTGGGTGTGGTACAGGGCGTCGTCGTCGCCGACGGGGAGCAGCCGCAGCCGCTGCGGGTCCTTCGGGTCGGTGCCGGGGCGGATCTCGATGAGGACGGCCCACCCGCGCAGCACCGGCCCCCGCAGGCCGATGTAGAGGCGGTCCCCGTGGGCGGCGACGCCCTCGATGTCGATGCCGTTGTCCTTGCTCGGGATCGACAGGAACGGCGCCAGGTGCGGGTCGTCCTCCAGAAGGTCGGTGATGGAGTCCTTGCGCAGGCCGAGCACGGCCGCGGTGCGGCCCCCGTCCTCGCGGACGACCTCGGGCAGCCCGTCCTCGCCGGTGACCAGGGGGAGGCGGGCCAGGATGAACCGGTTGTCCTCGCGCACGACGGTGGCCAACCGCTTGCGGGACTTGGCGCCGCTCTGCCCCGGCTTGACCTTCTTGCGCTTGAGGCTGTGCGACCCGATCGCCCACAGCCAGCCGTTGCCGCGGGCCAGGCCCTCGATGTCGGCCTCCTCGTCGGGGCCGGCCGGCAGCGAGACGAGGTCGGCGAGGTTCACGGTGACATGCCCGTCGTAGCCGGTGACCCGCCCGTCCTCGCCGACGACGGCGGTCAGCCGCTCGATGGTCGCCGTCTCGTCGCCCGCGACCCAGAGGCAGCGGCCGTCCTGGCGTACGGCGGACAGGTTGGTGTGCGTCTCGGCTTCGCGGCTCTCTTCAGCGAAGCGCAGTGTGACCCGGCGTTCGACGTCCATTCGGAGATGCTCCCATAAAGGCGAGGTCAGAGGCGCATTTGGAACGGTCCGGAACCGGCCGTCAGATGTCCCAGCGGACGTCCAGGCGTGGCGGCTTGCGGAACACGAGCCCGCGCGGCCGCGCGGGGCGGGACGGGTCGAGCCGCAGCCCCGGAAGCCGGTCCAGCAGTTCGGCGAGGGCCGTGCGGGCCTCCAGGCGGGCCAGGTGGGCGCCGAAGCAGAAGTGCGGGCCGTGCGCGAACGCCAGGTGCTCGGCGGCGTTGTGCCGCCGCACGTCGAAGCGGTCCGGTTCGTCGAACACGGCCGGGTCGCGGTTGGCCCCGGCGATCGACACGCGGACGAGGTCGCCCGCCCGCACGGCCGTGCCGCCGAGTCCGGTGTCGCGGGTGGCGTAGCGGTCCACGACCGACGCCGACGGCTCCAGCCGCAGCGACTCCTCGATCGCGGCGGGCAGCAGGCCCCGGTCGCCCAGGACGAGCCGGAGCTGATCGGGATGCCCGAGCAGGTGCAGGACGGCGTTGGCGATCATGCCTTCGGTGGTGTCGATGCCGCCGAACATCAGGATCGCCGCGTTCGCGACGACCTCGGCGGTGGCCAGACCCGCCTCGTCCCGGGCCGCCTCGGCGAGCAGCGACCCGGGACGCGACGCGGTGATCGCCTCCTCGACGGCCGCGCCGAGCAGCCGGTACGCCTCGTCCGAGCGCGCCGGGGCGGCGCCGCCCGCGGTGATCGCGGACACGGCCTCGACGAACGCGCCGTACCAGGACCGGACGGCCGCGGCGTCCACCCCGTCCAGGCCGAGCGCCTCGGTGACGACGGCGACGGCCAGCGGCCCGGCCAGCTCACCGCGCAGCTCGGCCCGGCCCGCGGGCGCGAGGGCGGCGACGAGCCGGCCGGCCTCGGCCTCCACGAACGCGGTGAACCGCTCGCGGGTCGGGGCGGGCCGGAAGGGACGCGCGAACGCGTCGCGGTGCCGGCTGTGGGCGGGCCCGTCCAGCGACAGCATGCTCGGCCCGACGACCTGTGCGGTGGAGAAGCGCGGGTCGTCGACGGTGAACGCGCCGGCGTCGCGCATCACCCGCAGCGCCAGGGCGCGGGAGGTCACCAGCCAGCCGTCCAGCGCCGGGATCCAGGAGACGGGCTCGCGCGCCCGCAGCCGCGCGAGATGCGGGTGCGGGTCGTCCTCCAGGTCGGCCGCGGTGACGGCCGCGCCGGCGGGGAACCGGGCGGTCGGGTCGGATGTCACCCGCACGAGGATAATCGGCCCCATTCCTGATCTACAACGTAAAGGCGCCGGGCCGGGTCACGAGACCCGCGGGACTCACGCGGCCTCCGACTGCTCCCGCCACCACTCACGGCCGCGCTCCGGCAGCGTGTAGATCGGGTCGTGGTACTCGTACCGCCTGGTCAGCGCGTCCGGGTCGGACGTCTCCAGCGCGGTGCGGTAGTTCTTCGTCCAGTAGGAGACGCCGCGCTCGCGGTCGTAGGCGGCGAGCTGGTGCACCCAGCGCTTGCCCACGTAGGGGACGTCGCACACGATCCGCGGGGTGGCGAAGCCGGGCAGGTAGCCCATGATGGCGTGCTGCAGTTCCTGTGCCTCCCAAACCGCCAGCCGCCAGTGCTCGCTGTAGGGGATCATGTCGCACATGTAGAGGTAGTACGGCATGATCCCGGCCTCGTCGAGCAGCGCGAACGACAGGTCGAGCAGCGCGGCGGGGGAGTCGTTGACCCCGCGCAGCAGCACGCCCTGGTTGCGGACGTCGCGGATGCCGGTGTCGAGCATCGCGCGGGCCGCCTTCGCCACCAGCGGCGTGACCGACTGGGCGGCGTTGACGTGGGTGTGGATCGCGATCTGCGCGCCCCGCTCGTGCGCCTTGGCGGCGAGCCGTTCCATGCCGGCGCGGACGTCGTCCTGCAGCCAGTGCTGCGGCAGTCCCATGAGCGCCTTGCTGGCCAGGCGGATGTCGCGGATGTTGTCGATGTCGAGCAGCGCGTCGACGAACGACTCCAGCCGCGCCCACGGCATGTTGGCGACGTCGCCCCCGGAGACGACGACGTCACGGACGCCGGGGGTGCGGCGCAGGTAGTCGAGCATGGCGCCGAGCCGGTCCGGCGGCTTGATCGTGAACTTGTGCTTGTCGACGTTCGGGGTGGAGTTGCCGACCAGGTCCATGCGGGTGCAGTGCCCGCAGTACTGCGGGCACGTCGGCAGCAGTTCGGCGAGGACCTTGGTGGGGTAGCGGTGGGTGAGGCCCTCGACCGCCCACATCTCGGCCTCGTGCAGCGAGTCGCGGGTGGCGTGGGGGTGGGACGGCCAGTCGGTGCGCCGGTCGCTGAAGACGGGGAGCATGTACCGCCGCACCGGGTCGGCGTGGAACGCCTCGGTGGAGGAGGAGTCCATCGTGTTGAGCATCTGGGGCGGCAGCAGCATCGACATCGTCGCGCGCTCGGCCTGGTCGCGTTCCAGGTCGGCGTAGAACGACTCGTCCAGCAGGCCGCCCATGACCCGGCGGAGCTGCCGCAGGTTCTTCACGCAGTGGGCGCGCTGCCACTGCGCCGATTCCCACTCGTCCCGCGTGACGTCGCGCCAGCCGGGCAGCCGCCGCCAGTCGGGTTCCTCCAGGGGGCGCCGCCGGTAGGCGTACGGCTGGTGTGCGGTCGCTTCGGAGAGGACGGCCGCGTCCTGGTCCGGGTGCAGGGCAGTGGTCATCGTCGACCGCCTCCTCGCCTCATCGCTCTGGCCTCATTGATCGCATAAAACTCTTGTATAGAGCCGACATTACGGGAAGAATTTCGCTAGAACCAGTGGTACCCGCTATATCTTGCGTCAGACCATCGGGTTTCAGGGAGAGGAAGGGACGGCGATGAGCGACGGCGGCGGCACCGGCACGGCGGTGGGACTGCACCGGGTGCTGGAGCCCGCGGGCGTACTGCCGCAGGCCGCGCGGCGGCTGGACGCCGACCCGCGGATCCGGCCGGACGAGGTCCGCATCGGGGTCGAGCGGCTCAATCTGGACGCGGCGTCCTACCGGCAGCTGCACACCGCGCACGGCGGCGACCCGGACGCGATCCGCGCCGAGGTGCTGCGGATCGTCGGCGCACGGGGCAAGATGCACAACCCCGTGACCGGGTCGGGCGGCATGCTCGTCGGCGTCGTCGAGGAGGCCGGCCCGGAGTCGCCGCTCGGGCTGGAACCGGGCGACCGCGTCGCGACGCTCGTGTCGCTGACGCTCACCCCGCTGGCGATCACCGACGGGCTGGCCGGCTGGGACGGGCTGTCGGAGCAGGTCCCCGCGCAGGGGCACGCCATCCTGTTCGCCCGGTCGATCGCCGCGGTGCTGCCGGGGGACCTGCCCGTCCCGCTGGCCCTCGCCGTCATGGACGTGTGCGGCGCCCCGGCCCTCACCCACCGCGTCGTCGCCTCCCGCGTCGCCTCCCGCGAGGACGCCCCCGCCGTGGCGGTGCTCGGCGCCGCCGGGAAGAGCGGGTCGCTGTCGCTGGCCGCGGCCCGCCGCGCCGGCGCGTCCCGCGTGATCGGGCTGGTGCCCACCGCAAAGGAGGAGAAGCGGCTGGCCGCCACCGGCCTCGCCGACGCCGTCGTCCGCGCCGACGCCCGCGACCCCGTCGCCGTCGCCGCGGCGATCGAGGGCGCCCACGGCGGGCCCGCCGACGTCACCGTCGTCTGCGTGGACGTGCCGGGCTGCGAGCACGGCGCGATCCTGGCGACCGCGCCCGGCGGGACCGTCGTGTTCTTCTCGATGGCGACGTCGTTCCCGGCCGCCGCGCTCGGCGCCGAGGGCCTCGCCGCCGACGTCACGATGCTCATCGGGAACGGCTACGTCCCCGGGCACGCCGAGGCCGCGCTGGACCTGGTGCGGTCCGAACCGGCGGTTCGCGCGTTGTTCACCGCCAGGACGGGGCACGATTCGGCACAATGACCGGGAAAAGCCCCGGCAGCGGCGGGGACCACCCGATCATCGAGGGAGAGCCGAGCATGGCGAGCATCACCGAGGACCTGCGCGGGCGGGACCCCAAGGAGCGTCAGGCGCAGATCGTCGACGTCCTGGTCGACGCGTTCTCGGACCTGATGGAGCGCAGCCCCGCCGAGTTCCGCCGCCGCTTCCGCAAGATGGCCTCCGACCCGTTCGCGTTCTACCGCGGCAGCGCCTGCCTGTTCTACGCCGACGTCGCCGGCGACGACGACCCGTGGGCCGACGAGCGCACCGGCCGCGTGTGGATCCAGGGCGACCTGCACGCGCAGAACTTCGGCACCTACATGAACGACGACGGCGTGTTCGTCTTCGACGTCAACGACTACGACGAGGCCTACGTCGGCCACTTCACCTGGGACGTCAAGCGGCTCGTCGCGAGCTTGGCGCTGCTGGCGTGGCAGAAGGCGATCTCCGACGCCGACATCCGCCGGCTCATCGAGACCTACGTGCACGCCTACGTCGACCAGGTCCGCAAGTTCGCCGCGCACCAGGGCGACGAGAAGTTCGCGCTGACGCTCGACACCACCGGCGGGTACATCCGGGACGTGCTGGTCGCCGCGATGGGCGGTACCCGGATCGGCCTGCTGGAGGGCATGACCGAGGTCGATGGGCCCGAGCGGCGGTTCCGCGACCGGTCCGGCGTCCGCCGCCTGGACGACGCGGAGCGCGCCAAGGTCGAGGCCGCCTACCTGGAGTACCTGGCGACCATCCCGACCGAGAAGCGCTTCGGCAGCTTGACCTACCAGGTCAAGGACATCGTCGGCGCGTCGGGGTTCGGCATCGGCTCGGCGGGCCTGTCGGCCTACAACATCCTGGTGGAGGGCAACACCCAGGCCCTGGAGAACGACGTCGTCCTGTCGATGAAGCAGGGCAACGTCGCCGCCCCCAGCCGCGTCGTCGACGACGCCCGCATCCGCGAGTACTTCCAGCACCACGGGCACCGCACCGCGGTTTCGCGCCGCGCGCTGCAGGCCAACAGCGACCCGTGGCTGGGCCACACCCAGATCGACGGCGTCGGCTACGTCGTCCAGGAACTGTCCCCCTACGAGGAGGACCTGGACTGGAGCGGCCTCACCGAGCCGGAGGAGATGCTGTCGGTCCTGGACGACCTGGGCCGCGCCACCGCCAAGGTCCACTGCGTGTCCGACTCCGACTCCGACCACTCCCTGGTCGACTTCCAGGTCGAGGACGCCATCAACGCGGTGATCGGCGCCGACGAGTCCCCGTTCGTCGAGGCCATGGTCGCGTTCGCCACCCAGTACGCCGAGATCGTCCGCGACGACCACACGTACTTCGTGGACGCCTTCCGCAACCACCAGATCCCGGGCCTGTAGGCGCGGGCCGCCCGGTTCATCGCGGGGCGGGGCGGATCAGGAGGAGGGCTACGTCGTCGTGGCCCTGCTGGTCGGACAGCAGGGCCAGGACGCCGTCGGCGGTCTCCTCCAGGTCCGCGGACTGCGAGGCGACCAGGGCGGACGCCAGCCGGGCGATGCCCTCGTCCACGTTGCGCATCCGGCTCTCGACCAGGCCGTCGGTGTAGAGGGCGAGGGTGGCGCCCGGCGGGATCGCCGCGGGCGCCTGCCCGTACACGGGTGGGTGCGTCTCGTCCGACACCCCGAGCGGCAGCCCGTCCGGGACGGTGAAGTGCCGCGCCGTCCCGTCGGGCAGCGCCAGCAGCGGCGGCGGATGGCCGGCGCACGCCACCTCGCAGCGCAGCGTCGCCGGGTCGCAGACCAGGCACAGGCATGTGGCGAACTGCGCGGCGTCCAGGCCCTGGGCGATCTGGTCGAGCCGCTCCAGCACCTCCCCGGGCGGGAACTCGCAGCCCGCCAGGGTGTGCGCGGCTACCCGCAGCTGCCCCATCGCCGCTGCCGCGGTGACGCCGTGGCCGACCGAGTCGCCGATCACGACGGCGATCCGGTCGCCGGTCAGCGGTACCACGTCGTACCAGTCGCCGCCGACGCCGCTGCGGGCCGGCAGGTAGCGGTGCGCGATCTCCAGGCCGGGCGGGACGGCGACGGCGGCGGGCAGCAGCCCGGCCTTCAGCGCCGTCGCGGTGCTGTGCTCGCGCCGGTACTGGCGGGCGTTGTCGATGCACGTCGCGGCGCGTGCGGCGAGTTCGGCGGCCAGCGCGGCGTCGGCGGAGGCGAACGGCAGCCTGCCGCGTTTGCGGCTGAACACCGCGAACCCGAGCGTGCGCCCCCGCGCGACCAGCGGCACCGCCAGCAGCGAGACGTGGTCGAGGAGGCCGTCGATGAGGCGGCCGGTGCGGTGGGCGAGGGTCTCCTGGATCGCGTCGCCGCCGAACTCGACCATGCGGCCGGTCGCCAGGCAGCGGGCGTAGGGGGTCGACGGCGGGTAGACGATGACCTCGTTGACGGGGAACTCGCGGGACCAGCCGCCGGGATCGTCGCCGGCGAAGGACACCGCCAGGCGCCGCACGACCGCGGATCCGCCGGCCTCCGCGGCGGGCCGGTCGTCGTCGGCGAGGAGCCGCTCCAGGACGTAGACGGCGCCGGCGTCGGCGAACCGGGGGACGGCGACGGCGACGACCTCGCGGGCGGTGCGGTGCAGGTCCAGGGTGGAGCCGATGCGGCGGCCCGCCTCGCTCAGCAGCTCCAGCCCGCCGGCCCACGGCGGCGCCACGGTCAGCGCGACGGCGGCGACCCCGTCCGCGCCGTCCATCGGGTCGCAGGAGGCCGACATGCCCGCGTCCGACAGCGGCAGCACCCCGGTCCAGCGCCGGCCCTCCGCGGCGGCCTTGAGCGCGGCCGTCAGCGGCTCGGCGGCCGCCGGCCGGCCGAGCAGGTCGGTGAGCGCCGCGCCGACCGCCTCTCCCGCGGTGCGGCCGAACAGGCGGGCGGCGCCCTCCCCCCATCCGGCGACACGGCCTTCCGGGGTCAGCAGGACGGTCACCGGGGTCGCGGGTTGTTCGGACATCGATCCTTCACTGTCGCGTTCATCGGGGCCGCCGGACGGTGCCCGCGTTAGGCTGATTCCGCCCCGCACGGCACCCCTCGGTCAAAGGGAGACGATTCATGGACTCCGAGTGGATACCACCCGAAGTCGACAGCCGGAGACCAAGCGTTGCACGGGTCTACGACTTCCTGCTCGGCGGAGACCACAATTTCGCGTCCGATCGTGATCTGGCGACGGGGCTGCTGCGGGTCGAACCGCAGGCGCGGGAGCTGGCGCGGGCGAACCGGGCGTTCCTGCGCCGCGCGGTCCGCGTGGCCGCCGAATCGGGGGTCGACCAGTTCGTCGACATCGGGTCCGGCATCCCGACCCAGGGGAACGTGCACGAGGTCGCGCAGGACGTGAACCCCGACGCGCGCGTGGTGTACGTCGACAACGACGACGTCGCCGTGGCGCACAGCCGCACCATCCTGGCGGGCAACGACCGCGCCACGGTGATCCAGGCCGACATGCGCCGTCCCGGGGACATCCTCGCCGGCGACGGCGTGACCGGCCTGATCGACCTCTCCCGGCCGGTGGCGTTCCTGCTCGTCGCGGCGCTGCACCTGGTCAAGCCCGAGGAGGAGCCGGAGTCGATCGTCGCGGCGCTGCGCGACGCCGCCGCCCCCGGCAGCCACCTGGTGATCTCCCACCTCACCCACGAGGCGGAGCCGGGCAAGACCGCGGCGATCGGCAAGCTGTACGACCGCGCGACCTCACCGGCCGTGGCCCGCTCGCACGCCGAGATCCTGCGGTTCTTCGACGGCTGGGACCTGCTCGACCCCGGCCTGGTGTACGTGCCGGTGTGGCGTCCGGACGGCGAGGTCGACGACAAGCCCGAGCGGTTCCTGATGTTCGGCGGCGTCGGCCGCAGGTAGCGCCTCCGGCCGACGCCGGGGGAGGCGCGTCAGCGGCGGGACAGGACGCGGGCCACGGCGGCGGCGATCACCGTCACCAGGATCCAGCCCGCGGCCACCAGCGCGTAGGAGAACCACTGGTGGCCGCCCGCCGGGTCGAAGGCGCGCTGCTGTCCCAGGTCGACCAGGGGGAGCAGCAGGTCGAGGGTGTAGACGACGGGGTTGAAGTGCGGGGCCTCGTCCGCCTTGAGGGGCTGCGGCGGGTGCGCGCCGTACACCAGGCCGCCCGCCGTCACCAGCAGGGCCAGCCACAGCACCGCGCGCCAGGGCTGGTAGCCGTAGGCGACCGTGGCCTCCTGCAGCAGGCCCCAGACCCGGCCGGCGGGGGTGCCGGCGCGGTGGGCGAGGCGTTCCTTGGCCAGCAGGACGCGGCGTGCCTCGGCCGGCTGCCCCAGGGCGGTGTAGTGGGCGGCCAGCCGCTCGTAGGGCTGGGGCTGGTGGCCGTCCGGGGCGAGGGCCAGCCAGCGCAGCCGCTCGCGGGCGGGCAGGCGCGGTTCCAGGCTCTCGTAGGTGAAGCCGTCCAGTGAAACCGACTGCGCCCATGTCCGCGGGTCGTCGCGGAGGACTCCGACGCGGGCGTGTGACAGGACGACCTCGCCTTGGACGGGTTCGGACGGCCGCAGAATGAGTTCGCCCGCCTGCAGGGTGGGGGCGTCC
Organism: Spirillospora sp. NPDC048823; assembly: GCF_043198445.1. NCBI lineage: Bacteria > Bacillati > Actinomycetota > Actinomycetes > Streptosporangiales > Thermomonosporaceae > Spirillospora > Spirillospora sp. NPDC048823. Next base: position 165,170 of record NZ_JBICUT010000005.1, on the reverse strand, counting down.
AGGGCGATGCCGCCGGGGCCGGCGAGGCGGGCACCGGTCAGGTCGACCTGGGCGCCGACCCTGGTGCCCGACAGCCTGACCTTTCCGGTGGCGTGCAGGCCCGTGCAGAACAGGTCGGCGGCGATCTCGGCCCGGGACAGCCGCAGGCAGGTGCGGCCGCCGGGTTTCTCGAGGCGGGCGTCGGTCAGCCTGAGGCGTCCGGCGATGCGGCCGACGACGGCGCGGACCTCGCCGCGGGCCCGCAGCCGCTCGCAGTCGAAGGTGCCGCCGACGGTGATGTTGTCGGCGACCAGCGCGATCCTCTCGCCGTCGCGCCGGGCGCCGCGGCCGGCGTCGAGGGTCGCCCCGGTCAGCGTGAGGTCGTTGCCGACCCGCGCGCCGACGAGGCTGACCCGTCCGCCCGCCACGGTCAGGTCCGTGGCGTCGATGTCGTTGACGGTGACCTGGTCGGCCCACAGCGCGACGCCGTCCGGCGCGGACAGGGAGGCGCCGTCGATGGTGAGGAACGTGCGGATCTGCGCGCCGGGCATGCGCATCTCGCCCTCGGCCCGGAATCCGCGCCGCGCGAAGAACGGGCCCTCGACCGTGAGGCCGCCCGCGCCCAGGGCCACGCCGCCGGGGTTGCGCAGGGCCGCCGCGTCGAGCAGGACCTCGGCGTGGACCCGTGTGCTGCGCAGCGCGGTCTCGCCGTGGACGGTCAGCGCGGTGGCGTGCAGGCCGCCGCCGATCATGGTGCGGCTGAGCGACAGGCCCTTCGAGGAGTGGGCCGCGCCCATGATCGTGGCGTTGTTCAGGTTGAGCCGTCCTTCCACGCGGCCGCCGCGCAGCAGGAAGGGCCCGTCGGCGCGGAACCCCTCGTTTGCCTCGACATCGCCGTCCACGACCAGGCCGTCGGCGGCGGTGGCGACGCCGTCCGCGTCCGGGCCGATCCGGGCGCCGCGCAGCGAGACCTCCCCGTTGATCCTGGCGCGGTCGAGCCTGATCCCGGCCCGGACGGTGCTGAGATGCAGGTTGAGGATGCCGTCCATGCCCATCCGCGCCGCGTTGAGGCTGTGCAGGGACGAGCGCACCAGCCGCACCGTCCGGACGGTCGCCTCGACCAGCCGGACCGGCTCGTCGAAGTGGCAGTACTCGCACACCAGCGCGCAGGGGATCTCGGCGCCCATGAGGTCGAGGCGTCCCCGGACCCGGGCGCCGCGCAACCGGACCCCGGGGCGCCTGCCCGGGTCCGGCGGGACCGCGCCGAGCAGCAGCGCGGCGATCACCTCGGCGCGGACCGTGCGGTCGTCGTCCCACTGCGGAGCGGTGGCGACATCGTCCCGGCCGGGATCGCCCGTGCGCAGGTCGACCCATTCGCCGCGGGGGAAGGCCTCCCACAGCCGTTCTTCGGCCTCGTTGAGCCGCGATGTCGTCATGCCCCGATTGTGGGGGACTCCGGGATGATCGTCAGCGGGCGAAGGCGATGGCGGTGCCCGCGCTGACGACGACCGCGATGATCACCAGGACCAGTGAGGTGCTCAGCGGGTCGCGGCGCTCGGCCGGCCGGTGCGCCCGCACCGCCCGCGGAGCCGCGGGCGCCTCACCCGGCGTGGTCCGCCCCGGCGCCGCCTGCTCCGGCGGGGCCGGCCGCGTCCGGGGCGGCGGCGGGGGAGCGGGGCCGGACGCCCCGCCCGCCGCCGCGGCGGGCGCCGGGCGCGGCTCGGCGGGCGGGGCGTCCGGGGCCGGTGTCCCGGGCGGCGGCGGATCGGTGGGCCGTTCCTGGGACGGCGGCCTCGGCGGGCTTTCGGGCGGTGGTGGCGCCGCCGCGGGCGGCGCCGTGGCCGCGCGCTCGCAGGCGCCGGCGGCGGGCCCGGCGTCCGCCCCGATCCGCACTTCGATGCACACGCTGACCCGGGGCGCCGGCGCGGGGTCGGCGAGCGCGCAGGGCGGGAAGGCGAACACGCCGGCGAGGGCGGCGGGCAGGACGAGGCGGCGGCGCACGCTCAGCCACCTCCCGCGATGCGCCGCGGTCCGCCCCGGCCGCGGGCGCTGAGCCGTCCGTTCTCCATGAGCCTCCGTTCGGGACCGCGGGCGAGACCGGCGTCCTCGCGAGCCCCCGCTGGACGTGCCGTGCCTCCGGCCCGGGCGGCCGTGCGGCGGCCCGGTCATCACCGGTGGTGAGTGTAGTTTCACGGATCGTCGCTACCGGCGGGTTCGGCCTGGGCATCACCTGGAGGTGAGGTGACCGGCCCGGCCAGGGAAGATGGGCCTGTACACCGGAGGCGGCCCGAGGGGATGTACTGCCAGTTCTTGTGAAATACGGTATGAATGCCGGAAGATCTCCTGTAGATGACCTGGTACGAAGGACGATTGATGGAACCGGCCTGAGAGGGGCGGCTGCGTGAGGGGAGACGGCAATGGCGCCGCAGGGAAAACTGGGCCTCGACCCGGAGGTGGTGCGCACCGCCCGGCGGCTGGCCGCCCGGGCCGCAGAGCCCATCATCGACATGGCACGCTCCCACACCACCGTCTCCGTTGAGCGCGCCCTGCTTCGGCTGGCCGGCCTCACCGGCGCCGACGACGGCGGACGCCCCTGGGCCAACCACCTCGCCGACGCCGTCCGCGACCAGGTCGGCCTGGAGCACGGCGTGGCGCTGCCGGTCTGGGACGCACTGCTGAACGGCCCGCACGGCTCCCTCGGCGACCTCGCGCAGGCCGCCGCCCGGGGCCGCGTGTCGTTCCGGCTGCCGTCGGGAACCGACGCCGCCCACGCCCGCAAGGCCGCCGGGGAGGCGGCCCGCGGCGGGATCGGCCGCATCGACCGCCGCCGCGCCGAACGGGACCGGCTGCTGGCCGAACTGCCCCCGCCCGACGCGGGAGACGCGCCGAAGCCGCTGGTCTACCTGATCGTGGCGACCGGCGACATCTACGAGGACATCCCCCAGGCGCAGGCCGCCGCGCGGGAGGGCGCCGACGTCGTCGCGGTGATCCGCTCCACCGGCCAGTCGCTGCTGGACTTCGTCCCCGAGGGCGCCACCCGCGAGGGGTACGCCGGCACCTACGCGACGCGGGAGAACTTCCGGCTGATGCGGTCCGCACTGGACGAGGTGTCCCGCGAGCTCGGCCGGTACGTGCGGCTGACGAACTACGCGTCCGGGCTGTGCATGCCGGAGATCGCGACGCTCGCCGGGCTGGAGCGCCTGGACATGATGCTGAACGACTGCATGTACGGGATCATCTTCCGCGACATCAACCCCCGCCGGACGTTCATCGACCAGCGCTTCTCCCGGCAGATCCACGCCCGCGCCGGCATCATGATCAACACCGGCGAGGACAACTACCTCACCACCGCCGACGCGGTCGACGCCGCGCACACCGTGATCGTCAGCCAGCTGCTGAACGAGAGGTTCGGGCACGAGGCGGGCCTCACCGACGCCCAGCTCGGCCTCGGCCACGCCTTCGAGATCAACCCGGCGATCCCCGAGTCGTTCCGGCTGGAGCTCGCGCACGCCCAGCTCGTCCGGGAGCTGTTCCCCGGCGCGCCGCTGAAGTACATGCCGCCGACCAAGCACATGACCGGCAACATCTTCGCCGGCTACCTGCTGGACGCGTTCTTCAACCTCGCCGGCGTCATGACCGGGCAGTCGATCATCCTGATCGGGATGATGACCGAGGGCATCCACACCCCCTGGCTGTCGGACCGCGACCTGGCGCTGGAGAACGTCCGCTACGTCCGCGACGCCTGCGGCGGCCTCGCCGAGGACTTCGTGCCCCGCCCCGGCGGCATGCTCGTCCAGCGCGCCGAGCGGGTCCTGTCGGAGTCGGTGGAGCTGCTGGAGCGCGTCAGCGACGACGGCCTGCTCACCGCCATCGCCGAGGGCACCTTCGGCGTCACCCGCCGCCCTCCCGACGGCGGCAAGGGCCTGGACGGCGTCGTCCCCCGCGCCGACGGCTACGTCAACCCCGCCATCGAGATCCTCGACTCCGAAGACCCGCACGCCGGCCGCCCCACCGCCGACGCAGCCGAGCAGGAGGTGCCCGCATGACGGTCGAGAGCCCCGGGACCGGTACGCAGACCCCGGCCGAGCCCGCCGACACCCGGCAGGTCATCCGCCCCTACGGCGACACCACCGGGGACGGGATGGTGCAGATGTCGTTCACGCTCCCGGTCCCGTCCGGCAAACGCGCAGACGCCGCCGCGCTGCAGCTCGCCGGGAAGATGGGCCTGGACCAGGCCAGCGTCGTGCACGCCAAGCCGATGGGTCCCGACTTCACCTTCTTCATCGTGTACGGGAAGGTGCGGCACCTCGTCGACTACGCCTCCATCCCCGTCCCCGAGGAACGCGCCTACCCGCTGCTGACCGCTCAGGAGGTGAACCTGGCGATCCGCGGCGCGCTGAACCGGCGGCTGGTGGTCGTCGGCGCCTGCATCGGCACCGACGCCCACACCGTCGGCATCGACGCGATCCTCAACGTCAAGGGGTACGCGGGGGAGAAGGGCCTGGAGTACTACCGCGAGATCCACGTGGTCAACATGGGCGCCCAGGTCACCGTGGCCGAACTGGTCGAGCGCGCCAAGGCCGAGGACGCCGACGCGGTCCTGGTGTCGCAGGTCGTCACCCAGCGCAACGCGCACCTGCACAACACCAAGCAGATGGCCGCCGCGTTCCACTCCGAATACCCCACCGCCGTCGCCGGCGGCATGGGACGGCCCCTGCTGGTCGTCGGCGGCCCCAGGTTCGACACCGTCACCGAGGCCGACCTCGGCGTCGACCGGATCTTCGGCAGGGGCACCACGCCCGCCGAGGTCGCCGCCTACCTCGTGCACGCCCTGCTTCCCGGCGGGACCGCGCCGGGCGACGACGACCCGGAGGACGAGTGATGAGCGACCCGCGCGAGGGACTGGCGGTCACGCACCGCCGCTACATCCCCTACTCCCACGCCCACTACGCGGGCGACCTGGTCGACGGCGCCTACGTGCTCGGGCTGTTCGGGGACGCGGCGACGGAGCTGTGCGTCCGCACCGACGGTGACGAGGGACTGTTCGCGTCCTACTCCGACGTGCAGTTCCGCGCCCCGGTCCGGGCGGGCGACGTCCTGGAGACCACCGCCGTGCTCGCGCGCGCCGGAACCCGCAGCCGCGTCATGGAGTTCGAGGCCCGGGTGGTGTGCCGGGGCCGCCCGGACAAGGGTGAATCGGCCGCCGAGGTCCTGCCGGACCCGATCGTTGCGGTGACCGCCACCGGAACCGTCGTCGTCGCCCCGCCCCGCCCGTGAGACCGGGCGGCCGGGCCGCCGGCCGCCCCCGTGATCGCCGATCTTCCGCACGGAAATCGCACGCCTCACGATCATGGCGCTGACCTGGGAGAACATGGAGTCGCCGCAGAACATGCGGCGGTTGACATGAGGGCTGGAGCCGGTAGTTTTGCTGCAGTCCAGCACGGGACTCACCGATCGTGCCGCCCGAGGCGCCGCAGGGCACCGCGCCACGACGGGGACGGGGGATCACGCGAGTGGTCGACGCCGCGCCCGCCCGAGCCAGCGCGGTGATCCGGGGCCGTGCCCGGACGGAGCCGCCCGATCGCGCGGGGGGTTGGACCCGGGAAGGGCCCGGACATCCGGTAGAAAACGGACGCTCGTTCTCACCGCCTGTGGGACGACTCCGGCCCGACGGGTGTCACGGGCCCTCTTCCGTGTGCGCGCCCCCATCCGTGGTCGCCGTGACGGCCCGAGCCCGGTAGCGTTCCCGGGAGGGAACAAGGGAACGAGGTGGGGACGTGGCCCAGGAGACCCTCCCGGAACGGTCACCGGCCGAGAGCACGGTCACCGGCACGGGAACGGGTGGTGAACCGGGCGCGGCGATACGGCCGGGCTGGGCGGCGCGCCTGGGCGACGGCCTGCGCAGCGGCGGCCGCGCGGGCTGGCCCCGCACGCTGCTGGCCGTGGCCGCCGGGCTGGCCATGTGGCTCGCCTTCCCGCCCTTCGACCTGACACCGGCGGCCCCGGCCGGCGTCGCGCTGCTCACCCTCACGATGCGCGGCCTGTCCGCCCGCACCGGCGCGTGGCTCGGCTTCGTCGGCGGCGCCGCGTTCTTCGTCCCCGTCCTGGAGGGCATCGGCCAGATCGGCCCGGACGCCTGGATCGTGCTCGCCCTCGTCCAGGCCCTGTACTTCCTGCCGCTCGGCGCCGGGATCGCCATGGTCACCCGGCTGCGCGGCTGGCCGGTGTGGACGGCCGCGCTGTGGATCGGCGAAGAGCTGATCCGCGGCCACGTCCCCTTCGGCGGATTCCCGTGGGCGCGGCTCGCCTTCAGCCAGACCGCCACGCCGCTGACACCCTACGCCTCGGTGGGCGGCGCGCCCCTGGTCACGTTCCTGACCGCCCTGATCGGCGGGCTGCTCGCCTACGCGGCCGTCGCCGCCCACCGCGCCCGCACCGCCGGGACGCCGGCGCGATGGCGTCCCCTGGTGCCCGTCGCCGCCGCCCTCGCCGTGATCGCCGCCATCGCCGGGGGCGGGACGCTGATCCCCACGCCCACGTCCGGGCGGCCCGTGACCGTCGCCGTCATCCAGGGCAACGTGCCGCGCCTGGGCCTGGACTTCCTCGGCCAGCGCAAGGCCGTCCTGAACAACCACGTCGAGGCCACCCACGAGCTGGCCGCGCGGGTCCGCGCCGGGAAGGTCCCGAAGCCCGAACTGGTGGTGTGGCCGGAGAACGCCAGCGACCTGGACCCCTACACCGAGCCCGAGGCCTACACCGCCATCGACGCCGCGGTGAAGGACGTCGGCGTCCCCGTCCTGGTCGGCGCCCTCACCGACACGCCCGACGGCGAGAAGGTCGAGAACCGCGGCATCGTCTGGGATCCGCAGAGCGGGCCCGGCGACTACTACGTCAAACGGCACCCCGTCCCGTTCGGGGAGTACCTCCCGTTCCGCGACGTCCTCACCACGCTGATCACCCGGTTCGAGCGGATCCCCCGCGACTTCGCCAAGGGCACCCGTTCCGGCGTGATGCAGCTCGGCCCGGTCACGATCGGCGACGTCATCTGCTTCGAGGTGGCCTACGACAAGGAGGTCCGTGACGTGGCGCGCGGCGACCTGCTGGTCGTGCAGACCAACAACGCCACCTACGGCAAGACGAGCCTGCCGCCGCAGCAGATCGCGATGTCGCGGCTGCGCGCGGTGGAACATGGCCGTACGATCTTGGTTGCCGCGACCAGCGGGATCAGCGCGATCGTCGCCCCGGACGGGCGGATGATCGACGAGTCCCGCGAGTTCGTCCCCGACATCCAGGTCGAGACCGTCCCGGCGCGGACGGCCACCACCCTGTCGGACCGGCTGGGCGCCGCGCCCGAGTGGACGCTCGCGGCGCTCGGCCTCGGCGCGATCTTCGCGGCGGCATGGACGGCGGCGCGCGAGAACGAGGGGAACTGACACCGATGGAGATCCCAGCCGACCTGGGCCGGGTGCTCGTGATCATCCCGACCTACAACGAGCGGGACAACATCGAGGGCATCGCCGGGCGGGTACGCGAGGCCGTCCCGTCCGCGGACGTCCTGGTGGTCGATGACGCCAGCCCCGACGGCACCGGCGAGGCCGCCGACGCCATGGCCGACAAGGACGAGCAGATCCGCGTCCTGCACCGCGAGGGCAAGGACGGCCTCGGCCCGGCCTACATCGCCGGGTTCCGGTGGGCCGCCGAACGCGGCTACGACGTCATGGTCGAGATGGACGCCGACGGCTCCCACCAGCCCGAGGAGCTGCCGCGGCTGCTGGCCGCCCTGGTGGACGCCGACCTGGTCATCGGGGCCCGCTGGGTACCGGGCGGCAAGGTGCGCAACTGGCCCAAGCGGCGCGAGGCGCTGTCGCGGGGCGCCAACACCTACGCCCGGCTGATGCTCGGCATCCCCCTGCACGACGCCACCGGCGGCTACCGCGCGTTCCGCGCCGCGACGCTGGAGAAGATCGGGCTGGACGACGTCGACTCCCGCGGCTACTGCTTCCAGATCGACCTGGCGCTGCGGGCGCTGCGGCAGGGGCTGCGGGTCGTGGAGGTGCCCATCACCTTCGTCGAACGCGTCCACGGCACCAGCAAGATGAACCGGGACGTCATGGCCGAGGCGGCGCTGCGCATCACCCAGTGGGGCGTGAGCGACCGCGCCGGCAAGCTGCGTCCGCCCCGCTGAGCCCCGTCCCGGACCCCGCCCGCCGGACCCCGCGCGCGGCGGGGAAACGAACGGGGGCGCCGCAGCGTTGTACAGGATGAGGCTTTCGACGACCCCGAAGATGGAGCCATGCTGCCGCTGCTGATCGTCCTGGCGTTCCTGCTGGTGCCGGTCCTGGAGATCTACGTCCTGATCCAGGTCGGCCAGGTGATCGGTGCCTGGCCGCTGGCCGGGCTGCTGGCCGCCGAGGTCGTCCTCGGCGCGTGGATCATCCGGCGGGAGGGCCGGCGCGCCTGGGGCGCGCTGTACGACACCGTCCGCAGCGGCGTCCTGCAGGACCGCGAACTCGGCGACGCGGTGCTGGTCATGGCCGGCGGGGTGCTGATCCTGCTGCCCGGCCTCGTCACCGACGTGCTCGGCGCCGCGCTGGTCCTGCCGTTCACGCGGCCGCCGCTCAAGCGGGCGATGTCGGCGTTCGCGGCGCGGCGGATGCGGGCGGCCGAGGCGCGCGCCGCGATGTTCCCGCCGCCCGGCCTCGGAGGCGCCGGGTTCGATCCCTTCGGACGGGGACCGGGACCCGAACGGGTGGAGACCCCGCCCGGGCCCGTGGTCCGCGGCGAGGTCGTCCACGACGATGACACCCCGTCCAAGACCTGACGCGGCCCCCGGCCTCGCAGGCGCCTCCCCGGCCCCGTAGGCGTCCCGCCGGGCCTCTCAGGCGTCGCGCCCGGCGAGCAGGGCACCGCCCGCCAGCAGCGCCGCCGCCGCGTACCCGGCCAGGACCCCCATCCCCGCCCACGGCCCGATCGGCAGCCGGTCCAGGTCGCGGGTCCACTGGACGGCCAGGCCCGCCGACATCGGCGCGAGCTTCTCCAGGCGCTCCTGCCACTGCGCGTCCCCGACGAGCCGCGTGATGACCGGGACGATCCACAGCAGCGCCAGCACGGCCGTGATCGCCGCCGCCTGCTCCCGCACCGCCGTGCCCACCCCGAGCGCCAGCAGTGCCACCAGCACCAGATACAGGACGGTCCCGGCCGCGGCCCGGACGGTGGGCCCGTCCGTCAGCGACAGCGGCGGGTAGCCGGCGGCGGCGGTGAACCCGTTGCCGGGCAGGATGCCCCGCCCCGCCGCCAGCGACGCCAGCACCCCCGCCGTCCCCGCGCCCGCGACGGCGGCCGCGACGACCGCGGCCTTCGCGGCCAGGACCGTGCCGCGGCGCGGGACCGCCGCCAGCGTCGCGGCGATCGTCCCGTTGGCGTACTCGCCGCCGACGGCCAGGACCCCCAGCACGACCGCGGCGACCTGCCCGAGCTGGACGCCCGACAGCGACAGCCTGGGCAGGTCCTCCCGGCATCCGGCGGGGGTCGGGCAGTGGGAGGTGTCCACCGCGCCGGTCACGGCCGCGCCGACCGCCACGATGATCCCCGCCAGGGCCGGCAGCAGCCACATCGTGCTCGGCAGTGTCCGCAGCTTCGTCCACTCCGCGTGCACCGCGCGGGCCGTCGCCGTCACGCGTCCCGCCGCCTGACCAGCCACGCCGCGGCCGCCAGCGCCACCGCCGTGTAGGCGCACAGCACCCCGAAACCGGCCCACGGTCCGATCGCCCGGTCGTACTGCGTCACCGTCTGCTGGATCGCGAACCCCGCCGCCGGGGTCAGCCGTTCCAGCCACCGCGCCGCCGACAGCGGCAGCCCGGTCGCCACGATCTGCGGGACGAGCAGCAGCAGCAGCACCACCGTGATCGCCGGTGCGCTGCGCCGCACGATCACCGCGACCGCCAGGGCGAACACGGCGATCACGCCGAGCAGGGCCCCCGTCCCGACGACCGCCCGCAGCACGGTCGCGTCCCCCAGCGGCGGCGGCGCCAGCCCGTTCGAACGCAGCACCGGTCCGGCCAGCAGCACCGCTCCGAACGCGGCGGCCAGGCCCGCCGCGTCCGCGACAACGGGCCCGGGCCCGTGCCCGGCGCCGTCCCCGCCGGGCACGGCGTCCTCGGCATGCGCGAACGCGCCGCCGCCGTCGGCGGCGACCTGCACGCCGGCCCCGGCCCGGCCGGCGGGTTCCTGGTCGAGGCGGCGCTCCCCGCGGCGGAGACGCCATGACCGGCGGAGACGCCGGGACCGATGAGGGCGCCGGGACCGTGCGCGTGGCCGTGGCCGACGACCAGGAGGTCGCCCGGGCCGGATTCGGCGCCCTGCTGGGCACCCAGCCCGACCTGGACGTCGTCGCCACCGCCGCCGACGGCGCCGCCGCGGTCCGCGTCTGCCGCGAGCACCGGCCCGACGTCGTGCTGATGGACGTGCGGATGCCCGTCATGGACGGCATCGAGGCCACCCGCCGCATCACCGCCGACCCCGGCGCCCCCCGCGTGCTGATCCTCACCACGTTCGACCTCGACGAGCACGTCTACGACGCGCTCGTCGCCGGCGCCAGCGGGTTCCTGCTCAAGGACGTCACCGCCGAGCGGCTGTTCGACGCCGTCCGGGTCGTCGCCTCCGGCGAGGCGCTGCTCGCGCCGGCCGTCACCCGCCGCCTCATCGGCGAGTTCGCCCGCCTGCGGCCCCGCCCCCCGTCCGGGACGCGGCACGCCCTGGACGCCCTGACGCCCCGGGAGACCGACGTGCTGCGCCTGGTCGCCGAGGGTCTCACCAACGGCGAGATCGCCGCGCGCCTCGTCGTGGGGGAGGAGACGGTCAAGACCCACGTCAGCCGCATCCTGCGCAAGCTGGGGCTCCGCGACCGCGTCCAGGCCGTCGTCACCGCCTACGAGAGCGGCCTCGTCCTGCCCCGGACGGGCCGCTGAGGATTCCGGCATTCGGACATGGGACGGGCCCGCACCGGCGACCGGTGCGGGCCCGTTCCACTCGAAGAATCAGATGCTCACGCCGACTTCCTGCGCCCCGCCCGCAGGATCTCCAGCCGCTCCGCCAGAACCTCCTCCAGGTCCTCGACGGTTCTGCGTTCCATGAGCATGTCCCAGTGGGTCCGCGGCGGCTTGCCCTTCTTCGTTTGGGGCAGTTCCCCGTCGACCCGCAGGGCCGTGGCGCCGCAGCTGCGGCATTCCCAGGTCATCGGCACCTCGGCCTCGGCTGCGAGCGTCACGGTGAACCGGTGGCCCTTGGTGCAGGTGTAGTCCACCTCTTGCCGAGGGGCGAGATCGGTGTTGCGATCGTTCTCGTAGCTCGTCGCTCCGAGTCGAGTACCGCGAAGTGCGCGCTCGGCCATCGTCACGTGCCTCCCAGACGGCTTGCGGTCTTGCCCTGACCAACGCTGAATACCGTGACAAGATTCCCGCACCCAGCGTGATCCAACCCTGCTGTTTCCGGCCGCACCGGGCCGCCGGTGAGGAACGTCCCGCTCAGACGCTAGTTACGGGACGTGAGCACCTCGTCGATCAACCCGTAGTCCCTGGCCTCGGCGGCGCTGAAGAAGCGCGCGCGGTCCAGGTCGCGGCGCACGGTCTCCGGTTCCCGCCCGGTCGCCTCCGCCAGGATCGCCTCGGTCTGCGCCCGCAGCCTCAGCACCTCGCGGGCCTGGATGTCCAGGTCGGTGGTGTAGCCCCGCGACACCTCGACGGCGGGCTCGTGCAGCAGGATCCGCGCGCCGGTCAGCGCCGCCCGCCGGCCCGGCGAGCCGGCGGCCAGCAGGATCGCCGCCGCCGACCCGGCCTGCCCCACGCACGTCGTCTCGATCGGCGGCGCGACGTAGCGCATCGTGTCGCAGATCGCCAGCATCGCCGTCAGCGACCCGCCCGGCGAGTTGATGTACAGGGCGATGGGGCGGTCGGCGTCCATGCCCTCCAGCGCCAGCAGCTGCGCCGTGACGTCATTGGCGCTGATGTCGTCCACGGGGGCGCCGAGGAAGACGATGCGGTCCTCGAACAGCTTGTTGTAGGGATTGGTGTCCTTGCGCCCGAAGTTCGTCTGCTCCTCGAACTCGGGGACGAGGTAGCGCCTTTCCGCACGTGTCATGTGCCCACCCGGTCGGTGCTGTCGATGACATGGTCGACGAAACCATAGTCGCGGGCCTCCTCCGCGGTGAACCACGCGTCGCGGTCCCCGTCGGCCTCGATCTGCTCCAGCGTCTGGCCGGTGTGGAACGCCGTCAGCTCCGCCAGGGTCCGCTTGAGGTACAGCGACTGCTCCGCCTGGATCTTGATGTCGGACGCGGTGCCGCCGATCCCGCCGTGCGGCTGGTGCATCATCACCCGCGAGTGCCGCAGCGCGTACCGCTTGCCCGCGGTCCCGGCGCACAGCAGCGTCTGACCCATGGAGGCCGCCATGCCCATCGCGACCGTGGAGATGTCGTTCGGGACGAACCGCATCATGTCGTAGATCGCCATCCCGGCGTCCACGACCCCGCCGGGGGAGTTGATGTAGATCGTGATGTCGCGCCGCGCGTCCTGCGCGGCGAGCAGCAGCAGCTGGGCGTTGACCCGGTTGGCGAGCTTGTCGTCGATCTCGGTGCCGAGGAACACGATCCGCTGCGCCAGCAGCCGCTCGAACAGCTGCGCGTCCGCCAGCTGGGGCAGCTCCGCGACACTCGCGCGGGACCTCCCCGCGTACGTCTCCGGTCGCGCATCGGCCCGGTCCGGCGCCGAGTTCTCCCGCATGTGCCCTCCTAGATCGGATGTATAGAATGTACATTTTAATGTTCTGCCTGGCGAGTTGGACAAGACGCGTTCGCTATAGGATGAAAGACGTGGAAATCGCGGTCACGAAGGCCCGGAAGATCTTCGCGGAGCTGCTCAACCGGGTCATCTATGGCGGTGAGGAGATCGTGCTCACCCGTCACGGCAAGACCGTGGCCGGACTCGTCTCGGCCGAAGACCTGGAGTTGCTGCGGCAGGTCAGGGCCGCACGGCTCGACCTGACCCATGCCGGGCTCTCCGCTGCGGAAGAGGCCTCGCGAGCCATCCCGGAGGAGACTCCCTTCCCGATCGCGGCGCAGTACCGCCCTCCTGGCCGGCAGCGCCCCGGCTTCGGCCGCTGACCTGGTGAGCGCCCGGCGTGCCGTCGCGGGAGGATCCGTCCGCGATGTGCGGGCGCGTCAGCCGGCGGGTGCGGGGCCCGGCCAGAGGTTGCGCGACTTCATGATGCGGCGCAGCTCGACGATCTCGTCGGTCATGATTCCGTCGACGCCGAGGTCCAGGAGGTGTTCCATGGCGGCGGGGTCGTTGACCGTCCAGGCGTGGACCCGCAGGCCCAGTTCGTGGGCGCGGGCGATGAACGACTCGGTGACGAACGGGACGGGCCCGAGGCCGTAGGGGACCTGCGCGCACGCGACGCCCGTGGCGGCGAGGCGTATGAGCTTGGCGGCCGGGCCCCCGTAGGACTTGGCGCGCAGGGCCATCACGCCGCGCGGGTCGAGGGCGGTGCACACGTCGCGGTCGGTGAACAGGGGGAGGCGGGCGCGCATCTGCGCCAGCCGGCGGGTGGAGAAGGACGTGATGCACACCCGGTGCCAGGCGTTCGCACGGTGCAGCGCCGCGGCCAGGGGGCCGATGACGGGGGCGTCCTTCAGGTCGATGTTGACGCGGGCCTGGGGGAAGGAGCCGAGGATCTCCTCCAGGCGGGGGATGGGCTCGGCGCCGCCGATGCGGGCCTTGGCGACCTCGGCGTAGGGGAGGCGCGCGATGGTGCCCGTGCGGTCGGTCACGCGGTCCAGGGTGCGGTCGTGGAAGGCGACGACGACGCCGTCGGCGGTGGCGTGGGCGTCGGTCTCCAGGTAGCGGTAGCCGAGGTCGACGGCGCGCTGGAATGCGGCCAGGGAGTTCTCGGGGAGGCCGTCCGCGCCGCCCCGGTGGGCGAAGGGGATCGGCCCGGGGTGGTCGAGGAACTCATACGAGCGGCGCACTCGTCCGATTATGGCCGACCGGCCGCCCGGACTGGACCTCACTGCGTAAAGGCCGGGGGCCGGGGCACCCGGTGCTAGCGTCACCACGGCAGGCGATCAGCGAAGGAGCACGCGCATGGCGGATGTGAACGACTACCGGGCGACGTTCGAGCTCGTGGACGTCGACGGCGACGGGTACATCTCGGCGGACGAGCTGAAGAACCTGATGAGAGCGCTCGGCGAGGATGTCACCGGAGCCCGCGCGGTGGAGGTCGTCGTGGCCGCCGACGCGAACCGGGACGGGAAGATCTCCCTGGAGGAGTTCACCGCCCTGATGGAGCGGACCGCCCGCCCGGACTGACCGGCCGGACGGGCCGCCCGAACCGGTCGGGGGGTGGCTCAGTCCGCGCGGCGCCGGAGATTGAGGGCGTTGTCGGTGCGCGTCATGACGCGTCCGTCGGGGGCGGTCTGGACGCGTTCGTGATCGCCGCTGCGCAGCACGTCCCATTCTCCGTCCGGGAGGTCCAGGGACTTCAGGACCTCGTCGGCGGTGGGCAGGTGCACGCCGGGGTGGGCGTCGGGGTCCCAGGGCGGCGGGCCGGCGTGCCCGGCGATGAGCAGGGTTCCGCCGGGTGCGACGGCCGCGGCGGCGGCGCGCAGGATCTCCTCGCGGGGCATGCCCTCCTCGGGGGAGTGCAGGAAATGGGCGGAGACCAGGTCGTAGGTGCCCTCGGGGAACGACGAGCCGAGGTCGTGGCGGCGCCAGTCGACGCGGTCGGCGACGCCGGCCGCCTCGGCGTGGCGGGCGGCGCGTTCGAGCGCGACGCGGGAGATGTCGGCGGCGGTGACGCGCCAGCCCCGCTTCGCGAGCCAGATGGCGTCGGCGCCTTCGCCGCATCCCAGGTCGAGGGCGGTGCCGGGTTCCAGCCCGGTGACCTCCTCGACGAGGACGGTGTTGGGTTCCCCGCTCCACAGGTGGTCGTGCTCGGCGTAGCGGGCGTCCCAGAATTCTTCGCCGGTGGTGTGGTCCATGGTCCGATGATGCGCCGTCACCGTCTCGTCCGGCGAACCGTGTTGCCGTTTCCGCAAGGCGAGCAGGGAGAAGGCGCCGAGGGCGGCCGGTGCGGCGGCGAGGGCGTAGCAGGCCGGCAGCGGCAGCACGTCGAGGAGCATGCCGGTCGCCGCCGTGCCGCCGGCCGCGCCGAGGTTCAGGGCGGTGTTCACCCAGGCCGCCGTCCGGGTGCGCGCGTCCGGCGGCGCGGACGCGTCGGCGAGCAGGTAGGCGGCGGTGAGGGTGGGGCCGACGAAGAGCCCGGCGGCGCACGTCAGCAGGGCCAGGACGGTGAGGCTCGGCGCGAGGCCCGCGGCGGCCGGCGTAATGCCGAGCGGGAGCAGGAGCGCGGCGAGGCGGCCGCGTCCGGATGGGGTCCTTGCGGCCGCGCCGTAGACGAGGCCGCCGAGGGTGCTGCCGACCGCGAGAGCGGCCTCCACCCAGGCGGCCGCGGCGGGCTGGTGGTGGCGGTGGCTGAACGCCACGGCCAGCAGGGCGGTCGATCCCAGGACGACGCCGGTGGCCGCGGCGGCGATGGCCGGGGCGGCCGGGATCGCGGGCATGCGGGGGCCCCGGTGGCGCCCGCGCGGCCGCGGGCGTGCCGCAGGGGAGGTGCTCAGGCCGACGGTGCCGGCGGCGACCAGGGCGGCGCTGAGGGCGATTCCGAGGGACGGTGAGGCGATCACGGCCAGCAGCCCCGCCAGGAGCGGTCCGGCGACGAACACGAGTTCCTCGGCGACGGTGTCGAGGCTGTAGGCGCGCCGCAGGAGCGGTCCGTCCTTGAGGAGGCCGCTCCACAGCGTCCGCATGACCACGCCGACCGGGGGAGCGGTGATGCCGGCGGCGATGGTCAGGGCCGCCAGGAGCGGGACGGGGGTCCCGGGCCGCCAGGTGAGGGCGGCCAGGGCGGTGAGGGCGACGGTGTAGCCCGCGGCCATCGGGGGCAGGGCGCGGCGCGGGCCGTGCCGGTCGATGAGGGCGGCGCGCACGGGCGTCAGGGCGGAGACCGTGAGGCCGAGCAGGGCCAGAAGCCCGCCCGCCTTGGCGTAGGAGCCCGTGGAGGAGGTGAACGCCAGCGTCAGGGACAGGAAGACCGTCCCGTAGGACAGGCGTCCCAGCAGGGCCAGGCCGAAGGTGCGGAGGGCGTGCGGTGTGCGCAGGACGGCCGCGTACGACGCAGTCACAGGAGGGGTGTTCCTCAGAAAGGCCCCGGTCCGGGCCGGGGCGGTTTGCGGGGACGCCGGATGCCGCCGTCGCCTTCCCGGCGGCGCGGGACGTCCTACGCAAATATGAGGAACTGCACGGGCCGATGGTAGCGCCTCGCGGGCGCCGGATGCGCGGTCAGGTGCGGGTGAGGCGCCAGGTCTCGGGGGACCGGCAGGTGCGGGCGAGGCCGCGGATGGTGGCGCGGGCGGGGTCGCGGGCGATGGCGATGGTGAGGCCCATCTCGGCGGTGAGCCGGCCCGGCAGGGACGGCAGGCGGGCGCCGCCGCCGGTCAGCAAGAGCCCGCCGCTGCGGGCGGTGCGGCGCAGCGGGACCGGCAGGTCGGTGAGCATGTGCCGGATCCCGGTCGCGATCTGTCCCCGCACGTGCTCGGGGATACGGGGCAGGCTGTGGCCCGCCCGGTGTTCGGGCAGGTACTGGATGGACCGGGCGGCGTGGACGCGGCCCCGCATGATGACGGCGGCCTCGACGATGCCCGCGCCGATGTCGAGGATGAGGCGGGGCCGGGGGTCGCCGGGGTCGATGCCGGCGCCGATCGCGGCGGCGAGCGGTGCCTCCATGGTGCGGACGGGGCGGCCTGCGGCGGCGCGGACGGCGGCGGCCGCGCGGTCGAGCTGGGCGCCGCTGGCGGCTGCCGGCACGGCGAGCAGGATTTCGCGGAGTTCGCGTTCGGGGTCGGCTTCCAGGAGGGTGAGGCGGGTCAGCCGGGTGCAGGCGCAGGCGTCGGTCACCATGCCGTGCTCGATGGGGCGGGCCCGG
Source organism: Spirillospora sp. NPDC048823 (assembly GCF_043198445.1). Classification (NCBI taxonomy): domain Bacteria; kingdom Bacillati; phylum Actinomycetota; class Actinomycetes; order Streptosporangiales; family Thermomonosporaceae; genus Spirillospora; species Spirillospora sp. NPDC048823. Next base: position 148,157 of record NZ_JBICUT010000005.1, on the reverse strand, counting down.
AAGGTACGGCCGGTCCGGCCGGTGGGGGCGGGCCCGCCGACCGCCGAGGGGCGGTCGACGAGCACGTCGCGGGCGGGCAGCGTCGCCCGGATGCGGCTGCTGCCGAGGTCGATGGCCGCGTGCGGGCCGGGCGGCGTCAGGGTGGGCATCAGCGCCGTCGTTGCTGGCACCGCACGCAGCGGCGCGCGTAGGGGAGAATCTCCAGGCGGCCCGCGGGGACGGGTTCGCGGCAGTCTTCGCAGAGGCCGTAGGTGCCGTCGTCGAGGCGGGTGAGGGCGGCGTCGATCTCCTCCAGCGTGCCCTGCAGGCTCTCGCGGCGGGCGAAGGACGCCTCGTCGGGGGCGCCGTCCTCCTCGTGCTCCAGGACGGCGAGCTGGGCGATCCGGGTCTGGCGCTCCCGCTGGAGCAGCTCCCGGGCCTGGCGGGTCTGCGCGCCGTCCGGCGGGTAGCCGCCGGACGTGCCGTGGACCGCGATGTTCACCGTCATGTCTCTCGGGCTCCCTTCGGCGCCAGGGTCACGGGCCGGCCGACCTCCACCATGGACGGCGGGGGAGCGGTCGTCCATCGGGTGTGACACCCATCTTCGGTCGGGGCGCCGTGCAGCCGGGGTCAGCCGCTCCATTCGCGGCGGCGGGCCTCGGCGAGGGCGATGGCGGTGGCGACGGCGACGTTGAGCGAGCCGACGCGTCCGATCTGGGGGATGTAGGTGACGGTGTCGGCGGCGGCGAGGAGGGCGGGGGAGCAGCCGTGGTCCTCGCCGCCGACGGCGAGGCAGACGTCGCCGTCGAGGGGCGCTTCGTGCAGGGGGACGGCGTCGGTGGTGAGTTCGACGGCGATGAGGCGCAGGCCTTCTTTGTGGACGGCGGCGGCGGCTTCGGCGGGGGTGCCCGCGTGTTCCCAGGTGACGAGGCGGTCGGTGCCGAGGGCGGTTTTGGCGGCGTTGCGGTGGGTGGGGGGTGTGGTGTTGCCGGCGAGCCAGAGGTGGTCGACGCCGAACACGGCGGCGCTGCGGACGATGGAGCCGACGTTGAAAGGCTGTGTGACCGATTCGACCAGGAGGCCGAGGCGGGCGCCGGTGCGGCGCCGCCAGTCGCGGTTGAGGCGTTTGACGTCGGTGGGGCGCAGCTGCCTGCGCTCCTGCGCGGGGCCGGGGGTGGTCATGGGGTGGGGCCTTCTGCTCGGGGTGCGACGCGCAGGACGCGGTAGGCGGACCGGGAGGCGATCCGTTCGGTGGGGAAGCCCTGGCCGTCGAGCCACCGCTGGAGGGAGTCGGAGCCGAGGTGCTTCTGGACGACGAGGTGGGCGTGGCCGTCGGGGGTGAGGCGGGGGAGCCAGGCCAGGAGGAGGTCGTGCAGGGCGGCCTTGCCGATGCGGATCGGGGGGTTGGACCAGATCGCGGTGAAGCGGAGATCGGGGTCGACCTCGTCCCCCAAGATGAACCTTACATTGTCAAGGCCCGCGGTTTTGGCATTGCCTTCTGCGAGTTTCAAGGCTCGTTGATTAACGTCCACACCCCAAACCATCGCCTGGGGCGAACGCTTGGCCAGGGTGAGGGCGATGGGGCCGTATCCGCAGCCGAGGTCGAGGAGGTCGCCGGCCTGCGGAGGGGTGGGGGCCGTTTCGAGGAGGACGCGGGTGCCGGGGTCGACGCGGTCGGGGGAGAACATGCCGCTGTCGGTGTCGAGGCGCAGGTGCAGGTCGGGCAGGACGAGGTCGACGGAACGGCGGCGGCTGGCGGCGTCGGGCCGTTCGGCGAAGTAGTGTTCCCCCACGTCGGCCGACCGTATCAGCGTCCGGTGGGTACCGGCGCCGCGGCGGGGCGTCAGGGCAGCCGGGAGAACCAGGCCAGGGAGGCGCCCGCGGCGCCGAGCGCGAACAGCAGTGCGATGCCGGTGTAGCGGGCGGCGACGTCGCGGTGCTCGGTCTTGAAGCCGAGGGAGCTGCCGATGTTGGTGTAGACGTCGCGGAGCTGGTCGGCGTCGGCGGCCTCGTAGGCCTTGCCTTCGGTGCTGTCGGCGAGGGCGCGCAGGGTCTCCTTGTTGACGGAGACGCTGGTGGTCTCGCCCTCGATGTCGACGGTGCCGTAGGGGGTGCCGAAGGCGATGGTGGAGACGGGGATCTGGGCGACGCGGCTGGCGTCGATGGCCTCCTGGACGGTGCGTCCGGTGGTGTTGTCCCCGTCGGACAGCAGGACGATGTGGGAGGGCGGGGGGTCCTGGCGCGCTTCGGCGTCGAAGGACCGGACGGCCTGCAGGGAGGTGAAGACGGCCTCGCCGATGGCGGTGCGCTTGGCGAGGACGAGCTGGTCGATGGAGGCGATGGCGGCGTTGCGGTCGGCGGACGGCGCGGCGACGAGGTTGGCGCTGCCGGCGAAGGCGACGACGCCGACGTTGAAGCGTCCGGGGAGGTCGCCGATGAACGTCTTGGCGGCGGCCTTGGCGGCTTCGAAGCGGCTGGGCGGGACGTCCCTGGCCATCATGGACAGGGAGACGTCGACGGCGACCATGATGGTGGCGCGGTCGCGGGGGACTTTGACGGAGTCGGCGGGGCGCGCGAACCCGACCATCATGAGGGCGATCATGACGAGGAACAGGACGGCGGCGACGTGCCGGCGCCATCCGGGTCGTTTGGGGGCGATCTGGGACAGCAGGGCGAGGTTGGTGAAGCGGACGGCGTAGGTGCCGCGGCGGAGCTGCAGCAGTGTGTAGGCGGCGGCGAGGAGCGGCAGGAGGCCGAGCAGCCACAGGCGTTCGGGTGACAGGAAGGTCATGGGCGCGCTCCCGCGGTGCTGACGGACGGGCTCCGCTCGACGGACCGGCCGGCTGCGCGGCGTTGACGGAGGGCGAAGCGGGCGATGTCGGCGATCCAGTCGCGGTCGGTGCGCAGGACGAGGTGGTGGGCGCCGCTGCGGCGCAGTGCCTCGCGGTTGCGGTCGCGTTGGGCGGCCGCCGCGGCGGCGTACTGCTCGCGGACGCGGCGGTTCAGCACGATCTCGTGGGCGGTTCCGGTCTCGGGGTCGGTCATCTCGACGAGGCCGATGTCGGGGAGGTCGAGTTCGCGGGGGTCGATGATCTCGATGGCGAGGACCTGGTGGCGGGCGGCGAGGCGGCGCAGGGGGCGTTCCCAGTCGGGCCGGCCGTGGGTGGCGGCAGGGGAGGCGGGGTCGAGGCCGGGGGTGGGGTCGCCGCCGTCGGGGGCGAGGAAGTCGGAGATGACGACGCGGAGGCCGCGGCGGGTCTGGCCGCGGTCGAGGGAGGTGATGGCGGCGGCGAGGTCGTGGGGGGTGGTGGCGCCGGTGCGGGCCTTGCCGGTGCGGGGGGCGCCGTCGTGGACGGATTGGGCGTCCAGGGCGGCTTGGAGGAGGGCGTACATGGCGGCTTTGCCGGTGCGGGCGGGCCAGCGGCGCATGCCGTCGGAGTGCAGGAGGTAGGCGCCGGCGCGGTCGCCGAGGCGGACGGTGAGGAAGCCGACGGCGGCGAGGGCGGCGACGGCGAGGTCGCGTTTGATCATGGTGCCGGTGCCGAAGTCCATGCTGGGGGTGAGGTCGACGAGGGCCCAGGCTTCGAGTTCGTGGTCGGCGATGAGGTCGCGGACGTGGGGTGTGGTGGTGCGGGCGGTGACGGCCCAGTCCATGTGGCGGACGTCGTCTTCGCCGGGCTGGTAGAGGCGGGCTTCGGCGAGTTCGGTGCCGGGGCCGGGGAGCAGGCCGAGGTGTTCGCCGTTGAGGAGGCCGTCGAGGCGGCGGGTGACCTGGAGTTGGAGGCGGCGCAGGGTGCGTTCGGGGGCGAGGTGGGCGAGTTTGCCGCTGCGCCGGCGCCGGGCCGAGCCGAGCTCGTCCGATGGGTGGGTCATGCGCTGGTCACCGCCGCTGCTCCGTGGTTCCACACGACGCGGGGCGGCGGGACGGCGGTGACGATCTGGGCGATGACGTCGGCGGTGTCGACGCCGTCGGCGAGGGCGTCGAAGGTGAGGACGAGGCGGTGGGACATGACGTCGCGGGCGACGGCGCGGACGTCGTCGGGGAGGACGTAGTCGCGTCCGGACAGCAGGGCGAGGGCGCGGGCGGCGGAGGCGATGCCGAGGGTGGCGCGGGGGCTTGCGCCGATGTCGATGACGCCGCGCAGGTCGGGCAGGCGGTACTGCTCGGGTTCGCGGGTGGCCATGACGAGCCGGACGATGTAGTCGGCGATGAGTTCGTGGACGGCGACCTCTTCGGCGGCGCGCTGGAGTCCGGCGAGGCGCGGGGTGTCGAGGATGCGGGTGGCTTCGGGTGGGTCGACGCTCATCCGCTGGAGGATCTGGAGTTCTTCGTGGGCGGCGGGGTGGTGGACGTCGATCTTCATGAGGAAGCGGTCGCGCTGGGCTTCGGGGAGGGGGTAGACGCCTTCGGATTCGATGGGGTTCTGGGTGGCCAGGACGATGAAGGGGTCGGGGAGGGGGTAGGTGTTGCCGCCGAGGGAGACCTGGTGTTCGGCCATGACCTCCAGGAGGGCGGACTGGACTTTGGCGGGGGCGCGGTTGATCTCGTCGGCGAGGACGAAGTTGACGAAGACGGGGCCGAGTTCGACGTCGAACTGTTCGGTGGAGGGGTGGTAGATGCGGGTGCCGACGATGTCGGAGGGGACGAGGTCGGGGGTGAACTGGAGGCGGGCGAAGGTGCCGCCGACGACTTTGGCGAGGGTGCCGACGGCGAGGGTCTTGGCGACGCCGGGGACGCCTTCGATGAGGCAGTGGCCGCGGGCGAGGAGGGCGACGATCATTCGTTCGACCATGTGGTCCTGGCCGACGATGACTTTTTTGACCTCGGCGAGGGTGTTCTGGAGGAGGGCCGCGGCCTCGTCGACGTCGGTGGCGGCGATGGTCATTGTGGGTTTCCCTCACTGTGCCTGGGTGCCGGGCTGGGCGCCTTTACGACCCTACGCGATCACTTGTACCCGTTCGCCGGGGATACGTGCGCGTCGCCGGTGATCGGTTGGGGGCGGGGGGTGTCCGGTGCGGGGGGTCGTTGTCCGAGCCGATGGTAGGGCGTGGTTGTTAGTGTTGCGGCCATGTCGAGGCCGTTGCCCCCGGGTGATCCTGCTCAGCTGGGGCCGTTCCGCTTGTCCGCGCGTTTGTCGGAGTCCGCTGCCGGGATCGTGTTCCTGGGGGTGGACGGTGAGGGGCGGCGCGCGAGTGTGGCGGTGCTGAATCGGGGTGCCGCGGGGGATGCGGCGGCGCGGGGCCGGTTCCGTGCGGCGATCAATGCGGCGGTGCCGGGGCGTGGGGCCGGGCCGGCGGTGGGTCCTGGTGGGCCGGCGCCGGTGGTGGCGGCGCAGCCGGATGGGCCGGCGCCGTGGGTGGCGACGTTGTATGAGGCGGATCGTGCTGGGGCGGAGCGGTTTCTGGAGCCGGTGGTGTTCCAGGGGTCGGGTCGGTCGTGGTGGGGTGGGCGGCGGCGTGGGCCGCAGTTCCAGCCGTATTGGCTGGGGTCGGGGGAGCCGGCGTTGGAGCGTCCGGGGCCGCCGGCGGGTGCGGGTGCGGTGGGGGTGGGGGTGGGGGAGCGTGAGCCGCGGCGGAATCTGGTGGCGGCGACGGTGGCGTTGGCGGCGGGTTTGCTGGTGCTGGCGTTGCTGATGGGGGTGTTGTTCGCGTGTCAGCCGGAGGTGGAGGAGCCGCCTCCTCCGCCGCCGGAGCCGACGCCGACGTTCGAGCGGCCTTCGCCGTCGCGGACGCCGACGTCGCCTTCGCCGTCTCCGTCATCTCCGGTGCCTTCGCCGTCTCCGTCGGGGACGGGTGGCGGTGGGGGCGCGCCGCTGTAGGTGTGAGCGTTGGCGGCCGCCTTGTGCGGCTGCGTTGTGTGGCCGGATGCGCGGGGTCGGGTGTGGTGCTGGTGGCGCTGGGGGTTCGGCTGGCGGCCGCGGCGCGCTGAGATGCGGGCGCCGTTTTGGCACATTCTCATGATCACTTCTGGGGTGGCCGGTCGTAGCCTGGGGCGATGACGGCACTGGATGAGTTCGCCGACCGGTATGTGGACGAGTTCGCTGCGCTGGATCCGTGTCTGGCGGCGATGATGGGGATCTCGGGGCAGGACGGGCGGCTGACCGACTACGGGCCGGACGGGGTGGCGGCGCGGGCGGATCTGGCGCGGCGGTCGCTGGTGGAGCTGGACCGGATCGCGGTCGGGGGCGGCGGGCGGGTGGCGGCGGAGGTGCTGCGGGAGCGTCTGCGGGTGGATGTTGCGCTGGGTGAGGCGGGTGTGCGCGATGGTGTGCTGGACACCATCGACGGGCCGGTGCAGCGGATCCGGACGGCGGTGGAGTTGCTGGATCAGGGGGCGGAGACCGACTGGGAGTCGGTCTGCGGGCGTGTCGGTGCCGTGCCGGGTGCGTTGGGCGGGTTGCGGGTGACGCTGGTGGAGGCGTGCCGGGCGGGGCGGTCGGCGGCGCGGCGGCAGGTGGTCCGCAATGCCGCCGAGTGCCGGGATGTTCCGGCGTATCTGGAGGGTCTGGCGGCGCGGTACGGGGATGGGCCGCTGCGGGGTGTGGTGGACGCCGCGGTGACGGCGGCGTCGGCGGCGCTGGAGGAGTTCGCGTCGTTCCTGGCGGGTGAGCTGGCGGGGCGGGCGCCGGTGCGGGATGCGCTGGGGGCGGACCGGTATCGGCTGGGTGTGCGGGATTTCCTTGGGACGGATCTGGATCTGGAGGAGACGTACGGGTGGGGGTGGGAGGAGCTGGCGCGGATCGAGTCGGAGATGGCGGAGGCGGCGGGGCGGATTCTGCCGGGTGAGCCGGTGCCGGCGGTGCTGGCGGCGCTGGACGCCGATCCGGCGTACCGGATCGTGGGGGCGGAGGCTTTTCTGGGGTGGATTCAGGGGCTGGCCGACCGGGCGATCGAGGATCTGGACGGGGTGCATTTCGACGTTCCGGGGCCGTTGCGGCGGATCGAGTGCCGGGTGCCGCCGGTGGAGTCGGGTGTCTACTATCTGGCGCCGGCGGAGGATCTGTCGCGTCCGGGGACGGTGTGGTGGACGGTGCGTGACCGGTCCGCGGAGGTGGTGACGTGGACGGTTCCGGCGACGATGTTCCATGAGGGTGCGCCGGGTCATCATCTGCAGTTGGGTGTGACGACGCTGAACCCGGGTTTGAACCGGTTTCAGCGTGTGGCGGGGGAGCTGCATCCGGGGCATTGCGAGGGGTGGGGGCTGTACGCGGAGCGGTTGATGGACGAGCTGGGGCATTACCGGGATCCGGCGCACCGGCTGGGGATGCTGGCGGGTGGGCAGCAGTTCCGTGCGGCGCGGGTGATCTTGGACATCGGGTTGCATTTGGAGCTGAGGATCCCGCGGGGGGCGGGGTTTCATGAGGGGGAGCGGTGGACGCCGGAGCTGGGGCTGGAGTTCTTGCGGGCGCATATGGGGCCGGAGGCGGGTGCGCCGGCGGCGTTCGAGATCGACCGGTATCTGGGGCGGCCGGGGCAGGCGATCGCCTACAAGGTGGGTGAGCGGATCTGGCTGGAGGCGCGGGAGGCGGCGCGGCGTCGTGGCGGTGCGGGGTTCGATTTGAAGGAGTTCCACCGCAGGGCGCTTGATCTGGGGCCGATGGGGCTGGATCTGCTGCGTGCCGAGTTGGCGGGTCCCTGAACCGGTGGGATCCGGTGGCCGCGTGGGCTTGGCGGGCGGGGGGTGTTCAGGTTGGGCGGGCGGGGGCGGTGTAGGTTTCCATGCCGGTTTCGCGCAGCCATCGGCGCCCGTTGGGGATGTGGGTGACGGGCGCCTCGTCGGCGGCGGCCTCGTGGGGGCCGGTGCCGTTTGCGATGGTGCCCGTTGTGGTGGCCGGGGGGACCGGTTCCGTTGGTGTGTCGGCGGTGGCGCTGCCGACGTGGCAGGCCTTTTCGTCGCCGGGTTCGATGATCCGCTTGTCGTAGTGGGGGGGCCAGCGCAGCAGGATCCGGCGGCCGCAGGTGGTGCAGGCCCATTCCTCGTGTCCGGACTGTGCGGTTTGGATCATCCGCATCTCGTGCGTCCTGTGCACGCTGTGGCCTCCTTGACCGTGGGTGGGTTTCCGGGCTAGGGGGTTGTGCTTCTGTGATTTCCCACGTCAAGCCGGTTAAACGGGACAGGCAAGGGTCTTTAAGGTCTGTGTCGCGGTGATTGTGTTCCGTCCGGAACCGGGGTCGGTGGAGGGCGCGGTCAGTGGAGGGCGCGGTGGACGGCGGCGCCGATGTCGGCGACGGCCTCGGCGGGGCGGCGGGCGAACGCGCTCCAGCCGAGGAATCCGTGGTCCAGGCCCGTGCCGGTGATGAGGGTCACCGGGACGCCGGCGTCGGTGAGCCGTGCGGCGTGCCGTTCGGCCTGGGGGCGCAGCCGGTCGTGTTCGGCGGTCGCGATGATCGCGGCGGGTAGGCCGCGGGGGTCGGGGTCCAGCAGCGGCGACACGTCGGGGTGGGCCGGGTCGGTGCCGCGCAGGTAGGCGCGCAGGGCGCGGTCGGCGCCCGAGGGCGGGAAGACCAGTCCGTCGGGGTCGGGCGGCTGCGGGGGGTTGCGGCGCAGGTCCAGCGCGGGGTAGACGAGGACCTGCAGGACGGGCCGCGCGGGGCCGGGGGCGCGCAGCCGTCCGGCCGCGGCGGCGGCGAGCTGACCGCCGGCGCTGTCGCCGGCCACGCCGATCCGGGCGGGGTCCAGGCCGAGGCGGGCGGCGTGGGCGGCGACCCAGCGGGTGGCGGCGACGGCGTCGTCCAGCGCGGCCGGGAACGGGTCCTCGGGCGGGCGGCGGTACCCGGCCGACACCCACGCGACGCCGCTGGCGTTCGTGAGCGCCCGCACGACGGGGTCGTAGGAGTCGACGTCGCCGAGCATCCATCCGCCGCCGTGGAAGAACACCAGCGCCGGTACGGGGGCGGTGGAGGCGGGGCGGTAGAGCCGCGCGGGCAGTGGTCCCGCCGGCCCGTCCATGACCAGGTCCTGCACGGTGTGGACCGGCGGCCGCGGGGATCTGGCGAGGTCGGCGGCGTGCTCGCGGCGCGCGTCCTGGACGCCGCGGCCCGGCGCGGCGGGCTCGGCGAGGCGGCTGCGCATGAACGCCAGGTATTCGGGGTCGCGTCCCATCGTTCCTCCCCCGCTGAGCCTACGGCCCCTTGTGTGCCGCCGCGGGCGGGTGCCAGCGGTAGGGCATGTCGGCCTGCCGCAGGATCGGGGGTCGACCAGCATCGGAACGAAAAGTCGCGGTAGGCGGTCGCCCCGGGTTGATGCTGGCGTGACTTCTCGTTCCGATGCGTCCAGGCCGCCGGTGTTTCATAGGCGGTCACCTATGAAACGCGCCGACCGGCGGAGGCCATGCAGGGCAAAGAATGTTTCATGGGTTGTTGCATATGTGTGGGCGTGTGAAACGCCCACATGAAACGCTCTGGGGGTGAACGACGACTTCACCCGCGTGGAGGCCAACGACTGCCCCATGTCGACCTGCGCTGCCCCGGCCGGGTCGCCGTGTCGCACCGGGAAGGGCAAGGTGGCGGTCCAGTACCACACCGCCCGGTTCCGGCTCGTGCCCTCCCTGGCCAAGGTCCTCGACGTGGCCACCCCAGCACTGCGCAAGCCCGGATCCGTTTGGGTCGAGCTGCCTCGCCCCGCGGCCGCCCGCGCCGCCCCGGCCGGGCATGTGCGGATCGGCTATGCCCGCGCCTCCACCGCCCGTCAGTCCTTGGACATCCAGCTCGACTCGCTCAAGGCCGCAGGTGTCACCCGGATCTTCCACGAGAAGATCTCCACCCGCGCTGCCGCCCGGCCCAAACTCGACAATGCTGTCGCTCTCGCCCGGGAGTTGCGGGCGTCCGGTGTCGTGGTCACCCTGGTGGTCCATGAGCACAAGCGCCTCGGCCGCGGCATCGAGCTCGCCGCCCTGGCCGAGCAGCTCAAGGCGTCCGGCATCGGGCTGGAGTTCCTCACCGGTGAGCTGCAGGGCTCGCACGACCCGTCCGGGGTTGTGTTCACCGTGCTCGCCGCCCTGTCTGGGATGGAACGCGAGTACATCCGCGACCGCACCCTCGAAGGCCACGAATCCGCCCGCTCCCGGGGCAAGAGCATCGGCGGTGCCGGCGTCACCAACCCCGCCATGCTCTCCATGGCCCTGCACCTACGCGAACAGAACCTCAGCCTGCGCGACATCGCCGCCCAGCTCATCATCGCCAAGGGCAAGAAGAAGGGCCAGCACCCCTCACCCGCCACCGTCCTGCGGTTGCTCCGCGAACACGACGAAACGACCGCTACGCTACACGAACGGAGTAGCCCCTAGCACTCGCTGACCTGCGGTTCAGGGGTCCTCGTCATGGTCGGCCCGAGACTGGATGGCTGAGCAGATCCGCGTCGTGCTGCGCGTCGGGCCGACGTTCAGAGTCGGTTCGCGCCCAAAGCCGCCCGGTAGGGTTCGGCCGCGGCCAGCCCCTCCTGGTCGATCCTCGCCAGCAGGGTCTCACTCCTGTCAGCGTTCTTCGTCTTGACTTCTGCAGAGACCAACGACCCTGATCGAAAGACGATCTCGATGTAGTGCCCCTGGTCGGAGTACAGCCAGTACTCCTGCTCCAGAACGGAAGGGTCAATTATGTCAACCACGCCGGGGCTGGCCTGGCGGGACTCAACGAACTGGCCGCCCGTCATCGACAGGTAGTCTCCGCCGAGTAGCCCGGTCACCGCTTCCTTGCCCATCCCGGCCTTCAGCCGGAACACCGGATGTGTGGCTTCCAGCGGCTCGCGCTGCGCCGCGGAAGACGAACCGAAGAGTCGCTGGAAGATCGACATCGCGACGAACTCTCCATTCCCCAAACCAGCCGCCTGACGGTACGGCAGACGGTCCGGAGGAAACAGGATACGACGCTGGACCGGGCACAGTCAGGACAAGGACGCAAACGCCGCCACCGCCGACCTCAGCGTAGTGACTCTCGGGCCGTTCAAGGAGATCACCGGGCCGTTGGAGACCAGCAACGATGGCGTCGCCACGGTGCGGCGGCAGAGAACGGTCAGCCCGTTCGCAGTCCACTCGATGGCGGGGGATAGGTCGTTCTGGACCGGCGCGGTGGCATTGCTCGGTACGGTGGCTCGGTGAGCATATGGCGGCGTAAGGCATCCGAGAAGCCAGCTGTCCGGTTCGTGAAGACGGAACGGGTGAAAGGCAGGACGTACCACGTTCACAACGGGCCGGATCTAGCCCAGGCTATGGCCTTCCTCCGCCAAACACCCGTCACAGAACCCAGCGTGTACGTTGTCGTCGAGACTCCCGAGGGCAACGTTGGCCGCGATTTTATCTACATCTTCCGCGAACTCGACGGCACACCCATTGAGCACGGCCCTCGCTCACCGCTGCCCGAACCTGTCTCGTCCACTACCCACTGTGCGTGGTGCGGCTTCTACGTCGAGCCGTTTGATACTTCGTCCGGGATGCCCAACATCACCGGTCCGCTCGAACTCGAACTCTTCCTCGCCGTCGACGACATCCTGAACAACGGCGGTGGTTTCCGGTGCAAGGGCTGCGACCTGCTTCAGTGCGGCTGGTGCTCTGGTTTGACCCCGGGATTAGGCGAGAGAGAAGTCCGGTGCCACTCCTGTGGGGCGGCCATGCATCCTCACCTCACCCTGCCAGCGCGGCGTCGTGGTCCGGTTGTGATCGCGCCGAGCGAAGAAAAGGTGCCCGCAGTTGACACCGAAAAGCACTGGGAGCAGGTCAGGGCCTATTGCGAGCAGTGGCGCGACGAGTTTGCGGCGGCTGATAGGAACCCAGCGGATAAGTTGCGCTGGAGGGTATACGCAGACGGCTTCAAGGATGGGATGCGTATTACGCTGTCCCTTCACACTCCGCAAGGTGACGTGAAGTCGCTGATAGCAGAGATCAAATACAGCGATTTTCCTCTGGACGTCGGGGAGGGGCGCGAGCTGCTTAGGCAAAGGTTCACCAGGTTGTTCGACGGGCTGGGCATTCCATTGCCGCAACTGCCCTGACACCACACCCGCGCGGCATGGAGCGTTGGTCCCCCCCGCTGGCCGCGCGGGGTCATTCGTCGTCGGCGTCGGGGTCACGCAGTTCGCGGACGCCGCTTGGGTCGAGGTCGGGGGCGGTGAAGGTGTAGGTGTAGGTGCCGATCACGTTGATGTGCTTGCGGCCGAACGGCGAGAGCCGGACGACGTCCTCGGCCAGCAGGGGGTAGCCGCCGGTGTGCAGATGGTCCAGGGCGCGGTCGATGTAGAAGGTGTTCCACAGCGTGATGCAGTTCAGGACCAGGCCGAGCGCGCCGAGCTGGTCTTCCATGCCCTTGTAGTAGCGCTGGTAGATCTCACCCTTGCGGCCGTGGAAGACCTTCCCGGCCAGGGCGTGCCGGGATTCTTGCAGGTTGCGGACGCCTTTGATGTCGCGGCGATAGGGCTCCTCGACGGCGTAGGTGAGGATGTGCAGGGTCTTGAAGATCCGGCCGTAGTGCGCGATCGCCTCGCCGAGATGGGTGGGGTTGCCGTCGCGCTGGAGCATCTTCATCACGTCGTGCGCGCGGACCTGCCCGGTGTAGATCGACACCACCACCCGCAGGATGTCGTCCCAGTGCCGCCGGATTTTGTCCAGGTCGATGCGGCCGCGGGCGAACCGGGTCAGCGGACCGTAGTCGGCGTCCTGGATCCGCCAGCCCTTTTGGTCGGGCAGGTCGGCCAGCGCGGGCCGGTACTGCATGCCCAGCAGATGAACCAGGCCGAACACGACGTCGGAGTAAGAGCCGGTGTCGGTGACGATGACCTCGGGGCGGCGGCCGCCGTCCCGGCGGAACAGGACGTCGATCATGTGCAGGGAGTCGCGGACGGTTCCGGTGACGACCTTGGCCCCCAGTCCGACGCCCTGGTCGTTGATCATGTTGAGCCAGGTCAGGCCGCGTCTGGGGCCGAAGTACTTGCGGTTGGGGCGGGTGTAGATCGAGGGGACCGGCACCACGAACCGCATCCCGTCGATCGCGGCGACCAGCCCGCCGCCGAGCTGCCGGGCGAAGCCGATGCTGGCCTGGGCGTCGATGAGCGGGGCGTTGGCGGCCGAGAACGTCTCGGCCGACAGGTAGTTCTGCGCCACGTGCGACAGCCGGGCGCGCTCCAGCGCGGCGGTACCGGGCTTGGTCACCGGCGCGTACCCGATGTTGAGGGCCTGGGAGATCAGGCACGCCGCGACCGAGATGTCGAAGTCGGCTAGCTTGCTGGTGCTGCCGGCCACCGAGGTGAACGCCTCCTCGAACCCCTGCACGCGGCCCATCACCTCCAGCAGCAGCTCGGGCAGGTCCACCCGCGGCAGCATCCCGGCCACCCGTTTGCGCAGGTCGCTCAGCGACGCCGGGTCGGGCAGCGCCACCAGCTTGGCCACGTGCAGCCGGCCCTCGTCATCGACGCTCAGGCCCGACTCGCCGCCGATCCGGCCCGACACGTCCCGCAGCGCCATGTGCAGCACCATCGCGTGCTCGGCCAACAGCGTGCCCGGGTCGTCGGGCAGCCGCAGGTCGGTCAGCGCCGGGCCCTTGGCAGCCCGCCAGGCGTCCCCAGCCAGCAGTTGGGCGCGCGGGTCCCGCCACCGCGCCGACGCCTGCGCGTAGATGTCGCGGCGCTTGAGATGGCGGTGGAACTGGGTCAGCACGCACATGGTGTAGGCGTTCTTATCGACCGTGCTGCCGTGCGCGCCGGGCCGGTGCACCAGCCGCTTCCACGACCCCGACACCAGGCCAGCATCGATGTCGGCCGCGGTGACCTTCTTCTTACGGCCATCCAGCAGCCGCGGCAACGCCTTGGTGGCCTCCAGCACCCGGGCCGCCTCGGCGGTCGCACCGAACTCGATCACCGTGGTGAGGGTCTTCAAGAACCCCGACACCGTGGCGATCCGCTCGGCCAGCAGCGCCCGCATCGGCCCGTCGTCGTCGGCCTCGGGCGGCGGCACCATCTCGGTCACCGCCGCCACCGCCGTCCGCAGATCCCGGCGCGGCACCACCGCGTCGATCGACTCCCACACCTGCTCCAGCGACAGTTCCTCGCCGTACTCGGTGACCTCCAGCAGCATCTCCACCGCGGCCGCCAGCGTCGCCGAGTGCCGCGCCAGCCTCGGGTGCTGGCGGGCGCGTTCCTTGCTGGTCGCGGTCTCGGCCTTACCGATCAGCTCGGTCGTCATCAGCAGATCCAGCAGGTCCAGGCAGTCATCGACCGACTTGCCCTCCAGGTAGATGACCGTGGCCAGCAGCGTGGCCAACTGCCGCGAGGGCCCGTGCCGCCGCAACGTGGTCGCCGTCGCACCCATCCCGTACCGGGCCAGGTCCACCAGCCGCCGCTGCGGCACTTCCGCCGGCAGCTCCACCGTGCCCAGCCCCACCCCCAAGATCTCCTGCGCCCGGCTCAGGGCCTTCTCCAGATTCCGGCCCGACGGCACCGACGGGCCCTTGCGCCACCGCTCCAGGTCCGAGCTCCGCGCGCCCTCGGGCACCTCCAGCAGCAGCTCCAGCACCGCCCGCTGCCGCGGCGACAACACCGCATACAAGCTCTGGTGCAGCCGCTCGATCGCCTGATCACGTACTCGCGCCACCAGCCGCGCCAGCGTCGTCACCCCCGGCAGCAGCACCTTGCCGGTCCGCAGCCACATCACCCCGTCGGTGAAGACGCTCCTGGCGCCGTCCCCGGTGTTCCACGCCCGCGCGTCCACCCACGCCGCGAACTCGGCCTCGGCCTCGGCGAAGTCCCGCAGCCCGTAGGCCCTCCTGATCTCCTCCTGGTGATCGAACGGCGTCTGCCGCCGCTCGGTGTACCGCTTGACCACCGACGCATCAGCGATGCCGAGCTGAGCCGCCAGGTAGTCCAGCACCTCGGCCGGCACGTCCAGCGGATCGGGCAGGAACCGGCCCACGAACCGCGCCGTGGTCACCTGCAGCGCGAACCCCAGCCGGCTCGCCTCGCCCCGCCGCTTGGCGATCAGCTCACGGTCGGCGTCGTCCAGGAAGAACAGCTTCTCCAGCTCCGCCCGCGACGGCGGCCCGGTGTACCGGCCGTAGGCGGCCGCTTCCTCATCACTCAAGAACACAACTGGCATGGCCCCAGAAAGTAGGACCCACCCGGCAGCCGAACCCCGCCAAAGATCAGACCGTTACCGAGCTACACCCGCCACAGCCGCCCGACGAGCACAAACACCCAGCTCACACGCATCGGAACGACCATCCGCGCTACATCGACCCCACCACGCCCACTAACGCGACTTTTCGTTCCGATGCTGGTCGACCCCCGGATCGCGGTGGGGCCCAGGTGACCGGCGAGCCGCAGGAGGGCGTCGCGGGCCGCGACGGGCGCGGCGCCCGACAGGGCGGTCAGGCGGGCGATCCGGCCCCGGCGAGTTGCACGCCGCCGTCGCCGGGTACCTCGCCGGTGTCCTGCCCCCGCAAGGGCGGGAACCCGTCCCCGGACGGAACGGGCCTCAGCGGGCGTAGGCGGCGGTGTACCCCGCGGGCCTCCGCCGGAACGGGCCGCCGGAACGGGCCGCCGGGAAAACCCGTTGCGACCGCGGGCGGCGCCGGGCAGTCTGATTCGTGCGGACGCCGGAACGCCCGGCCCGAGGAGACCGGAAGGGGCCGATCATGACCTGTCGCCGCGACGATCGGATCCGGACCCGGGCCCATGGGCGGCCGGCCCCCTGACACGCGTGTCCCACCAGCGCGCGGCGGCCGCCTCCCCACTCCGGAGACGCGGCCCTTTCCCGTTCACGACCTCGTAGCTCAGCGGCCAGAGCACCGGCCCGTCACGCCGGAAGCCGTGGGTTCGAATCCCATCGGGGTCGCACGGCCCGCACCGCGCGGGCCCGTGACGTCGTAGCCGAGTGGTTCAGGCGGCGGTCTGCAAAACCGCCTCACGTGGGTTCGAATCCCACCGGCGTCTCCGGCTCCGCCCCCGCGTCACCCTGGGGGCGGGGCCCCGGCTCCCCGTAGCTCAGCGGACAGAGCACCGGCCTCCGAAGCCGGGAGCCGCAGGTTCGATTCCTGCCGGGGAGGCGCCGGGCCGTCAGGGGATGACGGCCACAGCCTCGACCTCCACGAGCTGGTCGTCATACCCCAGCACCGTCACCCCCAGCAGCGTGCTCGGCGGATCGTGCTCCCCCATGTGCTCCCGGTACACCTCCCACACCTTCACCAGGTCGGCCTGCCGGCCGGAAGCCACGTACACCGTCGTCTTCACCACGTCCGACAGGGACGCGCCCGCGCCCTCCAGCGCCGCCCGCAGGTTCCGCATGACCTGCCGCGCCTGCCCGGCGTGGTCGCCGGGCGCGATCGTCGCGCCCGCCTGGTCCAGCGGGCACGCGCCCGCCGCCCACACCGCCCGCACCGGCGTGTCCGCGACCGCCGCGTACGCGTAGTCGACACCGGCCAGCCCCACGTCGCGCACCAGCCGCACACCCGCAGTCCCCATCGGTCCCCTCTCTCCTTCGATGACCCGCCCGGGCAACGCCCCGCCCACCAAGATCGTTCCGTTCCCGCCTCGCGCCGTCCGGACGCGGCCGACGCCGGGGGGCGTTCAGGCCGGATCCCGTCCTGAATGTGCGGCATGCTGGCGGCATGGCCGACCCCGCGATCCGTCTGCTGAACCTGCTGTCGCTGCTGCAGACGCCCCGCGACTGGCCCGGCACCGAACTCGCCGGGCGGCTGGGCGTCAGCGGACGCACCGTCCGCCGCGACATCGACCGGCTCCGCGAACTCGGCTACCCCGTCGAGGCCGCCCGCGGGCTCGGCGGTGGTTACCGACTGGTCGCCGGGACGGCGATGCCGCCGCTGCTGCTCGACGACGAGGAGTCCGTCGCGATCGCCGTCGGGCTGCGCACCGCCGCCGCCCACCCCGTCGACGGCATCGGGGAGGCCTCCGCCCGCGCCCTGGCCAAACTCGAGCACATCCTGCCGTCCCGGCTGCGGCACCGCGTCGCCTCCCTCGGCGCTGCCACCGAGCCGCTCACCACCGCCGCCGAACCCGGCGTCGACCCCGCCGTCCTGTCCGCTCTCGCCGCGGCGGCCGCCGCCGGAGAACGCGTCCGCTTCACCCACACCGGCGGAGACGGAACCGAGACCCGCCGCCACACCGAGCCGCACCGCATCATCGCCGCCCGGCGCCGCTGGTACCTCATCGCCTACGACCTCGACCGCCGCGACTGGCGCATCTTCCGCGCCGACCGCGTCACCGCGCCCCACCCCACCGGGCAGCGCGCCGAACCCCGCGACGTCCCCGGCGGCGACGCTGCCGCCTACTTCAGGGACGCCATGTCCTCCATGGCCCCCACCTACCGCGCCGAGGTCACCCTCGACCTGCCCGCCGACCGCGCCGCCGCCCACCTCGGCGCGGGCCTCGCCGGCGTCCGCGCCCTGGACGGCGGCCGCTGCCTGCTCACCACCGAGGCCGACACCCTCGACTGGATCGCGGCCCGCCTGCTCATGCTCGGCTGCGACTTCCACGTCCACGGCCCGCCCGAACTCATCGCCCACCTGCGCGCCCTCGCCGACCGCGCCGCCACCGCCACCGGGCGGCCCGGCGGAACCCCGCCGGGCCGCGGCCGCGCGCCCGCCTGAACGCGGCGCCGTACCGCCGTCTTTCTCCCGCCTCACCCTCCCGCCGCCGGCCCGCGTGTCACAGCCGGGCGGGCCGTCTCGTCTCGGGCCCGTACACGGGTGCTGAGAAGAACGCACCCACCCACGGCGAGGAGCCGATCATGAGTGAGCGGACCGAACGGCAGAAGGTCGCACTGGTCACCGGAGCGAACAAGGGGATCGGCCGCGCGGCGGCCGGGCAGCTCGCCGCGCAGGGCATGACGGTCCTGGTCGGCGCCAGGGACCCGGAACGCGGCGAGGAGGCCGCCGCGGCGCTGCGCGCGGCGGGCGGCGACGCGCACGCGCTCACCCTGGACGTCACCGACCAGGCCGCCGCCCGCGCGGCCGCCGGGCGGATCCGGGAGCGCTTCGGCCGCCTCGACGCGCTGGTCAACAACGCCGGCATCACCGGCTCCGGCCAGGTCTCGCCCATGGACGCCCATGACCAGGTCCCCAGCTCGGTCGACCTGGACATGGTCCGGGCGGTGTTCGAGACCAACGTGTTCGGGGTGATCGCGGTGACCAACGCCATGCTGCCGCTGCTGCGGCGGTCACCGGCGCCGCGCATCGTCAACGTCAGCAGCCATGCCGCGTCGCTGACCCTCACCGGCGACCCCGATGGCCCCTTCGCGGCGCTGCTGCCGTCGGCGGCCTACACCCCTTCCAAGGCCGCGCTGAGCGCGGTCACCGTGCAGTACGCCAACGAGCTGCGCAAGGACGGCGTCCTGGTCAACGCCGCGGCGCCCGGCTTCGTCGACACCGACAGCAACGACCACACCGGGCACCTCACCCCCGCGCAGGGCGCGGCGGTCGTGGTGCGCCTGGCCACCCTCGCCGACGGCGGGCCGACCGGCGGGTTCTTCAGCGAGGACGGCCCCGTGCCCTGGTGAGGCCGGCATGTCACAGACGGCCCGGGGCGTCTCGTCTCCCGTGGCAAGGACGCACACATATGCGGAAGGTGATGGTCATGCGGGTTTTCGTCGCGGGCGGGAGCGGCGTGAGCCGGGACCGCGAGTTCCAGGAACTGCGGCCCCTGCTGTTCTCGATCGCCTACCGCATCCTGGGCAGCGTCGGCGAGGCCGAGGACGCCGTCCAGGAGACCTGGCTG
This sequence comes from Spirillospora sp. NPDC048823, assembly GCF_043198445.1. NCBI lineage: Bacteria > Bacillati > Actinomycetota > Actinomycetes > Streptosporangiales > Thermomonosporaceae > Spirillospora > Spirillospora sp. NPDC048823. The sequence goes on along the minus strand of NZ_JBICUT010000005.1, from coordinate 129,469 downwards.
CGCTACCAGGCGGCGCGCGCCGAACCCGCCTCGGCCAAGGCGTTCCTGGCGGCCGTGGTCACCCGGATCTCCATCGACGTGTTGCGCTCGGCCCGCGTCCGGCGCGAGGAGTACGTCGGGCCGTGGTTCCCCGAACCCCTGCTGGCCGACCCCTACCAGGACCCGGAGCGGTCGGCGGAACTGGCCGACTCGGTGTCGATGGCGGCGCTGCTGCTGCTGGAGCGCCTCAGCCCCCTCGAACGCGCGGTGTTCGTGCTGCGCGAGGTGTTCGGGTTCGGGTACCCCGAGATCGCCGACGCCGTGGAACGCTCGCAGGCGGCGTGCCGGCAGCTCGCGGTCCGGGCGCGCCGCCACATGGACGCGGGCCGCCCCCGGTTCGAGGCCGGCCGCCGCGAGCACGAGGAACTCGCCGGGCGGTTCCTGGGCGCCTTCCGCGACGGCGACGTGGACGCGCTGACCGCACTGCTGGCCGCCGACGTCCAGATGGTCGGCGACGCCGGCGGCAAGGCCCCGCTGTGGGCCGAACGCTTCACCGGCGCCGGGAACGTGTCGCGGGTCCTGTCCGCCCTCGCCCGGCCGTTCGCCCGGATCGGGGCGACGGTGCAGCCGCACCCGGTGAACGGCCAGCCCGGCGCGATCTTCCGCGACCGGGACGGCAGGATCCTCAACACCTGGATGCTCGACGTCCTGGACGGGCGGATCCAGACGATCCGCACGGTCGGCAACCCCGACAAGCTCGGGCACCTGGGTCCCGTGGCGGACGCCTGGGCGGCGCTGCGCGAGGGGAACCGGCCGCGCCGCGCCGCGCCCCGGCCCGCCGCGGCCGCCCGGCCCCCGGGCGGGGTCACCCGGTGATCCTGTCCAGGAAGGCGTCCAGGTTGGCGTGCAGGCGGTCGATCTTCTCCTGAAGCGTCAGCGTTTCCTCCAGGTCCCCGCCGGCCGCCGACTGCTTGCGTCCCCGCAGGTACAGCGAGCAGTCCAGGTCGCCGCACAGGTACTGCCCGACGGTGTTGCCCTGCCGCCCGGCCTCGCCGGTGCGGCGCGCGGTCATCAGCGCCACGCCGCCGCCGGTGCGGGTGGTCAGGCACAGCGAGCACATGCTGCGCGCGGTGAAGCCGCGCCCGCCGCCGGAGGTCACCCGCAGCGCGACCCCGACCGGCCGGCCGCCGCGCTCGGCGATCAGATGGGCGCGCCCCGGCGCGCCCGGGTCCCGCCAGCCGAGGAAGTCCAGGTCCTCCCACGGCCGGTCCGCCAGGTCCCGGGGCAGCCCGAGGCGCCTGGCCTCGCCCTTGGTGGAGTTGACGAAGCAGCCGCGGATGTCGCTCTCGGTCATCGCCCTCATGGCGGCGAGGCTAATCGACCTGAAGTTGTTAGGCAAATTCCTAAGTCGTTTAGGTTCTGGGAGGATGGCCCCATGAAACGCGCGGGGGTGACCGCCGAGCGCCTGACCCGGGCGGCGGCGGAACTGGCCGACGAGATCGGCTTCGACAACGTCACGGTCACGGCGCTGGCACGCGGCTTCGGCGTCAAGGAGGCCAGCCTGTACTCCCACGTCCGGAGCATGCGGGACCTGCGGGTCCGGGTGGCCCTGCTCGCCCTCGCCGAACTCGCCGACGACGCCGCCGCCGCCCTGGCCGGACGCTCGGGCAAGGACGCCCTGGTCGCCTTCGCCGACGCCTACCGCGACTACGCCAGGAAGCACCCGGGGCGGTACGCCGCCGCCCGCGTCAGCCTCGACCCGCAGACCGCCGCGGCCAGCGCCGCCGTCCGGCACGTGGAGATGACCCGGGCGATCCTGCGCGGCTACCGCATCCCCGAGGCCGACCAGATCGACGCGATCCGGCTGCTGGGCAGCACCTTCCACGGGTTCGTCAGCCTGGAGGCGGCCGAGGCCTTCCGGCACTCCAGCGACGCGCGCGGCACCGACGCGTCCTGGTCCAGGATCCTGGACGTCCTCCACGCCGCCCTCACCGACTGGCCCCCGGCCTGACCCGCCCACCTCACGGCGCGGTAGAGCGGGTGCGCGGCCCCCGCCCCGCCTACAGCCGGGCCCGGGTGATCACGGCCGCCGGGGCAGGGCGCCGGCGATGCAGTCCAGGACGCGCTCCAGCCCGTGGCCGAACCGCTCCTCGCCGCTCATGTGGGGCAGCCGCGCGTCCCTGACGACCCGTTCGAGCATCGGGTGGGCGCCGGCGTCCAGCAGCTCCCGGACCCGGGGGCCGGTGCGCGCCATCAGCAGCTCGGGCGTCAGCCCGCTGCGCCGGTTCTCCCGGGCCCACTCGATCTCGCCGCGCACGACGTGCTCGACATAGCCGTTCAGCATGTCGAGCAGGATGAGCAGGTCGTCGATGGGGACGCCGACGTCCAGCGCGCCGATCGCGAACTCCGTCAGCCGCAGCCGGTTGGGGCCGAGGGGCGCGCGCGGGCGGGGCAGGGCGGCCAGCCAGGGGTGCCGCAGCCACATCGCGCGGGTGTTCCCGGCGACCAGCGCCAGGTCGGCGCGCCAGTCGCCGGTGGGCCGGTCCGGGAGGTCCATCTCGGCCAGGACGTGGTCGGCCATCAGCTCGATCAGGTCGTCGCGGGAGGGGACGTAGCGGTACAGCGACATCGCGCCGGTGCCGAGCTCGGCGGCGATGCGGCGCATCGAGGCCGCCTCCAGGCCGTCGGCGTCGGCGATGCGGACCGCCGCCTCGGTGATCCGGGCGCGGCTGTAGGCGGGGCGGGGGCCGCGGCCCTGCCGCTCCGGGATCGACCAGATGCTGACGTGCTCGCCGCCTGACACCGGACCTCCTCGCGCGTCCTGCGAAGCATCCTAGTTGCGTACGGCGTACCCGGTTGTCTAGTCTGGCGGGCACCGACCGCGTACACCGTACTCAGAGGAGGCGCCGTGACGGGCGAACCGATCGTCGCCGCCGAGGCGCTGCGCAAGCGCTACGGCGGCACCCAGGCCCTGGACGGCCTCGACCTCGCCGTCCCCGCCGGGACCGTCTGCGGGGTCCTCGGCCCCAACGGCGCCGGCAAGACCACCGCCGTGCGGATCCTGGCGACCCTCGCCGACGCCGACTCCGGCCGCGCCCGCATCGCCGGCTACGACGTCGCCCGCCACCCCGACCGGGTGCGGGCCCGCATCGGGCTGGCCGGGCAGCACGCCGCCGTCGACGACAGGCTCACCGGCCGCGGCAACCTGCGCATGTTCGCCCGCCTGTCCCACCTGCCGCGCCGCGACGCGCGCCGCCGCGCCGACGAGCTGCTGGAGCGGTTCGGGCTCGCCGGCGCCGCCGACCGGCAGGTGCGGGGCTACTCCGGCGGGATGCGCCGCCGCCTCGACCTGATCACCAGCCTCATCCTGGCGCCCCAGGTGCTGTTCCTGGACGAGCCCACCACCGGCCTGGACCCCCGCGGCCGGGGCGAGATCTGGGACGCCGTCCGCGAACTGGCCGCCGGCGGCACCACCGTCCTGCTCACCACCCAGTACCTGGAGGAGGCCGACCGGCTCGCCGACGACATCGCCGTCGTCGACCGCGGCCGCGTCATCGCCGGCGGCGCCCCCGACCGGCTGAAGGCCTCCATCGGCGACCGCCTCGACGTCGTCCTGGAGGACCCCGCCATGGCCGGCGGAGCCGCCGCGGTCCTGCACGCCCTCACCGGCGCCCACCCGGCCCTGGACGGCGGCCGGCTGTCGGTGCCGCTGCCGTCCGGCGCCGTCCGCCTCGCCGACGCCGTCCGCGAACTCGACCGCGCCGGCGTCGCCGCCGCAGACGTCGCACTGCGCCGCCCCACCCTGGACGAGGTGTTCCTGCGCCTCACCGGCACCGCCGCCCCCGAACACGGCAAGGAGACCACCCGATGACCGCGCCCGCCGCTCTCACCGCCCCCGTCCCCGCCGGCGCGGCGTCCCGCGCCGGGCGGCTGCGCTGGGCGATCACCGACGGCCTCACCCTCGCCGGCCGCGAACTGTCGCGCCTGCGCCGCGAACCCGGCGAGCTCGTCGCCGCGCTGATCTTCCCCGCCGTCATGGTCGTGCTGTTCGGCTACGTGTTCGGCAGCGCCATCGCCGTCCCCGGCGGCGGGAACTACCGCGAATACCTGATGCCCGGCCTGTTCGCCATGGTCACCTTCACCGCCGCCATGACCGTCACCATGCGCGTCGCCGCCGACGCCTCCCGCGGCGTCATGGACCGGTTCCGCTCCATGCCGATGGCCCGCTCCGCCGTCCCGTTCGGGCAGACCGGCGCCGACGTCCTCGGCGGCGCCCTCGGCATGGCCATCATGGCCGCCGCCGGGCTCGCCGCCGGGTGGCGCGCCCACAACGGCCTGTGGCCCGCCGCCGAGGCGTTCCTGCTGCTGGCCCTCATGCGGTACGCGCTGAGCTGGGCCGGCTGCTACCTCGGCCTCGTCGTCGGCAGCGAGGAGACCGCCGACCAGCTGCTGCCGCTGGTGTTCCCGGCCGCCATGCTGTCCAACTCCTTCGTCCCCACCGGCGGCATGCCCGCCCCGCTGCGGGCGGTCGCCGACTGGAACCCCGTCAGCGCCCTCACCGCCGCCTGCCGCGAGCTGTTCGGCAACCCCGGCGCCCCGGCCGGCGACGCGGCGTGGCCGCTCGCCCACCCCGTCGCCGCCACGCTCGGCTGGTCGCTGCTGCTGCTGGCGGTCTTCGTGCCGCTGTCGGTGCGGACCTACGCGCGCCGCGGCCGCTGACCGGCCCCGCGCACCCGCGGCCTCAGACGCCGAACGGCGCCGGGTAGGCGATCGTCCCGGACGGGACCGGGCCCGGCCCGTCCAGCACCAGCGCCATCAGCGCCTCGTCCGGCACCTCGAACGGCGCTGCGATCCCCAGCGACGACGCCCGCACGAACCCGAACCGCGGGTAGTACTCCGGATGGCCGAGCACCACCACCAGGCGCTCACCCGGCCGGCCCGCCGCCGCGGCCAGGACCGCGCGGACGGCCGCGCCGCCCGCGCCGCGCCGCTGGAACGCCGGGAGGACGGCCACCGGCGCCAGCGCGAGCGCGGCCGCCCCGCCGACACGGCACCGCGTCAGCAGCGCGTACCCGGCGACACGCCCGCCCGGCGCCTCGGCGACCGCCGACAGGCCCGGCAGCCACGCCGCGTCGCCGCGCAGCGCGTCCACCAGGTCCGCCTCCCCGGCGGTCGGGAAAGCCGCCTCGACCACCTCGCGGACCGCGCCCTCATCGGCGGCGGTCTCCGGCCTGGTCGCCCACCTCACCGGCCGCGCCCCCGCTCCCGGTACATCTCCCGCTGCCACCGGGAGATCGCCTTCCACTGGTCGCGCCGCTCGGCGCGCAGCCGGGCGTCGCCGCGGGAGGCGATCCACTCGTTCTCCCGCTGCAGCTTGCGGTAGCCGGCGAGGCGGCGGCCCGGCAGCGTCCCGTCCTCGATCGCGGCCAGGACGGCGCAGCCCGGCTCGGTGCGGTGCGCGCAGTCACCGAACCGGCACCGCTGCGCCAGCTCCTCGATGTCGGCGAACGTGCGCCGCAGGCCCTCGGACGCGTCGAACAGGCCCACGCCGCGCAGCCCCGGCGTGTCGATCAGGACGCCGCCGCCCGGCAGCGCGAGCAGCTCCCGCCGGACGGTCGTGTGCCGGCCCCTGCCGTCCCGTTCCCGGACGGCGCCGGTCGCCAGGGCCCGCTCGCCCAGCAGCGCGTTGGCGAGCGTGGACTTGCCCGTGCCCGACGGGCCGACCAGCACCACCGTGCCCGCCAGGACGGCGCGGACCACGGCCACGCCGTCGCCGGTCGCGGCGCTGCACGCCACCACGTCCACGCCCGGCGCCGCGGAGGCGACCTCCGCTTCCGCGGCGGCGGTGCCCGGCACCCGGTCGGCCTTGGTGAGCACGACCACCGGCCGGGCGCCGCTCTCGAACGCCAGCGCCAGCAGCCGCTCGACGCGGCCGAGGCGCAGGGGGGCGGCCAGCGACACGGTGACGGCGACGGTGTCGACGTTGGCGGCCAGCACCTGGCCGCGCGAGTCCCGCGACGCCGACGCCCGCACGATCGCGGTCCGGCGCGGCAGCAGCGCCGCGATCACCGGCCGCCCGTCCGGGCCCTGCGGGCGCAGCGCCGCCCAGTCGCCCGTGCACGGTGCCGCCGAGGGGTCGTCGGTCGAGGCGGCGGGCCCGGTCCCGGCCCGGAGCGGGCCGTCCTCGGCGACCACGTCGCACAGGCCGCGGTCGACCGCGGCGACGCGCGCGGGGATCAGCCCCGCCGCGCGATGAGGGGTGAATTCTTCGTCGAGGGTCTCGTCCCAGCCGTAGGCGGCGAGAGGGGACGGCCCCGCGGATGCGAAGGACAATGTCTTGGAACCCTTGCGGTGAAGGGGCCCCGGCGAGCACGCGCCGCACCGGTGGTGCGGGACGGGATCAGCCGGCGGCCCGGGAAATGAGGACAGGCTGAATGCTGCGGGCAGCAGCCACCGCAACGACGGCCATGCATCCTCACCTCCCTCGTGGTTCCGCCCGCGAGTTTATCCGCCGCCCCGGCCCCGGCGCCATCCCTTTTCCGGCGCCGGCTCGCGACCTCGGCGGCGCCCGGCCCGCCGGATGATCCCCCGCGCGGGGGAGCGGGATCGGCCGCGGCGGGGAGGCCCCGTCCCGCCCGGGGTCGCAGGATCATGGCATGGCCACCACCACCCTCACCGACCAGACCGGGACGCCCCGCCGGACGCCCGGCCGACGGGCACTCGAACGCCGCCTCCCCGTCATCGCGCTCGCCTGGGTCACCGCCTACGGCCTGCTGCGCGCCCACTGGGCGTCCGGGCACCGGCCCGGCGGCATGTCGCCCGTGGACACCGACCTGGTGGTCTTCACCGGCTGGGCGAGCGCCGCGCTGTGCGGCGCGGCGGCGGCCGTCCTGCTCGCGCTCGCCCATCCGGAGGCGGGACGGCTGCCCCGGCGGCCGCTGCTGGCCGCGGCCTGGACCGCCGCGGTCTGCCTCGTCGCGTCGGGTGCGCTGCTGCTGCTCGACGTGATCGGCGCGATCCTGCCCGGCCTCGGCATCGACTTCTACCCGCTCGGCGCGCTCAGCCGCGCCGCCTGCGTCGCCGCCGGGATCATGACGGGCCTGTCGGCCCTCGCGCACGCGCGCCGCACCCGCGCCGGATGCGCCGCCTGCGGACGGCCCGCGGCCGCGGCCGCCCCCCTCGCCCGCACCCCCGCGTGGGCGTACTGGGCCGCCTACCTCGCCGTCGCCGGGTGCGTCACCCGGATCATCGCGCAGGCCGCGGTCGGCTTCGGGGAGTCGCCGATGTCCGGCGGCGCCTCGGCGATCCTGTTCGAGGCGGGGTTCGTGCTCGGCGGGAGCCTGCTGCCGCTCGCCCTCGTCCACTCCTTCGGGCGGACGTGGCCGCGGCGGCTCCCCGGGCTCGGCGGGCGCCGCGTCCCGCGCCGGCTGGTGCTGTGGCCCGGCGCCGCGATCTCCGGCGGCCTCACCGTCTACTTCGGGCTGATGCTGCTGCTGATGTTCTGGGAGCGGCTGAACGGCCGCAACCCGTTCCCGCCCGAAGGTGGCCTCGACCTGCCCGAGGCGTTCTTCTGGGTCGCCGTCCCCGCCTACCTGCTGTGGGGCGCCGGGATGGCCGTCGCCGCCCGCGCCTACGCCCGCCGCACCCGCGTCCCCTGCCCGTCGTGCGCCCGCTGACCGTCCCGGGGCGCGGCATCCGGGGGCCGTGCGCAGGAACCGTCGGCGGTGTTCGGAAGTTAAAGTGATTTGGGGGGGCGGATTAGGACAAGGGGGTGTGGCAGTGGACGACGACGGCCGACGGCGGGAACCCGGATCCGGCGAGGGCACCGGGCTTGCGGGAGGGGCCGACCAGGCTGACCGGGCCGCGGCGGAGCGGCTGGAGGAGATCTGGGACGGGCTGGCCCCGGCGGCCGTGAGCGCCGCGCGGACGGCCGCGTCCGCCGGTGAACCCGTCGCCGCCGCCGCGCGCGACGCCGCCGCGCTCGCCGCGACCCGCATCCTGGACCAGGTGTCCGGCACGCCCGCGATGAAGGCCGTGGAGCGGGCCGCCCGCGACGCCGCCGTCAAGACCGCCACCGCCCTGGCCGAGCGGGCCGTCACCGAGGCCCGCGCCGCCGCCGCGGCCAACCCCGCCACCGCGAGCGCGTTCGAGGCCGCCACCACCGCGATGACCCTCGCCGAGCAGGCCGCCCGGCACCCCATGGCGGCCGCAGCGCGCCGCTTCGCCGCCGAGAGCCCCCTCGCCCGCGCCGCCGCCGACGCCGCCATCGACCTGGCCGGCCGCACCGCGACCGCGCCGGTCGTGCAGGCCGCCACCAGGACCGTCGTGGACGCCGCCATCGACACCGTCGCCGACGCCGCCGTCGACGCCGCCATGATCGCGGGCCGCGACGTCGTCGCCCGCGTCGTCCGCGAGACCGCCGAGCAGGCCGCCCGCGACCTGGCCGCCGCGGTGCGCGACGCCGCCGGGTCCGCCGAACTGGCCCCGCTCACCGGCGCGGCCGCCGGCGTGGCCGCCCGTGCCGCCGCCGACCCGGCCGTGCGCGACGCCGCCCGCGGCGCCGGGGACCTGATCGCCGCCGCCGCCGGCAGCGCCGTCGCCCGCACCGCACGCGACCTGGCCCTGCGCGCCGCGTCCCGCGCCCTCACCGCCGCGGTCGAGGCCGTCCTGCGCGAACTGCTGCGCGACGCCCTCAAGCTCGCCATGCAGGACACCCTGCGCGGCATCATCGTCGACGTGTCCCGCGACGTCGTCGTCGACGTCGCCAAGACCACCTGGACCACCGCCACCCGCCCCGCCCCCGCCGCCACCAGGGCGACGGCGACCGTCGTCGTCCAGGCCACCGCGGACACCGCCGACGTGTGGGCGCAGGTCACGGCGCAGACACCGGCCGAGCCCACGGTGGAGGTCACGGCCGAGGCCGGGGTCGAGGTCGCGGTGGACGACCCGCCCGAGGGTCGCCCCTCCTGAACCGGCCCCGAGGCTCCCGAAAGGGACCCTGGGACACCCCGCCGCCGGCCGGGGCGCTCACCCGTGGTGCCCGCGGTGAGCGGACGGAGCCCGGCACGCCGGGGAGGGGCGGCGCGTGATGTACTCGGCAGGGAGAGGTCATCCCTCGGCGACGAACAGGAAGTGATCCCGATGGCCGACACGCTCGACGACACCGCCGTCGCCGACCGCCTGCGCGACCTGCCCGCCTGGAGCCGGGACGGCGACGAGATCCGCCGGACGGTGAAGGCGCCCTCGTTCCCTGCGGGGATCGACGTGGTGACCGACGTCGCCCGCGCCGCCGAGGACGCCGACCACCACCCCGACATCGACATCCGCTGGCGCACCCTGACGTTCGCGCTGTCCACCCACAGCGCCGGCGGCCTGACCGGCAAGGACTTCGCGCTCGCCGCGACGATCGACGAGATCGCCGCCCGGCACGGCGCCGAATAGCCGGGCCGCGGTGTGCGGGCCGGGCGAGTGCACCGAACGGGAACGGGACCACGCGCACGAAACCGGGAGGCCGCCGGCCGCAGGCCCGTCGCAGGCGGCCGGCCCGCTCGGCCGGGGGCCGCGGTCAGTGCGCGGAGAACCCGCCGTCCACGAAGATCGACTGCCCGGTGACGTAGGCGGCCGACGCCGACGCCAGGAACACCGCCGCGCCGGCGATGGCGCGGCCGATGCCCGAGCTGCCGCCCGTCACGACCGCGACCCTGCCCTCCAGCGAGAACAGCCCGGACAGGTATGCGGCGGGTGACGGCCGGTCGCTCATGAGCGCAGAGTCTACGACCCGTCCCGCGCCCCCTCGGGCGGGTCTTCGGGCGGGCCGCCCGCGGCATCCCCGGCGGGGTCGTCGCCGCGGCGGCGGTCGCGCCAGATCACCACCGCGATCACCGCGACGACGATGAACGTCGGAACGAAGAACGGGACCGCCGTGATCAGCGGGTGGGTCGCCAGCACCCCGCCGGCGGGGCTCACCTGCCCCCCTCCGGCGGAGCGCCGGACGCGGCGGCCGCGGGCGCGGGCAGGAGGCGGGCGATCCGCGCGACGCCCCAGCCGAGCGACAGGACCAGCGCCAGCGTGCACAGCAGCACCACCGCCGAGCACGCCGCCCACAGCCAGCCCGGCACGTCGGTCTTCAGCTCCCGCTGCAGGATCGTCCGCTCGCCCTGCAGAGCGCGGGTGAACCGCGCCGGGGCGGCCACCTCCCGCGCGCCGATGGCCGGGTCGGCCGGCAGGTAGACCGGGACGCCCGCCAGCGTCCGTCCGTCGTGGACGCGGATCAGCGTCTTCCACTGGCCGTGCAGCGGCATCGGCTCGGTCGTGCGGTACACGCCCTCGCGTTCGCGCACCAGGTGGTCGACGTGCAGGCCCTCGCCCTGCCAGCCGGTCACCGTCACCCAGGCCGCGCCGTCGACCGCGTCCGCCGGGGAGAACTCGATGCGGGCACCGGCCGTCCGCTGCGCCTCCCCGCCCGCCGCACCGGGCGTCCGGGCCGAGCCCGGCGGCTGGACGGTGAGCGTCACGGTCGCCGTCCGGTCCGGCGGGACGGTGATCAGCAGGCCGTTCGCGACCGCCGCGGCCACCACCAGGATCGCCCCGGCGAAGATCCCGCGCGCCGCCGCGGGCCGCGGCGCCCGCCCCTGCAGGCCCTCGGCCAGCAGCGCCCCGCACAGCCCGCCCGCGACCCCGCCGGCCACCGCCATCGCCATGCCCTCGGCGGCGATGTCGGGCGTCCACGGCAGCCGGAACGCCACCTGGCTCCAGGCGTACTCGGCGCCGAACCCGGCCGTGCCGATCAGCGCCCCCGACACCGCGCCCAGCGCCAGCGGCCGCCGCGCCAGCAGCAGCGCGGCCGCCTCCACGCACAGGGCCTCGGCGAAGTACAGCGGCACCGACGCCCACAGCTCCCCGATCGGCCAGCCGACCAGCACCGACACGCCGCCGCGCACCAGCATGTAGAACGCGACGGCCGACACCGCGCCGCCGCGTCCCGCCCACAGCCGCGCCGCGACCAGCGCGCAGCCCGCCGCCAGCGCGATCAGCAGCGGCTGGTGGACGAGCCGGAACTGCGGCACGCCGAAGTCGTACTCGGCCTGGAACACCGACAGCCCGATCAGCAGGCCGCCCGCGTGCATGGACCGCCGCACGTACCGGACCCATCCGGGCGGCTGCTGGGACGCCGGCCCGCGGAAGGCGCGGCGCCCCTCCCGCTCCAGGACCATCATCGCCACCAGCGACAGGCCGGCGCCGCCGATCAGCATCAGGTGCGTCGGCCCCCACAGCGTCACGTCCTGCCCGAAGATGCGGTGCCACACGTCGTCGAGGGGGAAGCCCAGCAGCGCGTAGAACCCGGCGCCCGCCAGCAGCACCCCGCCGGCGGGGGCGTGCCAGTCCCGCGTGATGCGCACCGACGCCGCGCCGGGACGCTCGCCCTTGGGCAGCACGACGGCCAGCACACCGGCGGTGAAGATGCCGAACAGGCCGATGAGGATGGGGTAGTGGGCGATGTTGGCCAGCGGGCCCTCGTCCCGGCCGTGCGAGATGTGCAGGGAGATGTCCCAGTACATGCCCAGGAGCGCGATGAGCAGCGACACCATCGCCACGGGCGTCGGCAGCGCCGCCCAGCCGGGCGTGCCGCGTCCCGGGCCGCGCTCGGCGAGCCGCGCGAGCCGTTCCAGGACGGTGATCCGGCCGCTGCGGTGCCCCCACCCGAGGACCAGCAGCGCGGCCGTCAGGGCGGCGGCGCCGCCGGAGGCGATGAGGATCTGGTCCAGGGCCGCGCCGCCCGCCGGTTTCGCCGGCGTCTCGGCGGCCAGCCGCAGCGCGGTCCCCGCCCCCCTGCCCGTCAGATGATCCAGCACCGGTGCGCTCCCTCGCCGCAGGAAACCAGACAAGGGGCGCGGCGGCCCCACTACCCGGGAGTATGTCATCTTCTAATGTGTCATTGTCTAGTGTCATATCTGTGGTGTGGGACACCGGAACGGAAGGAGTGCGGACATGCGCAGGGCGTTCACGGCGGGCACCGCGGCCGCGCTGGCCGCCGCCACACTGGTGGCGGCGGCCGGCTGCGGCGAGCCCCCGCCCGCCGGCGGCCCCCGCGGCGGCGCCGCGACCGGCGCACTTGGTGCCTCCGGTGCACCCGGCGCCTCCGGGAGCACCGGACCCTCGGTGGTCACCGTCACCGCGACCGTGGCCGGCGGGAAGGTGCACACCGCGCGGCGCCGCGTGAAGGTCCCGCGCGGCGCGACCGTCCAGATCACCGTCACCGGCGACCGCGCCGACGAGTTCCACCTGCACGGCTACGACCGCGGGATGGCGCTCACCCCCGGGCGTCCCGCCACCCTGCGGTTCACCGCCGACACCCCCGGCGTCTTCGAGGCCGAGCTGCACCACTCCGGCGGCCGCGTGTTCGAACTCCAGGTCGGCTGACCGTGGACGCCGCACCCCGCGTCCACGCCCGGCACGTCCTCGCCCACGGGCTCGGCGGCCGCACCGACCTGCCCCTGGACGCCGTCGCCGCCATCGCCGGCGGCGGCATCGCCGTGGCCGCCTCGTTCCTCGCCCTCACCCTGGCGTGGAAGCGGCCGCGCCTGCACCCGTCCGCCGGGCGGCCCCTGCCCCCGGCGCTCGCCCGCGCCCTGGACGCGGCGTCCCTCACCCGGGCCGGACGCGTCCTCGCCCTGGCCGCCGCCGCCTTCGTCGTCGCGGTCGCGTTCGCCGGACCGCGCGCCACCGGCGCCAACCTCGCGCCATGGGCGCTGTACGTGACGTTCTGGGTCGGGCTCGTCCCCGCCAGCGTCCTGCTCGGCCCCGTCTGGCGGCGCGTCAACCCGCTGCGGACCCTGCACGCCGTCCTGTGCGCCGCCACCCGCACGTCCCCGGCCGGGCGCCGCGCGCTGCCGCCCCGGCTCGGATACTGGCCGGCGGCGGCATGGCTCACGGGGTTCGTGTGGCTCGAACTGGTCGCGCCGAACCGGTCCGACCCCCGCGTCGTCGGCACGCTCATCCTCGCCTACGCGGCGGTCAACCTCGCCCTGGCCTGGTGGTTCGGCCGCGACTGGTTCACCGGCGGCGACGGCTTCGAGGCCTACTCCACCCTGCTGGCCCGGATGTGCCCCCTGGGGCGGCGCGGCGGCGCCGCGCCGCCCGACAGGCCCGCGCCCGCCACCGGCCCACCGGCGGGCTCCACCCGGCCCCTCGTCCTGCGCACCCCGCTGACCGGCCTGATGACCGGCACCGCCGAACCGGGGCTCACCGCGGCCGCGTGCGTGCTGATCGGCTCCACCGGATTCGACGGCCTCACCCGCACCACCTACTGGCGCGACAACGTCGACCCCTCCAGCGTCCCCGCCGGGACGCTAGGGCTCGCCGCCGCGATCGCCGCCGTCGCCGCCCTGTACACCGCGGCGCTGCGGCTCAGCGGGCGCCTGACCGGCCAGGACTCCGCCGCCCTGCCGGGACGGTTCGCCGCGACGCTGCTGCCGATCGCCCTCGGCTACACCGTCGCGCACTACTTCTCGTTCCTCGTCCTGGAAGGGCAGACGACCTTCATCCTGCTCGGCGACCCGTTCGGGACGGGCCTGGACCTGTTCGGCACCGCCGGCAACCGCGTCGACCACGACCTGGCCGGGCCGACCCTCACCGCGCAGGTCCAGGTCAACGCCATCGTCCTCGGGCACATCGCGGGCACCGTCGCCGCGCACGACCTGGCGCTGCGCTCCCCGGCCCGGGCCCTGCGCGGCCAGCTCCCCATCGCCGCCGTCATGATCGCGCTCACCTGCGCCGGCCTGTTCGCGCTGCTGAGCGGCTGACCGCCTGCGCCGCACCTCCCGCACCGCGACGACCGCCGCGATCACGATCGGCAGCCAGAACTTCGTCGTCGCCAGGACCGCCAGGAGCCACGCCGGCGCCGACACGTCCGGCGGATCGGGCCACGGGACGTCCGGCCAGGGGATGTCGGGCCAGGGGAGCGACGGCGCATCGACGTCCGGGAGCCGCACGGACGGCCACGGGATCATCCTGATGAGCACGTTCAGCAGGGCGGTGACGCCCAGCAGCGGGAACACCACCCTGCCGGCCGCCGCCACCACGTGCCGCGAGGCGTACAGGACCGGGCGGGTGCGCGCGAGCTCCTCCCGCGCGGCCGCGCGCGTCCCCTCGGCGGGAACGAACGGCACCGTCTCCCGCGCGCACTCCTTCCCGCCCTTCTCGTTCCCGCCCTTCTCGTTCCCGCCCTTCTCGTTCCCGCCCTTCTCCCCGCACTCGCCGCCGGGTCCGGGCGCCGCCAGCTCGCAGCGCGCCGCCTGCCCGTCGATGAGGCCGAGGACGCCGAACCCGACCGCCACCACCAGATCCCCGTACGGCAGCGCCGCCTTCCGGACGGCCGTGGCCTGCCCGGCGAGCGCACCGTCCACGTACAGGCGCACGACGCGGTTCCACCCGGCGCGTCCGGTCTCCACCTGCAGCCGGTGGCCGCCGTGGTCGAGCGTCCAGCGGCCCGCGGGCCCGCCGCTCAGTGAGATGCCCCCTGTCATGACTCCAGTCTCGGCCGCGCCGGCGCCCCGGCCATCGTCCGGACGTTCACGGCCGGTAGACCAAAGTCGGCGTCACCGGGGGCCGAAGCTCCAGCGGGTCGCGCCGAACGGCTCGGCGGTCGCCACCCCGACCGCGGTGCGGAAGGTGAGGCGGTACAGGTACCACGGCGGCGGGCCCGCGCTCTGCGCGCTGAACGGGGCGGTGAGCGCGTCGCCGTCCACCTGCGCCGGCCAGCCGCCCTCCCGGTACCCGGCCGCCACCGGTTCCAGGACGGCCGGGTCGGTGACGCGCTCGGCCTCGCCCTCCAGCACCAGGTCCACGCCCGGTACCCGGACCGAGATCGTGCACGCCGGGTTCGCCGCCAGGTCGCGGGCCTTGCGGGTGCCGGGGCCGCTGGTGAAGTACAGGTCGCCCTCGTGCCACAGCGCGCCGATGCCCGCCGCGTGCGGGCGGCCGTCCGGCCGGACGGTCCCCAGGAACACCGGAGTCTCCATCTTGGGCAGCGCCGCCCTCAGCGCGTCCCGCGCGGTGTCCCACGCCAGCTCGCCGCCGCCGTAGATGTCGAGGTTGCGGGCCTCCACGGGTTCACGGTCGTTCATCGTCATCGTCCTCCTTGTCGCCGGAACGGTTCCGCAAGGGTCGACCCGCCGCCGCGCGCGAACTCATCGGCGGATTCCCTAGGGTTGCGGACATGGCCCCTTCGATCGCCACCGCGAACCGCGTCGAACGTCCCGGACTTCTCGACTTCCTGCGCCCGAGACACCACGCGGTCCTGTCCACCGTCCGTTCCGACGGGCGCCCGCAGATGTCGCCGGTCACGTGCGGCGTCGACGAGCGGGGACGCATCGTGATCTCCACCTACCCCGAGCGCGCCAAGGCACGCAACGCCCGCCGCGACGCGCGGGTGTCGGTGTGCGTGCTGTCCGACGAGTTCAACGGCCCCTACGTGCAGATCGACGGGACCGCCGAGGTCATCGACATGCCCGGCGCCGCCGACGCCCTGGTCGACTACTACCGCTGCATCGCCGGCGAGCACCCCGACTGGGACGAGTACCGCGAGGCCATGCGCCGCCAGGACAAGTCCCTCATCCGCGTCACCATCGACCGGTGGGGCCCGATCGCCACCGGCGGGTTCCCCGCCCGCCTCGCCCCCGGCCGGTAGCGCGCATCGGCCCGCGAGCAGGCCGGGTGCGGGAGCCGGCGGCAGGGAGCCGATCTTCGTTTCAGGGAGCCGGCCACTGGCCGGCAGCCGGAACCGATCATTGGCCGGTCTCGGCCGCCGGGCCGCCGACGGTCACTACGATCACGCCGCATGCGCATTGATCGTCACAGCATTTCCGAAGAGTCCCTCGCGTCCGCTCTGGCGGCCGTCCCCGAGCAGCTGGACCGGGACACCGGCCTCGCCGAGAACGGCGGCCCGCTCAGCATCGGGATGCTCGCCGACATGCTGCTCGACTACGCGGCGGCGCGCACCGTCGAGGTCGACCCGCGCATCGAGACCCGCGAGACCTGGCGCGCGCTGACCTCGGCCGCGTCGCTGTACCGGGACTACGCGCGCGCCCGGACCGTCCCGGCCGGCGGCGAGGTCCGCGCCTTCGTCGACTACCTGGGCGCCGGGTTCGGCTTCCTGCAGGAGCGGGACGAGAGCCTGAGCGCACGCGACTGGGTCTGGGCCTACCAGGTCGCCCTCGCCATCGGCACGGACGACGTCCTGACCGGCCTGCGCCCGCTGGTCCGGTCCCTGCCCGAGGACGACGACCTTCAGGGCTTCCGCGCCTTCTGGGCGAAGCGGCCCGCCGAGACCTACCCGGACTCCCACGAGGGCCGGATGCTGCACGCGATCGCCGAAGGCGACGCCGCCGCCTTCGGCGCCGCCCTGACCGCGGCGCTGGAGCGGCACCGCGAGCGGGCCGGGAGGTACCCGCGCGACCTGATCGCCTGGGGGCCGCTGGCCATGGCCGCTCTCGCGCACGAGACCGGCCTGCCGATCGAGGTCGAGTCCGGCTACCTCCCCCGGCGGCTGTTCACACGCGCGGGGCCCAAGAAGCCGAGCGCGGACGGCCCGATCGCCCGCCCCGACTTCGGCGCCGACCGCGCCGCCCGCTGGCTGAAGAACGCCGGCGAGGGTTCCCGGCAGGGCGAGGATGTGGATCTCGCGTTCGACCCGAGGGTCCAGGCCCGGTTCTCGGCGATGGCCCGTCCCGGGAACACCATGATGATGGCGCTGTCGTTCCGCTCCGTGCTGGACCCGCGCGCCGAGAGCACCGCGTACACCGACGGGCTGGTCCTGGCGAGCGAGTCGTTCGCGTCGGCGTTCCGGCTGGCCTCGGTCCCGCGCGGCACACCCATCGCCGTCACGCTGGGCGGACGCACCGAGGAGCTGCCCGCGTCCGGGCCGAACCGGGACGCCTCCGACTGGAACTACGCGAGGGCCGCCGCGCTGGCATGGACGTCCCGCAGGCAGGCGGATCTGGCGGTCCTGGCCGCGTTCAACGCCGGCGACCTCCACACCACGCTCCCGGACACCACCGCCTACGCGCGCGCGTGCCATGCCGTCCTGAGCGGACGGGACCCGCGTCCGCATCTGCGGGATGCGCTGGCCAAGACCTCCGGCGATGAGCACTGGGAGTGCCTGCGCAACCCCCGTGCCCGGCTGCTGGAGCGCATCGCCGAGGACGACGCGGACGGCTTCAACGCCGTCCTCGCCGAGGCGCTCGGCCTCTACCGCGACCACTACGGCATGGGCGAGGACATCGACGGGCAGCTCTCCTTCGACGCGCTCGGACTGGCCTGCCTCGCCCACGACCGGGGCATTCCGGTGCGGGTCGAGTCCGACTACCTGCCGCGCGCGGTGATCGAAGGGCTCAGCCCGCAGTGACGACCGGCCCGCTCGACGATCACCGCACCACGCCGCCCCGGGGGCCCAGACGCCGTCAGCCGGCGGGGGACCGGCCGACGACCTCGACGGGCACGCCGCCGCGCGGGCGCATCGCGGTCACGCTGGCCGGCGTGGCGGCGGGGGACAGCAGCCGCAGCCGGGTACGGCGCAGCAGGCACGCCAGCATCGTCTTCAGCTCGACGGTCGCCAGCGTCGAGCCGATGCAGCGGTGCGGGCCGCCGCCGAACGGCAGGTACGTCGCGGGCGTGGCGGGGCGGTACAGGTCCGAGGACGGGTCCCACCGTTCGGGACGGAACCGGCCCGCCTGCGGCCACACGTCCGGCATCCGGTGGGTGACGTAGGGG
This sequence comes from Spirillospora sp. NPDC048823, assembly GCF_043198445.1. Taxonomy (NCBI): domain Bacteria; kingdom Bacillati; phylum Actinomycetota; class Actinomycetes; order Streptosporangiales; family Thermomonosporaceae; genus Spirillospora; species Spirillospora sp. NPDC048823. The sequence goes on along the minus strand of NZ_JBICUT010000005.1, from coordinate 111,721 downwards.
GAGTAGAACACCATCGCGCCCGCCGGGACGCGGTGCCCGGCGTACTCGAAGTCCTCCACGGGCACGCGGGCGCTGAGCGGGGCGGGCGGGAACAGCCGCAGCGTCTCGCTGACGACGCCGTCCAGGTAGGTCAGCGCGGGCAGGTCGGCGGCCGTCGGGGGCCGGTCGCCGAGCACGCCGGCGACCTCCCGGCGGGCGCGCTCCTCGGCGCCCGGATGGGTCAGCAGCGCGTACACCGCCCACGCCATCGCCGCGCTGGTCGTGTCGTACCCGGCGGAGATGAGGCTGATGACCTGGTCCTGGAGTTCCTGCCGGGTCAGGCCCGTGCCGTCCTCGTCGCGGGCGTCCATCAGCATGCCGAGCACGTCGTCGTGGGCGGTGCCCTCGCGCAGCCGCCGGTCGATCTCCTCGTCCACCCGCCGGGCGACCAGCGCGCGGGACGCGGCGACGCGCCGCGAGTACGGGTTGGGGACCGACCGCAGCATCAGCTGCAGGACGAAGTTGCGGTCGACGCCGGCCAGCGCGGCCTGCAGCCGCCGCCCGATCACCTCGGCGTCGGCGGCGAGCCGGTCGCCGAACAGCACCTCGACGGTGCTGCGGCGGATCACCGACCGCAGTTCGGTGTAGGCGTCCAGGGTCCGGCCGGGGAACCAGCCGTCCAGGGCGGCGTCGGTGTTGGCGGCCATCCGCTCGACGTAGGCGCCGACGCGGCGGTGGTGGAACGCCGGCTGGACCAGGCGGCGCCGCCGGCGGTGGTCGGCGCCGTCGCTGACGATCAGCGCGGTCTCCCCGTTGACCGGCACCAGCAGGTCGAACGCCTCCCGCCAGCGGAACAGGCCGGAGTTGGCGAACACGAACGCGTTGGCGTCCGGCCCGAACAGGTGCACCAGCGGTTTGCGCCGCGACCCGACGGCCGCGACCGGGCCCGCCTCGGCGTACAGCCGCAGCAGGCTCGCGCACGGGTTCATCGCGAACCCGATCCCGTGCCGGGCGGTCAGCGAAAGCGACGGGCCGCCCGGCACGCGCACGCCGGTCGTGCGCGGCCTGCCCGCCGGGATCTGGAGTGTCACGCGCCCACTATGGCACGCCCCTGCGGGCGGCCCGTCCGGGCGCGGTGGGAGGATGGGGGCGTGGAGGAGACCGAGATCGTTCCGGGCCGGCCGGTGGCCGGATGAGCGGGCGACCGGAGGGGCCGTTCCCGCCCCGGCAGGATCCCCCCAAGCCCGGCACGCAGACGGTGGACCGGTCGGTCGCGGTGCTCCGCTCGTTCGAGGCCGACGCCCGGCAGACGCCCACCGAGATCGCGCACCGGCTCGGGCTGTCGGTCAGCACTGCGCACCGCATCGTCCACGCCCTGCACGCCACCGGGATGCTCGGGCAGGACCCGGTGACCGAGCGGTACTTCCTGGGCCCGACCACCGCGATCCTGGGCCGGCTGGCGCTGGAGCGGATGGGTGCGACGCTGCTGCAGCCGGAGCTGACCGCGCTGCGGGACGGGACGGGTGAGGCCGTCAGCCTCGGTGTCCGCGCCGGCGACGAGGTCGCCGTGATGCTGCACCTGCCCTCCCCCCATCCGCTGCGCTACGACCAGCCGCCGGGCGGCCGCAACCCCATCCACGCGTGCGCGATGGGCAAGTCGCTGCTGGCGTTCGGCGACGGCCCGGTCGCGATGGACGAGCCGTTCAGCCGCTACACGCCCGCGACCCTCACCACCCGCGAGGACCTGGGCGCCGACCTGGACCGCGTCCGCGACCGGGGCTACTCCCTCAACGACGAGGAGCGCCTGCCGGGGGTGCGCGCGGTGGCCGCGCCGGTCCGCGACGGAAGCGGGCGCGTGTTCGCGGCCGTGGCGCTACAGGGCCCCTCGGTCCGCTTCGGCGACGACCGGCTGCCCGTCCTGGCCGAGGCCGTCGTGGCCGCCGCCGGGCGCCTCACCGACCTGCACCGGTACCTGTCCTAGCGACCGCGGCGGCGGGCGAGGGCGCGGGCGGCGGCGGTCATCGAGCCGAGCCGCGCCACCTCGCGCAGGATCCGTCCCCGGTGCAGGTCCAGCATCACCGCAAGGTATCAACGACACTGATGGGCCGCCCAGAAAAACGTACTTTGTCCTATGGGTGGTGGAGGGACGATGATCGGTGCATGAGCCCACCGGCCGAGCAGGCCCTCTCGATCCACGAGGCGCAGCGGGAGTTCACCGCCGGCGTCGCCTACCTCAACACCGCCACCTACGGGCTGCCGCCCCGCGCGGCGCACGAGGCGATGCTCGCCGCCGAGCGGGACCGGGCCGCCGGGCTGATGACCACCGCGGCGCTGGACGAGGCGGTGACCCGCTCCCGCGAGGCGTTCGCGCGGCTCCTCGGGGTGCCCGCCGCGCGCGTCGCCTGCGGGCCGCAGGTGTCCTACTTCGTCGGGCTGGTCGCGGCGTCGCTGCCCGCCGGGTCCACGGTCCTGGTCGCCGACGGCGACTTCACCTCGCTGCTGTGGCCGTTCGCCGCCCGGGCGGGGCTGACCGTCCGGTCCGTGCCGCTGGAGCGGATCGCCGAGCAGGTCGACGGCGGCACGGACCTGGTCGCGGTGTCGGCCGTGCAGTCCGCCGACGGCCGCATCGCCCCCATGGACGACCTCATCGCCGCCGCCCGCGCGCACGGCGCCCGGATCCTGCTGGACGCCACCCAGGCCGCCGGATGGCTGCCGCTGCCGGCCGCGGACGTCGACTGGCTGGTGTGCGGCGGCTACAAGTGGCTGCTCGGCCCGCGCGGCACCTGCTTCCTCACCGGCACCGGCGAGGCCCTGGACGCGCTTCCGGCCATCGGCGCCGGCTGGTACGCGGGCGCCGACATCTGGGACTCGGTCTACGGGCTGCCGCTGCGGCTGGCGCCGGGCGGGCGGCGGCTCGACCTGTCCCCGGCGTGGCAGTGCTGGGCCGGGCACGCCCCCGCCCTGGAACTGCTCGGCCGCGTCGGCGTCCAGGCCGTCCACGACCACGACGTGGCGCTGGCGCGGCGCTTCCGGGCCGCGCTGGGCCTGCCGCCCGGCGACTCGGCGATCGTGTCGGTGGCCGTCCCCGACGGCACCGCCGACGTGCTGCGCGCGGGCGGGGTGATCGCCGCTGTCCGCGCGGGACGGCTGCGCTGCGCGTTCCACCTGACCACCACCGAGGCCGACGTGGACAAGGCCGCCGGGCTGCTCGCCCCGCTCGTCGCGCCCGCGGGCTAAAGATCTTACAAGGTTCGAACAAGGTGGCCTGACGGGGCCGTTCACGCCCGTCCGGGCGGTCGGCGCGTCCTACGTTCGACCGCATGAACGTACTGCTCACCGGGTCGGCCGGATTCATCGGCTCGCACATCGCCGAGGCGCTGGCCGCCGCCGGGCACCACGTCCGCGGCCTGGACACCCGGCCCGGCGGCCCCGGGGCCGCGGACGTCGGCGACCCCGCCGGGGGCGCCGCCGACGTCCGCGACCCCGGGGCGGTGGCCGGCCTGCTGGACGGCGTGGACGCCGTCTGCCACCAGGCCGCCAAGGTCGGCCTCGGCGTGGACGTGTCCGACCTGCCCGGCTACACCTCCGTCAACGTGCAGGGAACCGCCGTGCTGCTGGCCGAGATGGCCCGCGCCGGCGTCGGCACCCTCGTCCTGGCCTCCTCGATGGTCGTCTACGGGGAGGGCGCCTACACCTGCGACCGGCACGGCACGGTCCGTCCCGGCCCCCGCGCGGAGGAGGCGCTGCGGGCCGGGCGGTTCGAGCCGGGCTGCCCGTCCTGCGGGCGGCCGCTGGCCCCCGGCGTCGTCGGCGAGGAGACCCCGCCCGACCCCCGCAACGTCTACGCCGACACCAAGCTCGCCCAGGAGCACCTGGCCGCCTCGTGGGCGCGGGCGACCGGCGGCTCGGTCGCCGCGCTGCGGTACCACAACGTCTACGGGCCGCGGATGCCGCGCGACACCCCCTACGCCGGGGTCGCGGCGATCTTCCGGTCGCGGCTGCTGGACGGGCGGGCGCCGCTGGTGTTCGAGGACGGCGCGCAGCGCCGCGACTTCGTGCACGTCCGCGACGTCGCCCGCGCCAACGTGCTCGCCCTGGAGCGCCTGGCCGTCGGGCCGCCCGAACCGGGCGGGCTGCGCGCCTACAACATCGCCAGCGGCGAGCCCCGCACCATCGGCGACATCGCCGGCGCGCTCGCCGGCGCGTTCGGCGGGCCCGGCCCGCGCGTCACCGGCGGCTACCGGCTCGGGGACGTCCGCCACATCGTCGCCCGTCCCGACCGCGCCCGCCGCGAACTGGGGTTCTCCCCGTCGGTGTCGTTCGCCGACGGCATGGCCGAGTTCGCCCGGCGGCCCGTCACCAGTTCGTAAGGGTCATTCGCCCGTCACCGAAAGTAGCGTCACGGACGTGATCGATGTGCTTCTCCCGTGCCTCAACGAGGCCGACGCCCTGCCCTGGGTGCTGACGCGGATGCCCGAGGGCTTCCGGCCGCTGGTGGTCGACAACGCCTCCACCGACGATTCCGCGCGCGTCGCCGCCGCCCACGGCGCACGCGTCGTCCCCGCGGCCGACCGCGGGTTCGGCGCCGCCTGCCACGCCGGGCTGCTGGCCGCCTCCACCGGGGTGGTGTGCGTGATGGACGCCGACGCCTCCCTCGACCCGGCCGACCTGCCCCGGCTCACCGCCGCCCTCCACGAGCTGGAGGCCGCGGGACGGCCGGGGCTGGTGCTGGGGCGGCGGCGGCCGTCCGGGCGCGGCGCGTGGCCGCCGCACGCGCGGCTCGGCAACGCCGTCCTGGCCCGGTCGCTGAACCGGCGCGCCGGGACCCGGCTGCACGACCTGGGGCCGATGCGCGCCGCCCGCCGCGAAGACCTGCTCGCACTCGGGCTGGCCGACCGCCGGTTCGGCTACCCGCTGGAGATGGTGCTGCGCGCGTCCCGCGCCGGGTGGCGGATCGCGGAGGTCGACGTGGCCTACCTTCCCCGCACCGGCCGGTCGAAGGTCACCGGGACGGTCGGCGGGACGGTCCGCGCCGTCCGCGACATGCGCCGCGTCCTGACGGAGGTCGCCCCGTGAACGGCGCCGCCGGCCGGGCACCGCTCGCCGATCTGATCGTCATCGCCAAGGAGCCCGTCCCCGGGCGGGTCAAGACGCGGCTCACCCCCGCGTACACGCCCGCCGAGGCCGCCGCGCTGGCCGAGGCGTCCCTGCGCGACACCCTCGCCGCCGTCGCCGCCGCCCCGGCCGGGCGCCGCACCCTCGCGCTCGACGGCGCCCCCGGCCGGTGGCTGCCCCGCGGCCTCACCGTGATCGCCCAGCGCGGCGGCGGCCTGGACGAGCGCCTCGCGCACGCCTTCGACGACGCCTACGCGGGCCGCCCCCTCGTGCTGATCGGGATGGACACCCCGCAGGTCACGCCCGCGCTGCTGGAGCGGGCCCGGCGCGGCCTGGCCCGGCACGACGCGGTGGTCGGCCCGGCGTCCGACGGCGGGTTCTGGCTGCTGGGGCTGCGGCGCCCCGACGCGCGGTTGCTGCGCGGCGTCCCGATGTCGCGGTCCTACACCGGCGCGGTCCTGCTGGCGCGGCTGCGCGCGGCCCGGCTGAACACCGGGTTCCTGCCGCGGCTCACCGACGTCGACACCCCGGCCGACGCCCGCGCCGTCGCCGCCCGCGCCGCGGGCGGCCGGTTCGCCGCCGCCGTGCGGGCCCTGGGCGCCAGGACGGCCGCGGCGTGATCGGCGAACTGTACGAGGAGGCGCTGCGGGGCAGCGGCCCGGTGGAGATCGAGCACGCCGACGGCCGCCGCCGCCCGCTGCCCGTCCAGGACTGGCTGGCGCCCCGGGCCGGCGACGCCGGGCTGCTGGCCCGCTGCGAGGGCGCCACCCTCGACGTCGGATCCGGGCCGGGGCGCCTCACCGTGGCGCTGGCCCGCCGCGGGCTGCCGGTGCTGGGCATCGACCTGGCCCCCGCCGCGGTCGCGCTGACGGTCGCGGCGGGCGGGCCCGCCCTGTGCCGGGACGTGTTCGGCCGCGTCCCCGGCACCGGCCGCTGGCGGACCGTGCTGCTCGCCGACGGCAACATCGGCATCGGCGGCGACCCGGCCGCGCTGCTGCGCCGCGTCCTGGCGCTGCCGGCCCCCGGCGGGCGGGTGCTGATCGAGGTCGAGCCGCCCGGCGCCGGATCCCGGATCGAGCCGCTGCGGCTGCGGTCGGGCCGATCGGTCGGCGAATGGTTCACCTGGGCGCACGTGTCGGCCGACGCCGCCGCCGGCCTCGCCGCCGCGTGCGCCGCGACCGTGACCGAACTCTGGGAGGAGGCGGGCCGGTGGTTCGTCGCCGTGCGCTCGTGAGACCGCGCCCCCCGGCGGTGCTGACGTCGCTGCCGGCGCGGTTCAGCAGCCGCCTGCACGACGAGCGGGTCGCGGCATGGCTGGGCATGGCCCTGGGCGTCAGCTTCCTGTCGGCGTTCGCGACCGGGCTGATCAGCCACTTCATGCAGCATCCGCCCGGCTGGGCGCAGTGGCCGTCGCGGCCGGTGAACCTGTACCGGGTCAGCCAGGGCGTGCACGTGATCGGCGGGCTGGCGACGGTGCCGCTGCTGCTGGCCAAGCTGTGGACGGTCTACCCGAAGCTGTGGCAGTGGCCGCCCGTCCGGTCCGCCGCGCACGGCCTGCGGCGGCTGCTGATGTTCGCGCTGGTCGGCGGGGCGCTGTTCCAGTTCGTCACCGGGGTGCTGAACATCGCCTACTGGTATGCGTTCCCCTTCTTCTTCACCACCGCGCACTACTGGACCGCCTACATCGTCATCGGGGCGCTGCTGATCCACGCCGCCGACGAATGGTCCAAGGTGCGCCGCACCGTGATGACCCGCCCGCAGGACGCGGTGGGACGCCGCGCGTTCCTGTTCACCGCCGCGGGCGCGGGCGGCGTGATCGCGGCGACGACGGTCGGGGAGGCGTTCGCGCCGCTGGCGCGGCTGGCGGTACTGGCCCCCCGCCGCCCCGGCAACGGGCCGCAGGGCCTGCCGGTCAACAAGTCCGCCGCCGCCGCCGGGGTGAGCGCCCCGGCCCGCGACCCCGGCTGGCGGCTCACCGTCACCGGCCGCGTCGCCCGCGAACTCACCCTGTCGCTGGAGGACCTGCGCGGCCTCCCGCAGCACACCGCGCGGCTCCCGATCGCGTGCGTGGAGGGCTGGAGCGCCGGCGGCGCGTGGCGCGGCGTCCGGCTGCGGGACCTGCTGGCCATGGCGGGCGCCCCCGCCGGCGCGCGGGTGCGGATCGAGTCGCTGCAGCGCGGCGGGATCTACCGCACCTCGCACGTCGCCCCGCGGCACTGGCGCGACCCGCTGACCCTGCTGGCCCTCGGCCTCAACGGCGAGGCCCTCCACATCGACCACGGATATCCGTGCCGCCTGATCGCCCCGAACCGGCCCGGCGTCATGCAGACCAAGTGGGTGCACCGGGTGGTGGTCGAGTGAAGGCCCTGGTGACCGCGGCGGGCCTGGCGCTCATCGCCGTGGGCGTGCGCGGCGTCGTCACCGACCTCGACGTCGCCGCGTGGCTGGCGTGGTTCGCGGGCGCCGCGATCCTGCACGACGGAGTCCTGGTCCCGGTCGTCCTCGCGGCGGGGCTCGCGACCCGCCGGCTGCCCGCCGCCTCCCGGCGCATCGTGCGCGCCGCGCTGGTCACGGCCGCGTGCGTGACCGCCGTCGCGCTGCCGCTCGTCCTCGGCCGCGGCCGCCGCGCCGACGAGCCGTCCCGGCTGCCGCTGCCCTACGACCGCAACCTCGCGATCGTGCTGGCGGCGATCACCGCCGCCGCCGGCGCGGCGATCGCCGTCCGCGCGTTCACCGCCCGCCGCCGCCCCCGGCCGCCGGGCCCCGCGCAGAGAGAAGGCCGAACGTGACCCGCACCGAGACCCGCAGGCGGCCCGCGGCGGCGGAGGACGCCGCGCGGCGCGGACGGCCCCGCTGGGCCGCCGTCGCGGTGTGGGCGGGCGCGATCACGGCGGCGTTCGCGGTGGGCTGCTATCTGCGGCGCGCCGGCCTGGCGACCGAGGACCGGCTGCCCCCGCTGCACGCGCGGGCGCGGGGGTGGCCGCCGGCCTGGCGGCTGCTGCCCGCGGCGGCGGTCGCGGCCGCCGCCGTGGCGGCGCTGCCGGTGCTGGCGGCACGGCTGCCGTGGCGGGCGCTGCCGGCCGCCGCGTGGGCGGCCGCGGCGGCGTGGGCGGTGGCGCTGGCGGCCGCCGACGGCTGGGACGCGCTCGCCGCCCCCCTGAATGCCCCCACCGAGTACCCGGCGGGCCTGGCGCAGGTCCGCCCCGACCCGCTGCTGTGGCTGCAGACCTTCACCGAGCGCCTCGGCGGCTACACCACGCACGTGCGGGGGCATCCGCCGCTGCCGACGCTGGTGCTGTGGGCGCTGGAGGCGTCCGGTCCGGACGGCACCGGCTGGGCGGCGGCGTTCATCATCGCGGCGGGCACGTCCGCGGTGGCGGCGATCGCGGTGACGGTGCGGTGCGTGGCGGGCGAGGACCTGGCGCGGGCGGCGGTGCCGTTCCTGGCGCTGGCGCCGGCGGCGCTGTGGATCGCGACCGCGATGGACGCGTTCTTCCTGGCCGTGGGCGCGTGGGGAACGGCGCTGCTCGCCCTGGCGGCCCGCCGCGCCGGGGCGCGGGCGCTCGCCGCCGCCTGCGCGGGCGGGCTGCTGCTCGGATGCCTGCCGTATCTGAGCTACGGGCTGCTCCCGCTGTTCGCGGTGCCGCTGGCGGTGCTGGTGCTGACCCGTCCCCGCCCGCACGTGCTCGCCGCCCTGGCCGCGGGGCTGGTGGTGGTGCCGGCGGCGTTCACGCTGCTGGGGTTCTGGTGGCCAGACGGCGTCCGCGCCACGCTGGAGACGTACCTGGTCAGCCGCGGGTCGGCGCAGCGCTCCTACGCCTACTTCGTCGTGGCGAACCTCGCCGTGCTGGGCCTGCTGACCGGCCCGGCGGTCGCGCACGCGCTGCCTCGTGCGCTGGGGGCGCTGCGCGCCGCGATCCGGGCGAGGGCCGCGTCCCCGCCCGCCGCGGCGGCGGCGCTGGCGGTTGCGGCGCTGGTGGGCGTGCTCGCCCTGGACGCCTCCGGCGTGACCCGCGGGGAGGTGGAGCGGATCTGGGTGCCGTTCGCCGCCTGGCTGCTCGCCGCCGCCGCCCTGCACCGGCCCCCGGCGCGGGCATGGCTGGCGGCACAGGCCGCGACCGCCCTCGCCGTGCAGGCCCTCATCGTGTCCCCGTGGTGAAGCGGCCGTGGTGAAGCGACCGTGGTGACGACTGCCGGCGGCCTCTCTCACCTGCGCTGATACGGCCGCGGGAAAAAACTCGAAGAAAAATCCGGGGAGATGTCGATCCGGCGGGCGCCCGTGCGACGCGTCAGTGAAAGGCCGATGAGACACCCGCACGGAAGGACCACCGCCATGACCGCCACCCAGATCCCCGCCACCCAGATCCCCGCCGCCCGGAACTCCGCCCACGACACCGCCGCCGGCGAGAACCGCCGCGTCCTGCGCAAGGCGCTGTGGGGCGCGCAGATCTTCATCGCGGCGTTCCTGTTCTTCGCCTCGGCGCTGCCGAAGTTCGCCGGGCAGGTGGACGCGGTCGAGACCTTCAACGAGATCGGCTGGGGCCAGTGGTTCCGGTACGTCACCGGCGCCGTCGAGGCCGCCGGCGCGATCGCGCTGGTGATCCCGCGGCTGGCCGGGCTCGCCGCGGCCGGCCTGATCGGCCTGATGGGCGGCGCGGTCCTCACCCAGATCCTGGTGCTGGAGCCCGCGTGGGCGCTGCTGCCCGCCGCGTACGCCGCCGTGCTCGCCGCGGTCGCCTGGGACCGCCGCGCCGAGTCCCGCCGGGTGCTGCGCTCCCTGCGGGGCCGCACCGGGCGGTGACACCGCGCGCACCGCGACGGCGGACGACCCGAGGCCACCCGGCCCGGGTCGTCCGCCGTCGCGCGGGGCCGGGGCGTGCTCGGGACGGCGGTCAGGCGGGCGGCCAGGTGATGAGGGCGTGCCCCCAGGTCACGCCCGCGCCGAAGCCGGCGAGCAGGACCAGGTCGCCGGCCGCGATCCGGTTGTCGCGGACGGCACGGTCCAGGGCGTAGGGGAGGCTGGCGGCGCCGATGTTGCCGACGTCCTGCCCGGCGATCGCCAGCTGCGACGGGTCGAGACCGGCCTCGCCGGCCAGCGCGGCGACCAGCCGCGGGTTGGGCTGGTGCGGGACGACCAGCGCCAGGTCGGCGGGCTTGATCCCGGCGTCCTCGCAGGCCTCGGCCACCAGCCGCGGGAAGACGTCGGCGATGAAGCCGCGCACGGCACGGGCGTCCATGTGGATGGTGTGGCCGAGCCCGGCGACGGTGCCGGCGCCGGCGGGGGAGCGGCTGCCTCCGGCGGGGATGAGCACGTCTCCGGCGCGGGAGCCGTCCGACCCGAGCGTGACCGGGCCGATCCCGTACGGCGGCGCGACGGGCCCGATCACCGCGGCCGCGGCGCCGTCCCCGAACAGCGCGGCGGTGGCCCGGTCGGCGGGGTTGAGGAAGCGCGAGTACACCTCGACGCCGATGACCAGCGCGTGCGGCGCGGGCTCGGGACGGCCGGCGAGCCAGCCGACCGCGGCCTGCAGCGCGTAGACGAACCCGGTGCAGGCGGCGGAGACGTCGAACGCGGCGGCGCGGCGGGCGCCCAGCAGCGCCTGCACGCGGCAGGCGGTGGAGGGGCCCAGCTCGTCGGGGGTGGACGTGCCGAGGACGATCAGGCCGATGTCGCCGGCGCCCAGTCCCGCCTCCTGCATCGCGCGCCCGGCGGCGGCCGCGGCCAGGTCCGAGGCGGCCTGCCCGGGACCGGCGACGTGCCGGTGGCGGATGCCGGTGCGCTCCTCGATCCAGGACGGATCCAGCCCCATCGACCGGGACAGCTCCTCGCTGTCCACCCGCCGGGCGGGCAGGTACGCGCCGGTTCCGCGGATCGCCCACCCCCGAGGCCCGCCGTGCTGGTGGACGCCGTGCTGGTGAACGGCCTGGGAGTGGACGCCGGGGGAGGGGAGTTCGTGCGGTGCTCGTGCCACTGACGGTTGCCAGACGGATCCCATAAGCGAATAATCCCATTTCAGGGCTTATGTTCCATAACTATTGGTTAAGCGGCCTTGTACCAAAAAGAAAAGAGAGCCTTCCTTCGAGGTAAGGAGACCCCCGCGTGTCGTTCTCTCACTTTCATCCGGCCGAGGAGCTCAAGCCCGACGACGTGTGCGCGTTCCTTTTCGCCGGCACCGGCTCGGCGGGGGCACCCGACCTGTCCGCGCTCGCCCGCACCGGGCGCGCCGCCGCCCGCGCCGTCGCCGACGTGCTGGACGCCGTCCAGGAGGGCCTGCCGCGCACCGGGTGGCCGTCCCTGCGCTCGATCCTGCTGGAGGACCCCGGCGCCTACCGCGCGGCGGCCCGCGCGCCCGGCGTCGCCCAGCTCACCGGATACGCCGCCTCCGTCGCCGTCGACCGGGTCCTGCGCACCGCCGGGGTGCACCCCGGCCATGTGGTCGGGCAGAGCTTCGGGGAGATCGCCGCGCTGGTCAGCGCGGGCGCGTTCGCGATCGCCGACGGAGCCCGCATGGCCGTCAGCCTCGTCGGGGTGCTGACGCGGCGCGGCCGCGGCGGCGGCCTGGCCCTGCTGGAGGCCGGTGAGGACGGCGCCCGCGCCTGCATCGAGGCCGCCGCCGCCCCGCAGGTCGTGGTGGCGTGCCTGAACGCGCCGTCGGTGACGGTCGTGTCCGGCCCGGACGGGCCCCTGGAGCGGGTCCTGGACGCGGCACGCGTCCGGGGGGTGCGGACCGTCCGGCTCGCCGTCCCCTACCTGTCGCACCATCCGGCGATGGCCGGAGCCGACGACGAGTGGTACACGATGATCCGCCGGTTCCCGCAGCGGCCGCTGGAGCTGCCGGTGCACTCGCCCGTGCGGGGCCGCGCCTACCGCGACGGCGACGACCTGCACCGCGCGCTGGCCGACTGCATCGTCAAGCCGGTGCGGCTTCCGCAGACGCTGCGCGCGGTCCACGAAGCGGGCGCGACGGTGTTCACCGAGGCCGGCGCCGGGAACGCGCTGGCCCAGTGCGCCCGGCTGACGCTGCCGGGCGCGCGCACCCTGACGCCCCTGCACGACCGCCCGGCCGGGCCGCGTCCCGGCACGCACGCCCCCGCCGCCCGTCCCCGAGCCTGACGGAGGAACCGCGATGGACACCTTCACCGGCGCCGTTCCCGACGCGGGCCTGCTCGGCTTCGTGCGGGGCACGTCCCTGGACGCCAAGACGCGGGCGCGGCTGGCCGAGGCCGTCCCCGACGAGTTCTTCGCCTACCCCGGCGGCCTCACCGCCCGCGACCACCAGGAACTCACCTACGAGCGGCTGCGGCGGGCGGGACTGGCCGCGCCTCCCGCGACCGACCTGCTGGACGACCCGCCGGCGCTGTGCGCGCTGCTGGAACGCGCCGCGATCGCCGACCCCGCCCTGTTCCACGTGATGCTGCTGCACTACACCCTGGCGCTCGGCCCGATCCTGCGGTTCGGCGCCGGGCAGGACGGCCCCCGGCGGGCGCGCGAGGACCTGGAGTCGATGACCTCGTTCGGGACGCTGCTGATGACCGAGGTGGGGCGCAGCAACAGCCACCTGTCGCCGCGCACCCTCGCCCGCCACGACCCGTCCACCGGCGGGTTCGTGCTGAGCACACCGGACGCGCAGGCCGCCAAGTTCCCCACCAATACCGCCCACCCCCGTGTCCCCAAGACCGCCGCCGTCTACGCCACCCTCGTCCACGGCGGCCGGGAGCAGGGCGTGTTCGTGTTCGTGGTGCCGCTGCGCGGCGCCGGCGGCGCCGTCCCGCCCGGCGTCCGGATCGTCGCGGCGCCCGAGACGACGGGCCTTCAGGTCGACTACGCGGCCGTGCTGCTGGACGATCTGGCGGTGCCCTACGAGTCGTGGCTGCGCGACGGCGCCCGCATCGACGCCGGCGGGGCCTTCCACGACCCGGCCGGGTCCCCGGCGGCGCGGCTGACGCGGTCGATGGGGATCGCCCCGGCGGTGTGGCGCGCCGTCATCTCCGCGTCGGCGGCGATCACGCGGGCGTCGGCGGGGACGCTGCTGGCGCACTCGGCGGGACGCGCCACGCTCGGCCGGCTGGCGCCGCGCCGCCCGCTGACCGACTACCGCAACCAGCAGGAGGCGGTGCTGGGCGCGCTCGCGTCCGGCTACGCCCTCACCGCCGTCGCCGCGCACGTCCAGGCGCGCCGCTCCGCCGGGCCCGCCGCCGGGGACGGGGGACCCGGCACCGCGTGGGCGCCATGGTCGGCGGTCGACCGCGACCTGGCGCTGCTGAAGGCCGCCGCGACCGCGCAGGCGCAGGAGACGGTGTCGGCGTGCCGGGTGCACAGCGGCGCGGCCGGGTTCGCCGCCGCCGAGCGCCTCAACGCCTACCGGGGCCTGGCGCACGCCTACACCAGCGCCGGCGGCGACAACGAGCTGATCCTCTACGACACCGCCCGCGCGATGGCCGAACTGGACCGCTACGCCCCGCCCGAGCCGGGGGCCGGGCCGCCCGACGGCGGCGACCTGGAATCCCCGCGGGTGTGGCTGTTCCTGGCCCGCGACGCCGAGCGCCGGATGCGCGACCGGCTCGCCGCGCGGGTGCAGGCCGCCCGCGGTTCGGGCGAGGACGCGTTCACCGCGTGGAACGCCAACCTGGTGCTGGCCGCGCGGACCGCGGCGGCCTGCGCCGACCGGATCGTCCTGGACATCCTCGCCGCCGCCGTCGAGGCGGGGCCGCCCGAGCTGCGCCCCGTGCTGCGCCTGCACGCCCTGAACCGGCTGGAGCACCGCGCCGCCGACCTGCTGAACGAGGGCGTGGCGCCGCCCGGCATGCTCGACGAGGTGTGGGCGTCGCGGCGGGCGGTGTGCGACGAGCTGGCCCCGCGCGCCGGGGAGCTGGCCGCCGCGTTCGGGCTTCCCCCCGCGATCGGCGCGCCCGCCGCGTTCCTCGGCGGCGGGTGAGGGCCGCGGCGCCGCGGAAAACGGCACGCCACGCCGTGATTTTGCCAAGGAGGCGGGGGAACCCGCGCGAGGTGGCTACCGTTCTCGTAAGACAGACGAAACGCGCGCGGGTGAATCGCACCCGCAGAGGCCGATACGGAGGTAGACACAGTGGGAGTCAGTCTGAGCAAGGGCGGCAACGTCTCGCTGACCAAGGAGGCTCCCGGACTGACCGCCGTCGTGGTTGGTCTGGGCTGGGACGTGCGGACCACGACCGGCACCGACTTCGACCTCGACGCCAGCGCCCTGGTGTGCTCGGCGGAGAACAAGGTCCTGTCGGACCAGCACTTCGTGTTCTTCAACAACCTCAAGAGCCCGGACGGGTCGGTCGAGCACACCGGCGACAACCTCACCGGTGAGGGCGAGGGCGACGACGAGCAGATCAAGGTGAGCCTGTCGACCGTCCCGGCCGACGTCGCCAAGATCGTGTTCCCGGTGTCGATCTACGACGCCGACGGCCGCCAGCAGAGCTTCGGCCAGGTCCGCAACGCCTTCATCCGGGTGGTGAACCAGGCCGACAACTCCGAGATCGCACGCTACGACCTGTCGGAGGACGCCTCGACCGAGACCGCGATGGTGTTCGGCGAGCTGTACCGCAGCGGCGCGGAGTGGAAGTTCCGCGCGGTGGGCCAGGGGTACGCCTCGGGCCTGTCGGGCATCGCCTCCGACTTCGGCGTCAACGTCTGAGCGTCCGCGGCAGGGCGGGGCGTCCCGGGCAGGTCCCGGGGCGCCCCGCCGCATGTCCGGGCGCCCCGGGGGCGGATCAGCCGAGGAGCTCCTCGCGCAGCCGGGTCTTGAGGATCTTCCCGCCGGGGTTGCGGGGCAGGCCCTCGTCCCGGAACCAGTAGTGCACCGGGACCTTGAACGCCGCGATCCGCCCGGCCAGGAACTCCGCGATGTCCTGCTCGGTGACGGCGGCGCCGGGACGCGGCACGATCACGGCGCCGACCTCCTCGCCGAGGACCTGGTGGGGGACGCCGATCACGGCGCAGTCGGCCACGGCGGCATGCTCGTAAAGGGCCGCCTCGACCTCGGCGCAGTAGATGTTCTCCCCCCCGCGGATGAGCATGTCCTTGGCGCGGTCGACGATGTAGACGAACCCGTCGTCGTCCAGGCGGGCCAGGTCGCCGCTGTGGAACCAGCCGCCGGTGAACGACTGCGCGGTCGCCTCGGGCTTGTTCCAGTAGCCCTTGATGACGTTGGGGCCCTTGATGAGCAGCTCGCCGACCTCCCCGGCCGGCAGCTCCTCCCCGGCCGGATCGACGACCTTGACGTCGCAGACCGCGACGGGCGGGCCGACGCTCTCGGGCCGCTCCAGGTAGTTGACGCCGCCGTTGTAGGTGGTGACCGACGACGTCTCGGTCAGGCCGTAGCCGTTGCCGGGGATCCGCTCGGGCAGCCGCTCCTTGATCTTGTCGACGAGGGCGGGCGCGGCGGGCGCGCCGCCGTAGCTGACGCCGGTCAGGCTGGAGGTGTCGTACTCGCCGAAGTCGGGGGAGGTCAGCACCTGCCACGCCATGGTGGGGACGCCGCCGAACCCGGTGACGCGTTCCCGCTCGATCAGCTCCAGCGCGGTCCGCACGTCCCACTTGTACATCATCACGACGGTGCCGCCCTGCAGGGCGCTGGTGACCAGGACCGAGTGGCAGCCGGTGGCGTGGAAGAACGGGACGCTCAGCAGCGTCACCCGCGGCTGCGGCGCCGTCAGCTCCTCGACCGTCCGGCCGGCGCGGACCCCGGCGGACATGATCCCGTAGGCGAGGCTGACGGGGTTGGTGGCGATGTTGCGGTGGGTGCCGAGCGCCCCCTTGGGGCGGCCGGTGGTGCCGGAGGTGTAGAAGATGGTGGCCTCGTCGTCGGGGTCGAGCGGCACGTCCGGCAGGGACGCGGCGGCGGGGTCGCCGGCGTCGCCGAGCACGTCCTCGAACGGCTCGCAGCCGCCGGGGACGGCGCCGCCGCCGCGGGCGACCAGGCAGGCGACGCCGAGCCCCGGCAGGACGCCGGCGAGGCGGCCGGCGCGTTCGGCGTCGGCGATGAGGACCTTCGCGCCGCTGTCGGCCAGGCCGTACTCCAGTTCGGCGGCGGTCCACCACGCGTTCAGCGGCACCACGACCGCGCCCGCGGCGGCGGCGCCGAAGAACGCCACCGACCACTCGGGGTAGTTGCGCATCGCGATCGCGACCCGGTCGCCCTTGGCGACGCCGTAGCCGTCGATGAGGCGGCGCGCGAACGCGGCGGCCCGCGCGTAGTGGTCGGCGAAGCTCAGCCGGTCGTCCTCGTACACCAGGTACGGGGCGTCGCCGTGGGCGCGGGAGATCTCCAGGATCTCGCGGAGGGTGGGCGGGGCGTTCTTCCAGACGCGGGTCCGCACGCCGCGGACATCGGCCTCGTCCATCTCGAACAACTGCCCGGGCGCCGTCATCGCCGCCCTGACCTCGGCGATGGCCGGCAATTGCTGGTCGTGCACGTCGCGCCTCCCGCGGGATGACGGCGCACCGCCGCACGACCCGATCGCCGAACATGATTCGGTGCGCCGTGCCCGAAATCTATGATCCGCATCACGCGCAGGTCAACGCCCCTGCCGCGGCGGGCGCGTCCGGTCCGGCGGCCCGGGCGAAGATCCCCGCCTGCACGGATCCTGCGACAATGGGGGCATGAACGAGCGCGGGCCGATCGAATACTGGCTGTCGGACATGGACGGGGTCCTGGTGCACGAGGGCCGCCCCGTCCCCGGCGCCGAGGAGTTCATCCGGCGGCTGTCGGCGTCCGGCAAGCCCTTCCTGGTCCTGACCAACAACTCGATCTACACCCGCCGGGACCTGTCGGCGCGCCTGGCCGCGGCGGGCCTGCGGGTGCCGCCCGAGTCGATCTGGACGTCGGCGCTGGCGACCGCGCGGTTCCTGGCCGACCAGCGGCCCGCCGGGTCGGCGTACGTGATCGGGGAGGCGGGACTGACGACGGCGCTGCACGAGTCGGACTTCGTGCTGACCGACATCGACCCCGACTACGTGGTGCTGGGCGAGACACGCACCTACAGCTTCTCCCAGATCACCCGCGCGATCCGGCTGATCGAGGGCGGCGCGCGGTTCGTGGCGACCAACCCCGACCCGGTCGGCCCGTCCCCGGAGGGGTCGCTGCCCGCGTGCGGCGCGGTCGCCGCCATGATCACCCGCGCGACGGGCGTGGAGCCCTACTTCGTCGGCAAGCCGAACCCGCTGATGATGCGGACGGCGCTGAACCGCGTCGGCGGGCACAGCGAGTCCACCGCGATGATCGGCGACCGCATGGACACCGACATCGTCGCCGGCGTCGAGGCCGGTCTGGAGACGATCCTGGTCCTGACCGGCGTGACCCGCGAGGACGAAATCGCCCGGTTCCCGTTCCGCCCCAACCGCGTCGTGCCCTCGATCGCCGACCTCCTCGACCTGGTCTGACCCGGCCCCGGGCCCGCGGGTCAGCCGAGGGCGCCCAGGGCGGTCATCAGGCCCAGGGCGTCGGAGACGACCCAGTACTCGGCGAACCGGCCGTCCCGCGCGCGGAAGATGTCCTGGCCGCGGAAGGAGACGGGGGTGCCGGGCGCGGCGGTGGCGCCGGGGATTCCGCCGCGGTAGGCGCCGTGGAAGGTCCATGCCGCGGCGACCATCCCGTCGTCCGCCACGCCCTGGACGACGGGTCCGACGTCCAGAGTGGTGCGGACGCCGGTGAAGTACGCGTGGGAGCGGCGGACCTGGTCGACGGCCTCCTCCGGCCCGTGGACCTCCAGGTTCGGCCAGTGGCCGGTGAAGTCCGGGGTGAGGATCCGCGCGGCCACGTCGAAGTCGCCGTTCCACACCTCGAACAGCCAGCGGCGGTACAACTCCTCCAGCGCATCCATCACGTCACGCTGCGTGCCCGCGGCGCCCCGGCGTCAAACGCCCGCGCCGGACCGGCCGGACCGGCACCGCATACACTCGGAGCCGACCATGCGCATGATCAAGCAGGCGGGCTCCCGCGAGCTGGAGATCCGCAAGTCCCGTTTCGTCTGCACCCTCGCCCGCGCCGCCGGCGAGGCCGAGGCGGTGGCGTTCCTGGCCCGGCACCGGCGGGCGCACCGCGACGCCACCCACAACTGCACCGCCTACGTGGTCGGCGAGCACGGCGAGATCACCAAGAGCAGCGACGACGGCGAACCGGCCGGGACGGCGGGCATCCCGATGCTGGAGGTGCTGACGCGGCGCGGCCTGACCGGCACCGTCGCGGTCGTCACCCGCTACTTCGGCGGCGTCAAGCTCGGCGCGGGCGGCCTGGTGCGCGCCTACGCGCAGGCCGTGGCCGACACCGTCGACGCGGTCGGGGTGGTGGAGCTGCGCCCGGTGGTGACGGTCACCGTGGGCGTGGACCACGCGCTGGCGGGCCGGTTCCTGGGCGACCTGCACGGCCGCGGCGTGCAGCCCGGCGACGTCCGCTACGGGGAGGGCGTGGAGGCCGACGTCGCGGTCCCGGTCACCGACCTGGACGACTTCGAGGCGTGGGCGGCGCAGGTCACCGCCGGGCGCGCGTCGCTGCGGCGCGGCGCACCCGGGTACGTCGAGGTTCCGGTCCCCCGCTAGCGGACGCCCCCGGTCCGGGCGATCAGGGGGTGCGGGCGCGGAGGCGGCGGAGCATGCGGGCGTCGGTGAAGCCGACGGCGCGGGCGGCGGCGTCGGCGGTGGCGCCCTGCCCGAGGAGGTGCTCGGCGCGTTCCAGCCGGAGCTCCTGCTGGTACCGCAGCGGGGTGAGGCCGGTCGCGGCGGTGAACCGGCGCGTGAGGGTGCGTTCGCTGACGCCGGCCTCGGCGGCCAGGGCCGCCAGCGGCAGGGGCCGGGTGTAGCCGGCGTCGATGAGGTCCTGGGCGCGGTGCACGGCGTCACTGAGGTGGCCGCGGTGGCGGAGCATGATCCCGGCCTGGGGTTCGTCGCCGTTGCGGCGCGTGTACACGACCATGGCGCGGGCGGTGCGGGCTGCGGCGCCGGGGCCGTGCCGGGAGGCGAGCAGGTGCAGGGCCAGGTCGATGCCGCTGGCGATGCCGGCGGAGGTGACGACGCGGCCGTCGGTGACGTACAGGACGTCGCGGACGACGGCGGCGCGGGGGTGGCGGCGGGCCAGGGCGTCCTGCAGCTCGTGGTGGGTGGTGCAGCGGCGGCCGTCCAGGAGCCCGGCGTGGGCGAGGGCGAACGCGCCGGCGCAGACGCTGGCGACCAGCCCGCCGGCGGCGTGGTGGGCGGCCAGCCGGCGGGCGGCGCCGCGCGAGACGGGCGGGGCGTGCGGGCCGCCGCGGCCCCACCGCCATCCGGGGACCATGACGATGTCGGCGGCGGTCAGGTGCGGCCAGGCGGAGGAGGCCAGCAGGGGCAGCCCCTGGGCGGCGGCGACGCTCACCGTCCCGGCGTCCCCGGCCCCCGGTGGTCCGGTCGTCCCCGTGTGCTCGCCTGCGCCGGTGTCCGGCTCGGCGCCGGGCCGGTCGGCGACGTAGGACAGCCGGTAGGGCAGGCCGCCGTCGGCGGCGGTCGAGAACACCTGGGCCGGGCCGGCGAGGTCGAGCAGGTGCACTCCGGGGACGAGAAGGAAGGCGATCCGGGTCACGATCCGGTCAGTTTACAGCGCCGGCGGGGCCGGGAACGGGGGCGAGGTCGTCGAGCGCGGCGATGTCGGCGAACCGCCCGGCCAGGGCGTACTCGGTGCGGGCGATGATCTGGTCGGGGTGCAGGGTGGCGGGGTCGGCCAGGACGTCGGCCAGGGGCCGTCCGGGCGGGGCGTCGCGGTGGGGGATGGGGAAGGTGGCGGTGGCGTCGGTGACGAAGGTGACGCGGTAGCCGAGGTCGGCGGCCAGGCGGGCGGTGGTCTCGCAGCACTGCTCGGTCTGGATGCCGCAGACGACCAGTTCGCGGATGCCGCGTCCGGTGAGCATCTGCTGCAGCGCGGTGGTGGTGAAGGCGTTGCGGGAGGTCTTGGTCAGGACGGGCTCGCCGGCGGCCGGGGCGAGGCCGTCCATGAGGCGGACGTGGCCGAGTTCGGGGTCGAACACGCCGCCGGTGCCGGGCTCGGCGTGCAGGACCCACACGACCAGGTCGCCGGCGGCGCGGGCGGCGCCGGCGAGCCGGGCGGCGCGGGCGTCGATGTCGGGGGCCGACACCGCCCGCCAGTTCGGGCGGCGGCGGAAGGACTCCTGGACGTCGATGACCAGCAGGGCCCGGTCGCTGTCGGTGTCGTGGTTCATGCCCGTGATGCTGCCCGGCCGGCGCGGCGCCCGGTAGGCATCATCGCGGCGCGATGCGGAACGATCCGGTCACCGGACCCCACCCGGCGGAAAGGATCTTGGGCGAGGGGAGGGAGGGGCCGTCCTGTACGGGCATCCCCGGGTAGACGGGCCCCCGGGGTGTGGCGGGTCCGCACGTCCGCGGGGACCGGCGCGGGGATCAGGGGGGATGCGGCATGGGCGGGCACGACGCGGACGCCGGAGCGGGCGGGGGCGCCGGGGAACCGGGGGTGACCCTCGGGGTCGAGGAGGAGTTCCTGCTGGTCGACGCGCAGTCGGGGGTGTGCGTCCCGCACGCGGAACGGGTCCTGGCGGAGGCGGAGCCGCACCCGTGGCGCGCCGCGGGCGCCGCGTTCCACGCCGAGCTGCTCACCTCGCAGGTGGAGGCGGCGACCGGGGTGTGCCGGGACCTCGCGGGCCTGCGGGCGCAGCTGCGCGGCAGCCGGGCGCGGCTCGCCGGTGCCGCGCGGGCCGCCGGCGCGCGGCTGGTGTCGGCGGGCGCGCCCGTGCTGGGCGGACCGCCCCCGCCGCCGGCGGCCGGCGCCCGCTTCGCCGCGATCATGGAGGCGTACGGGGAGGTGGTGGAGGACTACCAGGCGTGCGGCTGCCACGTCCACGTGGGCGTCGCGGACCGGGAGACGGCGGTGGCGGTGGTGAACCATCTGCGGCCGTGGCTGCCGGTGCTGGTGGCGCTGTCGGTGAACTCCCCGTTCGGCCACGGCCGCGCCGGCCGCCACGACAGCCGCCGGATCGTGGAGATGGCGCGGTTCCCGGGTGCGGGGACTCCGCCGTTCTCGGCGTCGGCGGCCGAGTACGACGGGCGCGTCGCGGCGCTGGTGGAGGCGGGCGTCCTGGTGGACGAGGCGATGAGTTTCTGGCTGGCGCGGCCGTCGCCGCGGTGGCCGACGGTGGAGGTGCGCGCGGCGGACGCGGCGGCGACCGCCGACGAGGCGGTGCTGCAGGCGGCGCTGGTGCGGGGCCTGGTCGGCGCGGCGCTGGCGGACCTGGCCGGCGGGCGGGAGGCCGCGCCCGTGGACGGGCAGGTGTGCGCGGCGGCGCTGTGGAACGCGGCCCGCCACGGGATGGCCGGCCCGGCGCTGGACCCGTTCACCCGGCGGGCGGTGCCGGCGTGGCGGCGGGCCGAGGATCTGCTCACCCGCGCCGGCCCGTCCCTGGCCGAGACCGGGGACCTGGCGGCGGTGGTCGCGCTGGTGGAGGGCGTCCGCCGCGCCGGGACGGGCGCGGACCGGCAGCGCCGCGCCGCCCGGCGGGGCGGTCCCCGCGCCGCGGTGGACCTGCTGGCCCGGCAGACCGGGTCCGGCGGGCTCGCGGGCGGCCCCCCGGACGCCGCGGCGGACGGGCCGGGCCGGCCCGCCGGAGCGGCACCGGGGGAGGAATCGGGCGTATGGGACGCGTGTGAGCGGGTACCGCAGCCGGACATCCCCCGCACCACGGAGGAGACATGACCGTTCTGCACCACCCCGGGCACCTCCCGCGCCCCGCGCACCGGCGGCCTCCGCCACCGCCGCGGCGGGCGGGGGACGCGGCGCCGGCACTGCCCGCCCCGCGCGGGCCGCTGTCGCGGGCCGTCGTGCAGGCCCTGGCGGCCGGCCCGCCGCCCGGTGCCGCGCGGAGCCGGGCACCGGCCGCGCACGCGGTGCGGCGGGCCGGGTCGGCCGACCCGTACGGCGAGGATCTGCAGCTGGCGCTGCACACCTGTTTCGAGCTGCACTACCGCGGGTTCACCGGGGTCGACCCGGACTGGGAGTGGGATCCGGGGCTGCTGCGGCTGCGCGGGACGATGGAGGAGGCCTTCCTGGCGGCGCTGCGCCGGGACACCGCGTCCCACCCCGGCGGGACCGGCGTGCAGGACGCGCTGGAGGAGCTGCTGATCGAGCCGGTGGGCGCACGCGGCGTCACCCACCACCTGCGCGACGACGGGCAGTGGTGGCAGCTGCTGGAGCACGCGGCGCTGCGGTCGGTGTACCACCTGAAGGAGGCCGACCCGCACGCGTGGGTCGTGCCCAGGCTGCGGGGGCGCGCCAAGACGGCGCTGGTCGCCGTGGAGCACGACGAGTTCGGCGGCGGCCGGCCGGAGATGCTCCACCAGGGCCTGTACGCCGATCTGCTGGACGAGCTGGGCCTGGACCCCTCCTACGGCGCGTACGTGGACGCGGCCCCGGCGGTGATGCTGGCGACGGTGAACATGATGTCGCTGTTCGGACTGCGGCGGTCGCTGCGGGGCGCGCTGGTGGGCCATTTCGCCGCCGCGGAGATCACCACGGCGCCGTCGGCGCGGCGGATGGCGCGGGCGCTGGAGCGGCTGGGAGCCGGGCCGCGGGCCGTGCTGTTCTACACCGAGCACATCGAGGCCGACGCCGTCCACGAGCAGGTCCTGCGCCACGACGTGATCGGCGGGCTGCTGGAGGACGAGCCCGGCCTGGCGGGGGACGTGGTGCTGGGGGTGCGGGCGACGGGACTGCTGGAGGACCGCCTGGCCGCGCACCTGCTGGGTTCCTGGCGGCGGCCCCCGCGGTCGTCGCTGCGCCGCCCGCTGCCGGGCTCGCCGGCGGGTTCCGCGGCGGCGGGTGAGGGGGAGCGATGATGCCGCTGCTCAGGCCGCCGGGCGTGTACCGCCCGCAGTCCGACACGCGGCTGCTGGCGGGCGCGCTGCGCGGCGCGCGGATCCCGCCCGGCGCGCGGCTGCTGGAGATCGGCACCGGGACGGGCGCGGTCGCGATGGCCGCCGCCCGCGACGGCTGCGAGGTCGTGGCGGTCGACGTGTCGGCGCAGGCGGTGCTGGCGGCGCGGGTGAACGCGCTGGTGCGGGGCCTGCCGGTGCGGGTGCTGCGCGGCGACCTGTTCGCGCCGGTGGCGGGCGAGGTGTTCGACGTGATCGTCGCCAACCCCCCGTACGTGGCGGGCGGAACCGACCCCGCGGCGGCGCGGGGCCGGGCCCGCGCGTGGGAGGCGGGGCCGGGCGGCCGGGTGCTGCTGGACCGGATCTGCGCGGCGGCGCCGGGGCATCTGACGCCGTCGGGGACGCTGCTGGTGGTGCATTCGGCGCTGAACGGGGTGGCGGAGACACTGCTGTCGCTGCGGCGCGCCGGGATGCGGGCGTCGGTGGTGGCGCGGCGGCGTGAGCCGCTGGGCCCGGTGATGCGGCGCCGCGCCGCCGACCTGCGGGCGCGGGGGCTGCTGCGCCCCGGGCAGCAGTACGAGGACCTCGTGGTGGTGCGCGCCGACCGCGTCGAGGGCGGTGCGCGGCACGGGGGCCTGGCCGGACCCGGCGGGCACGCGGGACCGCAGGGACGTGGGGGCCATGGCCGCCGCGCGGCGTGAGTGCGACGCCGCCGCGCGGCGTGAAGGCGACGCGGTCGCGGGGCCTGAGCGCGGCGTCCCGCCCGGCGGCGGCGAGCGGGACCGGCGGCGGGTGAGGATGGTGCCGGGCGGGCCGGTGCTGGTGGAGGGCCCGGTCGAGGTGGTCCTGCCGGACGGGCGGACGGTGGTGTCGGACCGTTTCCTGGTGGCGCTGTGCGCGTGCCGGCGCAGCCGCGCCTACCCGTTCTGCGACACCAGCCACCGCCGCCGCGTCCGCGCGGGCGCCTCGGACCTGCCGGACACGGCGGACTCGCCGGATGATCCGCCCGGGCCGGACGGGCGACGTCCGTGCACCGGCCACGGCGAAGACCTTGAAGGAAAGCGCGGGGAGGGCCGCTGAGCGCTCCACCCCCCCGCCTCCCGGGGACGCCCCCGGCGGGCCGCAGCTCCATCGCTCGGCTTTGCGGCCCGCGAGGCGGCGGTTCAGCCGCCGAGGCTTTCGAGGGCGACGTCCAGGCGCTGGGCGAGGGTTTCGATCTGCTCCTCGTTGGCGCCGGTGTCCAGTTCGGCGATCACCGCGTCCCGGGTGGTGATCACCAGCGCATCCTCGGGTCCCCCGCCGCGGGACGGGTCGGCCGGGACGACGGTGGCCTCACCGGCGACGACGACGAGCGCGGCGTCGCGGTCGGCGGAGGCCAGCAGGGCGTGCAGGTGGTCGGGAGTGATCGTCGGCATGGTGACCTCCGTGTTCTGGGCAGGTGTTCTGGGCAGGTGTCGCGGGCGGGTGCGGGTGAGTGTCCCGGTGTGCCGCGGTTCAGGGTTTGCGGCCGATGCCGGTGGCGAACTCGCGGGCGCGCACCGGACCGCCGGTCTCGGGCGACAGCGGCGGGGTGTCGCGCCCGGCCCCGGCCCGAAGTCCTTCCAGGAACTCCTCGATGGCCTCGCGGGCGGTGCGCCGGGGCGTCCAGCCCAGCTCGTCGCGTGCCCGCGACACGTCCATGATCGGGACCTCCAGGGCCAGGTCGAACAGGCCGGGGGATGCGGGCACCAGGTGCAGCGTCCACGCGGCGGCCAGCGCGGCCCGCACGCCCCGCGCCGGGAGCCGGACGGTGCGGGCGCCGAGGATCCCGGCGAGTTCGGCGGCGTCCAGGACGGGGTCGGCGGCGATGTTGAACGCGCCGCGGGCGCCGCCGGTGGCGGCCAGCCGGAACGCCTCACCGGCGTCGGCCGAATGCAGGGCCTGCAGCCGCAGCCCGGGCAGGTCCGGGACGGCGGGGATCAGGCCGGGGCGGGCGAGGCGGCCGGGCAGCAGCGGCCCGGCGAACAGCCGCCGCTGTTGGGACGCGCTCTGCCGCTCGAAGATGAACCCCGGCCGGATCCGCACGACGCGGCACCCGGGGTTGCGGGCCTCGAACACGTCCAGGAGCCGTTCGACGTAGGCCTTCTCGCGGCTGTAGGCGGCGCCGGGCCAGCCGTGCGTGGGCCAGGACTCGTCGACCGCCCGGTCCTTGGGGCCGGGGGAGTAGGCGCCGACCGACGAGGAGTACACCAGGTTGCGCACACCGGCCTCGGCGGCGGCGGCGAACACGCGGGAACTGCCGACCACGTTGGCGTCCCATGTCACCGCCGGGCGGTGGGTGGGCTGGAACAGCCAGGCCAGGTGCACCACGGCGTCGGCGCCGCGCATCAGCGGGACCAGGTCGCTGTCGGTGACGTCGGCCTCGGCCCACTCGACCTTCCCGGCGGCGGCGCCGGCCCCGGCCGGATCGGCGCCGCCGGGTTCACGGCGGGCCAGGCCGGTGACGGCGGTGACGCCCGGGTCCGCGGCGAGCGCACGGACGGTTCTGGTTCCGATGTTGCCGGTGGCGCCGGTGACGACGACGCGCATGGCGGCCTCCCCCTGGTCGCCCGCCCCCACGGGGCCGTTCCCGCAGGTGGACGGGACCGCCCCATTCCCGCCCCGGGCCGATCTATGCGCCCCCGGCCCCGGGCCGCGGCGGGACCGGTCAGGCGGGACGCGGGTCGCCGGGCCGGCAGCGCAGGCACGGCCGGTACCCGGCGGCCTCCGCGGCGGCCAGGTCACCGAACCCGCGCCGGTGCCGCGGCGTGATCCGCCGCGCGTCACCGCAGGTGGGGTAGCACACGATCCCCGTGGTGTCGCTGCCGACCAGCCGCACGCCGCGCCGCGCCAGCGCGGTGACCTCGTCGACGTCGACGTCCTCGGCGCGCAGCAGCCGCTCCTTGGCGCCGGCGCCGAACACGTAGTCGCCGAGCGTCCCGTCCGAGCGGGTGACGCGGTGGCAGGGGATCAGCAGCGGAACGGGGTTGCGGCCCAGCGCCGACCCGACCGCGCGGACCGCCTTCGGACGCCCCGCCGCCCGCGCCACCCACGCGTACGGCCGGACCTGCCCCCGCGGGATCTGCGCGGCGGCGCGCAGCACGGCGGCCTCGAACTCGCTGAGGCCCCGCAGGTCCAGCCGCAGGCCGCCCAGCCGCCCGGTCCGCAGCGCGGGCACCAGCCCGGCGGGCGGGCCGGCGGCGGGCAGCAGCGGCCGCCCGAACCGGGCACGGAACGCGGCGGCGAACTCCCGCTCGTCCATGCCGGCGCGCAGGTAGGCGACGCCGTGGTCGGTGAAGGCGACCTGCAGGCCGGTGCTCAGCCCGGACGCGGGGCCGGGCAGCGGCCCGGGGACGTGGACGCGGCGCGCCGCGATGCGGTCCAGCAGGCCGGGGGGCGCGTCTGCGGCCAGCCCCGCCAGATCCGCCGCCAGATCCCCGGTCGTCTCGGCGGCCTGCGGGCGGGGTGCCTCGCCGGCGGGGTCGTTGCGAATCATCTGATGCCCCCTCGCTCCTGCTGCCGATCATGTCCTCCCGGGCCGGGGGGCCCCGCGCCGCGCAGGTCGCGCAGGCGGGCCAGGCCCCGGGAGACGTGCGATTTGACGGTGCCCACGGGCATGCCGAGGACGGCGGCGATCTCGGCGACGGGCAGGCCGGTGACGTGCCGCAGCACGACCGCGGCGCGCTGGTCGCCCGGCAGCCGCGCCAGCAGCGCCGCCAGCTCACGCCCGGTCTCGCGGCGCGCCGCGGTGTCCTCCACGCCCTCGCCGGGGTCGGGCGGGTCGGGAACGTCCTCGATCGGGCCGGGCGGCGGGCGCCGCGCCGCCGACCGCACGCTGTTGCGCCACACGTTGGTCAGGATCGTCAGCAGCCACGCCCGCGGCCGCAGTTCCGCGATCCGCTCCGGCCCGTAACCGCACAGCGCCCGGTAGGCGCGCAGGAACGCCTCCGCGGACAGGTCCTCGGCCTCGGCCCACCGCCCGCACAGCCGCAGCGCGGTGGAGAACACCGCGCTGCGGTACGCCTCGTACAGGACCGCGAACCCGTCGTCCAGGTCACGCGACAGCGCCGCGACGACCCGCGCGCCCGCCGCGTCGCTCGCGCCCGCGCCTGCGGGAGGGATGAGAGCTTCGTCCGTTGCCGTCACATCCGTTCAACACCACCGCGCCCCGCCGGGTTGCACCCGGGCCGGGACGGCCGTGTCAGCCGAGCCATCCGGGACGGATCATGCCCGTCTCGTAGGCCAGCACCACAAGCTGCGCCCTGTCCCGCGCCCCCAGCTTGGACAGGATGCGGCTCACATGGGTCTTGGCGGTCGCGGGCGACAGCACCAGCCGCCCGGCGATCTCCTCGTTCGACAGCCCGGCCGCCACCAGCTCCAGCACCTCGCGCTCCCGGTCGGTGAGGGAGTTCAGCTCCACCGCCGGCGGCGGCGCGGTGATCCGGGACGCGAACTCGGCGATGAGCCGCCGCGTCACGGTCGGCGCCAGCAGCGCGTCACCGCGCGCCACGACCCGCACCCCGTGGATCAGCTCGGGCGGCTCGGTGTCCTTGACCAGGAACCCGCTCGCCCCGGCCTTGATCGCGCCGTAGACGTAGTCGTCCAGATCGAACGTCGTCAAGATCACGACCCGGACGGCGTCCAGCCGCGGGTCGGTGATGATGCGGCGGGTGGCCTCCAGCCCGTCCAGGACGGGCATCCGGATGTCCATCAGCACCACGTCGGGCCGCAGCTCCGACGCCCTGCGCACCGCCTGATCCCCGTCCCCGGCCTCGGCGACGATCTCGATGTCGTCCTCGCCTTCCAGGATCGACCGGAACCCCGCCCGCACCAGCGTCTGGTCGTCGGCCAGCATCACCCGGATCACGCGATCTCCTCCATCTGCTCCCGCTCGCCGCCGCGGCCGCCGACCGGCAGCCGCGCCCACACCCGGAACCCGCCCGCCGGGCCCGGTCCCGCCGTCATCCGCCCGCCCACCGAGGCGGCGCGCTCGCGCATGCCCCGCCGCCCGTTCCCGCCCGCGCCCGCCCGCGCCCGGCTCCCCGGTGCCGCCGGAGCCGTCGTCGTCGACCTGCACGATCACCGCTCCGGGCACACGCGACACCGTCACGGTCACCACCGCGGCGCACGCACCGCCGCGCGGGCCGCGCGGGCCGCGCGCACGGCACCGCGCACACGGCTGCTGGGGGGCGACGCTGTCACGGGCCAACCGTAGTTCAGCCGCATCCCCTCCCACACCAGACCCCAAGATCACCGCAGGGAGCCGGCCGCCGCCCCGCCGCACCCCTGACTTTCGTCAGTAACACCGCAGTTCACCGGCTTGTAGCGTGGAGCGCGTGAACGACACGGCGTCCCCCCGCCCCGCCCCCCGCCACCGGCGCGCCGCCGCGGCGGCGGCCCGCGCCCGCGCGGCCGGTGCCGCCGCCACGCGGATCACCAGGCCCCGGACGCTGCGCGAGGCCGTCCGCCGACCGTCCCGGTCCGCTGTGGTCAAGGACGTCCTGCTGTACGGGGCGCTGGCGTTCCCCGTCGCCGTCGACATGATCTCGCCGCTGCAGCCCCTGCTGGCGTCCTGGTGGCTGCTGGCCGGCGGCCTGGCCGTCCTGGCCGCCGCCGTCGCGATGTGCCGCACCTGGCCCACGGCCGCGCTGCTCACCTCCATCTCGCTGATCCTCCTGCACGGCAACTTCGTGTTCGCCATGCCGGTGCTGTCCTACCTGACCGGACGGCGGACCCTCCGAGCCCAGCCGCTGCTGTGGGTGTTCACCACCGTGTTCGTCGCCGGGACGGCCCTGGCCGTCGCCCGCGGCCTGGCCGTCACCGCCTGGTTCCCCTCCACGGTCTGGCTGGTGCTGCTGGGCGTCCTGCCCTGGCTGGTCGGCCGCTACTGGCGCCAGTACCAGGAACTCCTGCACGCCGGATGGGAGCGCGCCGAACGCCTCGAACACGAGCAGCGCATCATCGCCGAACGCGAACGGCTCCGCGAACGCGCCCGCATCGCCCAGGACATGCACGACTCCCTCGGCCACGAGCTCGCCCTCATCGCCGTCCGCGCCGGCGCCCTGCAGGTCGCACCAGGACTGCACGGCCGCCACCGCGACGCCGCCGCGCAGCTGCGCGCCGGCGCGGCCGAAGCCACCGAACACCTCCGCGAGATCATCGGCGTCCTCCACGAGGACACCGCCCCCGGCACCGCCTTCCCCGGCGAGACCGGCCCGCATGAGGGCGGCCCGAGCGAGGGCGGCGGGGACGGGACGGCTCCGGTCCGGCCCTCCCGCGAGAGCATCTCCGAACTCATCGCACGCGCCCGCGCCTCCGGCGTCCCCGTCCGCCTCGCCGACGCGGACGCCGCCGCCGACCTTGCGGACCTGCCGCCCATGGTCGCGCTCGCCGCCCACCGCGTCGTGAAGGAGGCCGTCACCAACGCCGCCAAGCACGCCCCCGGCGCCGCCGTCACCGTGCACCTGACCCGCCACGACCCGCCCGAACCCGGCCCGCCCCCCGAACCGGGCGGAACGGGCGGCGCGGTGACCGTCACGGTCACCAACCGCCCCCCGCCCGGCGGGCCGCCGCTCCTGCCGTCCGGCGGTCACGGCCTGACCGGCCTCACCGAACGGGTCCGTCTCCTCGGCGGCACCCTGCACGCCGGCCCCACCCCCGCGGGCGGCTTCGAGGTCACCGCCGACCTGCCCCCGACCCCGGCCGAACCCCGCACCGGACCCACCGGCCCGCCCGCCGCCGGCACCACCGCGACCGGGCCCGCCACCGGATCCGCGGCCGCCACGGCACTGCGCACCGCCCTCGGCCTCACCGGCCCGCCACCGGGGGAGTGGCCCTCCGAATCGGCCCGCCACCTCGCCAGCGAACGCCGCCAGGTCCGCCGCGGCCTGATCACCGCGATCGCCGTCCCCGCCGCCCTCATGACCGCCCTCGGCGCCGTCATGGCCGGCTACCACATCTACGCCACCCTCAACTCCGTCCTGCCGCCCGCCGACTACGCCGCGCTGCGCCTCGGCACCCCCCAAGCCCGCGCCCAGCACACCCTCCCGCCGATGCAGGCGATGGGCGCCGGAACCGTCCGCGAAACCGTCCCCGAACCCCCGCACGCCGACTGCCGCTACTACCGCCCCGACGCCGACCTGCTCGGCATCTCCCGCATCTACCGGCTCTGCTTCACCGGCGGCCGCCTCACCGACAAGAACGCCTACGACACCAGCCTGCTCAGCGCGCAGCGCCGGCAACGACAGGAGAACCAGTGATCCGGGCACTGCTCGCCGACGACGAGGCCATGATCCGCGCGGGCGTCCGCGCGATCCTGGCCGCCGACCCCGGCATCGACGTCGTCGCCGAAGCCGCCGACGGGCACGAAGCCGTCGAACTCACCCTGCGCCACCGCCCCGACGTCACCCTCCTGGACATCCGCATGCCCCGCCTCGACGGCCTCG
This sequence comes from Spirillospora sp. NPDC048823, assembly GCF_043198445.1. NCBI lineage: Bacteria > Bacillati > Actinomycetota > Actinomycetes > Streptosporangiales > Thermomonosporaceae > Spirillospora > Spirillospora sp. NPDC048823. The sequence continues at coordinate 81,274 of NZ_JBICUT010000005.1, read as the reverse complement.
CCGCCGCCGCCGAACTGCGCCGCGCCGCCCCCGCCACCGGCGTCATCATGCTCACCACGTTCGGCGAGGACGAGTACATCGCCCGCGCCCTGGCCGGCGGCGCCAGCGGCTTCCTCCTCAAATCCGGCGACCCCCGCGAACTCATCGCCGGCGTCCGCGCCGTCGCCGGCGGCGCCGCCTACCTGTCCCCGAAGGTCGCCCACCGCGTCATCACCGAACTCGGCGGCGGCCGCCTCGCCGGCGGCGCCCGCGCCCGCCACCGCACCGCCCGCCTCACCCCACGCGAACGCGACGTCCTGGCCCTGCTGGGCGCCGGCCTGTCCAACGCCGAGATCGCCGCGCGCCTCCACGTCGTCGAAGGCACCGTCAAGGCCTACGTCAGCGCGATCCTCACCCGCCTGGACGTCCGCAACCGCGTCCAGGCCGCCGTCATCGCCTACGAGGCCGGCCTCGTCGACGCCACCGGCGACACCCCCTGACAACCCGCCGGGGGAGCGGCCCGTTCACCCCGCTAGGACCACCGGCCGCCCCCGCGGGTCACACCACCCATCACGTCCGGCATCGTCACCGACGCCTCATCCACCGGCCGCACAGCCCCGACGGCCACACCGCGGCCACCCGCCGCCACCGGCCGCGCCCCCAGCACCACCGCACCCACAGCCACGCCCCGCAACGACTCCACCAGCGGACGCAGCACCGCCACCAGCACCAGCGCCACCACCGAAGCCACCACCACACCCAGCACGAACCCCGCCGCCACATCATGCGGATAATGCACACCCACGAACACCCGCGAGAACGCCATCAGCGCCGCCAGCGGCAACACCAGCGGCGCCATCGCCCGCCACGCCACCACGATCGCCGCAGCCGACGCCGCCGCGATCGTCGCGTGATTACTCGGAAAAGACCAGTCGCCCGGCGACGGGCACGCCGCGATGTGAACCGCCCCCCGCACCGCCCGGCACGGCCGCTCCTCCTCGATGAACGTCTTGGAAACCTCACTCACCAGATACGCCGCCACCACCGCGAACGGCGCCGCCAGCGCCAGCCCCATCGCCCGCGCGTCCCCCGCCCGGGCCCGCCACCAGCCCGCCACGAACAACACCGCGAACAACAGCAGCCCCGCGTCCGTCCCCACCTCCGCCGCCGTATGCACCCACGACGGCGTGCCCTCCGCGAACCCCGTGATGTCCCGGTACAGATCGGCGCTGAACTCCGGCGCTCCCATGCTCTCCCTCACGATCGACGACGGCCCGACACCCTTGAGACACCGCACGTTCCGCCGAAGTTCACCCTACGGCCACACGCCCGCCACTTCCGGCGCTTCCGGCGATCACACGCCCGGCAACGACCCCACCCGCCGCGAACCGCGCCCCTCCGGCGACGACCCCGCCTCCGCACGACGCCCCCGCCGACGCCGCCGCGCGAACCGGATCCCCTCCACCAACGCCGTCACCGACAACGCCAGCCCGATCCCCACCACAACGCCCTTCAACGGATCATCCTCGAACGCCACCCCGCCGACATAACCCAGCACCGCCCCGTACAACCCCCACGACACCGCCGCCACCGCCGCGAACAACGAGAACGACCGAAGCCGGAACCCCACCGCCCCCATCGTCAGCGTCACCGCCGTCCGCCCACCCGGCACATAACGCGCCACCACCAAGATCAGCCCGCCCCGCTCGGCCATCGTCCGCCGCGCCCACCCGAACGCCGCGAACCGCCGCGTCCCCGGCCGCAGCCCCCGCACCACCCGCCCACCCGACCCGCGCCCCACCAGATACGACACGTGATCCCCGACGAACGCCCCCAGCGCAGCCACGACCACCACCAGCACCAGATCCGGCCGCCCCGACACCGCGTACACCCCCGCCGTGATCACCATGCTCTCGCTCGGCACCACCGGGAAGAACGCGTCCAACGCCGCCACCGCGAACAACGCCAGATAGAACCACGGCGACGTCACCGCCGTATCCACCACACCCATGACCGCGTCCATGTCCATGAACCCGACGCTAGAAAAACACCACCCGCCCCCGAACCACCCGAACGACCACAGCCACCCCCGACCTTCGGCAGAGGTCCCACTACGTCCTGCGAACGAAGTACACCCGCTTCCTCACCACGAAGGACGCCCCGCACCCCCACCCCGCGCAACCCTGGAAACACACACCGACCAGGGGAACCGACCATGCACCACCAGCCCGCCCACGACCGGACCCGCGCCTCCGACCACGACCGCGACACCACCGTCCAACGCCTCGGCGACGCCCTCGCCGACGGAGCCCTCGACCCCGCCGAACACGGCCGCCGCCTCGAACACGCCCTCACCGCCACCACCCACGGCGACCTGCACCGCCTCACCGCCGACCTGCCCCCCTCCCAGACCGCCCGCCACCGCGCCGAAACCGCCCGCCGCACCGCCAAGACCAAAGCCGACAAACGCGCCTGGCGCGACGAATGGAACTACTGGACCGGCGCCGCCGCCATCATGACCGCCATCTGGGCCATCTCCGCACTCCGCAAAGGGGAGTGGACGTCCTACTGGCCCGCCGTCCCGCTCGGCATCTGGGCCGCCATCCTCATCTCCTACGCCATCTGGCCCTCACGCGACGACCACTGACACCGGCCCGGCCCGGCCCGGCCCGGAAACAAGTGGACGGGCGTCCCGGCGTGCGACCACACTGCACCCCTGTGGGACACCTGCACATCTTCGACATGGACGGCACCCTCCTGACCGGCACCACCGCCAACCTGGAAGTCGCCCGGCACCTCGGCACCCTCACCGAACTCCACGACCTCGAGGCCCGCTTCACCGCCGGAACCCTCGACACCCGCGGCTTCTCCCAGGAAATCCACCGCCTCTGGCGCCACCTCACCCCCGCCATCGTCGCCACCGCCTACACCGCCGCCACCTGGCTCACCGGCATCGCCGACGTCTGCGCCGACATCCGCGCCCGCGGCGAACACTCCGCCGTCATCACCATGTCGCCCGACTTCTTCGCCCACCACCTCCTCGGCCTCGGCTTCGACGACGTCATCGCCTCCCGCTTCCCCCCGATGCCCTTCACCGGCACCCTCGACCCCGCCGGAATCCTCACCCCCGACGACAAAGTCCACATCACCGAGGACCTCCGCACCCGCCACGGCCTCACCACCGAACAATGCACCGCCTACGGCGACTCCATGTCCGACGCGCCCCTGTTCCGCCACCTCACCAACACCGTCGCCGTCAACGCCGACCACCACCTCGCCGACATCGCCGCCCTCGACTACCGCGGCACCGACCTCACCGAGGCGTACACCCTCGCCCGCACCCTCCACCCCACCCGACCACCAACGGAATGACCACCACGGCGAACGTGGTCTCCTTCGACCCCGGCGGCACCCCGGCAGACGGACCACGAGGAACACCTCCGCCGGATCGACTCCGACCCGCCCGGCCCGACCAACGACCCGGTGCCAGCACCCTCACCGATCAGAACCCCTCCGCCACGTCGTCAGTCCTGGTTGCACCCCCGCCACCTGCGGAAGGATCGACGACCATGACCGACGCCGGACTGCCAGGCGCGGAAAACGCCGCGTTCATCGCGGCGGCCCGCTCACGTGACACAGCACAGTTCGCGCTCATCACCGAGCGCCACCGGCGTGAGCTGCAGGTGCACTGCTACCGGATGCTCGCCAACTACGAGGACGCCCAGGACATGACGCAGGAGACGTTCCTGCGGGCGTGGAACAAACGGGAGTCGTTCAAAGGCCACGCCGCGCTGCGGACCTGGCTGTACCGGATCGCGACGAACGCCTGCCTCGACTTCCTGGACAAACGCAACGACCGCACACCCCTGCCCGCCGAACTGCCGGACGCGGGCTCAGAAGTGCGCTACCTCCAGCCCTACCCGGACCGGATACTCCCCGAGGACCCCCAGGAATCGGCGGTGGCGCGGGAGACGAGCGAACTCGCGTTCATCGCCGCCGTCCAGCACCTGCCGCCGCGGCAGCGGGCGGTGTTCATCCTCCGCGACGTCCTCGGCTGGCCGGCGTCGAAGGCCGCCGACACCCTCGAACTGACCAGCGCATCGGTGACCAGCGCACTGCAGCGGGCGCGCGTGACCATGCGCGAGCAGCTGCCCGACCGCCGCCTCGACTGGCGCTGCATCGCCACGACGCCGTGCTCATCGCCTCGTCTCGTAGCGCGTCAGCACCACGCCGCCGGGGAACGTCCGCGTCTCGACCAGGTTCAGGTTCACCCAGCCGTCCAACGCGGTGAAGAACGGCGTGCCGCCGCCCACCAAGACCGGATGGGTCATGATCACGTACTCGTCGATCAGCCCGGCCCGCATGGCCGCCCCGGCGAGCGTCGCGCCGCCGATGTCCATCGGGCCGCCGTCCCCGGCCCTGAGCCGGGCGATCTCGGCGACCGCATCGCCGCTGACCAGACGGGTGTTCCAGTCGACCGTGTCGATCGTCGACGAGAACACCACCTTCGGCATGTCCCGCCAGCGGCGCGCGAACTCGATCTCCGCCGGGGTGGCGCCGGGCCGCCGGTCGGCGGTCGGCCAGTCGGAGCTCATCACCTCCCACAACCTGCGCCCATACAGCGCCAGGCCCGTCGCCCCCACCCGGTCGGACCACCACTGGAAAAACTCGTCGCCCGGCGACGAGTCCGGACCCTCCCCGCCACTCCAGCCGAGGTCGTCGCCGGTCGCGGCGATGAAGCCGTCCAGGGTCACGTTCATGCCGAAGATCAGTTTCCGCATCGTGCCAGCCTCCCGTAAGTCGATCTCACACCTACAAACGGACGCGGCGCGGAAACCTAACCGGTGCGCGAACGGCCAGACCCGCGAACCCCGACACGACCCGGCCGGCCAGGACCGTCACCCGCGGCGGCCCTCCACCGGCCCCAGCAGCGGATGCACCCGCATCGCCGCCTCCAGCTCACCCGGCAACTCATCCCGGTAACGCCCCAGCGTCGACAGATCCGCATGCCCCAGCACCCGCCGCACCGCATCCATGTCCGTCGCCGCCGCCAGCAGATGCGTCGCCGTCGTATGCCGCAGCCCATGCGGCGTCACACTCCGCCGCCGCCCCGGCTCCACCCGCGCCAGAACCCGATCGATCACCGCCTGCACATCACCCCGTGCCAGCCGCCGCCCCCGCCACGACAACAGCAGCGCCTTCGGCTCCCGCCCCCGATCCAGCAGCCCCCGCCCCTCCGCCAGATACGCGTCCAGCACCTCCACCACCGGACCCGGCAGCGGCACATCCCGCGTCCGCCCGCCCTTACCGAAGATCCGCCAATACCGCGTCCCCCCGTTGACGAAGAAATCCTCCGCGTTCGCCGCCGTCAGCTCCGACACCCGCGGCCCCACCGCCGCCAGCAGCAACACGACCAGCCCGTCCCGCAACTCCGTCCGCTGATCCGCACGCCCCCGCCCCGGCGCCGCCGGCCCCGCCTCCGCCAAACCCCGCGCCGCCCCCAGCAACCCCTCCGCCTGCTCCACCGTCAACGCCCGCCGCTGCGCCCGCAACCCACCCCGCTGCCGCGGACGCACCGTCACCGCATCCATCGGATTCAGCTGCACCCACCCCGCCACCAGCGCATACTTGAAGAACGCCGACACCGACCGCCGGAACCGCGCCTGCGACGCCGCACTCTGCACCGCACCACCCCGCGCCCCGGCGCCCCCCGCGTCCACCGCACCCCGCCGACGCCCGTCAGGCTTGCGCGCGAAACCCAGCAGCACCTCATCGACGTCCTCGCCCGTCAGATCGTCCAGCACCCGATCCCCGCCCGCCAGCACCGCGAACGTCACCACATCCCGCACGTACACCTCCGCCGTCTTCGGCGTCAGCGCACCCGTCGAGGTCTTCGCACGCACCATCTCCCCATACCGGTCGACGCTCTCGGCAACGGTCAGGCGCTGAACATCAGAGGGACGCACGCGCCGGACGCTACATCCCCCCACCGACAGCGCACGCCGTAAGATCGACCCCGATGACCGACAGGGCACTCTTCGAACAGGTCGGCGAGATCATCCGAGGATCCACCCCACCCGCCCTCGGAACCCCGCACGTCCACGTACGCCACAACGGCGTCAAAGCCTGGTTCGGCGACCCCGCACCCCAGCGCGAACACTACGAAGCCCAGATCATCCCCGCCGGCATCGCCCCGGGCACCCGCACCCACGCCATCGAGATCGGATTCCACGCCGAACACCGCGACGAACCCGACAACGAAGCCGCCCTCAGCCGCCTCCTCGCCACCGAACCCGCCTGGCGCGCCGAACTCGGCGACGACCCCCTCACCGGCGTCTTCCTCGGCCGCGGCACCTGGCGCCGCGTCTCCGAGACCTGGCCCGACCCCGACCTCACCGAATCCGACATCCCCTTCGACATCGGCGTCCGCCTCGTCGACTACATCCGCGCCCTCGAACCCCACCGCCGCCACCTGGCATGACCACGGCAAGGCCACGGAACCGGGGGAGAGGGATCAGCCGCGCGGCGCGTACATGATCACGGCCACTCCGGCCAGGCAGATCAGGGCCCCGGCGATGTCCCAGCGGTCGGGGCGGAAACCGTCCACGACCACGCCCCAGGCCAGGGAGCCCGCCACGAACACACCGCCGTAGGCCGCCAGGATCCGCCCGAAGTCGGGGGAGGGCTGGAACGTGGCCGCGAACCCGTAGGCGCCGAGCGCGAGGACGCCGGCGGCGATCCACAGCGGTCCGCGCTGCTCCCGCCATCCCTGCCACACCAGCCACGCCCCGCCGATCTCGGCCATGGCCGCCAGCACGAACAACCCCACGGACCGAAGCACGCTCATTCGGCTCACCCTACGAACCCGCCGGGCGGGCCCGGGCAAGAGGGACCCATAAGAACAGGTCAATCCGCACAAAGTGCGCATACCAGACAGAATTCAGCTTCTGTCCGGTTAAGTGAACTTCTTCGCCACGGACACCGGGCACGCATCCGATCGCGACGCCCGCCGGGGATACTCGGACCGTGCCCGAGCTTCTCCATCCGCCGCGCCTCGTGCGGCCGACCACGGCGGTCCGCGAGTCGTTCCTGGCCGGGGAGTGGGCGGACCATCTGGCGAGCGGCGACCACGCCGGATGGCTGGAGAACGCCGCCGAGGACTTCGCGGCGTTCGTCGCCGAGCGCCACGGCGTCCAGCGCCGGTGGGGCGTCCCGTGCACGACCTTCTGGTACGTGGCGGACGAGCTTTACCTCGGCACGCTGCTCGTGCGGCACCGCCTGACGCCCGAGCTCGCCGAGGCCGGCGGCCACGTCGGCTACCACGTCGTCCCTGCGTGGCGGCGGCAGGGTCACGCCACGCGGATGCTGGCCGCCGGGCTGATGGAATGCCGCCGCCTCGGCCTGGAACGCGTCCTGCTGACCTGTGCCGCCGGCAACGAGCCGTCGCGCCGCGTGATCCTGGCGAACGGCGGCGTCGAGGACGGCCGCGCCCGCGGCGAAGACCGTTTCTGGATCGACCTCGGCGGCTCCGGCGGCGGGAACCGCGCCCACTGCACGTGAAGAAGGCGGATCACGGGTGATTCGCCCCGCTTCCAGTTGCGCTGATCGTTGGTCGATAATGCACATTATGTTAAGTAGAGAGTCGATCGGGGGCGCTGGGGCGGTCCGCCCGATCGCACACCGCCCCCGGCCAGCGTCATTTTTTGGCGGTGTGGGGAACGGGTGTCGCGTGCGGTGCGATCGTGTGATGATCGTGTGAGGACGATCTGATGTGGGCGGTGCGGGTGCCGTGATTCCTGAGCGTTTCGTTCGTGCGCTGGACGGTTTCGAGGCGGTGCTGGCCGCGACGCCGCCGGACCGGTGGTTGTCGCCGTCGCCGTGTGAGGGCTGGTGCGCGGTCGATGTCGCCGGGCACGTCATCGCGGGGCTGCTGGTGGTCGAGATGCGCGCCGCCGGCCGGCCGCTCCCCCGGGACGATCCGGATTGGCGCGAGGTGGCGGGTGAGGATCCGGTGGCGTCCTGGCGCGAGGTGCGGGCCCGGATGACGGCCGAGTTGGTGCCCGATGCGCTGGCGCGGCGGATCACGCTGGGTGTCGGGCTGGAGATGACGGTGCGCGAGTGGCTGGAGCAGTATCCGCTGGAGTTGCTCGTCCACACGTGGGATCTGGGGCAGGCCACCGGGCAGCCGGTGGTGTTCGACGCGGATCTGGTGGGTCCGGCGCTGGAGACGGCGCGGCGGATGGCGCCCGGCGGGCGTGAGCGGGGAATGGTCGGTTCCGAGCGTCCTGTCCCCCAGGGCGCCGATGACCAGGCGCGCCTGCTCGCGTTGTTCGGCCGCGATCCTTCCGGTGGGTGAGATCTCGGCCGCTCCCCTCCCCCGGGAATTCGGGGGTGCGGTGGGCGGGGCGGTGTGGTTATGGTGCTGGTATGGCTCGACGACATTGATCTTCACCTGAGGCGGGGCTCGCGCGCAGGCTGTACGTCTACGCGTTCCTCGAGGATTTCGTTCTTCTGTACCCGGTGTACGCGGTGCTTTTCGCCGATGCCGGGTTGTCTCCCGCTGCGATCTCGTCGCTGTTCGTGATCTGGTCGGTCACGACGTTCTCTTTTGAGCTGCCGTCCGGTTTGTGGGCGGATGTGTTCTCGCGCCGGTTGTTGCTGGTGGTCGCTCCCCTGCTGGCGGGTGTGGGTTTCGGGTTGTGGGTGGCGTTTCCTTCGTATCCGGCGTTCGCTGCGGGTTTCGTGTTGTGGGGTGTGGGGTCGGCGCTGCGTTCGGGGACGATGCAGGCGCTGGTGTACGAGGAGCTGGGGCGTGCGGGCGCGGCGGGGGCGTATGCGCGGTTGATCGGGCGGTCGGAGGCGGTGTCGCTGCTGGCGGTGGTGGCGGCTTCGGCGGTGGCGGCGCCGGTGCTGGCGGGTGGGGGTTACCGGGCGGCGGGCGTCGCGAGTGTGGCGGTGTGCGTGCTGTGTGCGGTGGCGGGGTGGTTCCTACCGGAGTCGCGGGGTGCCGGCCGTGGCGGGGACGCGGATGGGGGCGGGGCGTCGCTGGCGTCGGTGGCGGGTGAGGGGTGGGCGCAGCTGCGCGGGGAGCCGGCGGTGCGGTGGGCGCTGGTTCTGGTGATGGTGGTGGAGGGTGTGACGGCGCTGGATGAGTATGTGCCGTTGCTGGTGCGGTCGACGGGGGTGGCGGCGGCGTCGGTGCCGTTGCTGGTGATGGTGGTGACGGTGGGTGATGCGGTGGGGGGCTGGTTGGCGGGGCGTGGGGTGCGGTGGCTGGCGCCGGTGCTGGCGGTGGGTGCGGTGTGCCTGGCGGCGGGGTCGTTGGGCGGGCGGCCGGGCGGGTTGGTGTTGGTGGCGGTGGCGTTCGGGGTGTTCCGGTGGGCGATGGCGGCGGCGGACGCGCGGTTGCAGGAGCGGATCGGTGATGGGGCGCGGGCGACGGTGACGTCGGTGGCGGGGCTCGGTTCGGAGACGGTGGCGGTGCTGATGTTCGCGAGTTGGGCGTTGGGGTCGCGGTGGGGTGATGCGGGGGTGCTGATGGGGTTGGCGTCGGTGCCGTATGTGGTGGTGGCTGTCGTACTGGGGTTGGCGGGGCGGCGTGGTGGTGTACATCGGGAGATGTAGGGGCGGGGTTGGGGCTGCGCGAAAGGTGCAGGGCGGTTGAACACTCGCGCCTGATTCGCGGGTGTGGTGTGTGCGCTGAGGATCGTGGAGTCGGTTCGGAGCGATTCTTGGGGCGTGCTCATGGGTGTGGACCCGTTGATGTTGGCGCGGGTGCAGTTCGCGTTGACGGCCGGTACCCATTTTCTGTTCGTGGCGTTGACGTTGGGGCTGGCGACGCTGGTGGCATTGACGCAGACGCGGGCGGCGGTGTCGGGCAGTGCGGTGCATGAGCGGATGGTGCGGTTCTGGGGGCAGCTGTATGTCGTGAACTATGCGGTGGGGATCGTCACGGGGTTGGTGATGGAGTTCCAGTTCGGGTTGAACTGGGCGGGGATGTCGCGGGTGACGGGTGGTGTGTTCGGGGCGCCGCTTGCTTTGGAGACGATCGTGGCGTTCTTCGTGGAGTCGACGTTCCTGGGGTTGTGGATCTTCGGGTGGGATCGGCTGAACCGGTGGGTGCATCTGGCGCTGATCTGGGTGGTGACGCTGACGGCGTATCTGTCGGCGTATTTCGTGCTGGTGGCGAATGGGTGGCTGCAGCGTCCGGTGGGGTTCGAGATGGTGGACGGTGCGGCGCGGCTGACGGATGTGGGGGCGTTGCTGACCAATCCGACGGCGGTGCTGGCGTTCTTCCATGTGCTGTTCGGCGGGTTGCTGACGGCGGGGTTCTTCATGGCCGGGGTGAGCGGTTATCACTTGTTCCGGCGGACGGCGGAGGTGGAGTTCTTCCGGCGGTCGATGCGGATCGGGTTGCTGACGGTGATCTTGTCGGTGATGCCGGTGGTGATGTTCGGTGGGGCGCAGTTCGCGTATGTGCAGCCGACGAAGATCGGTGGGGATGACGCGCCGGCGGCGGTGGCGGATTTTTCGGCGCGGTTCGGGCCGGACGAGTACATGGCGCCGGGGCTGGCGGCGGTCGGTGAGGGCCTGATGACGGGCATGTGGTCGTTGATGGTCTTGGTGGCGCTGGTGGCGCTGGTGAAGTTTCCGTTCCGGGGGTGGCTGGTGCGGGGGCGGGTGTTCCACGTGGTGATGGTCGTGGCGGTGCCGCTGCCGTATGTGGCGATGGTGTCGGGGTGGGTGTTCCGTGAGGTGGGGCGGCAGCCGTGGATGGTGTACGGGGTGCTGAAGACGCGGGACGCGCTGTCGCCGGGTGTGGGGCCGGGGACGATGACGGTGTCGTTCGTGGCGTTCACGGTGCTGTTCGCTTTGCTGTTCGTGGTGAACGCGTGGCTGCTGGTGCGGTTCGCGCGGCGGGGGCCGGAGGGGTCGGGTCTTGGTGCCTCTCCCCCGGTGGAGCCGGCCGCGCCGGTGATGAGCCCGACGTTCTGACTGGAGTTCGGTGATGGAAGCTCTTGCGGTGGTGTTGCTGGCGGTGTTCTCCGGCGGGTACCTGGTGCTGGCCGGTGCGGATATCGGGGTGGGGATGCTGCTTCCGTGGCTGGGGCGGGATGAGCGGGAGCGGCGGTTGGTGATCGCGTCGTTCGCGCCGTTCTTCCTGGGCAACGAGGTGTGGCTGGTGGCGTCGGCGGGGCTGGTCGCGGGTGCGTTCCCGGGGTTGGAGCACGATCTGCTGGAGGAGCTGTATCCGCTGGTGGCGGTGCTGCTGATCGGGTGGGTCGTGCGGGACATGGGGTTGTGGCTGCGGGGCCGGGTGGATGCGGTGGCGTGGCGCGGCGGGTGTGATGCGGCGATCGTGGTGGGGAGCTGGGCGCTGGCGCTGGCGTGGGGTGCGGTGCTGGGTTCGGTGCTGGGGGGCGGCGGGTTGAACGCCGGGAGTGTGCTGGGTCTGCCGCTGGCGGTGGTGTTCGCGTGGCATGGTGCGGGGTTCGCGCGGTGGCGTTTGCCGGTGGGTGTTCTGGCGGCGCGTGCGGGGCGGGTGCCGTCGCGGTATGCGGTGTCGGCGGTGGTGATGGTGGCGGCGCCGGTGGTGGCGGGTGTGCGGTTGCCGTGGTCGGAGGCGGTGGCCGGGGGTGCGGGGTTGACGATGACGGCGGTGACGACGGTGGTGGTGCTGCCGTTGCTGCTGGGGTCGCAGGCGCTGGTGTGGTGGACGTTCCGTGGGCGGGTCGAGTCGCCCTCGTACCTGTAGCCGGGTGGCCCGGGGTCTGGGGGCTGGGGTGAAGGGTGTCGAGCGTCGTCTGCTGGGGTGTGTGCCCCGCCGGGTGACGGTGGTGCTGGGGGTGCTGGCGGCGGGACAGGGTGTTCTGCTGGTGGTGCAGGCCGAGCTGCTGGTGCGGGCGGTGGCGGGGTTGGACGCGGGTCCGCTGCCGTGGCTGGTGGGTGCGGTGGCGGGGCGTGCGGTGCTGGCGTGGGCGGTGTCGCTGGTGGCGGGCCGGGCGGCGGCGCGGGTGAAGCGGAATCTGCGGGGGGCGCTGCTGGACGCGCCGGCGGGTGATGCGGGGTCGCGGGTGACGTTGCTGACGCGGGGGCTGGACGGGGTCGATCCGTTCTTCACCGGTTATGTGCCGCAGCTGCTGGCGGCGTGTGTGATTCCGGTGGTGGTGCTGGTGCGGCTGGTGGCGGCGGATTGGGCGTCGGCGCTGGTGGTGTTGGTGACGGTGCCGCTGGTTCCGGTGTTCGGGGCGCTGGTGGGGATGCGTACGGCGGCGTTGACGGGGCGGCAGTGGGGGCTGCTGCACCGGCTGGGCGGGCATTTCCGGGATGTGCTGGCGGGGCTGTCGACGTTGCGGGCGTTCGGGCGGACGGGGCATCAGTCGGTGGTGGTGCGGGAGCTGGCGGAGGGGCATCGGCGGGCGAGTGTGCGGGCTTTGCGGGTGGCGTTCTTGTCGTCGCTGGTGCTGGAGCTGGTGTGCGCGTTGTCGGTGGCGTTGGTGGCGGTGCCGGTGGGGTTGCGGCTGCTGGCGGGTGAGATGGCGTTGTCGGCGGGGTTGCTGGTGCTGGTGCTGACGCCGGAGGTGTATTCGCCGTTGCGGGCGCTGGGTCAGCGGTTCCATGCGTGTGCGGAGGGTGTGGCGGCGGCCGGGGAGGTGTTCGCGGTGCTGGACGCGCCGGTGGTGCGGCCGGCGGGGCGGGTGGTCGTCGCGGGGGGTGCGCCGGAGATCGTGCTGCGGGATGTGACGGTGCGGTATCGGGGGGCGCGGGAGCCGGCGCTGGCGGGTGTGTCGTTGCGGGTGGCGGCGGGTGAGCGGGTGGCGGTCGCGGGTCCGTCGGGTGCGGGCAAGTCGACGCTGCTGCTGGTGCTGGCGGGGCTTGTGGTGCCGGATTCGGGGCGGGTGCTGGTCGACGGCGTGGATCTTGCGGAGCTGGACGTGGAGGGGTGGCGGTCGCGGGTGGGGTGGGTGCCGCAGCGTCCGCATCTGTTCGCGGCGTCGGTGGCCGACAACATCCGGCTGGGTGATCCGGGTGCGGGTGATGAGCGGGTGGTGGAGGCGGCGCGGGCGGCGTCGGCGGAGTTCGTGGAGGATCTGCCGGAGGGGTTCGCGACGGTGCTGGGTGAGGGGGGTGCGGGGTTGTCGGCGGGGCAGCGGCAGCGGCTGGCGATCGCGCGGGCGTATCTGTCGGGTGGTCCGGTGATGTTGCTGGACGAGCCGACGGCGCGGCTGGATCTGCACAGTGAGCGGGTGCTGGTGGACGCGGCGGGGCGGCTGCTGGAGGGGCGGACGGCGGTGCTGGTGGCGCATCGTCCGGCGCTGCTGGGGGTGGCGGACCGGGTGGTGCGGTTGGAGGGGGGCCGGGTCGCGGGCGGTGTGTGCGGGGAGGCGGCGTGAGCGGCGTGCGGGGTGTGTGGGGTGCGGTGCGTCCGCATGGGGTGCGGCTGGTGGGTGCGGGGCTAGCGGGGGCCGCGGCGGAGTTGTGCGGGCTGGGGTTGATCGCGGCGGCGGCGTGGCTGGTGGCGCGGGCGGCGCAGCGGCCGGAGCTGGCGGCGTTGTCGCTGGCGATCGTGGCGGTGCGGGGGTTCGCGCTGGCGAAGGGGTCGCTGCGGTATGTGGAGCGGTTGGCGGGTCATGACGCGGTGTTGCGGGCGCTGGCGGAGCTGCGGGGCCGGGTGTTCGACGCTCTGGCGGCGGGCCCGGGGCGGGTACGTCCCGGGCCCGGCGGGGCGGCGGGGCGCGGGGTGCGGGACGGTGATGCGCTGACGCGGATGGTGTCGGATGTCGACGCCGTCCAGGATCTTCTGCTGCGGTGCGTCCTGCCGGCGGTGGCGGCGGTGGCGTGCGGTGCGGCGGGTGTGGTGGTGTGCGGGGTGGTTCTGCCGTCGTCGGCGGTGGTGCTGGCCGGGGGTCTGCTGGTGGCGGGGGTGGTGCTGCCGGTGGCGGCGTCGGTCGCGGGCGGGCGTGCGGCGGCGCGGGTGGCGGCCGGGCGTGAGGTGCTGGCGGTGCGGGCGCTGGACGTGCTGGAGGGTGCGGCGGAGCTGGCGATGTTCGGTGCGTCCGGCCGGTTCGCTGCGCGGGCGGGGGACGCGGCGGGGCGGCTGGAGTCGGCGGAGCGGTCCGGTGCGCGGGTGTCGGCGATGGTGGCGGCGGCGGGTTTCACGGTGCAGGGCGCGACGGTCGCGGCGGTGGTGTGGGTGGGGTTGCGCGGGGGGCTCGACGAGGTCGGTGTGGCGGTGTCGGCGTTGACGGCGCTGGTCGCGGTGGAGTCGGTGCTGCCGCTGGCGTCGGCGGCGCAGCGGTTGCGGGAGGTGGTGCCGGCGGTGCGGCGGGTCGGGGTGCTGCTGGCCGCTCCCCCGGCGGCGGTGCCGCGGAGTCCGGTGCGGATGCCGCGTGGGCCGCTGGGTGTGGAGCTGCTGGGCGTCCGCGTCGCCTACGGCGGTGGGGCCGCGGCGTTGGACGGGGTGGATCTGCGGGTGGAGCGGGGCCGCCGGGTCGCGGTCGTGGGGGCGAGCGGCGCGGGCAAGAGCACGCTGCTGGCGGCGGTGTCGGGTGAGGTGCCGGTGGCGTCGGGCGCGGTGGTGCTGGGCGGGCATGCTCTGGGCCGTTACGCGCCCGGTGATGTGCGGGCGGCGGTGCGGGGGCTGGCGCAGGACGCGCATGTGTTCGCGGCGACGGTCCGGGCGAACCTGCTGCTGGCGCGGCCGGACGCGAGCGTGGCGCAGTTGGAGGCCGCGGCGGCGCGGGCGCGGTTCGCCGAGGTGGTGGAGGCGCTGCCGGACGGGTGGGACACGGTGGTCGGGGCGGGTGGGCGGGGCCTGTCGGGGGGGCAGCGGCAGCGGCTGCTGCTGGCGCGGGCGCTGCTGGCCGATCCGCCGGTGCTGGTGCTGGACGAGCCGGCCGAGGCGCTGGATCCGGCGATGGCGGACGCGTTGACGCGGGATCTGCTGGAGTGGCCGGGCGGGGGGACGCTGCTGCTGGTGACGCACCGGCTCGCGGCGCTGGACGCGGCCGACGAGGTGGTGGTGCTGGACCGGGGGCGGGTGGTGCAGCGCGGTCGGCACGGTGATCTGGTCGCGGCGGCGGGGGCGTACCGGGATCTGTGGGAGGCGGAGCTGCTGGCCGCGTGACCGGCCGGGTGCGCCCAGGGGCGGGCGGGGTCAGGTGAGGTCGCGCAGGGCCCGTCCGATGGTGGTGATGCCTTCGGTGATGCCGGTGGCGGGGACGGCGGCGTAGCCGAGGACGAGGCCGGGCCGGGTGGGCCGCTGGGCGTGCCAGGACAGCGGCTGGGTCTTGACGCCGTGGTGCAGGGCGGCCGCGGCGAGGTCGGCGTCGTGGAAGGCGGCGTCGAAGGTGACGGTGAGGTGCAGGCCTGCGGCGGTGCCGTGGACGGCGGCGCCGGGCAGGTGCGCGGCGATCGCGTCGATCATGGTGTCCCGGCGGCTGCGGTGGCGGCGGCGCAGCAGCCGCAGGCCGCGTTCCATCTCGCCCGAGTCCATCAGTTCGGCGAGGACGAGTTGGGGCAGGGCGGCGCTGCCGAGGTCGGCGAAGCGTTTCTCCTCGACGGCGGCGTCCAGGTGGGCGGGCGGCGGCAGGAGCCAGCCGGTCCTCAGTGCGGGGGCCAGCAGCTTGGACACGCTGCCGGTGTAGAAGGTGCGGTCGGTGAGCAGTGAGCGCAGCGCGGGGGTCGGGGGGCGGTCGTAGCGGTGTTCGGCGTCGTAGTCGTCCTCGATGACCAGGCCGCCGTCGGCGGCCCAGCGCATCAGCTCGCGGCGGCGGTGCCCGGTGAGGACGGCGCCGGTCGGGAACTGGTGGGCGGGGGTGAGCAGGGCTGCGGGTGCGCCGGTGTCGCGGAGGCGGTCGACGCGGACGCCGCCGGCGTCGACGGGGACGGGCGGGGTGGCCATCCCCCAGTGCCGCAGGTGCTGGCGGACGCCGAGGGAGCCGGGGTCCTCGACGGCGACGGCGGTGATGCCGTCGCGGGCCAGGACGCGGGCGATGAGGCCGAGGGCCTGCGCGGTGCCGGCGACGATGATGATCTCGGCGGGGTCGGCGCGGACGCCGCGGTTGCGGGCGAGCCAGGCGGCGGCCGCGGCGCGCAGCGGGAGGGCTCCGCGCGGGTCGCCGTATCCGAGGGCGGGGGCGGGAAGGTCGCGCAGGACGGCGCGTTGTGCGCGTTGCCAGGCGGCGCGGGGGAACGCCGACAGGTCGGGGAGGCCGGGTGACAGGTCGACGCGTGCGGGGGCGGCGCGCAGGACGTCGAACACGTCGGCGGCCGGTTCGCCGGGGAACGCGAGGCCGGGCCGGGCGTCCTGCCGGGTGCCGGGCCGGGCGGCGGGCCGGGTGGGCGGGGCGGTGAGCGGGGCGGCGACGACGACGGTGCCGGCGCGGCCGCGGCCGGCGAGGTGGCCGTCGTCGATCAGGCGGTGGTAGGCCTCGGTGACCACGCCGCGGGACACGCGCAGCTCGGCCGCCAGGACGCGGGTGGCGGGCAGCCGGGACCCGACGGGCAGGTGGCCGTCGCCGATCGCCTCGCGCAGCCGCCGGGCGAGCCAGTCCGACAGGCCGCCCGGCGGCGCGTCGGCCGGGTCCAGCTGGAGGAAGTCCGACCCCCGCGGTTGCGGGCCCGGCTGTTCCGCGCCCCGTGTTATGGACCGGTCGGGTTCGTTGGCTTTGGATCTGTTCATCAGGCCATTGTGCGGCCACGGTGGTGCCATGGAGACAACGACGACGACCGGTCCCGCTGATCACGCGCCGGGTGATTACGTGCACGGCTACTCAGGTCGTGAGGCGCGGCGGCTGGGCGACCAGGCCGACACGCTCGCCGGGCTGCTGCACGACGGCACGTCCTACCCGGCCGGGAGCCGGGTGCTGGAGGCCGGCTGCGGGGTCGGCGCGCAGACGGTGCATCTGGTGTCGCGCTCCCCCGGCGCGCTGCTGACCGCCGTCGATGTGTCCCGCGGTTCCCTGGAGCAGGCCCGCGCCCGCGTCGTCGCGTCCGTCCCGGGCGCACGTGTCGCGTGGGCGCACGCCGACCTGCACGACCTGCCGTTCGGCGACGGCGAGTTCGATCACCTGTTCGTGTGCTTCGTCCTGGAGCACCTGCCCGACCCGCGCGGCGCGCTGGCGGCGCTGCGGCGGGTGCTGCGGCCCGGCGGGACGCTCACCGTGATCGAGGGCGACCACGGGTCGGCGTTCTTTCATCCCGACTGCGCCCATGCCCGCGCCGTGATCGGCCACCTGGTCGCGCTGCAGGCCGCCGCGGGCGGTGACGCGCTCATCGGGCGGCGGCTGCGGCCGCTGCTGGCCGGCGCCGGATATGGCGGCGTCACCGTCTCCCCCAGGACCGTGTACGCCGATCCGGGGCGCCCCGCGCTGGCGCGGGGGTTCACCCTGGACACTTTCACCGCGATGGTCGAGGCGGTCGGGGACGAGGCCGTCGCGGCCGGGCTGTCCACGCGGGCCGGCTGGGACCGCGGCGTCGCCGGGCTGCGCCGCGCCGCCGGCCCGGACGGGACGTTCTGCTACACGTTCTTCAAGGCCGTCGCCGTCAACCCGCCCGTGTGAGCCGGCCGGCGGTCAGTCTTGCGGCAGGAGCGGGCCGAGGGGGCCGAGGTCGAGGTTGAGGTCGTGGTCGTCGAGGTCGAAGTGGTCCTTGAGGCGGGTCATCGCCTCGTCCAGCCGCATCAGCGCCAGCCCGAGCGCCTCGATCTGGTCGTCGGACAGGTCGCCGCCCTCGGCGCGGCGCAGCGCCTGGCGCTCCATCAGCTGGCGGATCAGCTCGACCAGGGTGAGGACGAGTTTGACCAGGTCGCGTTCCACGGTCTCGGGGTCGGACCGCAGCCGCTGCATCGTCCGGGACGAGCGTTCCCGCGGCCCCATCTCGCGGTCGGGGCCGCGGGCGGGCGCGGCGCGGACGGGGGCGTGGGCTGATGAGCCGCCGGTGCGGCCCGCCAGGATGTCGTCGGTGAAGGGGTCCCCGGCGGCGGGGTCGCGCACCGACACCTCCCCTGTCACCGGCTCGCGCTCGCGGCCGGTGGGCTCGCGGCCGGTGGGGGCGTGGTCCGGTCGGGTCACGGCAGGTCCTCCTCGGGCAGCAGTTCGTCGCGGACGCTGGTGATCAGCGCCCGCAGCGACACCTGCACCAGGTCGATGCCCGCGATGGAGATCACCAGGTCACCGGTGATGACGACGCCGCCGGCCAGCAGCCGGTCGAGCAGGTCGACCAGCGCGATCCGCTCCATCGGCGCGTCGCCGGCGTGGTCCAGGACGGCCGTCACCGGGTCGCGTCCCCCGGCTCGGGCGCGGGCGTGGTGTCGGCGGTGTCGATGAAGGAGTAGGGCGGCCACGGCCCCGTCACCTCCACCTCGATGCCCGCCATCCGCTCGGCGGCCGCGCGGGTCACCGCCAGGAACCCCTCGACCTGCTCCTCGTCCAGCAGGTAGGCGACATTGAGGATCTGGGTTCCGCGGCGGCCCGACAGGCCCGGGTCCTGCGGCGGGTGGTGCCGGAACGCCACGGCGTGGTCGGCGAGTTCGGCGTGCACGCCGTCGGCCTGCTCGCCGGTCCGGCGTGCCGCGTCGGCGCGGCGGCGGCGCTCGTCCTGGCGGCGGCGCAGGTACGCGGTTCCCACGCCGCCGGAAGAGCCGGCGGAGGGGGCGTCGGGCCGGGGGCCGGTGAGGGGCTCGGCGCTGGGCGCGAGCCCCCCACCGGGGTCTGCGGGGGCGGGGCCGCCCGCGGGTGCGTCGCCGCGCAGCGTCCCGGGGTCGGCGTAGGCCTTCACGCCCCATTCCGAGCGGCCGGCGATGCGGTCGAGGGCGGCGTCGAACCGCTCGCCCTGTGCGGTGAGGACCTCAGCGACGCGGGTGTCGTCGCGGTAGAGGGTGGCGATGCGGACGGGGGCGGTCGGCGCGGCGTGCGCTGCGCGGTCGACGACGTCGTGGTGGGCGCGGGCGGTGGCCTCCAGCCACGCCAGGTCCTCCAGGTTGGCGCGCAGTGCCGCTTCGCCGTACTCCTCCAGCCGCACGGTGCTGACCAGTGCGGTCAGCCCGCCGGCGACCACGCCGCGGACCGGTGCGCCCGCCACTCCGGCGGCGTCGCCGAGCGCGGCGGGGTTCAGGTCCCGCGCGACCCCGTACAGGTAGACGGCGGTGTCGCCGGTGAACGGTGTGCCGGTCATGGTCTGGGCTCCTTCCCCCGCCCGGGCCGTGCCGCCGGCGCGGCGGCGGCCCTGTCGTCCGCGCCGTCGCCGGCCTCCAGGGCGGCCAGCCGCTCGCGCAGCCGCCGGTTCTCCTCCTGCAGGGCGCGGTCTCCGCCGCCGTCCTCCACCCGCCGGTCGGCCTGCCGGGCCTTGGACGACAGCGACGGGTCGTGCTCCCACCAGTCGATGCCCATCTCCTTGGCCCGGTCCACCGATGCCACCAGCAGCCGCAGCTTGATCGTCAGCAGCTCGATGTCGAGCAGGTTGACCCGGATGTCCCCGACGATCACGATGCCCTTGTCGAGGATGCGTTCCAGCAGGTCGGCCAGGTTGGCCGACGTCTTCTCCCCGGCCATCGACCGTGTGGGAGACCGCGTTCCGCTCCAGGAGGTCTCACTCAATGCTCTAGTCCCTCTCGACTCGTCCGCGCGGATAGCGGCGGGCGCGGCGGTAGCCGACCAGCTCCCCGTCCGCGTCCACCTCGGTCTCGTAGATCGCGAGGATGTCGGCGGAGTCGGGGATGCGGCGGGTCTCCACCACCTCCACCTGCACGCGCCAGGCGTCCTCGCCGGCGCGCTCCACCCCCACCACGCATTCGGCGCTGCGGCCGGTCATCGCGGTGACGTGTTCGGCCGCCCGCTTGGCGGCCTCGGACGCGGACATCATCACGTGCCCCCTAGCCGCCGGCCTGCTCGCGGCGGGCCTGCTCGCGGGCACGGCCCTCGTTCAGGCGGCGGATCAGGTCCTCCTCGCGCTCGGCGGCCTCGTCCTCGGTGATCTCGCCGGCGGCGGCCTCATCGGCGACCTGCTGCATCTCCGCGGCGATCCGCCCCGGGTCGTACAGCTGCGCCTCGGCCTGCTCGGTGAGCGTCTCGGCCAGCCACATGACGCCGCGCACGGGCGCCAGCGGCAGCGTCACCAGCCCGGTGAACAGCCCCATCGCCTACTCCTGCGGGACGAAGTCGTAGGGCGGCAGCGGCCCGATCAGCCGGACCTTGACGCGCTCGGCGTGGTCGCGGGCCAGCTTGTCGACGGCCTGCTCGAACTCGGCGCGCCGGTCGGCGTGGACCAGGAACGAGGCGTCCAGGACGTCCTCCTCGCGGACGGGCGTCTTGGCGGCGACGGCCTCGGCCGCGGGGGCGGCGCCGCCCAGCAGCGCCCGGCCGTCGGCGTCGCGGAGCCGCTCCATCGACTGGGTGATCAGCTCGCCGAGCCGGATGCGGTCGTAGTAGACGGCGTCGGCGACGTCGGGTGAGACCTCGCGCAGCCGCCGCGACAGCTCGGCGATCTCCGGGTCGGCCGCCATGATCTCGCGGAGCACCGCGTCCTGGACGTAGGTGGCCTTCAGGCGCAGTTCGATCCTGCCGTCCAGCTGGTCGAGGATGTGCCCGAACCGCTCGGAGTTGTCGGCGAGCAGTTCCTTCTCCACGGCGGCGCGGTCGGCCAGCGCCGCGCCGAACCGGAACGGCAGGACCACGGTCCCGGCGTCGACGAGCGCGTTCAGGACCCGCTGGTGGGCGACCAGGTCGGCGCGTTCGCCGAGCGCCCGGTCGCGTGGCAGGTCGCTGACGAGCGCGGCGCACACGCCGCCGTCCTCGACCAGGGTGACCGGCAGGTCGTCCAGGCCGTGCACGTCGCCGGGCAGGGCCGCGCCCGATCGGGTCACCCCGTACACGTACTGGGGGGTGCCCCCGGGGGCGGGGGCGCCGGGGGGTTGCGGCGTGGTCATGACTCCTCGTCCTCCTTCTTGCGGGACGAGCGGCGCCGTGCGGGCTGCCTGTCGTCGTCCTCGGAGTCGTCGTCGCCGCCGAAGGTCTCCTTCAGCCGCTCCTGGGCGCCTTCGAGGGCGCCGCGGGTCTTCTTCTTGGCGCCCGACTCCTGCATGCCCTCCACGAACTGCGGCAGCCCCTGTGAGGTGCCGTCGTGGGCGATGTCGAGGCGGTTGACGGCCTCGGCGAAGCGCAGGTAGGTGTCGACGCTGGCGACGACGATCCGCACGTCCACGGTGAGGATCTCGATGCCGACGAGCGAGACCCGGGCATAGATGTCGATGACCAGGCCCTTTTCCAGGATCAGGTCGACGACGTCGGCGAGGCTGCTGCCGGATCCGCCGCGCTGGACGGAGTTGCTGCCCGAGGTCTGCTGGGCGATCGGCCCAGTCATGTCATTCACTCCCTGTGGGGGTCGAGGGTTTGGTGTTATTTGGGGGGTTTAGCGGTTGTTCACGTCCCCCCCTGTACCCGCGCTGATCTCCCTAAACTGACCGCCCCGATTCGGTCACCCGCCGGTCAAGGCCCCGCAGGCGCCCCCGGAGGGCCGGGACGCCCGCTCCGGGGGCGCCTGCGGGGCCGCGCCCGGGGGTCAGCGTTTCCGCGCCGTGAGCCGCCCGACGACGACGCCCGCGGCACCTGCCACCGCCACCGGGACGGCGCGCAGCAGCCGCGCCAGCGTCATCAGCCTGGCCAGCCCCGCCACCCGGCCCGCCAGCGCCGCCGGCCTGCGCCGCGCCCTTGCGGACGCCGGCCGCCGTGCCCCGGGCCGCGCCGGACCGGCACCCGCGGCGCCATTTGCCCACCGGCCCCGCGACAGGCCACTCTGTGAGACCCACCGCCGAGCCGCACCCACCGGCCCGGCCCGACCACCGCCCGACCCGCGCCGGCCCGAGCCGAGCGCGGCCGACGTCACCGAAGCCGCACCCGCAACCGCACTCGCAACCGCGCCGCGCCCGGGAAGGAGGGCACCGTTGACCCGCCGCCTTCCCCGTGCCCGCATCTGCCTCGCCGCCGCCGTCGCCGCCCTGCTCGCCGCGGTCATCGCCGTCGCGGCCGGCATCTCCTCCTCCCCGCCCCGCCCGCCCGGTACCGCGCCGCCCGCCCGCGTCCTGTCCGCCTACGAGACCGCCGCCCCCGGCAACACCATCGACCGCGACTGCGGCTACAGCGCCCCGCTGCCCGGCCGGCCCGGCCGCAGCATCTGGCTGTTCTGCGACACCGTCTGGAAGGGCGCCCGCCCCGGCCTGTGGCTGGGCACCACCGCCGCCACCGGCCCCGCCGACCCCGGCCGCGTCCCCGCCCCCCTCACCGAACTGCCCACCCCCGACGGCGGACCCAGCCCGCCCGCCACACCGGACGCCGGCCCGTCCGCCGGGCCGTCCACCGGGCCGTCCACCGGGCCGTCACCGTCCGGGCGGGCGCGGCCCCCGCAGGGCATGCTCGGCGCGCCGCCCGGCCTCGTCCTGCCCGGCGGCCGGGCCTGCCACATCCCCGGCACCGCCTACGGCGCCTCCTGGGCCTCCGGCGCCGCCCGCCCGCCCGGCACCGCCACCCTCCTGATCGCCTACACCGACGTGTGCGTGCACGGCACCACCATCAGCACCCAGGGATTCGGCCTGGTCACCTACCGGCCCGACGGCCACGCCCTCACCGGCCGCGCCCGGCTGTTCAACTCCCCCGCCGGGCTGCCGTTCCAGCACAACCTCGGCTCACCGGTGTTCGCCCGCGGCCACCTGTACCTGTTCGCCTCGGTGTGCGACACCTCCGCGTTCGGCGCCTGCCACGGCGGGCGCGTCACCCTCGCCCGCGTCCGCGCCGACCCGGCCGCCTGGCGCGACCCCGCCGCCTACCGGTACTGGACGCCGGGCGGCTGGACCCCCGACGCCGCCCAGGCCCGCACCGTCGTGCGCGGCGCCGCACCCTACCTGGTCCACGTCGCCGACTACAGCGCCCTCGGCAAGGGCCTGGTCATGGTCGAGCAGCGCGGCCTGGACGGGCGGTACCGCCTCTGGCGCGCGCCGGCCCCCGAAGGCCCCTGGACCCCCGCCGCGGACGGCGCCGTCCCCTGCTCGGGCGGGTCGGGCCTCAACCAGTGCCGCGCCCTCATCGGCCACCCCGGCCTCAGCACCCGCGACGCGCTGCTGCTGTCGTACTACGACCCCGCCGACCACCACATCACCGCCCGCGCCGTCCCCTGGTGACGCCCGCGCCCCCCCCCGAAAGGGCGGGCGGGTCAGGGCCTCAGGTGCTCCACAGGCGCCGCTTGCGGTACCGGGGCTCCCACGCCACCCGGTTGCGGTCCCGGACCGGCGCCGGCAGCGCCGTCAGGAACCGGCTCCGCTCGACCGGCGCGATCCCGTCCACGACCCACGGGACGAACAGCGGCGTGCCCGCCTCGCAGCCGCTCCCGGCCTCGTCGGCGAGCTCCCGCCAGTCCGCGGGGCCTAGCACCGACTCCGCCAGCGGCAGCGCGGTCATCTCCTCGTGCCGCAGATGCGCCTCCACCGCCGCGCGCAGCTCCCGCACCGCCGCCGGCAGGTCCCCGCCGTCGCGCATCACCGCGTCGACCCGCCCGATCAGCGGCCCGATCCGGGCGTGCTCGGCGCCCATCTCCTCCATCACCGCCCGCTCGGCGCGGCGGCCCGCGACCGCCCGCCGCACCCGCGGCCACAGCAGGCGGTCCTCCAGATCGTGATGGATGCGGATCTGGTCCTTGAGGTTCTCCCAGCCCGCGCGCACGTGCGCCGCCCCGCCCTTGCCGGCCGCCGCCGCAGCCGCAAGCCGGTCCAGGTCCCGGCGGAACGCGTCGTGCGCGGCGTACAGGAGGGTGTGGCAGGTCACGTTACGCGGCTCAATCGCGAATGTTCCCATGCATATAAGAGCCCCGGCCCGCCCCCGGATGTGACGGCCGCGCGGCCGGAGAGACACACTTCACACCCCCGCCGGGCCCTCGCGGGTCAGGGGCCGCGCAGCAGGTCGCGCGCCGCCTCGGCGAAGGCGCGGACGCGGGCGCTGTCACCGCCCGCCCGCCACAGCAGCCCCCACTCCACGGGCGGCGCGTCCTCCAGCAGGACGAAGGCGACATCGGGCCGCGCGTGGTAACGGCGGACATGCGCGCCCACGCGGAACACGCCCTCGCCCGCGCCGACCAGCGTGAGCGTCTCCAGCAGCGTCGCCCCCGGCGCCAGCACCCGCGCCCGGGCCAGATCCGCCACCGGCACCGACGCGCGGCGCGCGAACGGGTGACCGGCCGGCACCGCCAGCATCGCCGCCTCCCGCACCAGCACCGGCCCGGCCACGACACCCGCCTCGTCACCGGCACCCGGCCCGTCCCCCGGCGACGCCGCCAAGCACACCTCCACCTCCCCGTCGCGCAGCCACGCCGCGACGTCACCGGCCCGCACCTCCCGGATCCGCACCCGGCAGCCCGGCTCACGCGACCGCAGCAGCCCGGCGGCGCCGGCCAGCAGCTGCCCCGCCGCCGCGCCGGTGAACCCGGCCACCAGCGTGCCGGTGACCCCCCGGCCCTCCTGCACCGCCCGCTCCACCGCCGCGCCGATCCGCGCCCACGCCGGCCCGATCTCGTCCGCCAGCCGCCGCCCCGCCGGAGTCGGCTCCACCCGCCGCGACGTCCGGTCGAACAGCCGGACCCCCACCCGCCGCTCCAGCCTGCGGATCGTCTGGCTCACCCGGGCCGTCGACACGTGCAACCGCTCCGCCGTCCGGCCGAAGTGCAGTTCCTCGGACAGCGTCAGCAACGCCTCGATCTCGTGCCGCTCCAGCACCGCCCGCCCCCCGTCGTTAAGTCTGGCTTCACGATCCTTGCACGGGACCGCGTTGATCGCCACGGTGTCCGCCGCGACGCTGGACATGTCCGGAAAATGCCCACTGACCTGCATCGGAGCCTGTCATGTACGTCACACGCCCGCACGCGCTGTCCCCCGGCGCCGACGCCGCCGAGCTGCACGACCGCACCGAGATCATCGACGCGCTCTACCGGTTCGGGCTCGGCCAGGACCTCAAGGACCCCGGCCTGCTGGCCTCCGCCTTCGCCGCCGACGCCGGCCTGGACTTCCGCCCCGCAGCCGCCGCGTGGGGCGCCGAGCCGCCGCCGATGTCGGGACGCGACACCATCGTCGCCACCATCCTCGGCGGGTTCGAGGGCCGCGTCGACACCACCCACCAGGTCACCAACCCCCGCGTCCACATCCAGCCCGACGGCGGCGCCGCACGCCTGACCGCGCTGGTCGAGGCTCAGCACCTGCTCACCGCCGACCACCGCGTGCACGCCCTGCTGAAGAACCTCTACGACACCGAACTCGTCCGCGACGGCCACCGATGGGTCATGCGCAGCGTCGTCATCGACAACCTCTGGTACACCGGCGACCCCACCGCGATCTTCGGCTGACCGGAGGCGCCCGCGGACCGGACCCGGCCACCGGGCGCGGGCGGCCACACCCGGGCGGAACCGGGGCTTGAGCAGCAACCGAACGGCCAGTCACATTGAGGAGCCCGGCGGGCTCCTCTTGCCGTGACCGGCCGTTCCGATGCGGGTGGGGGCGCCTTGCCGCTGTTAGCCGGTTATCGGCCGCAACCACCGCACGGGGATGGTCATCTCTTCCTCTCGATCACCTCGATCGCCAAGCTGCTGGGGTGTCCCCGGGCACGCTCTACAACCACGTCCCCGACCTGCGAGAGCTGCGGGAGCTGCGCGCGGGCGGAGCCGTCACGACGTCCCCGGGCGTGACGTCGTGACGGTCCCTCCGAAGGGCAAGAGCGGTGGTTGTTGGAGCCGCCGTGTTCGCTGGCAGGCGTGATTGGGCGTAGGTTGGTTGGTGAGTTTCAATCTGGCCTGGCCTTTGTGGCCGGGTGGCAGCCTGGTCGCCCCAGACCCCGGCGGCATCCGCAATCGATGTCCGATGCATGTCGTCTGGAAGCGCGACCAAGGAGCATGGCCCATGGACCGGTCAGCACGCCCACCCTCGGCCACACCGCCACCGCAGGCGCCGCCCGGCCCGCTGCCCTTGCTGGGGTTACTGGAGACGGTGGCGCTGGCCGGCAGCCCGGCCGTCATCGGCGACGCCGACGCCCGTCCCTCCTGCGACCGCGGCCCTGTCCCGGTCTTGTCCCGGCAGCCACCCGGCGCGGGGCCGGTCGGCTGAACAGCCGACCGCGCGGCTGGACGGCCCGGAGTACCGCCTGGTCGGTGAACTCTCCTTGCTCCGGCACAAGAGAGGTTGGTCTGCAAATGCCGAACTCACCGCCGGTTCATTCACGGCACGGTCCCAACACCTTCCCCAGCCCCACCACCGCCGATCTTGCCGGTAGCCTCCCGGCGACTCCGGACCTGCTGGCCGACGCCCTGGTCCGCCACATGTTCGCGCTCAGCATGGATCTGCACCGGGTCCTGGGCCGCATCAGCCCACCAACCGGCAGGACCGGCCGGTCAGGCACCCACCTGGCCGCCCACCCGGACGGCTTCGCTGCCGGTAACGGGAGCCTTCACCTGCATCCCGACAGCGAAGGGCTGCGCCAGATCCTGCGGCAGTCCATCGCTGAACTGGATCAGATGGTCCGCCAGACCCGGACGCTGGTCTTCGCGCACCGTAACGACACCACGCCGCCGCCGGGCACTGATTGACCACCCCGCCACCCCCGCACCACACAGGCCCCTCCGGGCCACATTCCCCCAGACCACCGGGCCGGGCACCCGGCGGACGAGGGCGACGGGGGCGGCGAGCGGGTCACCGTGCCCCTTTTGCCCGGGGGCGGCCGCAGGGGTCTGCATGCCCGCGGCCCACTGGGGACCCGCTCGCCACCCCTCACGATCCTGCAACCCCGGCCATCCCCGCCACCGACCAACGCCCCCCATCACCAGGACCAAGGACCCCGGCCACCCCAAATACCCCGAGGCGGTGACCGCGACCGTCTGCGGACCTGGCAGGGCGGTCCAACTCCACGTGTCGGGTCGGGGACGGGGCAAGCCCCGGTACCGCGGTGACCTTCGCGGCTGGCGTCCGGACTGGGACTCCAGAGCCGGACACGACCACCCCGTAACTCTTTATGGTGTAAATTGTTGTGCCGAGCGCCAACTGCCGACATCTCTTCACCACCTGAAGTGAGCGAGGAAGCCGCATGTCCCTCCCGACCACGACCGCACCGGCGACAGCAGGCCCGGGCGGGCGCACGGCCGCCGACGCCCACGACGTCATCGAGGTCCGCGGTGCGCGGGAGAACAACCTCGCCGGCATCGACGTGGACATCCCCAAGCGGCGCCTGACGGTCTTCACCGGGGTGTCCGGCTCGGGCAAGTCGTCGCTGGTGTTCGGCACCATCGCGGCCGAGTCGCGGCGGCTGATCAACGAGACCTACACCGCGTTCGTGCAGGGGTTCATGCCGAGCGCCGGCCGTCCCGACGTCGACACGCTGCGCAATCTCAGCGCCGCGATCATCGTCGACCAGGAGCCGATGGGCGCCAACTCCCGCTCCACCGTCGGGACCGCCACCGACGCCCACGCCATGCTGCGGATCATCTTCAGCCGGCTCGGCGAGCCGTACGCCGGCACCTCCTCGGCGTTCAGCTTCAACCACGCCGAGGGCATGTGCCCCGAATGCGAGGGCCTCGGCCGCGCCTCCCGGATCGACCTCGGCGAACTCGTCGACCGGGACCTGTCGCTGGACGAGGGCGCCATCACCGTGCCCGGCTTCGGAGTCGGGTCCTGGTACTGGAAGGTCATCGCCGAGTCCGGCCTGGTCGACCCC
Organism: Spirillospora sp. NPDC048823; assembly: GCF_043198445.1. Taxonomy (NCBI): domain Bacteria; kingdom Bacillati; phylum Actinomycetota; class Actinomycetes; order Streptosporangiales; family Thermomonosporaceae; genus Spirillospora; species Spirillospora sp. NPDC048823. The sequence goes on along the minus strand of NZ_JBICUT010000005.1, from coordinate 53,564 downwards.
GCCGTCAAGCTGCGCGACTACACCGCCGCGCAGTGGGACGACCTGCTCCACAAACCCGCCACGAAGATCAAGAGCAGCGGGATCAACACCACCTACGAGGGGCTGCTGGTCAAGGTGCGGCGCCTCTACCTGGGCAAGGACACCGAGTCCCTGCAGCCGCACATCCGCGCGTTCGTCGACCGCGCCGTCGCCTTCAGCGCCTGCCGCGCCTGCGGCGGCGCCCGCCTCAACCCCGCCGCCCTCGCCAGCCGGATCGACGGACGCAACATCGCCGACTGCGCCGCCATGCAGATCGGCGACCTGGCGGAGTTCGTCCGCGGCATCGGCGACCCGTCGGTCGCGCCGCCGGCGGCCACCCTGCAGGGCACCCTCGACTCCCTGGTCGAGATCGGCCTGGGCTACCTCAGCCTGGACCGCGAGTCCACCACCCTGTCGGGCGGCGAGGCCCAGCGCGTGAAGATGGTCCGCCACCTGGGTTCCAGCCTCACCGACGTCACCTACGTCTTCGACGAGCCCACCGCCGGGCTGCACCCCCACGACATCGCCCGCATGAACGACCTGCTGCTGCGCCTGCGCGACAAGGGCAACACCGTCCTGGTCGTCGAGCACAAGCCCGAGACCATCGCGATCGCCGACCACATCGTCGACCTCGGCCCGGGCGCCGGCGCCGCCGGCGGGCGGGTCTGCTTCACCGGCGGCCTCGCCGGGCTGCGCGCCTCCGGCACCCCCACCGGACGCCACCTCGGCCACCGCGCCCGGCTGCGCGACACGCTCCGCCGGCCGTCCGGGCACATGGCGATCAAGGGCGCGGACCTGCACAACCTCAAGAACGTCGACGTCGAGATCCCCCTCGGCGTCCTCACCGTCGTCACCGGCGTCGCCGGCTCGGGCAAGAGCTCCCTCATCCACGGGTCCCTGCCCGGACGCGACGGCGTCGTCGTGGTCGACCAGTCCCCCATCCGCGGGTCCCGCCGCAGCAACCCCGCCACCTACACCGGCCTGCTGGACGCGATCCGCACCGCGTTCGCCAAAGCCAACGGCGTCAGGCCGGCCCTGTTCAGCGCCAACTCCGAAGGCGCCTGCCCCGCCTGCAAGGGCATCGGCCTGATCTACACCGACCTGGCGATGATGGCCGGCGTCGCCTCGGTGTGCGAGGAATGCGAGGGACGCCGCTACACCGCCGAGGTCCTCGGCCACACCCTGCGCGGCAAGGACATCAGCCAGGTCCTGGCCATGCCCGTCGCCGAGGCCCGCGAGTTCTTCACCACCGGGCAGGCCCGCGCCGTCCTGGACCGCCTCGCCGACGTCGGCCTGGGCTACCTCGGCCTCGGCCAGCCGCTCACCACCCTGTCCGGCGGCGAGCGCCAGCGCCTCAAGCTCGCCATCCACATGGCCGGCAAGGCCGCCGTCTACGTCCTGGACGAGCCCACCACCGGCCTGCACCTCGCCGACGTCGACCGGCTCCTGGCGCTGCTGGACCGGCTCGTCGACGACGGCGGCACCGCCATCGTCATCGAGCACCACCAGGCCGTCATGGCGCACGCCGACTGGATCATCGACCTCGGCCCCGGCGCGGGCGCCGACGGCGGCGAGATCGTGTTCACCGGCACCCCCGCCGACCTGGTCGCCGGCGCCGCCACCCGCACCGCCCGCCACCTGCGCGACTACACCGCCGGCGCCTGAGCGCCACGGTGGCCGTCCTCCTATCCCGGCGCCAGGCCCGCAGGCGGGCTGACGCGCCGGGGCCGCCCTGCGATGATCCCGGCCTGCGATGATCCCGGCCCGCGCCGAAATCGTGTTGACCGCCCTCGGCAGGCAGTGCTGGAGTCGGCACGTGGACGGCATCCCCGCCAACCGGCGGTTCTGGAACCAGATCAGCAGCGCCTACCAGCACGAGCACGACCCGCAGATCGGCGCCGCGCCCCGGCTGTGGGGCATGTACGCCATCCCCGACGCGCACCTGCACGCCCTGGGCGACGTCACCGGCAAGCGCGTCCTCGAACTCGGCTGCGGCGCCGGCCAGTGGTCCAGGTCACTCGCCGCCGAGGGCGCCACCGTGGTCGGGCTCGACCTGTCCGAAGCCCAGCTCGCCGCTGCGGCCCGCGCGATGGGAGCAGCCCGCTACCCGCTGGTGCAAGGCGCCGCCGAACTGCTCCCGTTCGCCGCCGACAGCTTCGACCTGGTGTTCTGCGACCACGGCGGGCTCAGCTGGGCGCCCCCGCGCCTGGCCGTCCCGCAGGCCGCACGCGTCCTGCGCCGCGGCGGGCGCCTGGTGTTCAACGCCGCCAGCCCATGGTTCGAAGCCTGCTACGACGACACCGCAAGCCGCGTGACCACCACGCTGCACCACGACTACTTCGGGCTGGACACCATCACCGAAGGCCACGACGCGACCAGCTATCAGCTCACCTACGGCGACTGGATCAAGACCCTTCGCGGCGCGGGCCTCATCATCGACGACCTCGTCGAACCGCGGCCCGAACCCGGAACACCCAACGGCTACAACAAAACCGACCCGCCCGACTGGGCACACCACTGGCCGGCAGAAATGCTCTGGGTAACCCACAAACCGTGAACGCGGCCCCTCTCCGGTGAGCCCCAGACCCCCCGGGCCCGGTTCGCCGGATCCTTCCGCCCCGGGTAGCCCGGGGCTTTCAGCCGGCGGACGGCGTCCAGGTAGACGCGCGCGGCGCGGTCAGCCGCGCGGACCGGCGGCCAGGACCTCCAGGTAGTGCGGGTTGGTCATCACGCCCAGGATGTTGCCGAACGGGTCGACGACCGACGCGGTGACGAACCCCGTCCCCTCGCCCCGCTCGGTGATCTTCTCGTGCGCGGTGGCGCCCATCGACAGCAGCCGCTCCACGGCCGCCTCCAGATCGTCGACGTGCCAGTACATCACCGCGCCGCCCGGGCGGGCGTCCGCGCCGCCGGGACGGAACCGGTTGTCGATCAGGCCCAGCTCGTGCTGGTAGTCCCCGATCCGGAACTCGTAGTACCCGGCGCGGCCGTCCGGCCCCGGGACGCTGAAGTACGGCTGCGTGCCCAGCAGCTCGGCGTACCAGTCCTTGGCGGCCTCCACATCGTCGGCCCAGAAGGAGATGGTGGCGAATCCTCGCAGCATGTCGTGCCTCCGTTCACGGGGGCCGGCGATCGTCCCCGGCCCTGCATTCACCACGGTAGGACCCCAATAGGTCAGCGAACGTCCTACTGCGGCGGCAGGATGGAGAACATGCGCGACCCCTCCGCACGACTCCTCCGCCTGCTGTCCCTGCTGCAGACGCCCCGCGAGTGGTCGGGCGCCGAACTCGGCGGCCGCCTCGGCGTCACCGCACGCACCATCCGCCGCGACGTCGACCGGCTCCGCGAGCTGGGCTACCCCGTCCACGCCACGCACGGCAGCACCGGCGGGTACCGGCTCACCGCCGGCGCCGCCATGCCGCCGCTCCTGCTGGACGACGACGAGGCGATCGCCATCGCGATCGGGCTGCGCACCGCCGCCGCCGGCGCCGTCACCGGCATCGAGGACACCTCCCTGCGCGCCCTGGCCAAGCTGGAGCAGGTCCTTCCGCACCGGCTGCGCAACCGCGTGGCCGCGCTGACCGAGGCGGCGGTGTCCCTCCCGCCGCAGGAGGGCGCCCCGCCGCCCGCCGACCCCGGCGTCCTGGCCCTGCTCGCCGGCGCCTGCGTCACCCGCGAGAAGGTCCGCTTCGCCTACACCGCCGCCGGCGGCCGGGAGACGCGGCGCCTCGCGCAGCCGCACCGCCTGGTCACCGTGGGCCGCCGCTGGTACCTGGTCGCCTACGACGAGGACCGCGGGGACTGGCGCACCTTCCGCGCCGACCGGATCACCGGTCCGCACCGCACCGGCATGCGCGGCCCCGAACGCGAACTGCCCGGCGGCGCCGACGCCGCCGCCTGGGCCATGGACGCCCTCGCCGGCGGGTCCGGGACGATCCGGGCGCGGCTGCTGCTGCACGTCCCGATCGAGGAGGCCGCCGAGCACGTCACCGCCTGGCAGGGCGTCCTGGAGCCGGTCGACGACCACACCTGCCGCCTGCACACCCGGTCCGACTCGCTGCGGTTCCTGGCCTACCGCATCACCCTGCTGACCGTCGACTACACCCTGCTCGACCCGCCCGAACTCGCCTCCCACCTGGCAGCCATCGCCGGCCGCGCCACCCGCGCCGTCCGGGCCTTCACCCCATGACCGGCGCGCCGCACCCTCAGCCGAGGGACGTGTCGCCCAGCGACTCCAGGAGGGTGCGCAGCGCACCGGCGAGACGCTCGCGTTCGGCCGGGCCCAGCGCGGCCAGCAGCCGCTCCTCGTTGGCGGCGTGCAGGCCCACCATCTCGTCCACGACGGCCAGGCCCCGCGAGGTCAGCCGGATCCGGACCGACCGCCGGTCCCCCGCGTCGCGGACCCGCTCGACCAGGCCCTTGGTTTCCAGCCGGTCGATCCGGTTGGTGATCGCCCCGGAGGTGACCATCGCGGCCTTCAGCAGCGCGCCGGCCGTCAGCTCGTAGGGGGCGCCGTGGCGGCGCAGCGTCGCCAGGACGTCGAACTCCCAGGTCTCCAGGCCCCGCTCGGCGAAGAACTCCTTCAGCTCCCGGCCCAGCAGCTGCTGCGCCCGCGAGATCCGCCCGACGACGCCCATCGGCGAGGCGTCCATGTCGGGACGCTCACGCGCCCACTGCGCCAGGATCGCGTCCACCGCATCCGCCATCGCCCCTCCAGGATCATCTCAACGTTGAGATTATCAATCAGAGGAACGCTCCGGGCGCCGGATACCCCGGCCGGCCTGTCGGCCTCGTGACCCGGCGCGGCGGTGCGGTTAGGGTGGCCGGTCTCGGCGTTCCACCGCGACGCGTTCTGCCTCGTCGCCGCAGACCGCGACGCCCGCATCGCCGGGTTCGTGAACGGCCGCGTCACCGCCGAGGACGGGCTGCTGCCCTGTGTGGACGGCGAGATCGACTCCCTCTACGTCGTCCCCGAAGAGCGCGGCAAGGGAATCAGCCACGCCCTCGCCGAAGCGGCCGTCGGGTGGCTGCGTACCCGCGGCGCCCGCAGCATCCGGTACCTGTCGTGCGCCGACGCCCACGACGACCACCGGTTCTGGCAGACCCTGGGTTTCGAACCCGACATGGTGTGCCTGTCGCTCTACCAGAGGTGAGCCCGGGGCCGGCGGACCCTTCCGGGCGTCCGCCGGCCCCCCGCCGCACGCGGCGCAAGGCGGGCCCGTCCGGGCGGCGACCCGGCGCGGTCAGCCGGTGGCGGCGCCGAACCATCTGGACAGCCCGCCGAGGAGATCTTGCTGATCTTCACCGGCCCAGGCCACGTGGCCGTCCGGCCGCAGCAGCACGGCGGGTGCGTCCAGCCCCTCGCCGACGTCGGCGACGTGGTCGACCCGGTCGGCCCAGCCCGCCACCGAGAGCCCGCCGGTCTGGTCGAGGAGCAGCCCGCGGCCGGTGCGCATCAGCTCGTAGAGGCGGCCCTGCTTCAGCTCCACGTCCCGCATCCGCCGGCCGAGCAGTTCGTGGCCCTCACCGAAGTCGTAGCGGACGCCGATCGCAGTGATCTTCTCGATCAGGTGCCGGTTCACCTCCTCGAAGTCCATCAGTTCCGACACCAGCCGGCGCACCGCCCGCGGACCCGGCTCGGGCGTCATCAGCTGCATCTGCGCGCGGGTGTTGTCCAGGACGTCGGCGGCCACCGGGCGCCGTTCGGCGTGGTAGCTGTCCAGCAGCCCCTCCGGCGCCCAGCCGCCGACCTCGGCTGCCAGTTTCCAGCCGAGGTTGAACGCGTCCTGGATCCCGAGGTTGAGCCCCTGCCCGCCGGTCGGCGGGTGGATGTGCGCCGCGTCGCCCGCCAGCAGCGCCCGGCCGGCCCGGTACCGCTCGGCCAGCCGGGTGGCGTCGCCGAACCGCGACAGCCAGCGCGGTGAGTGCACGCCGAAGTCGGTGCCGGCGAACCGCCGCAGCTGCCGCTTGAACTCCTCCAGGGTCGGCGGGGCCGCACGGTCCTCGGCGACCCCCTCGGCGGGAACGACGACGCGGTACACCCCGTCCTGGAAGGGCCCGACGCCGAACCGCAGCTGGGTCTTGCGGACCTCGGCGACGACCGCGGCGACCGTCGCCGGGTCCTCGGGCACCTCCATCTCGCCCAGCAGCGTCTCGACCCTGGAGGGCTCGCCGGGGAAGCCGACGCCGAGCAGCTTGCGCACCGTGCTGCGGCCGCCGTCGCAGCCGACGAGGTAGCGCGAGCGCAGCCGCGCGCCGCCCGCCAGCTCAACGGTCACGCCGTCCTCGTCCTGGTTCAGCCCGACCACCTCGCAGCCGCGCCGGATCTCGGCGCCGAGCTCGGCGGCGCGCTCGGCCAGCAGGCGATCGGTGGTGGTCTGCGGGATGCCGAGGACGTAGGAATGCGCGGTGTCCAGCCGGTCGGGCGCGGGCTTGGCGATGGCGGCGAAGAAGCCGGCGACCGGGTGCCGCTCGCCGTGCGCGAGGAACCGCTCCAGCAGGCCGCGCTGGTCCATCACCTCGATGCTGCGCACGTGCAGGCCGAGCGAACGGACATACCTGGCCGGCTCCGCCTCCTTCTCCAGCACGAGCACCCGCACGCCGTGCAGCCGCAACTCGCAGGCCAGCATCATGCCGGTCGGTCCACCGCCGGCCACGATCACGTCGATCATGAGATCCCCCTTCGTCCTGATGGCGCTTCGCCCGGCCCCCACGCGGTCCGGCGGCGCGCCTCCCGCGCCTCCGCGGCGGCGCATGCGTCGCCGCGTCCCGCATTTCCGCAGGTTCTGGCCTCGGCGGACGATTCTGCGGCACGACCGGGGTCTTGCCGCAAGCCCCCCGGTGCGCTATACGTTGAGAGTGGCAAGGGGTGGGTTCTCCTCCTTGCCTCTCCTCTCCCCCGCCCCCACTCCCGTCCGCTGTGGACGTACCGTCACGCCAGTGGTGGATCCGCCGCAGGATCAGGTGCGGGTGAGAAGCGGCTCGGCGCCGTAGGCGTCCTGCGCCGCCCTGCTCGGGGCCGCGCGGTGTTCATCGGGACGGCGAGATCGGGTCCCTCTGCCTTGTCCCCGAAGAGCGCTGCGAGGGAATCAGCCCCTTCCGGGCGGCAGCGCCCGCCGAGTCCGAATGAGCAGCGGCCGGAGATATGGAACGCCGCTTGCCGTTGCTTTCATTTTACACAGGATTCGGGACCCTCATGAGGCTCGGATTCATGTTCCATAATCGCCTGTCGCAACCCGGAACCAATCGGAATGGAGCCGCGGGAATGGGCTACGTGTTGGGACTCGACGAGGTCGGCCGGACGCATGTCGCCGCCGTCGGCGGCAAAGGGGCTCACCTGGGGGAGCTCTCGCGGATCGAAGGCGTCCGGGTGCCGGACGGCTTCTGCGTGACGACGGACGCCTTCCGGCGGATCATGGCCGGAGCGCCGGCGATCGATGATCTGCTCGATCGGCTGGCGCGCCTCGAGCCCGACGACCGCGAAGCGATCGGCACGGTGAGCGCGGAGATCCGCCGGATGATCGAGGCGATCCCGCTCCCCCGCGACCTGGTGGCGGCGATCGGCGGCCCGCTCGCCCGGCTCGGCGAGCACGCCGCCTACGCGGTCCGATCCAGCGCGACGGCGGAGGACCTGCCGACCGCGTCCTTCGCGGGCCAGCAGGACTCGTACCTGAACATCGTCGGCGAGGCTGCGGTCCTCCAGCACGTCAGGCGGTGCTGGGCCTCGCTGTTCACCGAGCGGGCGGTGACCTACCGCCTGCGCAACGGCTTCGACCACAGAAGGGTCCACATGGCCGTGGTCGTGCAGCAGATGGTGTTCCCGCAGGCGGCCGGGATCCTGTTCACGGCGGACCCGGTGACCTCGAACCGGAGGACCGCCACCGTGGACGCCGCCTGGGGCCTCGGCGAAGCCCTGGCGTCCGGCCTGGTCAACGGGGACCTCTACACCGTGCGCGACGACGAGGTCGTCGCCAGGACGGTCGCCACCAAGCAGCGTGCCGTCCACGCGGCGGCCGAGGGCGGGACACGGGAGCGGACGGTCGAGCCGGAACGGCGGGAACAGCCGGTGCTGACGGACGCGCAGGCCGTGCGGCTGGTGCGCCTCGGCCGGAGGATCGAGGCGCACGCCGGTCACCCCCAGGACATCGAATGGTGCCTGGCCGGCGACGACTTCCACATCGTCCAGAGCCGGCCGATCACCACGCTGTTCCCCGTCCCGGAGACCGCCGACCGGGACGACCACGTCTACATCTCCGTCGGTCACCAGCAGATGATGACCGACGCGATGAAACCCCTCGGCCTTTCCCTGTGGCAGCTGACGACCCCCCGGCCGATGGCCGAGGCCGGCGGGAGGCTGTTCGTCGACGTCGCCCGGGCGCTGGCCTCGCCGGCCGGCCGCGCGGGCATCATGGAGGGCGCCGGCAGGTCCGATCCGCTGATCAAGGACGCGCTGCAGACCGTTCTCGAACGCGGCGACTTCGTCCGCACACTGCCCGACGACGCCGCCCGCGGCGGTACCCCGGCGGCGCCCTCGCCGGGCGGCGCGACGGCCGCGATCGAGATCGACCCGGCCGTCGTCACCGAGATCATCGAGCGCGGCGAGGCCTCCCTCGCCGCCTTGGAGCACGACATCCGCACCAAGTCCGGACCGGCGCTGTTCGACTTCATCCTGGCCGACATCGGCGAGCTGAGGAGGACCCTGTTCGACCCCCGGGGCCTTCAGGTGATCACCGCGGCGATGGAGGCGGCCTGGTGGCTCAACGACCACCTCCGGCAGTGGCTGGGCGTGAAGAACGCGGCCGACACGCTCACGCAGTCCGTTCCTCACAACGTCACCTCGGAGATGGGGCTGGCGCTGCTCGACGTCGCGGACGTGATGCGCCCGCACCGTGACGTGGTGGCGTTCCTGCAGCACGTCGAGGACGCGGGCGGCACGGACGACGGTTTCCTGGACGACGGTTTCCTGGACGACCTCGCGAAGGTCGCGGGCGGCCGAGAGGCACGAGACGCCCTGCGGGCCTTCCTCGGCAAGTACGGCATGCGCTGCGCCGGCGAGATCGACATCACCAGGCCGCGCTGGAGCGAGCGCCCCGCCATGCTCGTGCCCACGATCCTCAGCAACATCAAGAACTTCGAGGCGGGCGCCGGCGAGCGGCGCTTCGAGCAAGGACGGCGGCAGGCCCGGGCGAAGGAGAAGGAGCTGCTGACGCGCCTGCGGGCCCTGCCGGACGGGCGGCGCAAGGCCGATGAGACCAAGCGGATGATCGACGGCGTCCGCACCTTCTCCGGGTACCGGGAATACCCCAAGTACCGCATGGTCAGCCGCTACTTCGAGTACAAGCAGGCCCTGCTCGCAGAAGCCGAACGCCTCGTGCGGGCCCGCGTCCTGCGCGAGACCGAGGACATCTTCTACCTCAGGTTCGACGAGCTCCACGACGTCGCGCGCACGCACCGCGTGGACGACGGACTCATCCGCGAGAGAAAGGAGGCGTTCAGGTCCTATCAGGCGCTGACGCCGCCTCGGGTGCTCACCTCGGACGGGGAGGTCGTCCAGGGTGCCTACCGGCGCGACGGCATCCCGTCCGGGGCGCTGGCCGGCCTGCCGGTCTCCGCCGGGACCGTCGAGGGACGGGCCCGCGTCATCGCGGACATGGCGCGGGCCGATCTCGGCACCGACGACATCCTGGTCACCGCCTACACCGACCCCAGCTGGACCCCCCTGTTCGTCGGGATCAAGGGCCTGGTGACGGAGGTGGGCGGCCTGATGACCCACGGCGCGGTGATCGCACGGGAGTACGGCCTGCCGGCCGTCGTGGGAGTGGAGAACGCCACCCGGCTGATCCGGGACGGGCAGCGCATCCGCGTGCACGGGACGGAGGGGTACATCGAGATCCTGCCCTGACCGGCCCGAGAGGTGTCAGGGACTCCTCCCGGGCGCGGCACGGCCCCGCCCCGTCCGGGCACGGCGGGGCGGCACTACCCTCTGACCGCCTTCTCCAGCCGGGGCGAGTTCTCGTCGGCGGCGTCGGTGGCGTCGGCGTCGTCCAGGTGCCCGGGGCGCGGGGTGTTCATCAGAACGGCGATGATCAGCGCGCCGGCCAGCAGGATCCCCGCGGCCCAGGTGCCGGCCACGCCGAAGCCCTCCACCACCGCCTGCTTGGCGACGGCGGGGCTCCCGACCTGGGAGGCGTGCGAGGCCAGGTAGTCCGCGGTCGCGCCGGTGGCGATGGTGTTGAGCAGCGCCGTGCCGATCGAGCCGCCGATCTGCTGCGCGGTGTTGACGCTGGCCGAGGCCACGCCCGAGTCGTCCTGGCCGACGTCGTGGGTGGCGTAGTTGAGCGCGACCGGCATGATCATGCCAGCTCCGAAGCCGAGCAGGAGCTGCGCGACGAGCACGCCGGCGGCGTAGCCGGTGCCGGTCTCCAGGGTCCGCATCCACAGCATGCCGGACGCGCTGATCAGCATGCCGGGGACGGCCAGTGTCCGCGGCGCGACCTTGGGCAGCAGCCGGGTGGAGAGCCCGCCGGCCGAGACCAGGACCGCCGTGACCATCGGGAGGAAGGCCACGCCCGTCTTGATCGGCGAGTATCCCTTGACGACCTGCATGTAGTAGGTCAGGAAGAGGAACGCCCCGAACATTCCGATGACGGCCAGGCCGACGGTCAGGTAGGCGCCGCCGCGGGTGCGGTCGGCGATCACGCGCAGCGGCAGCAGCGGCTGCGCCACCCGGCTCTCCACGAGGATGAACGCGGCGAGCAGCACCGCGCCGGCGGCCAGCAGGCCCGCGACCTGCACCGAACCCCAGCCTTGGGACTCGGCCCGGCTGGTGGCGTACACGACCGCGACCAGCCCGCCGGTCACCAGCAGCACGCCGGGGACGTCGAACCGGGCCCTGCCCGCGTGCCGCGACTCGGTCAGCACCGCGTACCCGCCGATCGCCGCGATCAGGGCGATGGGGATGTTGACGTACAGGCACCAGCGCCAGTCCAGGTAGTCGGTCAGCGCCCCGCCCGCCAGCAGCCCGATCGCGCCGCCCGCGGCGGAGATGGCGCCCCAGATCCCGAACGCCTTGGCGCGCTCCTTGGGCCGGGTGAACGTCACCGTCAGCAGCGACAGCGCGGACGGCCCGAGCAACGCACCGAACGCGCCCTGCAGGGCACGGGCGGTCAGCAGCATCTCGAAGTCGGCCGCCGCGCCGCCGAGCGCCGACGCGCCGGTGAAGCCGGCCAGCGCGATCAGGAAGGTCCGCTTGCGGCCGGTGTAGTCGGCGATCCGGCCGCCGAGCAGCAGCAGGCTGCCGAACGCCAGCATGTACGCGGTGATGATCCACTGCCGGTCGCCGTCGGAGATCCCCAGGTCCCGCTGGAGCGACGGCAGTGCGATGTTCACGACCGTCGCATCCAGAACGATCATGAGCTGGGCCAGGCCGATGAAGAGCAGCGCAGCCCAGCGGCGCGAGGTTGCCCCCTCGGCCTGCGCCTTCGTGGTTGCCATGACGTCGTCCTCACTCGTGGAGTTGTGCCGCGCGGATCGTTCGCGCGGACCTGGCGAACACGAGATGCCGACGGCCCGCTCCCTGTGACGGCGCCGCCCTATGACGTGCGCCACCGCGCGCGGATGTCACACGGCGGCGCCGGACGGCGTCTTGTGCGCGCAGGGGATCGAGAGCGAACGGACGGGGGACGGCGATGAGTGAGCGGACAACGGACACGGGCGGGCCGCCGGCTCATGGCGACGGCGCGGACGCCGCCACCGAGGCGTTCGTCGCCCACCGCAACCTGCTGTTCACCGTCGCCTACGAGATGCTCGGGTCGGCCGCCGACGCCGAGGACGTCCTGCAGGAGACCTGGCTGCGGTGGGTGGGCGTCGACCTGGCCGCGGTGCGGGATCGGCGCGCGTACCTGGTCCGGATCACCACGCGGCAGGCGCTCACCCGGTTGCGCACGCTCGGCCGGCGCAAGGAGTCCTATGTCGGCACGTGGCTGCCCGAGCCGCTGCTGACCGCGCCCGACGTGGCCGAGGACGTCGAGCTGGCCGAGAGCGTCTCGATGGCGATGCTGCTGGTGATGGAGACGCTCGCACCGACCGAGCGGGCCGTGTTCGTGCTGCGCGAGGTGTTCGACCTCGGGTACGACGAGATCGCCGAGGCCGTCGACAAGAGTCCCGTCGCGGTCCGCCAGATCGCCCACCGGGCACGGGCGCACGTCGCCGCGCGCCGGCCGCGCGACGTCGTCTCCCCGGCCGAGACCCGAGCCGCGATCGCGGCCTTCCAGCGGGCGGTCGAAACGGGCGACCTGCAGGACCTGCTGGACATCCTCGCGCCGGACGTCGTCATGTTGAGCGACGGCGGCGGACTCAGGCGGGCCGTGCCGCGGCCCATCGTGGGGTCCGGCAAGGTGGCCCGCCTGCTGGCCGGCGGGTTGAACCGGTTCCGCGCCGTGACGTCGGCCGAGCCGGTCCAGGTCAACGGCCACCCGGGTCTCATCCTGCGGTTCAACGGCCGGATCGCCGGAGTCGTGGCGGTGCGGGTCGAGGACGGCCTCGTCACCGGTCTCTACGTCGTACGCAATCCCCAGAAGCTCTCGCGTGTGGAGCGGGAGACCGCGCTGAGCCGCTGAGACCGGACCTTGACGCCCCTTCGGCAGCGGGTACACCCGGCTGCACGGCCCGAGGGCGGACCGCGTCCTGGAAATCGGCGTGCCCGCGGATGTCGAGAACGCGGCGCCGGCTCCGTCCCAGGGACACAGGCGGCCTCGGGCTCGAAGAGGCCGCAGAACGGCAGCGAAGGGGAAGACCGTGCAACCGAACGAGATCACCGAAGTTCTGAACCGGCCGCTCAGCCAGGAGATGCTGGCCCGCGACCTGACCCGCCTGGCCTACGTCGCCAAGGACGGAACACCCCGCAATGTCCCGATCGGGTTCTCCTGGAACGGCTCGCAGATCGTCATGTGCACGGCGAAGAACGCGCCGAAACTCACGTCCCTGCGGGAGAACCCGGCGGTCGCCCTGACGATCGACACCGAGGTGCACCCGCCGACGATCCTGCTCATCCGCGGCCGGGCCGAACTGGACGTCGTCGAAGGCATCCCGGACGAGTATCTCGAGATGAACGGCTCCTATCAGATGACGCCCGAGCAGCGGGTCGAATGGGAGGCGGGGGTGCGTTCGCTCTACGACGGCATGGTCCGGATCGTGGTGACCCCGACGTGGGCGAAGCTGATCGACTTCGAGACGACCCTGCCGAGCGCGGTCGAAGAACTGATCCGGCAGCGGGACGAGCGTCAGGACGCTTGACCCGGGTGGGGAGCGGTCTGCTCGCTTTGCGCCCGGCTCTCGCGTCCCCGCCGGCGGGCGCGGCCTTCACGGGCTGGTTCATGCTCATGCACACGACGCTGAGAGGAACTTGCCGCCAAGACATACAAGGTTGCGCATGACGCAAGAAGACGAAGGGCTGGACAGCCTCGTACGCAAACGGATCCGCGCACTGCGGGTGGCGCAGGGCTGGTCGCTGGAGGAACTGGCGACCCGCGCCCACCTCAGCCAGTCGTCACTGAGCCGCAGCGTGGTGCACCCAGCGCATGACCGAGCCGCCGCCCGAGAACCCGGCGCGCATGCGTGCCCACCCGGGCCGCGAATGGCTCGTCGTCCTGTCGGGCACCGCGGTCCTGATGCTCGGCCACCGCCGCTTCCGCCTCGAGACCAATCAGGCCGCCGAGTTCCCCACGATGATGCCGCACGCGATCGGCGCCGAGGGCGGGCCCTGCGAGATCCTGGGCATCTTCGACCGCGACGCCCGGCGCGGCCACCAGCGCGATGGCTACGGCGACGACGCCCAGGGCGCTCCCGAGTGACGGCGCATGCCCCGCGACGGCCCGCGCAGCGGTGAGCTTTTGACGGAACGGACGGCCAGGCGAAGATCCTCGACACGGACGCCGAGGTCCTCGCCGAACACACCGCCTCCATCGGCCGCTACGCCCACGGCATCCTCCAGCGCATCCGCGGCGCCGTCGCCGAAACGCTCTCCCCCGAGGACCTCACCGCGCTCGACCGGCTCCCCGACCCCGGCGGCCCGCACGGCATCCTGCGCCGCGACGACCTGACGGTACGCACCGAGCGCACCGTCTGGGCCGCCCGCCGCACCTGACCCCGGACACGGAACGCCGGTTGAGAACGCGGTCCCCGCTCGTGTCGCGCGAGTCGAGCGCCGGAGATCCCCCACCCGCCTCCCGCCCGTGCCGCCTCCGGCGGGGCTGCCGGAGGCGGCACGGTCGCATCATGCGACGGCGGTCCCCTCAAGCTCGACCATCAGGGTGGGGATCGCCAGCCGCGTCACCCCGAGCATCGTGGTGGACGGCGCGACCCCGGCGGCGCCCAGCCGTGACGCCAGCACGCCGTAGTGCTCGAAGAGCCGGTCGACGTCGGTGGTGTAGACGTTGAGCCGGACCAGGTCGGCGAGGGACATGCCGGCCTCGCCGAGCACGGCCTCCAGGTTGTCGAGGCTCAGCGCCAGCTGCGCCGCCATGTCACCGGCATGCTGGGGCTTGCCGTCGCCGCTCATCGCGGTCTGCCCGGCGCAGTACAGGGTCCTGGTGTGCCCGGAGACGATCTCACCCTGGTTGTATCCCATCTCCGCAGACCAGGCCCACGGGTTGACCGCCGTCCGCTCCATATCCGCACCAGCTCCATTCGAATCGTCGACATCACGTACGTCCATCGGCTCGGTAGCCGCGGTCTTCTTCGACATGCCGATAAGCCTCCCGGCAAATCACGACATCCCGTGTCATGTATCCCGGTAGGGTTTTCGGATGCGCGCCGACCGGCTGGTCTCCCTGGTGCTGCTGCTGCGGCAGCACGGCCGGCTGCCCGCCGCCGCGCTGGCCCGCGAGCTCGAGGTGTCCACCCGCACCGTGCTGCGCGACATCGAGGCGCTGTCCGCGGCCGGCGTCCCGGTCTACGCCGAACGCGGCCGGCACGGCGGGTTCGCGCTGCTGCCCGGTTTCCGGACCGAGCTCACCGGACTGAACCACGACGAGGCGCTTGCCCTGCTGGTCGCCGGGGTCCGCTGGATCCACCGGATGCCGGAGACTCCGGCCGGCGCGGTGACGGTGGTGGATGGGACGGTGTTCGCCGCGGTGAACGGTCCGGGCGACGGGGGCCACGGCGAACCGTCGTTCGCCAAGGCCGTGACGGCGATCGGCATCACCGACCGGGTAGTGCGGTGGACGCGCCCGCTGCCCGATACGGGTGCGGGCACTCCCGTCATCGCGGACGGCTTCGTCTACATGGCCGTGCGGGACGGGCGGGTGCTCGCACTCGACGCCGGGTCCGGGGACGTCCGCTGGGAGGTCGACCTCGGCGAACGGATCCTCGACAAGGAGGAGATGGGTTACTTCGACGTGGAATGCGCCTTTGAAGAGGACGGACAGGTGATCATCCCGGCCAACGGCGTGCTCTACGTGCGAACTCGGGCGGGGATCATCGCCGTGCGCTGAGCCGCGCCGCTCCAGGGGGATCCGGCGTGGCTCGGCCAGCAGGTGCGGTGGCCAGGCGCAACCTGTGCGGGCAATGAACGTCGAAATCGTGTACTCGCCAGTGGAATGCATGCGGAGCAGTTCGGCCTGCTGGCGGACGGACAGCTTGGGTTGCCTGCCCTTCGGGTGCCACCGGAATACGGCAGAAACGGGCCGCGCTCTTGATCATCGGCCGTAGACTCCAGGGGTTCGCGCTGGTTGGTGACGGTTTCCGGGGGTTCGGGTGGCGTCGATCGACCGGACGGCGTACCCGAGGTTCACGCGGGCGGTGTCTGCGCGGGAGCTGGCGGAGGTGTTCACTCCGTCAGCCGGCGAGGTGGAGTGGGCGCGCGGTAAGACGCAGGATGACCAGCACCTGCTGGCGTTGCTGGTGTGGCTGAAGGCCTACCAGCGGCTGGGGTACTTCCCGAAGCTCGCCGACGTCCCGGCGGTGGTCGCCGAGCACATCCGCAGTGTGGTCGGGTTGCCCGAGGGCGTGATGCTGGCTGAGGCCGCGGAGCGGTCGGCGAAGCGGCATCGGAGTTTCGTGCGCACCCGGATGGGCGTCACCTACGACGCGGCCGGGGTTCGGGCGGTGGCGGCCGAGGCGATCGGCAAGGCAGCGCAGGCGAAGGACAATCCGGCTGACTTGATCAACGTGGCATTGGAGGAGCTGGTCCGGGCGCAGTGCGAGCTGCCCGGTTACACGACGCTGGACGAGCTGACCAAGAAGATCCGCACCGAGGTGAACCGCGGGTTCTTCACGCTGGTGGCGGGCCGGGTCGATGCTGCGGCCCGGGCGGGGCTGGCCCGGCTGCTGGCGGTGGATCCGGTCTCCCGGCGCAGCGAGTACGACGGGTTGAAGGACGTGGCGCAGGCCGCGTCACTGGGCAAGTTCAAGGCCCGTCTGGCGTTTCTGCGGGACCTGGACGCGATCGGCCCGACCGAGGCCTGGCTGGAAGGCGTCCCGCCGGGCAAGGTCGCGCACTTCGCCGGTGAGGCGCGGGTGACCGACGTCGCGGACCTGCGCAAGGTGCTGGATGAGGACAAGCGGCTCACGTTGATCGTCAGCCTGCTGCACACGGCGCGGACCGGGGTCCGTGACGACGTGGTGACGATGTTCTGCAAGCGGATCGCGGCGATCCACAAGAAGGGCCGTGACCAGCTGGAGGCGCTGCGGGAGATCCACCGGGCGGAGTCAGAGCGGCTCTTGGGCGTGTTCGGCGACGTCCTGGACGGCGTCCGCGAAGCCACCACCCCAGCCGGGCAACAGCCCGACCAGGACGCGGCTGGCGCTGCGGGCGGGGCACCGGGGGACGTGGCCGAACGGGCCGGCCGTCTGGTGCTTAAGGCCCTGGAGCAGGCGGGTGGGCTGGAGGCGCTGGCAGCCGCGCACGAGGCGGTCTCAGCCCATCACGGCAACAACTACCTACCGCTGCTGGAGGCGCACTACCGCTCGCACCGCTCCGCTTTGTTCACGCTGGTGGAGTCGATCGATCTGGAGTCGACCAACGCCGACCGCAGCGTGCTGGACGCGGTGGAGTACCTGCAGGCCCAGCGGAACGCCCGCGCCGCGTTCGTCCCCGAACAGGTCACGGTGGAACAACAAGCCCCCGACGGCACGACGGTGATGGCGACGTTGTCGGCGGACGTGGACGCGTTCGCCTCAGCGATGTGGCGGAAGATCCTCAAGGATCCGGCCCGGCCAGGGATGCTGGTGCGCCGCCACCTGGAGGTGTGCGTGTTCTCCTACCTCGCCGCGGAGCTGCGGTCGGGGGACATCGCGGTGGCGGGGTCTGACTCCTACGCCAACCTGCACGACCAGCTCATGAGCTGGCAGGAGTGCGCGCCGCTGGTGGAGGAGTTCTGCGCCGAGGCCGGGCTCCCGACGGACGCTGCGGAGCTGACCGGCCACTACCGGGGGCTTTTGACCGAGGTCGCCGCAGGCGTCGACGCCGGCTATCCGGGCAACACCGACCTCGTCCTGGAAGGCGGCCGTCCGATCCTGCGGCGACGGAGGGGCGCCGAGCGCAGCAAGGAGGCGCTTCTCCTGGAGGAGGCGGTGCACGATCGGTTGCCGCAGCGGGACCTGCTGGACATCCTCACCCGCACCGCCTACCAGCTGGGCTGGCACCACAGCTTCGGGCCCGCCTCCGGATCGGACCCGAAGATCAAGGAAGCGCTCGGCCGGTACGTGCTCACGGTGTTCACCTACGGCACCCTGCTCGGCCCGGCCCAGGTCGCCGCGCATATGCGCGGCAAGGTCAGTGCTGCCGAGCTTGCCCGGGCCGCGAACCAGCACGCCACCAGCGAGAAGATCGCCAAAGCCTCCACCACGGTGATCAACGCGTTCAACCAGCTCGATATCGCCTCGGTGTGGGGTGACGGCAAGACCGTCGCCGCGGACGGTTCCCAGGTCGAGACGTGGGAGAACAACCTCCTTGCGGAAAGCCACATCCGGTACGGCGGCTACGGCGGTCTGGCCTACCGGCACATCTCCAACACCTATGTCGCCTTGTTCTCCCACTTCATCCCGTGCGGGGTGTGGGAGGCGGTCTACATCATCGAGGGCTTGTTGAAGAACGCCTCAGAAATCCAGCCCGACACCATCCACGCCGACACCCAAGGCCAGTCGCTGCCGGTCTTCGGCCTCGCAGCGCTCCTGGGGTTCGACCTGCTGCCCCGCATCCGCAACTGGCACGACCTGATCTTCTACCGGCCCACCCCGGAGACCGCCTACCAGCACATCGACTCGCTGTTCGGCGACGAGGCGATCGACTGGCGGCTCATCGAAACTCACTGGACCGACCTGCTGCGCACGGCGATCTCCATCCGGCAGAACCGGATCTCCTCGGTCACCCTGCTGCGCCGTCTGGGCAACCACTCTCGTAAGAACCGCCTCTACCGGGCCTTCCGCGAACTCGGCCGCGCCGTCCGCACCATCACGCTGCTGCGGTATCTGTCCGACCCGGACCTGCGCGAGCAGATCACCCAGGTCACCAACCGCAACGAAGCCTTCCACGGCTTCGCCGACTGGCTCATGTTCGGCGGCAAACTCATCGGCCACAACGACCCCGACTACCAAGAGAAGATCATCAAGTTCAACGAGCTGCTCGCCAACTGCGTGATCTACTCCACCGCCTGCGACATCACCGACGCCGCCAACGCCATCGCAGCCGAAGGCCGCCCCGTCGACCCCGACAACCTGGCCACCATCTCCCCCTACATCACCCATGTCATCCGCCGGTTCGGCAACTGGATCCTCAACCTCACCCCACCGGCCGCCACCCCGACCACGCAACTCGACCTCGAATCCCGCGTCCTGTTCGCCCCATGATCTAAAGCCAGGACTACCGAGACCCTCAACTGGAGGAAATCGTGGAAACCGACTACGAACGCAGACTTCGCGAGACAGTGGAGAAGATCAAGGCGCGCAGTTCCATACGAACGGAAAAATACGACCGGGGACCGTTGGCTGTTTACATGGAACGCGCCGAAGACGCATTTGAGATAATACGGAAAGTGGAGGATATTCCGCTATCCGAAGAACTGACTCGGAACTTTCACCGTCATTCCAGCCTCTTGTTCGCCTGGCGGGCTCTGGACCCGTTCAAGGCGATCGCAGGTGAATTCCGTATCATGCACATCGGCGAGGCGGTGATACGTGGCGTACCGAGATCGGTGATCAATCCGGCGGCCCCCGAAGAAGTGCGGCAACTGGTCGAGGAGTTCAAGATATTCGAGACCCATCCGGTGGGGGGGACCGGCACCTACTCCGCGCTGAGGCTCACCCGGAACCAGGACTCGTCGGAGATCTGGTACTTCGACATCAGGCAGGGTCCCACTCGGCTCCGCATCGGCTACGGCGACTACCTCGACGTTATGTTGCGCACCAGGGGTCTCTACGACTGGCAGTACCTCTTCGCGGAGCCGGATCCGGACAACTACGGGATGTGCGCCTCACTGCCCTACCTGCGCGACGGGCTCGACTTTCTTGCCCATGAATTCCCCGATGACGACCTGTCGGATCTCCGGGCCAGATTGGAGGAGCGTATGCGAATCACGGGCGAAGAATCGTAGAGGTGTGAGCCGGGTGAGGACAAAGGCCGCGCCAGTATTTTGATCTTGAGCGGTGTCACCAGTTCTGCTCCCCATGATCGACGGGCTTCGCCGCATCGTCTTTATGGACGGAGGTTTCTGGACGGTTTCGAGCCTGGTCGTTAGAGTGTCTGTCGATTTCCGAAGTCCTCTGCACAGATTTCCGAAGTCCTCTGCTCAGAGGGATGAGCGGGCTGGCCTCGTCAGTCGGCTGGCGGGGTGTCGTCGGTGGTTTCGGGGACGTAGCCGCATACCTGTGGGGCGCATTCGGGCTTGTGGTCACGGCCCCATAGGTAGGTGTCGCGTTCGGTGGAACGGGCGCGGTGTAGGAGGCGTAGCTGTTCTCGTCGGGGCACGGTCGGCGGCAGCGCGGCGAAGGTTTCCGGGAGTACGGCGAGCATGCCGCTGACCTGCTCGCCGTCGTACATCCGCAGCAGCACGGTGCACTGCCACCAGCGGATCTTCCCGCCGCTGGCATTTGAGTTGCCGGGCCAGTAATAGCTCGCCGGGTCCGGTACTAGGTAGTGGACGCCGTCGGGATCCAGGTGTTCCCGGAGCCATGGTCCGCCTTTGCCGAGTCCGAGTCGCAGCCGCCCGGCCTCGGTGTACAGAGCGCAGATGGCGTCGGTGTCGAGGGCTTTGAGGATGCGTGCTTCGGCTGGCAGCGGTTGGCGCCCGATCGGGGCTCTGACCGGCCAATGCCCCAGGAGAACACCGGCCCACTGCCTCAGCGTCATCGGCGACGGGCCCTTGCGGTGAGCTGTGAGCGGTGGCGGTGGCGTCCACGTCAGCCCCGCCTGTTCCACGTGACGCAGCATCCATGCGCGCCCTTCCGGGCCGGCGGTGTTCCAGGTCCAACTCATCGGCCGTTGCGCCATCGCCTGCTGGAAGCTGCTGAGGGAGGCGCCTTTGCGGGACGGCCGCCAGCGACGTGGCCGGGCGATTCCCGGCATGTTGTGGCACAGGTCGGCAAGGAACCTCATGCGGTCCAGGTCCTCCTCGACGGAGCTATCCTCCGACCTCCGCCGGGCATTCCCCGCCAGGCAGCGGATCTCGATGAACGCCTTGGCGGCTAGCAGCGCGGCCACGTCCCGATCGAGCCTGGCATCGCGGCGACTCATGCCGCTCCGCCTACACGTTCTTGGCCGGCGCGTTCGAGGACGCGGTACACCGTCGCCCGCCCGACGGAGAACACCTCCATCAGCTCGGCGATGGTGTACTCACCGGTGGCGTGCATGCGCACCAGCTCGGCCTGCTGCCGGCTGGTCAACTTCGGTGCGCGGCCCTTCAGCTTGCCGCGGGAGCGGGCGATGGCCATGCCCTCGCGGGTGCGCATCTTCAGCAGGTCGGCTTCGAACTCGGCGAACACCGCCAGCATGTTGAAGAACATCTTGGACATGGGGTCGGCCGGGTCGTAGATGCTGCCGCCAAGCGACAGCCGGACGCCGCGGGCGACCAGGGCGTCGCCGATGTCGCGGGCGTCGGGCACCGAGCGGGCCAGCCGGTCCAGCTTAGGGACGACCAGGGTGTCGCCGACGCGGACGGCCGCGAGGGCCTGGTCGAGGCCGGGTCGTTCCCGGTTGGTGCCGGTCAGTCCCTTGTCGAGATAGATGCGGTCTTCAGGCACGCCGAGTCCGAGAAGGATCTCGGTCTGGGCAGTGAGGTCTTGCAGGACGGTTGAGCAACGGGCGTAGCCGATGAGTTCTCCCACCCGCGCAGCGTACCGTTTAGCCCCCCTTCACCGGACAGATTCGCGGACTACCTATGTGAGACAGCGTCGCCGCAGGTCGCGTTCGCGTCCGGGCGCTCACCGTTGTTGTCCGGTGAGCGTTCCCCTAACGGACACCCCAACCCAAGATCATTCTCACCGCCAACGGCTGTCCGCAGGTTCCTCAACCCCGGTCAGGCCGAGGGGATCGCCGCCGCCAAGCGGCGCGAGGCCGAGAGGAAGATTCTGCCCGGAAAGCAGCGCATCGGCCGCCCCCGGGTCATCGGCCCCGCTGAACTCGCCGCCCTGCGGCGCCTGGTCGACGAGGGCGTCTCCGTCGCCGAAGCAGCCCGCACCCTCAGCGCGCTGACCAGCAGATACTTGAGCCACGGCCCGTTTCCGCCGTATTCCGGTGGCACCCCTTGAAGATCGGGCGTTCCACCGCCTATGCCCGCGCTCTCCGGCCTGTCAGGACACGACCGTTGAGTGCCAGGCTCAAGCCCCGAGCCTTGCTTGTGATCATTTGCGGGATGGTAGTGATCAACACCGACACCGTCACGGGGTTGCGGGCAAATGCCCATATCTGGGGGATGGTTTAGACTGGACGGAGTTGTTCGGCGAGGTCGGTCTCGTCCCAGATCCGCAGGACGCCATCATCCCCGCCGGTAACGAGAGAGGGACGGCCGTCGACGGTCGCCGCCTGCATCGCCGTGACGCGATACCCGGACGTGGGAATGCGGCCGACCAGGGTTCCGTCCTTGGCGTCCCGCAGGCGCAGCGAGTTCTGGATCGGCATCACCAATAGCGGACGACCGTCGACATTCGTCACCGCCATCGAGTCGGGGAGCCCTTCCTTTAGGAGAACAGGGCCGTAGAGGGGTTTGCCGGCGCCGAATGGCCAGGCGTAGAGCCCGACCTTCTTCACCACCGAGAAGGCCATCGCGTCCTGATCCAGCACGCACGTGGTCGCGGCCCGGATCGGGCCCGGGAACGGTGCGTACTCGCCGATTTCGGTGAGCGTTGTGGCGTCCCAGGCCGTGATCCTCTCCCCGAACCCGAGGATCAGGGTACGGTCGCCGTCCCGAACCAAGGCGAGCCGCCGCAGATTCGGTACGTGGCCGAGTACCGTGACGGCGCCGTCAGGCGCCCAGAGCCTGATCTCGTCCGAGTACAGCTGGTAGGTCACGAACGCCTCGTCGAGCGCGATGACAGCGGCCGTGTACGCGCCGCTGAGAGGCGTGCGGGCCACGATTTCGCCGCTGTCGAAATCCCACAGCGCCGGTTCCTGCTCATGGCCGCCCGCCGCCAGGAGCAGCCTTCCGCCGCGGGAGAGGGCCGCGAACGTGGTGAGGACGTTGTCCGCGTCGGGGAACGCGGCCATCCTCGGGTCTTCCGCGTGCACGTACGTCAGATCCGATGACGTCCAGCGCCCGGTCGACGGCGTCCACGCGCTGATGCCGTAGCCCCGGTCGTCGATGCAAAAGACCATCGAGGCGCCCGCGTGCTGGACGACCTGGACCTGGCCGATCAAAGCTCCGCCGGATTCGTCGTCCGTTGTGATCATCTGCGAGATGATAGTGATCCGTCCCCGGGGTGTTCAGGCGTTCGAGGAGTTCGGTGGCGGCGGTCCAGACCTCGCGGCGCTCCTCGCACATGTCCGGGGAGGGGCCAGCCGGAATACGCCTGAAAGGTATCGTCGGGTCACGTTGTAGGTCGACGAGGGCGTCTCCGTCGCCGAAGCAGCCCGCACCCTCAAGATCGGCAGATCCACGGCATACGCCGCACTCTCAGCGCGCTGACCAGCAGATACTTGAGCCACGGCCCGTTTCCGCCGTATTCCGGTGGCACCCCCCCTTGAGCTTGCCGCGGGAGCGAGCGATGGCCATGCCCTCCCTCGTCCTCATTAGAACTCCGGCCGCCGAGGCGGGCTGCTGATAATCGAGGCTGTCGCCATGCGGTAGACGTGCCACGCCGCGGTCAGGCGGCCTCAGGTGGGGGGCCTGTCAGACCTCGCCCCTACACTCCGGGCGCATGACTGCACTTGCTCTCTCCAGCCAACTCCCGGCCGGGCGCCTCTGGGACCTCGACCTTGTCACCGTCGACGGTCGTCTCCTCGTCATCTGCGCCGTCGAGCCGGAAGCGTGGGTCTGGGAGCCGTCCGAGGACCGATGGACGCGGTACCGGCTGGACATGCCGTACCGCCCCGACGACTTCCGCGCGATGGTCGGGCACCTCCCGTCCGACAATGACAAGGCCGCCGAGCTGTTCACCAGAGTCTGCGCCGCCGTCGTGGACGGTCGAATCGTGGTCGGTGGGGCCGAGTACCGAGAGTCCTTCGCGCAGTGGGATCTGGCCAGCGGAGCTGTCCGCGTGCACGCGCGTCTCAACCACGGCGGTACGGGGAAGGTAGCGACGGTGCGGCTGAACGGGCGACCGTTCTTCATCAGCTGCAGCGACCGTACATACATGTGGGATGCGGCACATACAGACACCAACGGTGCCACGGACGTCGAACCAGCCGTGCTCTACGGAGACCGGGACACCGTCACCGGGATCGCAGCTGGCACGCTGAACGGCCGCACGGTCGCGATCTTCGGCTGCGACGACGACAGTGTGGTGGTGTGGGACGTCGACACCCAGAGCGCCGTCAGAAAGTTTCCCTGTCCCGTGCCCGTGGCGGACGTCGGTCTGGCGACGGTGGACGGCCGCCTTCGGGTGGTGGCGGCCAGCGGGGACCGGGTGATCCTGGGGGACCCCGACACCGGGGCATGGGAGTGGGAAGGGCCGATCGACGAGGATTCGATCGAGTTTGACACAGAGTTCGCCGAAGAGGAGGAGGACTCTGTTTCCTGCATGGATGTCGGCGTCGTGGGCGGCCGTCCGGTCGCGGTGACCGGTTCGAAGGACGGGCGGGTGTGCGTGTGGTCGCTGGCGGAGCGCCGCCTCGTCCATGGGCCGTTCGACGAACACCACGGCAGGGAGGTTGTCGGCGTCCGCGTCGCTGATTGGGACGGTCGCACGGTCGCCATCACGGCGGGGCGGGACGGCCGGGTACTCGTGTGGGACCTCGAACGAAGCTGACGTCGTGCCTGGTGGCTCCCGGGGTGCTGCCTCCCGAACTGCTATCGACACGTTGCTGTGCGACGTGAACAAAGCCACCCGTTCGACTGTACGGGCGCGCGGCCTCTTTACGGAACACCACACCCATGGTCACTTGCGGCTCATCCGCTCACCATGATTTCCGGCTCAGCGCAGGAGCCGGACGCTTCGCGCGGTCTGGACCAGTACGGAGCCGTCACCGGGGACGAGACGCGCGGGCTCCTCTTCGTAGGGAGCCGTATCCGCGAGATCGTCGTCGGTGACGCCGAGCGGCTCGCCGCAGGTGTAGGTCCACCGGGCCTCGCCGGTCGTGGACTCCAGCGCGACGATCGTGCCGTCACGGGTGACGACGTGGACGACGCCGCCTGCCAGGGCCGGTGAGCCGACTGGGAAGCCGTCCAGGGGACTGCTCCAGGCCGGCTCGGCCGTCCGGGTGTTCACCGCGGTCAGCCGGGACTCGCCGGGCTCAAGGGGCGATCCGTCGGCGGCGTCCAGCTCCGCGGTCGCCGTGACGCACAGCAGCAGCCTGTCCGTGTACGCCGGAGCCTTGAACGGCTGGAAGTGGTACCGCCTGGGGAAGGGAGTCCAGGTCCACTCCTCGGTCCCGGTCTTGAGGTCGCATCCGACGAACTCCATGGCGTCCCACGGCCAGACATGCGGCCACGCACCATCCTCGTGGCCACGCAGCCGGGTGAACCACACCCGGCCCTCAGCGATCACCGGATGGGTCAGGCCGGGTACCTCCCAGTCGCCCGTGTTGTCGCCCATGTTTCGGGCGGGAGCGACGCATTCGGCGTTCTGCCGGTCGCCGATCGACCAGAGCCGCTCGCCGGTCCCATAGCGGAAGGCGTGCACCCCGCCGTGGACGTGATGGCCCTCGAAACCGTCCGTCACGACCATGATGCCGTCATGCGTGGCCGGTGGCGCGAGCAGGCTCGCCCCCGGAGCCTCCCACAGGCCGGTGCGGGTGGCCAGATCCACCGCATACGCGCCGTCCACGAGCAGGACGCCGTCGAACGCCGTGATGTGCTGGCCACCCCAGTCCCAGACACCGTTCACCTCGCCGGTCCGGCGGTCGAGCTCGACGATCTCTTCTTCGTGGAGGTGCAGAACTCCGGTCGCCGTGATGACCGCCGAGCCGGAGGGCGACGCGGGGCCCCACTCGTTCTGGTGGGACCACCTGGGCTCCCCGGTTCCAGCTTCAAGCCCGTGCACGCCGCCGTCCACGTCGAGGACCACGACGAGGTCGCCGTCCCAGGCGGGCGACCCGGTCAGTTCCGCCTCGCCCCGGAAGACCCAGGCCGTCTCGGGAGCACCGGAGATCGCCGCGCCGAGGTGTTCGCCGGTACGGCGCGCGTTTCCAAACGGAAGGATCATCCCACGGACTTTAGCCGCGAAGCGCCCCCGACCCATCCACTGTGTTGGGCCGGCGTCCGAGGCCGTAAGTCAGCGCGTTTGAACTCCCTCCTCATCCTCCACCACCCCACCGCCCAGGGTGTAGCCGGTCACGCTGACCCCCGGCGCGCCCACGCGCTCCTCCGCGCGTACCTCCACCTCGTTCCCCTCCGCCACGGCCGCCACGGGCTGCCTGGCGGTCAGATTCCACGCGGTGGCCGCCTGTTCAAAGCCGTCGTCATCGGGCAGGAGCACGCGCCCCTTGAGGACACCGCGCAGATCGTTGATCGTCATTGTCGTCTCCCTTTCGAGTTCTCAGAGAATGCGAAGGAACACCGTGAACCCCTTCGGGCGTGCAGACGTCAGGCGGGCTGCGCGGCGGACGCTGGGGCGGTGGCCTCCTGGGCCTTGCGGGCCTTGCTGGTCTCGCGGAGGATCAGCAGGCCGCTGACCGCGATCAGCGCCGAGGTCAGGCCGTGGATGCCGAACGCGGCGGCCATGGAGCCGTGGTGGGCCAGTACGGTGATCATGTCGCCGAACGGGGCGACGGCCACCATCAGCAGGACCCAGCCCAGGGCGCGGCGTTGGCCTGTCACCAGCAGGACGCCCATGGCCAGGCCCATCGCGAGTTCGCGGTTGCCCTTCACGTTGAGGAAGCCGCCGCCGTCGCCAGAGGGCCAGGTCGGCAGGCCGAAGCCCGGGGCGGACGTCTCGGGGGTCAGGATGAAGGACATCCCCAGGTAGAGGCTGAACAGGACGCTGGCGGTGGCCAGGACGGTGTTGATGTTCTTCAGCGACATGGTTCTTCCCTTTGACGTTCAGACGGGTCGGGGTTGGGTTCAGCCGCGGACGCGGCGGATGTGGCGGGCGTAGCGGGGGCGGCCGATGACGTGCCAGATGACGCGGACCGGGCCGGGGAGGCCGCTGAGGACGATGGCGCGCTCGGCCGGGTTCGCGTCTTCCAGGACGGCGCCGAAGAGCGTGAGCAGGGTGAGCTTGGGGGCGTTGTTCACCAGGTGGTCGCCCAGGGAGGCCCACTCCTGTTCGGTGATGTGCTTGGCCGCGAGCGGGAGGAGGGTGGCCTCCTCGTCGTCGAGGTGTTCCAGCAGGACCGCGCGGTGCTCGGTGAGGGCGGCCACGAGGGTGTCGCGTTCGCCGGCGCCGGCGGTGGCCTCCCAGGCGGGGAACGCGGCGTCCAGCCGGGTCAGGGTGGCCGCGATGCGTTCGTGCTGGGCCTGCATGCGCAGGACGATGTCGGCCTCCAGGTCCACCCGGGAAAGCAGCGGCGGCCACAGCAGCTCGTCCTCGCCCTCGTGATGGTTGTGCAGGCCCAGCCGGTAGACGCGGAAATGGTCGGCGATCACCTTGGCGCGAGCGGTGTCGCCCGGGGTGACGGCCGCGACGAGCTCCACCAGCAGCCGTGACTCACGGCGGAGCACGCGGTGGACGATCTCCATCTCCCGGGTGTCGACGCTCATCTGTTCCCGCCCTTCATCGGTTGCGACATGTTCAGGCTGCTCCCGGGTGTTTGGAGGGGACTTGGAGCCGACTTGGAACCGTCCACGTACGATGTGCGGATCATGGTCTTCATCCGGGTGCTGGGCGCGTTCGCGACCGAGGTGAACGGTGAGTCCGTGCACCTGGGCGGGCCGCGGCAGCGGGCCGTGCTGGCGTTGCTGGTGGCGGCGCGTGGGCAGGTCGTGCCGGTCGAGCGGATGATCGAGGACCTGTGGCGCGGGGAGCCGCCCGCGCGGGCGCTGACGTCCCTGCAGGCGTACGTGTCCAACCTGCGCCGGCTGGTGGAGCCCGGGCGTCCGCCGCGCACGCCGGCCCGGCTGCTGGTGAGCGCGTCGCCCGGTTATGCGCTGCGGCTGCCGCCGGAGTCGGTGGACGCGTGGCGGTTCGAGGACCTGCTCGACCAGGCCCGTACGGACACCGACCCGCGCGCCGCCCAGGCTCGGCTCGCCGAGGCGCTCGGACTGTGGCAGGGCCCGGCGTTCGCCGAGGTCGCCGACGAGCCGTGGGCCGCCGCCGAGACGGCCCGGCTGAACGAGCTGCGCCTGGTCGCCACCGAACTGCACGTCGCGGCGGGTCTGCGAATCGGCGACTCCGCCGCGGTGGTGCCCGATGCCGAGCGGCTCACCCGCGACGAGCCGCTGCGCGAGGAGGGCTGGCGGCTGCACGCCCTGGCACTGTGGAGCAGCGGCCGCCAGGCCGACGCCCTGGCGACGCTCCGCCGCGCCCGCGGCATCCTCGCCGAGGAGCTCGGGCTCGACCCTGGCCCGGACCTGACGGCGTTGGAGGAGGCGATCCTCACCCAGCGCACGGACGTCATGCGCGAGACCGTGCCACCGCCACCGCCGACCGCACCGCTGCCGCGGCCGGCTCCGATCATCGAGGCGCCGTTCGTCGGACGCGAGGCACAGCTGTCGGCACTGGTCACGGCCGCCGCCCAGGCCACTACCGACGGCGCCCGCATCGCCCTTGTCACCGGCGAGGCCGGGCTCGGCAAGTCGACGCTGCTGGAACACCTCGGCAGGCGGCTCGAACGTGACGGATGGCTGGTCGCCGCCGGGCACTGCCCCGAGGTCGACAGCGCGCCGCCCGCGTGGGCCTGGACCGAGGCGCTCAGAGCCGTCGCCGCGACCATGTCCCCGGGCGAGTTCGCAGACGACCTCGCGCCGCTGCTCACCGACACCGGACCGGTGAACGACGACGCCACCGCGGGACGGTTCCGGCTTCGCCAAGCCGTGTGGAAGTGGCTCGCGGCGGTCGCCGCGGAACGCCCGGTCGCCCTCGTGCTGGACGACCTGCACTGGGCGGACGCCGCCACGCTGGAACTGCTCGGCGGCGGCCTCGGCACGCGGGCCCCGATCCTGGTCGTCGCCGCGTACCGCGCGGACGAGAGCGGGCACCTCACCCAAACGCTGGCCTCCCTCGCGCGCGCCACGCCCCTCCGCCTGGCGCTGCCGGGGCTGAACGACGAGGCCGTCGCGGAGCTCGTACGGACCGAATGCGAGGCCGACGAGGAGACCATCGCCGGGATCGCCGAGCGCACCGGCGGCAACCCGTTCTACGTGCGCGAAAGCGCCCGGCTGCTGAACGGCGAAGGCGCGCTGGTCGCCCTCTCCGAGGTCCCCGAGGGCGTACGGGACGTCCTCCGCCGCCGGCTCGCACGGCTGCCCGAAGGCGGCGTGTCCATCCTCCGGCTCGCCGCGGTCGCAGGCCGGGAAAGCTCAGTTGACGTCCTGGTCAAGGCCGCCGACACCGACGAGGACGGTGTGCTGGACGCGCTGGACGCTGGCGTCATCGCCGGGCTCCTCGACGAGCCCGGCCCGGGCCACATCCGCTTCGTCCACGCCCTCGTCAGGGACACGCTCGTCGCCGACGTCAGCAGGTTGCGTGCCACCCGGATGCACGCCCGGATCGCCGCCGCTCTTGAAGGCACCGACGACATCGCGGCGCTGGCCCACCACTACGCGCGCGCCGGCTCACCGAAGGCCGTCGGCTACTGCGTCCGGGCCACCGAGCTTGCTGAGGCCCGCTACGCCCACGACGTGGCGGCCGACCTCCTCACCGACGCCGTCACCAACTCGACCGGACCGGACGAACGCGTCGAACTGCTCGGCAGGCTGCTGCGCGCACAGATCCGGGCTGGAGCCGTCGGAGCCGCCCGCGAGACCCGCCGTGAAGCCGTGGAGTACGCGGAGTCACTGGGCCGCGACGACCTGATGATCGCAGCTTTCACCGCGTGGACAGAGCCGACCGTCTGGCAGGTCCGTACGTATGGCACGGTGGACCGGCCCATCGTCGACCGCCTGAGCCGCCTGCTGGAGCGCGACCTGCCCCCTTCGGTGCGGTCCCGGCTCCTGACGGTGTACGCGAACGAACTGGTCGGCGAGGACGACCCGACCGTCTTGGAGGCAGCGCGGGAGGCACTCGACCTCGCCACCGGACCCCGGCTGCGGGCCGCGGCACTCGAGATCCTGGTCGGGGTCCACGGCGACGCCGAGCTCTGCCGGGAGCTCGTGGAGATCGGCACCGAGCACGATCTGCCGGTCTACCGCATCACCGGGCTGCTCAACCATGCCTGTGCCGCCGCCGAAGCCAACGACCCGGTGACCATGCACCAGGTGATCACCGAGGCCCTGGAACTCGCGCGCGCCTACCGGGTGCCCGAGGCGATCGCCGTCGCCGAGATCACGCTGGCGACCCTGGCGCTCATCGAAGGCCGGCTCGCCGACGCCGAACTCCTCTACCTCAAGGTCGACGAGGGCATGCGGCGCATCGGGTCGGTGCACGCCACGGGCTTTCTGCAACTCGCCCTGGCCACGATCTGGCTGAACGACGGCACGCTCGGCGCGCACCTGGACGACGTGCGCGCACTCCACGCCGCGCTCGGCCCCATGACCTCCGACCTGCTCGCGCTCGCCCTCCACGCCAACGGCCTGGACGCCGAAGCCCGCGCGGTCCGCGCGTCACCCAGCCCGATCCGCCCCGACTTCTTCTTCACCTTCTTCGCAACGTTGCGGGCGATGGCCATCGTCGCCTTGAACGATTGCGCCGCCGCCGAGGAGATCTACGCGACGCTGCTTCCGCACCGCGACGGCCCCCCGGCGGGCGCGACGAGCCTGTCGGTGGCGCTGCGCCCGGTCGCTCACACCCTCGGCGAGCTGGCCGTCTTCCTCGGCCGCGACCACCAGGCCGCCGCCCACTTCGCTCAGGCCGCCGCCATCGCCGACCGGTGGAACGCCCCCCACTGGGCCGCCGAGGTCCGGTCGCGAACGACCACCTAGCCTCTGCCTACGGCGCCGCACATCTGCAGCGTCCGGCGTCCAGATCAGGGTGTGGTGAGGACTTTGGAGTCGGCTGGAGTGAACCATGTGGCCTCCATCGCCCGCTGCGCCGTGTAGGCGCTGGACGCTGGGCGAAGGGAGCCTTGAAATGGGAGGACCTGGGGCGGACGGGTGTGCCAGTCTGGCGAGCCGATCATGGAGGAGGCCCTATGCCGGACGGAGATGACGCGTCGTTTCTCGGGGCGTTCAGTCAGCGGCTGCACAGCGGTGACCTGGGTGTCGTGTGCGATGCGCTGAGCGATTATACAGCAGGCGCAGGCGGACACCAGGTGGGGAGTGGATAACCCGTACTGGCCACTGAACAACGAGGTGCTTTTCATCGCCCGCGACCTCCTGGACCGGTCGTCCAGGCTCGATGACGAGAACCGGCATCGGGCGCTCTCCTGGTCGCTCACCATGGTGTGGCACCTCGGCGAAGACGCGGACGCCGACCGGATCGCCGAGATTCTGGAAACCACCTCGGACCCCAGGCTGCGGGAGGAAGCGGTGATGGCCGCGTCCACCGCTCTCGGGGACGCGGAGGAGCCGAACCCTCGGCTCCTGGCGGCCGTTCGCGCGATCGCCCTCGACGAGAGCCTGGACGCGCGGGATCGCTGCTCCGTCATCCATGCCCTGAGCGACCTCGACATGCCCGAGGTGGAGGCCCTCTTCATTCGCCTCACCGAGTCCGGTGACCTCAAGGTCCAGGTCAGCGCCGCCGGACAGCTGACATCGTCGCCCAAGAAGGTTCGTGTGCACCGCGAGCTGCTCCAGCAGCTCTTCGACTCCTGGCCAGAGGACGCCGGCCCCTTTTCCAGGAACGTTCGTGATGCGCTCGTGGGCTTCCACAGCACGTACTGGAAGGACGCCCACCTGGACGACCCGGCCCTCCGGAACGCTCACGACGAGCTGCGGTTCCCGCTGACCGACCAGACGTGCCTGGAGGCGTTCACCACGCTGCTGCGCAGCGACGACCCGGTCGCCGTGGGCATCGCGCTCGACCACTACGAACACTGGGAAGGGCTGCGGCACGTCCTGGATGACTCCGCCCTGGCGGACGCCTATCTGCCCGAGGTTCTGGAGCGCGCCCGCGAGGTGCTCCGTCGTCCGATCTCGCCCGCCGAGGTGAGCGCGCTGAACATGATCGGGGCGCAGCACGCGAAACCGGGTGACGCCGACCTGCTGGTGGACATCCTCGGCCGGACGGATTCCGACACGGTCCGGCATGAGGCCATCTGGATGGCGTACGGGCTCTTCGGCGAGGCCGAGACCGCAGACACCCGGCTCGTCGAGGCGGTGAGCGGTGTGATCTTCGACCCGTCCTCCGCCTCCCACGGCACCAAGGAGACGGCGATCCGGATCCTGGCCGACGGGCTCGGCGCGGGCGCCGACGACGTCCTTCTGCGTGCGATTCGCGAGGGAGAGCCGGACGTGCAGGTGCACGCGGTCTCCTACCTGGTGAAGACCGGCGGCCTGGACCGCCACCGTGCGGTCATGGAAGACCTGGCCGAAAGCTGGGAGGAGCATCCTCCGGTGCGCTTCCGGGGCCAGAGCCCCATCGACCTGGTCTTCGGAAAGCCGCACAGCGTTCACTGGGAGGGGCACCGGCTGCAGGACCCGGACCTGCACCGCGCGCACAGAAGGCTACGCCTCCCCACGGCGGACGAGGCATACCACGACGCCATGCGCACGATGCTCGTAAGCGGCGACGTGGCCGCCGTCGGCATCGCCCTGGACCATTGGTGGGACCCGGAAGGCGCCCTCGCACGAGGTGGCGAAGAGGCACGGCAACCGGCGAGGGCGCTCGTCCTCACGCTGATCCAGGAGATCCTGCGGGACCCGCCGTCCCCGCCCGAGCTCAGCCGCGACTACGGCCCCCGCGCCGCCCACCTCACCGCCCTGTCGGCGCTGAGGATCGCCGCGAAGGACGACCTGTCCGTGCTCGCCGACTCGCTCGAGAGCGCCGGCTCGCTTCGCGACCAGATCCTCGACACCATCAGAGACGTGCTCTGGTCCGTCGACCACTCCCACCCCCGGCTCGTCCAGGCTCTCGGGGACATCGTGTGCGACGAAGCCGTCCCAACGAGCGAGCGCAGCCAGGCCTTGCATCTGCTGGGGGAGTTCCGGAGCGACAACTCCATCGACGTCCTCTTGAGCGCGACCCGCTGCCCCGAGTTGGAGATCCAGGCGGCCGCCGCCCTGGTCCTCATACGGGATGAGACATTCGAAGAGCACCGTCGGATGCTCCAGGCCCTCGCCGCGAGCTGGCCCACGGAAGACGTCCCGACCGAAGTCATCGAAGTGCGCGAGTCTCTCGAAGACTTGGATGAAGAGTAGGGCCCCCTGGCGCACGGTCACACGACGTGCCCGCCGTCCACCTCCGCATTCAAGTCACCCGGGATGACCATGGCCGGCTTGTAAGAATTCTCCACGGGGGCCGGCGCGCCGAGGTAGGAGAACACGCACACCTCCAGATGGCGGCGCACCAGCATCACCGGCCGGGCCGGGTCCTTGAGGATCTTCCGCCACATCCCCGAGGCGAACGCGTCCACGTCCGCAGGTCTCCGCCGTGGCGGACGGCAGTCGTTCACGGACGAGTTCGGCAAAGCGAGAAGCCGAGATCATCGGCGGATGGTGTCACATCCCACAGACGCTTGCGAAATCACGGCCGAGGCCGGTACCGGGGCCGGCCGCGGCCAGATACCTGGCGGTGGTCAACTGCAGAGCGAACCTCAGCCGGTCGCCGTCTGCGTCGCAGCCGGGAACCGCGTCCGGTCTGTGCCTCAGCCGCTCTCGCCGATGTCCTCGGGGGCGGGGAAGGGGAGGCGGTCGACGGCGCCGCGGCGGCGGCGTTCGGGGCGGCGGTCGTAGCGGGCGGTGGTGGCCGGGGAAGCGTGCCCGACCAGCTGCTGGACGGTGGAGAGGTCGACGCCCTGGTCGAGGAGGTCGCCGATGAACGTCCGCCGGAAGTCGTGCGGGGTCATCGGCGGCAGGGCGGCCTGCCTGCGGCGTTTGACGACCGCGTTGCGCACCGCCGCGTCGGTCATCGGGCGGTGCTGGACCGCGCCCGACCTGTGCACCGGCTTGAACAGCGGCCCGGACGGGCGGTCGTCGGCCGCCAGCCACGCGCCCAGCAGCGCGGCGGCGCCCTCGTGGACGTATTCCAGCCGCTGCTTGTCGCCCTTGCCGGAGATCCGCAGCGACCGCTCGCCCGGGTCGTAGTCCTCGCGGCGCAGGGCGGCGACCTCGGCGCGGCGCGCGCCGGTCGTGTAGAGGACGGCCAGGAGCGCGGCGTCGCGTGTGCCCGCCGGTGACCGGTCGGCGGCGCAGGCCCGCAGCAGCGCGGTGAACTCGGCGGCGTGGACGCTGCGCCCGGCGGGCAGCCGCGTCCCGCGGAAGTTCGCGACCGCCCTGGCCCGCTGGTAGTCGTCGGTGGACATCTCGCCCAGCCGCCATGCCGTGCGCAGCACCCCCCGCAGCGCCGACAGATGCAGGTTGCGGTAGGAGGGCGACCACGGCACCTGTTCCCCGGCCGGGCCCTGCGTGGTCTGCCGGCCGATCAGCGCCCGCAGGCCGGCCGTGTGCTCGGCCCGCATCCGCTCCCACGCGAACCTCTCCCCCGGCGCCGGGCCCGGCTCGTGTCCCGACGCCGTGTGCAGCATCGCGGCGAGGCGGTGCAGGCACGCGCCCATCGCCCGCCGCGACCTGGGGCTCTCCAGCGAGGCGACGTAGACCTGGAAGGTGTTGCGCGTGGACGGCGCGGGGCGCACCTCGGGGGCACCGGCGACCGGCTGGAGATCGTCCATGGCGGCAGCCTAGCGGCTGGCTTCTGAGAACGTGCATTGTCGTCAGTTAGACGTCCTGGTTTTCCAGGTGTTCTTATTTTCTGGAAATAGGAATACAGAAAAAGCTAGGATACGTGTGTGACCATGAGTGAACAGCCCGTGCAGGCGGCCGAGCGCGCCTGCCGGTATTGCGGCCGGCCCGTCCCGCAGCGCGAGGGGCGCGGGCGCCCGCGCGAGTACTGCCTGGACGGCGGCTGCCAGTCCCGCGCCAAGCGGGAACGGGAGCTGCGGCGCGCCACCCCCGGTCTGGAGGGCGCTCTGGCGCGGGCCGAGGACCTGTACGAACGCATGGAGCAGGGCCTCGCCGCGGCGCTGGCGCCGCTGGCCGAGGCCCTGGACGCGGAACTGTCCCCGCGCGGGGTGGAGGCGCGCATCAGCGCCGTCCGCGCCGAGGCGCAGCGGACCGTGGCCGCCGCGCTGGCCGACCGGGAGGACGCCGCCGGGCGGGCCTCCCGCGCCGAGGAGGCCGCGGAGAAGGCGCGGGAGGCCGCCCGAGCCGCC
Organism: Spirillospora sp. NPDC048823; assembly: GCF_043198445.1. Classification (NCBI taxonomy): domain Bacteria; kingdom Bacillati; phylum Actinomycetota; class Actinomycetes; order Streptosporangiales; family Thermomonosporaceae; genus Spirillospora; species Spirillospora sp. NPDC048823. The sequence goes on along the minus strand of NZ_JBICUT010000005.1, from coordinate 18,556 downwards.
CGCGAGGACGGCCGGCGGGCCGGACGGGAACGCGACGACGCCGTCCAGGCGGCGGAGCAGGCCCGGTCCGAGGCCGACGCGGCCGTGCAGGCCGCCCATGACGAAGCCGAGCGGACGGTCCAGGCCGTGCGCGCGGAAGCGGATCAGCGCGTCCGGCAGGCCCGCCTGGACGCCGACCGCGCCACCGCCGAGGCGCACGCGCAGGCCGAGCAGGCCCGGCTGGACGCCCAGGACGCGCGGTCACTGGCCGCCGAGGCCGGCCGCACCGCCGAGGCCGCCCGGCGCGACGCGGAGCAGGCCCGGGCGGAGGCGGTCGGCGCCCGCGAGGCGCAGTCCCGTGCCGAGGGGGTGCGGGCGGCCGAGGAGGCACGCGCCCAGGCGGCCGGGCAGGCCCGCGAGCGCGCCGACCAGCGCGCCGACGCGGCGCAGCGCGAACGCGCGGAGGCGGTCGCCGCGCTGGAGGCCGCCCGCGCCGAAATCGGACGCCGCCGCCAGAGCGCGGACGAGGCGCACGTCCGGGCCGAGGGCGCCCGCGCGGAGGCGTCGGACGCGCGTGCGCTGGCCGAGCGGCTGCGTGAGGAACTCGGCGAGGCCCGCCTCGACCTGCGCGCCGAACAGGCGCGTTCCGCCGAGCTGGCCCGCGAGCGCGACGCCGCCCGCACCGAGGCGGGCGCCCAGCGCGAACGCGCCATCGTCGCCGAACTCGCCGCCCGCGACTCCTGACCGCCCCCTCGGCGGTCCGCGCACGGTGCGGCGGGGGTGGACGCGCCGCGCGCGGCCCGCGACCGGCCGCCGTGCGGGACGGTCACCGCCCGCGTGCCGTGAGACCGAGGCCGGGGATGAGGACGGCGGCGACGAGCAGGTGCATCGCGGCCAGGATCGCCGCGCTCGCGGTGTCGGCGGCACTGCCGAGCGGCCCGGTCATCGACAGGGCGAGCACAGCGACGGCGGCGATCGTCCAGACCCGTCCTGGCCGGCCGACGGTCCGTTCCAGCAGCGCGAGCAGGGCCCAGGCGGCCAGCCCCGCGAGCAGGCCCGCGACGGCGACCGGGACCGCGCCGACGGGTTGGGCGTCGCCGCCGGTCGCGGCGGACGGCGCGTGCCCGGCCACCGGGCCGGCCAGGGTCCACAGGAGGAGCGCGGCGGCCGTGGCGCCCGCGACGGTCAGTGTTCTGCGGGCGGGGCCGCCGTTCGGCTTGTGATTCTCCTTCGATGCCGGCGGGTTCACGGCCGGTGCCTTCATGGCTGCTCTGTTCATGGCCTCAGCGTCGCCGCGGCGCCGCGGCGACCGCATCGGGCGCGGGGCCAGGATGGGTCCGACCGCCGTGGGGGCGGGCACCGACTTTGGTCGGTGTCGGCGCCGTGACGTGCGGAGCTAGCCTTTGGCCGATGGACGAGCCGGCGCACGAGGAGACCCGCGGGCGGGCCGGGACCGGCCCGTGGTGGCGGGGCCGCGGGGCCGCTGCGGCGATGGTGTTCGCCGTGGCCGGGGTCCTGACCGGGGTGACGGTCTGGGCCCGCCACGACGCCGGCGCGGCCGGCGGGACGCCGGCCCTGGACCTCGCGGTCGGCGCGGCGGCCTTGCTGCTGTCGCCCGCGCTGCTGTGGCGTCCGGTCCCGGTGGCGCTGGTGCTCACCGCGCTGGCGGCGGTGTCACCGGCCGCGACGCCGGCGGCGACGATCGCCGCGCTGCAGGTGGCGCAGCGGCGGCCGTTCCCCGTCGCGGCGGGGGTCGGCGCGGCGGGGATCGGCGCGCACGTCGTCCAGGGGCTGTGGCAGCCGCCCGGCGGGATCTCGTTCGGGTGGTGGCTGCTGCTGATCGCGGCCGGCTACGGCGCGCTGGTCGGCTGGGGCGCGCTGGCCCGGGCGCGCCGCGCGCTGCTGGTGTCGCTGAGCGAACGCGCCCGCCGCGCGGAGGCCGAGCAGGGCCGCAGGGTCGCCGAGGCACGCATGGCCGAGCGGACGCGGATCGCCCGGGAGATGCACGACGTGCTGGCGCACCGGCTGTCGCTGCTGGCCACCTACGCGGGGGCGCTGGAGTACCGGCCCGACGCGCCGCCCGAGAAGCTGTCGCAGGCCGCGGGGGTGGTCCGCGCCGGGGTGCACCAGGCCCTCGACGAGCTGCGGGAGGTGATCCTGCTGCTGCGCGGCGAGGACGCGGCCGAGGAGGGCCGTCCGCAGCCCGTCCTGGCCGACGTGTCGCACCTGGTGCGGGAGTCCCGCGACGCCGGCGGGACGGTGGAGCTGCGCGATGAGGTGGCCGACCCGGGCGCCCTGCCCGCGGCGGCCGGGCGGACCGCGTACCGGGTGGTCCAGGAGGGCCTGACCAATGCCCGCAAGCACGCCGCGGGCCGGCCCGTCACGGTGGCGCTGGAGGGCCGGCCCGGCACCCGGCTGGTGATCGACATCCGCAATCCGCTGCCCGCCGCCGGCGCCGGGCCCGCCGCGCCCGGCAGCGGGACGGGGCTGGTCGGGCTGACCGAGCGGGTGCGGCTGGCCGGCGGGCGGCTCGACCACGAGACCACCGCGGGCGAGTTCCGGCTGCGCGCCTGGCTACCATGGCCGGCGTGACCCGTCCCCTGCGCGTGCTGATCGTCGACGACGACGCGCTCGTCCGCGCGGGGCTGTCGATGATGCTGGACGGGACGGGCGGCATCGCGGTGGCCGGGGAGGCCGCCGACGGCGACGAGGTGCCCGCGGCCGCCGACCTGCACGCCCCCGACGTCGTGCTCATGGATCTGCGGATGCCGCGGGTGGACGGCATCACCGCGACCCGCAGGCTGCGGGCCCGGGCGAACCCGCCCGAGGTGATCGTGCTGACGACGTTCGACTCCGACGAGAACATCCTGCGCGCGCTGCGCGCCGGCGCCAGCGGGTTCCTGCTCAAGGACACCCCGCCGGACCAGATCGTCCAGGCGGTCCGGCAGGTCGCGGCCGGGGACCCGATCCTGTCGCCGCGGATCACCCGCCGGCTCATGGACCGCGCCGCCGTGGAGGCCGGCGCCTACCAGCGGGCCCGCGCGGCGCTGGAGGGCCTCAGCCCGCGCGAGGGCGAGGTGGTCCTGGCGATCGCCCGGGGATGCTCCAACGCCGAGATCGCCGCGGAGTTGTTCATGAGCGTGGCCACGGTCAAGGCGCACGTGTCCAGCGTCCTGACCAAGCTGGACATGGGCAACCGCACGCAGATAGCCCTGCTGGCCCACGACGCCGGTCTCGTCTGAGGGCCGGGCCGCGGAGGGCGGCTCTCCGAATCCGGCCTCGGCTCGGACGCGCTCGATGGCCGGGTGCGATCCTGTGAAGGTGTCGGACGGGGGGCGGCGGCTCCGACGTCTCCGGTGGCGCCGCAGGTCAAGGGGTGACGAACGTTCCGGCGCGGGCGGCCGCGGCGGCGGCCGCGGCGGCGCGGTCGGCGGCGGCCTCGTCGACCGCCTCGCCGGTGACGAACAGCCGGTAGTACAGCGGCGCGACCGCGACCCGGACGACGTCGGCGGCGTCGGTCCCGGCGGGCGCCTCGCCGCGTCCGACCGCGCGCTCGACGACGGCCGCGGACTGCTCGTGCCGCCGCGCGAAGAAGGCGTGCAGGGCGCGGGCGGCGCCGGGGCTGTGCGCGGCGGCCAGCACGAACGCGCGGGCGACGGGTCCCTGCCCGGGGTCGGTGAAGCCGGTCAGGACGAGCCGGGCGATCGCGCGCAGGTCACCGGCGAGGGTGCCGGTGTCGGGGACCGGCCACGGTTCCCCGGCGGCGAGGTCCAGTGCGTCGGCGATGAGTCCGTCGGCGTTTCCCCAGCGCCGGTAGACGGTGGTCTTGTGGACGCCGGAGCGGGCGGCGACGCCGTCGACGGTGAGCCCCGGGTAGCCGTGTTCGGCCAGCTCGGCGAGGGTGGCCTCCCGGACGGCGTCGCGCACCCGCGCGGTGCGGCCTCCGGGGCGGACGGTCCCGGGCCCGGGGGCGGGGGCGGTCAAGCGCCGTCCCGGGGAGATCGGCGGTACGGGCGGCGGTTTTCCACGCGAACATCGTAACGCAACAACCGTTGCGTTAACCTCGCCTCCGCGAGGAAACAGCAGTTGAGGACGAGGGGGGACACGTCATGACGCAGGGTTCGTACGCCACGATCAGGGAGTTCACGGTCTGCGGACCGGACTCGGGCCCGTACGGCATCACCGCCGGGCCCGACGGCGCCCTGTGGTTCACGCTGGTCCACGAGGGCCGCGTGGGCCGGATGGAACCGGACGGGCGGCTCACCCTGCACCCCCCCGATCCCCTCCCCGGCGGGCCGATGATCATCACGGCGGGCCCGGACGGCGCGCTGTGGTTCACCGCCTTCCGCGGCGACGCGATCGGCCGGATCACCACCGGCGGCGACGTCGCGCGGTTCGCCGTCCCGGAGGGCTGCGGCCCGTGCGGGATCGCGGCCGGGCCCGACGGCGCCCTGTGGTTCACCCAGATGCACACCGGCCGCATCGGCCGGATCACCACCGGCGGGCGCGTCACCGAGCACCCGCTGCCCGTCCCGGACGCCATGCCCTCGATGATCACGGCGGGCCCGGACGAGGCGATGTGGTTCACCCTCAACCAGGGCAACGCGGTCGGCAGGATCGCGCCGGACGGGGACCTGGCCGTCCACCCGCTGCCCACCGAAGGGTCCGCGCCGGTCGGCATCACCGCCGGGCCCGACGGCGCGCTGTGGTTCACCGAGATCGGCACCGGGCACATCGGCCGGATCACCACCGACGGGAAGGTCACCGAGTACCCGCTGCCCGACCCCGCCGCCCGCCCGCACGCCATCGTCGCCGGCCCCGGCGGGGACCTGTGGTTCACCGAGTGGGGCACCGCGCACATCGGCCGCATCACGCCCCGGGGCCGCATCGACGAGCACCCGCTGCCGACCCCCGGATGCGAGCCGCACGGCATCGCGCTCGGCCCGGACGGCGCGCTGTGGGTGGCGCTGGAGACCGGGGCGCTCGCCCGCGTCACCGCCGCCTGACCCACCGGCTCGACCTCCGTTTCCCCTCCGGTTCACACGCGCCCGGGACGGAAAACCGGTTGGCATGATCGGCGCCGTTCACTACAACGGTCGGCATGCTCCGCAAATATCCCCGGACCCGGCACATCGAGGGGTCCCGGCTCCAGCCGGGCGACCACGACCTCGCCTCGGTGCCGTTCACCGCGATCGCCGGGCGGTATCTGGTGGTGGAGGAGAAACTCGACGGCGCCAACGCCGGCATCAGCTTCACCTCCGGTGGGGAGCTGCGGCTGCAGAGCCGCGGCCACTACCTGACGGGCGGGCCCCGGGAACGCCAGTTCGGGCCGCTGAAGGCGTGGGCGGCGTCCGTCCAGCACGTCCTGAGGGAACGGCTTGAGGACCGGTACGTCCTGTACGGGGAGTGGCTGTACGCCAAGCACACCGTCTTCTACGATTCGCTGCCGCACTATTTCTGCGAGTTCGACGTCCTCGACCGGTCCGACGGGACGTTCCTGTCGACCGGGCGGCGCCGTGAGCTGCTCGCGGGCACGCCGGTGGTGCCGGTGCCCGTGCTGCACGAGGGTCCGCTGCGGGACGTGGCGGCGCTGACCGCGTTCGCGGGGCCGTCCACGTGCCGAACCCCGCGGTGGCGGGACGCGCTGCGCGCCGCGGCGCGGGCGGGCGGCGCCGATCCCGGCCGCGTCGCCGAGGAGACCGACACCTCCGACGACATGGAGGGCCTCTACATCAAGGTGGAGGAGGGCGGGAAGACCGTCGACCGCTACAAGTGGGTGCGGCCGAGTTTCCTGACCGCGATCCTGGACTCGGGCACCCACTGGCAGGAGCGCCCGATCGTCGCCAACGGCCTGGCCGACCCGGAGGTGCTGTATGCGGGTGTTCGATGACCTGTGCCCGGCGCCGCCGCACTGGACCGTCCCGTGGGAGCGGATCCGGGACGCGTTCGGCTGGGTCCGCGACATGGCCGGCGTCCCGCAGGACGCGGTGTTCCACGGCGAGGGCGACGTCGAGATCCACACCCGGATGGCGTGCGAGGCGCTGGCGTCGCTGCCGCAGTGGCGGGCGCGCCCGCACGCCGAGCGGGTGCGGCTGTTCACGGCCGTGCTGATGCACGACATCGCCAAGCCGCACTGCACGAGCATCGACGGCGACGGCCGCATCACCGCGCGCGGCCATTCGCGGCGCGGTGACCTGATGGTGCGGCGGATCCTGTGGGAGATGGGCGCGCCGCCCGCCTGGCGCGAGCACGTCGCCGCGCTGATCCGCCACCACCAGGTGCCGTTCTGGGCGCTGGAACGCCCCGACCTGCAGCAGATCGTGTTCCGTGTCAGCCTGCTGGCCCGCAACGACGACCTGGTGCTGCTGGCGTCGGCCGACATCCTCGGCCGGATCTGCCCCGACACCGAGGAGCTGCTGGACAACGTCGCCCTGTACGGGGAGTACTGCGCCGAGCAGGAGTGCCTGGACGTCCCGCGCGTGTTCCCGTCCGACCACGCCCGGTTCTGGTACTTCCGCAAGCCCGGCCGCGACCCCGGCTACGCCGCCTACGACGACACGCGCCTGACCGCGACCGTCCTGTCCGGCCTGCCGGGCGCCGGCAAGGACCACTGGATCGCCGCCAACCGGCCGGGCGTGCCCGTCGTCAGCCTCGACCGGCTGCGCGGAGAGATGGGCGTGTCCCCCGCCGGCGACCAGCGCGCCGTGGCCGCCGCCGCGCACGAGGCGGCCCGCGGGCATCTGCGCGCCGGGCGGTCGTTCGTGTGGAACGCCACCAACGTGTCGCGGACGCAGCGTGATCTGTGCACCGGCCTCATCGCCCGCTACCGGGGCCGGGTCGAGGTCGTGGCGCTGGAGGCGCCGCCCGGCGTGCTCCGCGACCGCAACCGCGGCCGGCGCTCCCCCGTCCCGGACGCGGTCATCGACCGTCTCGTCCGCCGCTGGGAGATCCCCGATCCGACCGAGGCCCACCGGGTCGACTGGCTGACGACCGGCTGACCTGCGGCCGCGCGTCCCCGCCGGCGGCCCGGCCGCGCGCGGCCGGGGCCGCCGCCACGTTTAGTCCGCGACCTGGGGGAACGGCTGTACCCGGGCTTCGTAACGAGGACGTGGAGGAGGCCGGAGCCATGAGCATCGCGCGGCCGGCACAGGACGGCAGAACCGAGGCCGGGACCCGGACCGAAACGGGGACCGGGGGGGTGCACCGGCACGATTACGGGCGCGCCCCCGAATTCCACGGCGCGGACCACGAAGCGGGGACGGGCGAGCTGGTCAGGCAGGCGACGCGGCAGGCGTCGGAGTTGATGCGCGCCGAGCTGCGTCTCGCGGTGGCCGAGCTGAAGGACAAGGGCCGCCACGCCGGGACCGGCGCCGGAATGTTCGGCGGCGCCGCCCTGGTGGCGCTGTACGCGGTGGCCGTGCTGCTCGCGGCGGCGGTCGCCGCGATCGCGCTGGTCCTGCCGGTGTGGGCGGCCGCCCTCATCATCGGCGGGTTCCTCATGCTGGTCGCGGGCGTCCTGGCCCTGCTCGGCCGGTCGCAGGCCAAGCGCGCCACACCGGCCAAACCCGAGAAGGCCATGGACGGGGCGAAGCAGACCGTGGCGGAGCTGAAGGAGAGGGCGACGCACCGATGACCACGCAGGGCAAGCAGGGCGCCGGGGCGGGGACCGAGGAGCTTCGGCAGGAGGTCGACCGGGCGCGCCACGATCTGGGCGAGACGGTGGAGCAGCTCGCCGCCAAGGCCGATGTGAAGGCCATGGCCAGGCAGAAGGCCGCCGACGCCAAGAGCAGGATGCGGGAGTCGGCCGCGTCGGCGCGGGAGGTCACCGCGCGGGTCAAGGGCGCCGGCGCGGCGGACCAGGCCAAGCGGGGCGGCGCCGTCGTCGCGTCGGCGGGCGCGGTCGCGCTCGCGGCGGTGTGGATGCGCCGGCGCCGCTCACCCAAGGCACGGCTGCGCCCGGGGCGCGGGCGGGGCCGCAACGCCCCGGTGCGTGTGGTGTTCCGCACCGGCCAGAGGCAGGCCGTCCGCGTGCGCCGCCGTCGCCGCACGCTGCTGTGAGGAGAGTTCGGTCATGACCGAACCGGGTGGACCCACCGCGCTGCGCGCCACGTCGTGGAAACAGGCGCTCAAGCGCACGATCGGGGAGTTCAAGAGGGACAACCTGACCTCCTGGGCCGCCGCGCTCACCTACTACGCCATTCTGTCGATCTTCCCGGCGATCCTGGTGGTGGTGTCCCTGGTCGGCCTGGCCGGCCAGTCGGCCACCGACGACCTGATCTCCAGCGTCAGCGACCTGGCCCCCGGGGCGGTCGGCGACCTGCTCATCAGCTCGATCAACCAGCTGCAGGGCAGCGGCGGAGGCGCCGGCGTCATCGCCCTGCTGAGCCTGGCCGGCGCCGTGTGGTCGGCGTCGGGGTATGTCGGGGGGTTCATGAAGGCCTCCAACATCGTCTACGACATTCCCGAGGGGCGGCCGATCTGGAAGACGGTCCCCATCCGGATCGCCGTGACGCTGCTGGCGCTGGCGGTGCTGGCGGCGTCGGTGATCGCGGTGGTGGTGTCGGGGCCGCTGGCCCGCGAGATCGGCGACGTCCTCGGCCTGGGCTCCCAGGCCGTCACCATCTGGAGCATCGCCAAGTGGCCGGTGATGCTGCTGGTGATCAGCTTCCTGTTCTCGCTGCTGTACTGGGCCTCGCCCAACGCCAAGCGGGGCTTCCAGTGGGTCACGCCGGGCGGGCTGGTCGCGGTCCTGCTGTGGCTGGCGGCCTCGGGCCTGTTCGCGCTGTACGTGGCGAACTTCGCCTCCTACAACAAGACCTACGGCAGCATCGCCGGGATCATCATCTTCCTGGTGTGGCTGTGGATCACGAACCTGGCGATCCTGCTGGGCGCCGAACTGAACGCCGAGCTGGAACGCGGCCGCGCCATCGCCGGCGGACACGACGCCGAGGCGGAGCCGTACGTGGAGTTCCGCGACACCCGCGCGTTCGACGACGAAGAACGCCGCGAGACCGGTGCCGGCGAGTCGGCGGACGGCGAGGACGGCCACCCGGACGGCGGCGCCCGACGCGCCGAGGCCGAGGCGGCACCGGCCCCCCGCCGGGGACGGCCGGGCGGCGGCCGCCCCTAGAAAGCCGCCCCCGGAGGCCGCTCCCGGCCCCGCTCGCGCGGCGGGGCCAGGCGCTTTCCCGGGCAATCACGGGTCGCATAAGGCCGAACACGGCGAATAGGATCATCGCATGCTCCGTCCGGCCTATCCGATCGAGACCGAGCGGCTGACCCTGCGGCCGTTCTGTCCGAACGACCTCGAGGACCTGTACGCCTACCAGTCCCTGCCCGAGGTAGCTCGCTTCCTGTACTGGGAACCCCGGAACCTGGAGGAGTCCCGCGCGTTCCTGAAGCAGAAGATGTCCGCGTCCACCGTGGAGAAGGAGGGCGACTGGCTCGTCCTGGCGGTGGTGTGGCGCCAGACCGGCGACCTGATGGGCGAGGTGAACCTGCAGTGGCGCAGCCGGGAGCACCGGCAGGGCGAGATCGGGTACATCTTCCATCCCGCCTACCACGGCAAGGGGTTCGCGACCGAGGCCGCCGAGGTCGTGCTGCGGCTGGGTTTCGAGGGGCTCGACCTGCACCGCGTGGTGGGGCGGCTGGACGGCCGCAACACCGCGTCCGCGCGGGTGCTGGAGCGGCTCGGGATGCGCCGCGAGGCGCGCCTGGTGCAGAACGAGATGGTCAAGGGCGAATGGTCCGACGAGGTCGTCTACGCGATGCTGCGGCACGAGTGGGACGCCCGCTCCGGGCGCTGAACCCGCCCCCGATCTGCTGACCGGTCAGCGGCCCGCCTGCTCGTCCAGGGTGCGGGCGAGGTCGCGGACGTGGCCGCGCAGCTCGGCGGGGCGGCGGATGACGAACGGGAGGCCGAGCCCGGCCAGCATCCGCGGCATCCCGTCCAGCCGCTCCGCCCGGGTGATCATGACCACTCCCCCGGCGGTCTCGGTGAGCGTGGCGGTGGTGGTGCGCCTGAAGCAGCTCCAGCATCGCCAGGACGCGGGTCGTCGGATGCGACGGTGCGGGGTATGACACGGGTCACTCACCAAATCCGGGCGGTTTCTGTCCGGTATTGACCGTAGCGTGAGGTCACATCCACGGAGAAGGGACGGCTGACATGGCTACGTTCGTCCTGGTCCCCGGCTACTGGCTCGGCGCCTGGGCGTGGGACGAGGTGGCGGCCGAGCTGCGTGCCGCGGGCCACGACGTCCACGCGGTGACACCGGCCGGGCAGGCCGAGCGCGCCGGCGAGGCCGCGCCCGGCGTCGACGTCGACACCCACATCGCCGACATCGTGTCGGTCATCGAGGGCGGCGCCCTGGAGCGGGTCGTGCTCGTCGCGCACAGCGGCGCGAACATGGCCGCCACGGGGGCGTCGGACCGGATCCCCGGGCGGATCGCGCGGATCGTGTACGTCGACACCGGGCCGATGCCGCCGGGCATGGCCGGAATCGACTTCCACGACCCGCAGGCCCGTGCGGAGCTGGAGAAGCAGGTCGCCGAGCAGGGCGAGGGGTGGAAGATCCCGGTGCCGCCGTTCGACCCGGAGTCCGACCCGGACAATCTCGCCGGCCTGTCCGCCGAGCAGCTCGCCGTGATGCGCGAGCGCGGCACACCGCAGCCGTTCGGCACGGCGACGCAGGCGCTGACGCGTCCCGATCCCCTGCCCGCGACGCCGCGCACGCTGATCGCGAACACGATCCCGCTCGCGGCGGTGAAGGCGATGGGCGAGCAGGGCCACCCGGTCTTCTCGATGATGACCGGGCCCGGCTGGACCTACCGGGAGCTGCCGACCGGCCACTGGCCGATGTTCTCCCGGCCGCGCGACCTCGCCGCGCTCCTCGGCGAGGTGTCGGCCCTGGAGCCCGCCGGGCGGTCGTGACCGTGCGCGGTGGCGGTGTGGCCGGGCGGGTCCGGATGACTCACTTCTTCACAGCCCGCGGCGCATTTCTTGTCAAAGGCCCCTGTAGATCGATCCGGTGGAGGCGAGGAAACTCGGCGTGGTCGCGCGGCCACGGGGGTCGGGCCGTTTCCGCGAGGAGCGCAGATGACAACGTCCGTTCGCCGTCGGCCACTCCAGGGACAGTGGAAGCGCTCGCTCGCCGCCGGCTCGGTCGCCGTCGTCCTCGTCGCCGGGCTCGGTGCGGTGGGTGCGGGCGCCGCGCAGGCCGCGCCCGCTCGGACTCTCGCGGCGCCGGTCGCGGCCGACAGCGGGGCGCGCATCACCGCGGAGAAGAAGGTCGGCGAGCACGCGGTCGACATCACGATCGACTCGCCGTCGCTGGGCACGTCGGTGAACGCCCGCATCCTGCTGCCGAGGGACTGGCAGCGCGGCGCGCAGGCGACGTGGCCGGTCCTGTACGCCTTCCACGGCGGCCAGGACGACTACACGTCCTGGGCCAGGAACACCGACATCGAGGCGTGGGCGCTCAAGTACAACGTCATCGTCGTCATGCCCGAGGGCGCCAACGGCTCCTACACCGACTGGTACAACTACGGCAAGGGCGGGACGCCCAAGTGGGAGACCTTCCACACCGCCGAGGTGCGCCAGCTGCTGGAGCGCAACTACGGCGCGGGCGCGCTGCGCGCGGCCATCGGCAACTCCTCGGGCGGCGCGGGCGCGATGAGCTACGCGGCCCGGCACCCGGGGCTGTTCAAGTACGCGGCGTCGCTGAGCGGCATCCTGTCGATGCGGTCGATCGGCATGCCGGCGATGCTGATGTTCACCAACGCCGGCAACGGCCAGGACCCGTTCGCGATCTGGGGGATCCCGTGGGCCGACGACGCCAACTGGGCGGCGCACGACCCGTACTCGCTGGCGCCGAAGCTGCGCGGCACCGGCCTGTTCTTCTCCGCCGGCACGACGGGGCGTCCCGGTCCCGGTGACCCGGGCGTCGCGCCGTGGGACATCGGCCTGCTCAGCGAGATCGCGATCGGCGCGAACACCAAGGAGTTCAAGAAGCGCCTGGACGAGCTGGGCATCCCCCACACGGCGCACATCTACGGTGACGGCCGGCACAACTGGCCCGCGTGGATCCGCGAGGCGGGCTTCATCTGGCCGTCGCTGATGGAGTCGATCGGCGCCCGGAAGTTCTGACACCGCCCGGCCCGTGTGACCGGCCCGTGTGACCGGCCCGTGTGACCGGCCCGTGTGACCGGCGCGTGCCACGGGCCCGTGTGATGATCCCGGCCCGGCCCGGTTCCGTGGCGGCTGCGGCTGCCGTCCCGGAACCGGGCCGCCCTGTCAGCGGCGGTAGCCGAGGCCGTGGCCGAAGGGGTACAGGGCGGTGCCGGGCTCGTCCCGGACGGGGATGGCGACCGGCAGCCGCCCGCGCGGGTTCAGCTCGCCGAACAGGGTCTTGGCGGCCGACCGCAGCGCCTCGGCGGTGTAGGAGTAGGTGGCCAGGTAGGTGGTGGCCTCGGGGAACCAGGCGATGTCGTAGGGGTCGCGGACGGCGATGACGACGACGGGCGTGCCGGTGGCGGCGAGGGCCTTGACGAGGTTCATCTGCCCGGGGCCGTTGTGGCCGGGCTCGTCTTCGACGTCCCAGGCGCGGTTGGTGACGGCGACGACGAGGTCCTGGCCGCGCGCGGCTTCGGCGGCCTCGTCGATCTGCGCCCGGGTGGGCCTGATGCCGGTCTGCCGGATGGTGGCGGTGGCGCCGCGCCGGGCGATCTCGGTGCCGAGGGCGGCGGTGGTGGACACGCCCCATCCGGTGACCAGGACGTCGCGGGCGCCGGGCCGCAGCGGCAGGACGCCGGCGTCGTTCTCGACCAGGGTGGTGGTGCGGTCGGCGGCGCGCTGCGCGGCGGCCAGGTGCGCGGGCGTCCCGACCACCTCGCCGACCCGGGACTCGGCGGTGTAGGGGTCGCGGAACAGGCCGCGCTCGTGCTTGAGCTCGAGGATCCGGTAGACCGACGCGTCGATGCGCTCCTCGGTCAGCTCACCGGACTCGACGGCGGCGACGACGGCGGCGAGCTGCCGGGGGAACACGCCGGCGCCGTCGTCGTCCACGGGCGGTTTGAGCAGCACGTCGGCGCCGGCCTTGAGGGCGAGGACGGGGATGCGCTCGTCGCCGTACTTGTCGCGGACGCCCTGCATGTCGAGGGCGTCGGTGACGACGACGCCGCGGTAGCCGAGCCGGTCGCGCAGGATGCCGGTGAGGATGGGCCGCGACAGGGTCGCGGGGTCGCCGGACGGGTCCAGCGACGGCACGACGATGTGCGCGGTCATGATCGAGTCGACGCCGGCGGCGATGGCGGCGCGGAAGGGCGGCAGGTCGAGCCGTTCCCATTCCCGGCGGGTGTGGTCGATCTCGGGGACGCCGCTGTGGCTGTCGGTGGTGGTGTCGCCGTGGCCGGGGAAGTGCTTGGCGGTCGCGGTGACGCCGCCGGACCGGTATCCGCGGATCTGCGCGGTGACCATGTCCGACACCAGGCCGGGGTCGGAGCCGAAGGACCGGACGCCGATGACGGGGTTGGCGGGGTTGACGTTGACGTCGGCGTCGGGGGCGTAGTCCTGGTTGATGCCGATGGCGCGCAGTTCCCGTCCGGTGATGCGGGCCAGGGCGCGGGCGTCGCCGGTGCGGCGGCCGGCGGCCAGGGCCATGGCGCCGGGCGACTGCGTCGCGGGCGGCTGGATGCGGGCGACGATGCCGCCCTCCTGGTCGGTGGCGATCGTCGCGGGGATCCGGTGGGGCCCGGCCATCGCGGCGCGCTGGATGCCGTTGGAGAACGCGGCGACCTGGTGGGGGTCGTCGATGTTGTTGCCGTAGTAGATGAATCCGCCGGGCCGGTACCGGGCCATGACCTGCGCGGCGTTGCCGGCCCCGTACAGCCTGCGGTTGGCGGCGACGTCGGCGGGGTCGGTGGTGTCGGCGCTCTTGCCGTGGATCTGCAGGACGAACAGCTGGGCGGCCTTCTCCTCCAGTGTCATCGACCGCAGGATGCGCATGAGCTCCGGGTTCTTTCCGTGGCCGCCGCCGTTTCCGCCGCCGGGCGGCGCGGCGTGCGCGGCGGGCGTCATCATGGCGGTGAGGCCGGTGACGGCGAGAGCACCGGCGGTGAGGCCGGCGAGCCACCGGCGGCGGCGCGTGCGGGGACGGTACATGACGGCTCCCTCCGGCCCCCGAACTTCGGATGATCAAGGTCTTTCTCGCACGCTAGCCCCGGGCGGCGGCGCCGTCCACGGCAAGGGTCGACGACGCCGCGGCCGGGGGCGCGTCAGTTGCGGCGCAGCCACCGCCACCAGTGACCGCCGGGCGGGTCCGGTTCGGTCAGCGGATGGTCCTCGACGCGGTAGCGGCGGACGTAGGCGCTCGCGAACGCCTGCACGCTGGCGCCGAGCGGCACCGCCAGCAGCACCCCGGCGGGCCCGGCGACGGCGGCGCCGGCCAGGATGAGCCCGAACGCGACGGCGGGGTGCACGTCGACGGTGCGGGCGGTGATGCGGGGGTGCAGCAGGTAGTTCTCCAGCTGCTGGTAGGCGAGGACGAACAGCAGTATCCACAGCGCGGTCGACGGCGCCACGGTCAGCGCGATCAGGACGGGCACCGCGCCGGCCAGGTAGGTGCCGACGGCGGGGATGAACTGCGACACCACCCCCACCCACAGAGCCAGGACCGCGGCGTAGGGGATCCCGAGCCCGGCCATGGCGATGTAGTGCGCGATCCCGGAGACCAGGGCCAGCAGTCCGCGCGAGTAGAGGTAGCCGCCGGTCTTGTCGACGGCGATCTCCCAGGCCCGCAGCGCCTGCCGCTGGTGGAGGGGCGGCAGCAGGGAGCACACCGTCCGGCGGAACCGCGGGCCCTCGGCCGACAGGTAGAAGGTGAACAGCACCACGCCGAGGGCCTTGAACACGACGCCGAACGCGGTGGCGCCGATCCCCCACACGTTGGTCGCCAGGGACGACAGGTGCCGCGACAGGGCGCCGGTGACGGTGGGGAGCCGCTGGAACAGGGTGTCCTGCGACAGGCCGGTCCCGAAGGTGGCGTTGACCCATCCGATGACCTGGTCGACGTATCCGGGGAACCCTTCGACGAGGCCCGCGGCCTGGGTGGCCAGCAGCGATCCGATGCCGCTGAGGAACCCGCCGGTCAGGACGGCGACGACCAGGAACATCGCGGCGGTGGCGGGGCCGCGCCGCCACCCGTGCCGGGCCAGGAAGTTGACGGCCGGTTCGATCGCGAACGCCAGGAACAGCGAGATCAGCAGGAGCAGCAGCAGGTCCCGCAGCCGCTGCAGCAGCCACATCGCCGCCATGAACGCCAGGACGACGGCGCCGGCGAGCACGAACGCCTTCGGCAGCCAGGGCGGCATCGCGTGCGCGTCGCCGGCTGCGGGCCGCCCGGCGGGCGGTTCGGCGGGGGCGTCGGGCGGGACGTCGGCGGGCGCGTAGGCGGGCCTGTCGCCGGGCGTCTGCGACATGCCCGCACGCTAACCGTGTCCCGCCGCCCGTTTCGGGCGTCCCGCCCCGCCGCGGGGCCGATCTTTGCCGAGATTTCAGCCGGGCGCGTTACCGGCGGTGTTCAGGGGGTTCGACAGGTCGGAGATCGCCCTGTCGAGCCGGGCCCGGCGCCCGGCCGGGGTCCTGGCCTTCAGCAGCGGAAGGATCACCAGGTAGCGGGCGGTCTTGTCGAGGGCCTCGAACCGGGCGGCGGCGCCGGGGTGGGCGGCCAGTGCCTCGGCCAGGTCGGGCGGGACGGTGGCGTTGCGCTGGGCGGTGTAGGCGGCGTCCCAGCGGCCGTCGGCCCGGGCGGCGGCGACCTCGGCGAGGCCGGGCGGGCGCATCCGCCCGGCGGCGGTGAGCGCCTCCACCTTCTCGACGTTCACCCGCGACCAGGGGCTGCCCTTGCGGCGGCGCGAGTACCGCTGCAGGTAGAAGGTCTCGTCGCAGGACTTGCGCCGGCTGTCGATCCAGCCGTAGCACAGGGCGACGTCCAGCGCCTCGGCGATGGTGACCGAGGTGGCGTCCGCCCCCTTCTTGGCGATCTTCAGCCAGGCGCCGCCTTCGCCGTCGTGGTTGGCGGCCAGCCACGCCTCCCACTGGGCGGCGTCCGCGAAATGCATCATCGTCCCAGGATGGCACCCGGCACCGACAACCGGCGCCGCCCCCTTGCCGGGACCCGATGGTGGACTCCTCGTGCGCGCGTGCCGCCTCATCGGCTTCCCACCCCATAGGCTACGGCCGGACGGGAGGCGCGTCAGGGCGTGTGATGAGCGGATCGGCGCGGCCTCCGGGCGGATCGCGGTGAAGGAGTGGGATGGTCAGCGACAACGCCGACAGGCTGGCGGTGCTCATCGACGCCGACAACGCCCAGCCCACGATCATCGAGGGGCTGCTGGCGGAGGTCGCCAAGTACGGCACCGCCCATGTCAAGCGCGCCTACGGCGACTGGACCGGGACGAGCCTGCGCGGCTGGAAGGAGCGGCTGCTGGAGCAGTCGATCCAGCCGATCCAGCAGTTCGCCTATACGACGGGCAAGAACGCCACGGACGCGGCGATGGTCATCGACGCGATGGACCTGCTGTATTCGGACCGGTTCGACGGGTTCTGCCTGGTCTCCAGCGACAGCGACTTCACCCGCCTGGCCGCGCGGATCCGCGAGTCGGGCCTGACCGTGTACGGGTTCGGGGAGCGCAAGACGCCCAAGCCTTTCGTGGCGGCGTGCGACAAGTTCATCTACATCGAGAACCTCGCCTACGACCAGGTCTCGGCCGCGCCCGCCGCCGCGGCGCTGCAGCCGGCGCCCTCTTCGTCGGCCGCGACGCTCAAGCAGGACACGGCGCTAGTGAACCTTCTGCGCAACGCCGTGGAGGGCGCCTCCGACGAGGACGGGTGGGCGGCGCTGGCGGGGGTCGGCCACATCATCACCAACCAGCGCCCCGAGTTCGACTCCCGCAACTACGGCTTCGCCAAGCTCAGCGAGCTGATCGCGGCGACGACGCTGTTCGAGCTGGACCGCCGCAGCCCGGGCGACGGGAAGCCGGGCATCATCTACGTCCGCGACAAGCGCCGCCGGGACAAGAGGCCGGCTTCCTGACGGGCGCTGAGTTCCTGACGGGCGCTGACCCGGCGGCGCCCCCGCCGACCATAACTTCTACTTCTGGCATTCAGAAGGACCATGTCTTTGACTTCTGGATGGGCGGTGCCGACGATGGAGGTGACGGCGTCCGGCACAAGGGGGAGTTCATGACGGAGTACGAGAAGGCCATGCGGCCGGAGGACATCACGCGGCTGTTCGTCGAGCGGTCCAACGCCGGTGACGCGGAGGGCGTCGCGGCCCTCTACGAGAAGGACGCGGTGATGGCCTACCCGCCTGGTTCGCAGACGGTGGGCCGGGACGCGATCCGCGAGCTGTGGGAGAAGGTGCTGGCCGGCCGCCCGCGTTTCGAGCCGGAGGAGCCGCTGCCGACCCTGGTCAACGGTGACGTCGCGCTCACTTCGACGCCGCCGAGGGACGGGGCCGGTGCCCGCGCGCAGGTCGCGCGGCGCCAGCGCGACGGGAGCTGGCTGCGGGTCCTGGACCAGCCCGAGTTCGTCGCAGCGCGGTAGGGCGGTCGAGGCCGCATGCGGGCGGGCCCGCATGCGGCCTCTTGGACGAGGCGTGTCTCGCGCGGAGGGGAACGCGCGCGCCGCGGCCGCATCCCGCTAGTCCCCGGCCATCACGGTGAAGGTGAAGCCGGCGCTCGTGGGGCGGTGCAGCGGGATGCCGCACTTGATCCGGCGCCGTACCTGGTTGCGGGTGAGGCCGAGCCCTTGCGCGATGAGCCGTTCCGGGCGCACCGGCACCGGGTCGTCGAAGGCGACCTCGACCCGGAACGGCCACGCGTCGTCGGGCCGGGCCGGCGGGGCGTCCAGCCGCCAGGCGCCCGTCCAGTCCAGGGCGATGCGGTTGCGGCGGGCGAACAGCGGGTCCAGCAGCGTGACCGCCACCAGTTCCGGGTCGTTGACGCGGTAGCCGTGGAGCTCGGCCGGATCGATGGATCTGACCGGCGCTCGCTCGTGCACGGTGAGCTTGCTCGTCCGATCGCAGGACACGCAGGCGACCAGCAGCCAGACGTCCAGCCGCCTGCCGTTGGCGTTGACGCGGAACCGTCCCCGGCCGGTGGTGGCCGACTCGGCGCGGCAGTGCGCGCACCGCAGCGACAGCAGGGGCAGCCTGGTCCGGCGGACGACCCAGGGCAGCACGGTATGAGGTTGTGAAGACATGAGCTCTCTAGACCTGACACGAGGCCGATTACGCGCGGCCTCGAACGCTGTACGACCGGGCGCGCCAGGGCAGCCCGGCAGAGCCGGCGGGGGCGCCGGCTACAGGTGAGCGGAAGAAGGTGTCAGGTCTGAAGGGCAGGCGGGGTCACGCGGTCTCGTCCTTTGTCTTCACTGCGATCGGCCGCAGGCAACGTACGGGAACGCGGAGGGAGCCTTCAAACGGGTTCACGTCCACGGGAGTGGTGTATGGGGCGGGTGTGACCTGTGACCGGTTCGTGTCGTGATGGGCGAGTCCCCGTGACATGAGGACGGCCACCT